>JBARBG010000025.1:0-182763 GCA_049792815.1 Steroidobacteraceae bacterium | reverse complement strand
CCGCTGCTTCTTGTTTCATGGTTGGCCGCACTGTGGCTGGTGGGTTGCCAGACGTTGCCAAAACCCGTCGCGCCAACGCTCGCACCTGAACAGGTGATCGCCGCCTGGCCGGCGCGGCGCGCGCAGCTGCAAGCGCGCACCCGGTTCACTGCGCAGGGACGCATCGGCGTCGTGGCGGGAGGCGATGGCTTCAACGGCCGCTTGCGCTGGGTCCAGGACGGCACGCGCAGCGCGGTGAGCCTGGATGGGCCGCTCGGCGTCGGTGGCGTGCGCATCATCAATGATGGCGACGTGCTCAGCCTCACCACGCCTTCCGGTGAGGCGCTTGACAGTCAGGCGGCCCGCGAGGAACTGGTGCGGCGCATGGGATTTGAACCCCCGCTTGGGAGCCTGCGCTTCTGGCTGCAGGGAGTCCCGGATCCCGCCAGCCCCAGTACCGAGACGGCCAAACCCGAAGGCTATTTGGGCTCGCTGGTCCAGTCTGACTGGACAGTGACTTTCAGCGCCTATATGCAGACCGCCGCCGGCGCGCTGCCGCAGAAACTGACGGTGACGCGCGGCACGGTGCGGGTCAGGCTGATCCTCGACAGCTGGCATGAGCCATGAGCCCCGTGACGTCGTGGCCGGCACCCGCCAAGCTCAACCTGTTTCTGCATGTGACCGGACGCCGCGGCGATGGCTATCACGATCTGCAGACGCTCTTTCAGCTCATTGACCTGGCGGATGACCTCCAGATACAGGTGCGCCGGGATGGTCTGATCGAGCGCCGGGCCGGAGCCGAGGGCGTGCCGGCCGAGGCCGATCTGGTGGTGCGCGCCGCGCGCGCCCTGCAGGCCGCCAGCGGAACGCAACTCGGCGCCAATCTCAGTGTCACCAAGCGCATTCCCATGGGCGGCGGGCTCGGGGGCGGCAGTTCGGACGCTGCCACGGTACTGGTGGGGCTGAATCTCCTGTGGGACTGTGGCCTGAACGAGGAGGAACTTGCTGCGATCGGCGCCAATCTTGGCGCTGACGTGCCGGTATTCGTGCGTGGGCGATCTGCCTGGGCGGAAGGTCGCGGCGAGCGGTTGACCCCCGTGGACCTGCCCGAACGCTGGTTCGTCGTGGTGCACCCCGGAGTCCATGTACCGACGGCCAGTTTGTTCCAGGCTCCTGAATTGACACGAAATTCACCCCCCATCACAATAGGCGGCTTTTTTCAGTCGGGTGGGCGGAATGATTTCGAGCCGGTGGTGCGAGCGCGCTATCCGGAAGTCGCACACGCGCTGGACTGGCTGGGGCACTTCGCACCGGCACGGCTGACGGGCACTGGGTCCTGCATTTTCGCAGCCTGCGCAAGCCTGAATGAGGCACAAGACATCGTGACGAGGGTCCCCGCGCCGTGGCGCGCAATGGCGGCCCGCGGCATGAATGTCTCGCCGCTTCTAACAGCGCGCGTGAGCTAAGCCGACAAGACGGGTGATTGGGGATGTTTATGGTGGGGTGTCGCCAAGTGGTAAGGCAGCGGGTTTTGATCCCGCCATTCGTAGGTTCGAATCCTGCCACCCCAGCCACTTTCAATATATAAAATAATGGCTTACAGCTTATACGGCATTCTGCCGGATTTACGTTAGTGCCAGCTTGGTGACAGCGGTGCTCGAATTGCGGCCCAAAACTTCCAATCAGCGGACCGTTGACTCCCGATTTGTCGGGCCAAAAGTTCCGATAGTCGGCGGTGCGGGTCTGCAGCGAGTTGCACTACGTTGGCGCTGCCGAGTAAGTCATCTGAGGGAGAGGTCCGCGACCAGAATATCGCCCACAGCCTCTTCATGGATCGCCTTTCGCCGTGTGCTCATTTCCGTGCGAAGCCGGGGGTCCCATACCGCCTCGATTTGCTCATCGTCGGGCAGCGTTCCCGTAGATCCGGCGCAGGCCGCTTCGTAGTCCCGAGCCGAGAAGCGCCACGCAGAGGCCTGCAGCTCGCGCATCACAAAGTTTCCGATGCGGATACCGGCCCAGTCGAAATCGCCGTGGTACGCAAGGCTTGCGCCGCAGGCAACCAGCTGCCGAAGCAAAGTCTGCTGGGCTGCGGCCGGCATGCCGTTCGTGCAGATCAGCGGCGCACATTCCGTTTCCAACCGATCCGCCGCGATGGAGAGTATCGATGGATTCTCGCAAACGTATACGCGGCGGCCGGAAACGTCCCACGCCGCCGGGTCGCGCAACAGCGTGCGCAAGGTGAGGTGGATCGGTTCGCCCGACTCGGCAGCAGTCCGCGCTACGCTCGCGGCAACTGCATTCCCCGTTGCGGGGAGGTTGAGGCACAGGACGGGCGCGGCGAGCTCGTTCACAGTGATCCCGAGGCGCGCCCACTGGTCTCGGGCCCGTTCTCCTTCGACAGCAGATTGTTCAAGCCCGAACGCGCGGAGCACCAATGTCGCTACCGGTCGTCCTGTATCCAGCGCGTGTGCGTCTCCCAATTCCGCGGCCGCGAGGTGCGCGAGCGGCCGGCCTCGTTCCGGCAGCCGCCCGATCAATCGCCCGACGCTGTCCAGTAACTGTGCGGCACGTTGTGGATCGCCTCCGGCGAAGCGCTTCAACAGCGGCCCTCCTATGGAATCATCGATCAGTGCCATCAGTCGGGGGTGTTCCACGCTCCTGAGCAGCGCGCTCCAGGCCTCTTCGCGTGCCACTCGAGCAGCTTTGAGATCGTGGACCGGGCCATCGAGCGCCTCCAGCGCTTGTCGCAGTGTACTGGCGATGCCCGCGTGGAGGAGCGCCGCGTCGATATCGGACAACCGCATACGCATCGAGCCCGCGTGGCCGCCGACAGGTCGGCCCAAGAGTCCCGCCAGGGCTCGGCGCTCCGCAGCCGAGAGGCCGATAAGTGTGAACTCGTCGCGCGCCGCACCCTTCTCGAATCGGGTGCGCAGACGGCGTCGAAGGCCGGCAAGATCGGGACCACCGAGCAATCGCTGCAGCCGTTCGGCGTCCACAGTCACTTCTACGGTTCGCTGGCGGCGCTTTGCGGATAGCGCCGCACCGGGTCGCTGTCGGTGCGTCGCTCGCGGCCGTCCCACGTCCACCGCGACACGAACACCGCGTCCATGCCCTCCCGCCGGACGAGCTGGCAGATGCTCAAGCCCGGGAGTTCGGCGTAACAGCCCCATTCGCGCTCGCTGGTCATCACGAAGTCGAGATCGAACTCCCGTATCAGACCCATGCAGCTCGCCCGCGCCTCGTCGTCTATTCCCGCGAATGCCTCATCCAGCAACACGAGGCGCGGCGCACGCGGGTCGGAGCTCTGGTAATGGCTGCTGGCCGCCGCGAACAGCGGAACGGTGAGGCCAAGCGCACGCTCGCCACTCGATGCGGGCCCGGAGAGCGGTTTCCATTGCCTGTCCTGGTTGCGCTCGACGCTAAAGGAATGCCAACGCCTGTAGTCGAGCGCGCGGGCGAGTGTTTCGAAAAGCGTGCCGCGCTCGTCTCTTTGCCTCTCCGCATCGATGCGCGCTCGCAGGAATTCTCCGACCTGGTGGCGGTCCTGCGCGGACCACGCATCCGCACTCGTGTTCAACAGGCGCTTACGTGCGACCGCGAGCCCCGGTACGGAATTCCCGTCGCTTTCAGGCAGAGCCTCCCAGACGAGGCGGTAGCGCATGCCCGTGGAAGTTGGGCGTTTGTAGAGCTCGGCGTTAATGGCGGCAACACGCTCTTCGGTTTCGCTGATCATCCGCTGAAGGTTGGCGGCAACCTCCTTTTCCAGGTGCTCTTCGAGCAGTGAGCGTTCCTGTGCGGAGAGGATGAGCCGCTGTTCGGCAAGTTCGGCATCCAGCCGTTCTTCGAGCACGTCCGGGCGCTCGGGCCGCTGCTGATACACGATGCGCACGATGAGCCCGTGGTCGCTCGGCTCCGCCGTGGCGGAATGGCCCTGTGTCGACATCGTGCTTTGCAGCTGGGTGAAGTCGTTGCCCACGTCGCGCGATATTCGCACCCAATCCGCTTCCTCGGCAGACACGTCGGTGAGCGCAGCTTCCGCGCGCCGCGCCAACGTCAGTGCCGCTTCAATGCCCCACGGCGCTGCGTCGACGGGAACTTCGAGCTCCGGAACCGCTATGGCGATGAACCCGGTGCGTGCTGCGTATGCCTGAAGTGCTTCGGTCGCGAGCCTGCGGGATTGAACGCGTTCGTCCAGCTTTTCACTGAGCCCTTTGAGAGTCGCCTCCGCCGTTCCGCGATTCGAGCTGGCGACAATCAATTTCGCTTGCGCGTCCTTGAGCTCCCGATCATGTCGGCGTTGAAACTGGTCGGTCGCTTCGATCTCCTGCAGCAATTCCTCGACCTGTTTGCCCACCGTGGCCTGCAACGTGTTGGCAGTTTCCGTGGCTGCGGTCAGCAGTTTCTGTCTTTCGAGATGGCCTTGCTGGGCGGCCTCCAGAGCCTCCATCGCTTGCTGCTCGCGCACAATCTGCTGCTTAAGCTCGACAAGCGCGCTCTGGTGATGGCGAATCGCATTGGCGAGCTCAGACAGTGCCAGCCTGTACTCGCCGAGCGCGTGATCGAGGCGATCGAGGTCCGAGGCCACAGTGGGCAGGTTGAGATCTCTCGAGTCAATGGCGAGATCGTCTCTTGCGCGCGTGAGCCCGTGCTCAGCTTGCGCGAGCTTCGCATCGGCTTCGCCGAGTCTCGTCTGGGCATTCCGACGTCGCTGTTCAGCGGAATTGTGCTCGGCGTGCAGCCGGAGCAACCCCTCATCGGAAGGCGCGCTCTCGTATTCCCGTCTTGCTGCTTCACGAAGCGCTGTCAGTTCCGCGGCGGCGGCGTTGCGGTCGGCGATCGCCGCATCGATTTCGGCCAGCCGTGCCGCGATCTGCCCCAGCCGGGCTCTTCGCGTGGCCTCGCGTGCCGCGTGCCCAATGTACTGCGCCGCGGATTTGGTCCAGGCGCCGCGCACGTTGCCAACGCGAAACTCACCGCCTGGCGATACCCAGGTCTCTGCCTCGGCCGGCTCCTGTTCCGCGCAGGCGATCGATTCAAGAATCGCGGTGATCGTTTCCGGATGGATTTCCGCGCCCTGGCCGATTGTTGGAACGGTAGGCTCGGCCCACCGGACAAGGGAATGCTCATATGGCGCACGAGCAACGAGAAGGATGTCGTTGGTGCGTGGATCGATCAAGGTGCCTTGAGGCAGCACCCATGCATCCAGCAGCCCGGAAGCTTCGAGCGCTGCCTCCAATCCCGCGCGGGCATCGGGCGGAACGTGCGGTGCGAAGTCGATCAGCTGCCATAGCGGCGCGCCGGCAAGTTGGCCTCTAAGTGCCGGATCCCGCGTGTGCGGAGCAGGTGGCGTACGGTCTTCGCCGGATTCAAGCCGGGTGCGTTCAGCCGCAAGCTCGCGGTGCTCGTCTTCGAGCGTGCAGCGCTGACCGGCAATCTCTGCGTCCCGCGTGGCGAAGCGCTGTTCCTGAGTCAGCCGCACTCGATCGAGCGCTGCCCGTGTCGGATTCGGGCCACTCAACGACTGTTGCCAGAGCGCCAGAGACTCCAGAGATTCTTCGATGTCCGGGATGTGCAGCGCCCGCGCAGAGCTTGCGTAATGTCGCCAATTTTCGAGCAGTAGCTCGGCGCCGTCCCGCAGTTCCTCGGCGGTGCGATGCGCCGCAGCGGACGCTTCATCGAAAGCCTCCGCACGCAGTGTCCTTGCGTCGTGAGCCGCGTCGCGTAAGTGAGTTGCCGAGTCGACCGTTCGGAGCCGTTTTCGCACGAGCGCGATCTGCTCCCGGCGCCGCGACTCCGCGTCACGTCCCTGCCGCATCAGCGCCGAAGGGGATTCGGGAGTCAGGTCGCCAACGCCATCAGGCAGGTCCATGGCGAGCAGAATTTGCGCATGATCCTTGTCGATTCCCGTATCGCTGGCCAGTGTATTGGCGCTCGAGAACGCACTGTTCAGTTGCGCGCGCGTGGTGTCTGCGTGCTCGCGCCTGCGCCGAGCGGCCGTCGTCTCTCGAACGAGCTGCTCATGTGTATTCTTCTCCCGCGCTCGCGCTTCATCCGCGAGTGACTTACATTCCCGCGCCTTCTCGCGAGCGTCTGAGAGCCGGGTTGCGTCCCGCATCACGGGATCCGATTGCAGTACTCGCAGACGTGCTGCGTCGCCGGCAAGCTGTTGCTCGAGCTCATACTGGGTCGATTGCCAGTGAGAAACTTTGGAGCGTGCTTTCTCCAGCTCCTTCTCCGCGGTATTGACCTCGCGACTGGCATTGTCGAAATCCGTTTGCGCCTGACGCAGGACTCGCGCCTTGCGCCGAGTCGCGACCTGTGCATAGCGACGGTATCGTGCTCCGAAGGAGGTAATCGCCTTGCGTATCGCCTCGATCTCGTTGAGGCCACGCCGGATATCGTCCAACTCGCTCATCGCTTCGGCGACGTCTTCAAGCGCTGCGCGATCGAGGGGCGGCAGCGCCTGCGTCAGCGCCTCTGAAAGACGGCGTTCGTCCGGGCTTTTGGAGAGCTGCGGCTGGCGCAGCTGGATGAGTGTATCGACGAGGGCGCCGTAGCGTTCAGCTCCCAGGCGGAAGAGCCGCTCGTCGACCGCGCGCCGATAGGCTTGCGCGGTCGGAAAAACTTGGCCGTGCGTGCCGATCGCTTCGATCAGGCGCTCCTTGCTCAACGCAGCCCGTTCGGCGGTCGTGAGCCACAGATCGGCGCCGATGCGTTGGTCAGTGATGAAGTACCAGGGATCGGCGCCAGCCCGACCCGCAACGGCACGCAATCCACAGCCAAGTGTTAGCGTGACTTCCTCGCCGGACTCGTCGATCCGACCGAACTCGATCCACGTGTAACCCGTGCGCCGGTCGTGCCGCCCGCCCATCAGCAGGTTCCACTCCATGCGCTTGTTGCGCTCGCCGTCCGGTTCAACTCGCGCGGAGGCCAGATTGGCGTCCAGCAGGAACGGCAGTGTCAGCGACAGAACTTTGGATTTTCCGGTGCCGTTGTTGCCTCGGAGCAGGAGGTGACCGTCGCGGAACCAGAATTCCTCGACGTCGTAGTGGAACAGCTCGATCAGTCCGATTCGCAGCGGTTGCCAGCGCGTTCTCGTCGGAGTGGGCAGCGGAATTTGCGGAGGCGCGCCGATCAAGTTTGCGCCTCGTTGATGGTGTACCGATGAAGCGCCGGCAACGGGCGCACGCCATTCTCGACTTGTTGAACGAGTCTGAGGGCCGCAAGTCGATCGACCGCTTCCCTGGCGAGCTCGACTTCAGCGCCGGCCTCGCGCGCATCCTTGCGCCAGAAGCGGCCGTAGCGGTCGGCTGCATCCCTTAGGAACGCTGCAAGCGCGTGCAGTGAATGAATAGTCGCGGCGTCCGTCTTGGCGGCACGTGCGAGATACTCCGCCACCAGTAGAGTCGCATGCGCTTCGGTGCCGACGGCCGGAAGATGCTTGTCAGACAACTCGCCATCCGCGTCCACCAGCGCGAGACCTTCTGCGCGCAATTCCGCGGTGAGCCCGCTGGCCTGCGCGAGCCGATAGGCCATGGGGCCGCGCTGGCTCGAGAGATACTCGCGCTCTTCGGGAGTCAGCTCATCGTGATACAGCACGGGGTCATCGAGCAGGCGGCGCGCTAGGCGATAACGTAGGGCCGTACGCCGGCTTTCGAGACTATCGGGAACGTACTCATCGTTGAGCGCGGCGAGCCGGCTGTCGAAGTCAAGGTCAGGTTGCGTTGCGGCGATCAGACTTGCTCCCGCAGTTCCTGAGGGCAGACGCGCCAGCACGCGTCTATGCACATCGTAGAGCACGTCTCCAGACTGATTGACGTATGCCTCTTCATCGCCTGCCACGCGAGCCAGCACGCCGAGTTCGAGCAAAAGGCGGCACGTCCCTACTAGCGAGCGGCGTTCGCGGGCGCCTTCCAGTGTGTAGGTGAATCCCCGGCTCGCCAGTTCAGGGTCGGCTGCCGATTCGAGCAAACGCTCGCCGAGTGCCCGCAGCGTGATCTGGGAATCGGCTCGCTCGAGCACGGCGCACGCGAGACACAGAAGAACGTAGCGCTCCCGGTCGAACTCCGGATGGCCACGCGTGGCATCCGTGAGCGTTGCGGGGCGCTTGTAGAGCCGTGCGCACTGGCGCTCGACCTGAAGGTTCCAGCCCGCCTCGCGACCGAACCAGTCGCGGAGATACTCGGCGTGCCTTCGCACGAGCTCGAGGTCCGGATCGCCGCTCGCGATGAGCGGGCGCATCAGCAGGGCGCGCAGCGCACGCTCTCGTTCCTCTTCCTGCTGCTGCGTGAGTACATCCTTAAGGCCCCGCGTCTGCATGAACATCAGATCCGGCGGATGAGAATGCGGTGGTCCCGGCCGCAGAACCACCCCAGCTCCGTTTCGAGCTCCGCACGGCTTGCAGGCTCCAGCGGAACGAGGAGAACTGCGAGCGTGCCGTCGCCGGTCTGTCGCTCTACTGGCTCGTCGGGATTCGTCTGAGCCGCGAGCGCTTCACCCAGCAGCGTGAGGAACATTCGGAATGCATGCGTGTCGAGCCGGCCGAGCTCCGAGAGATGGGTCTCGCGATTCGTGGCGAGGTACGCGCGCGCCGCTTCAGTCTGGGCGGCTTCTTGCGCGACCTGTGCGGCGAGCGCCGCACGTTCTTTGGAACGGTCAAGGATTTTGGGCGGCGAGCCGCGTGTCGGGAGCACTCCCTGTTCGCGAAGCTTCGGCAGCACCGTAATTCCCGGAGCAGACCGCCACGGCGTATTAGCACTGATCTTCTCGTCGGTGATGGCCAACGCAAGATGTCTTGCAGGGGATAGGGCGAACGCCGCGCGCCACAGTCTGTGGGCATCGGCATTGGTCGGGACTTCGGCGAACCAGAGAGCAAGGCGACGGAAGTCCGCCGCTCGATCGCTGCGCCCCGCGCGCCGCTCGTGCAGGAGTGAGACTGCTTGGAGCAGGCGGGGAATGGCGGAGAGGGTGCTCGCGCGAAGCAACTCTGCCTGCGAGCGCTGCCTGGCATCCGGTAGAAACCAGAGCTTCAGTCCTGCCCAGCGTTCGCTCCACGGATCCAGCCGGGCGCGTAGCGCCTCTTCATTCGTGTCGGCATCGTCGGGTGCAGCGTTGCGCGCGTCGCGCTCAGCCGCGATCAGGAGGAGCGACTGTTCCTTGGGGGCGAGATCGAGCAGTAGCTCCGCGATCTGGCTGGAGCGCGTGACGAGGTCGCCGAGGAAGCGCTGCAGGTAGTCGATGAGGCGGGTCTTGAAGCTCATCACGGCCGAGACTTCCGCCCGCTGCAGCTCGATGGTGCGGGCAAGGCCGGCCATGAAGCCTTCCGCGTTGTTGGAGAGGCCCGCGAAGATGTGCACGAGATCCCGAAGCGCACCGTGGACTTTAGGGGAGTCGGGCGGCGACTCGCTCATGAGTTCGCGAATAGAGATGAGTCGCGCGCGAATATCGTCGAGGGCGACGGATTGCAGCTCTGCGCGCCTCGCGAGCGTTTCGCTGAAAGCCTGGAGGCCCGCTTCGACGGCTTCGCCGCCGACGGTCATTCGGTAGAGCAGGCGCTTGCGGTAGAAGTCTTCGATGGTGGAGACGCGGGCGGTGTCGGGCTGGGATTGCAGGTTTCCCCAATCGACCAGTTGGCCCAGCGCGTGTTGAACGGCTTCGAGGGTCGGCGGCCCATCGGTCCAGCGGGCTTCGGCGAGCACATCATCCGGGCGAAGGTGGAGGCGGAACTGGCGTTTGGCGGTGGCGAAGACGTCAAGGATGGCGCGGTAGTGGGGGCCGTTCTCCGCTATCACGTGGCTGAAGAGCTGGGGCGCGGAGGGGTGTAGCGAGGGGGCGGTCATCCTGGGCGCGACCTATCGGTCCTGGGGAAGGGCCGGATTATAGATGTTGCAAGCTCGCAGGCGCGCCCGGGACGGTGTCCGAAGGGTCCAGGCATAGAGTCTTGCCCGAGAGAACCCTGCTTTCGGAGGCGATTGATGAGGTCCTGTTGCTTCACCGGAGTTTCCTGAGATTCGATATTTGCGTTAGCGCGACGTGCATGTGGCCTCGCAAAATCTTGGCAATCGAGAATGGTACCTGCGAGAGTTGTCTTCGATAGAGTAAATCTCGCTCAGCTAACGTAGCCCGTATGAAAGGCGCAGGGCAATCCGCTGGAGTACTTCCGCAAGCAAATCATCATTGAGAGCGCGGTGGAATTCGGGCCGCTCAGACAGGATGTGTTGCGCCCGCTCGTTCAGGACCACTGCTGGTGCATGTCCGTTCATCGATGAGCCGTAGTGCACGCCCTGAAGACCAGGATAGGCCTCGAACAACTGGCGGGCCCATGCACGTGTCCGAGCACGGGGCCCGGAATGGATCGCCGTGGAAGCTCCAATTGTTGTGGCAAACCGGCCGCGCACGTCAAGCAGGGTGACTGGCTCGGACAGGGCAAAGACGACCAGGATCGGCGCGTTGCGAACCCGGTCGATCCTGCGGGTGGATTGGAAAACCTCCGCGGCGCAGGTATTCACGTCGGGCGCGCAGTAGATGACGGCGCGGTCCTGTTCCGTTGGGCGGCCGCCGGCGTCGGGAAGGTGATGGTCCCAACGTGCTTCTGTGGGTCCGAACCGGCGAAACTGATTCCAGCGTGACGGATGCGGGCCAGCGGCAAAGTAGATTCGTGCCAGGAGCGTTCCGGCAGGTAGCTTGATGGTCTCCGCCGGGATTCGGCGTAGCACATCGACGCCGGGCGGCTCCGGGAACTTGCTCACCCGACTCAGGTGCGCGTCAAATCGCGCGCCACCTTCACGACAGCGTCAATGGGCCGACCTGATAGGAGCCATGCGCGGGGGCTCAGAGGGGCCGCGTCACTCTCCAGCTGCAGCTCAGGCTCAGGTAGCAGAAACCAGTCGAGGACATCCAGGGGAAATAAATCCGGTGGTAGGGCCTTAAGAATCTGGGCGAGACCGGGAATGATGAGGCGACGCTCGAATTGGAAGCGCGGTAGGCGCCAAGCCCCTTCATACTCAAGACCGTACAGGGAGCGCTCGCGCAGCCGTTGGCGCACCCGAGTGACGTCCACCCGGAGGAGTTTGGCGGCTTCCGCAGTCGATACACTCTCCTCGAGAAGCGCCATGTACTGAGCCTGGCTGCGCAGCAGAGGGTCGCTGTCGGCATTGACCGGCACATCGTCCTTAAAGGCTCCCACGCCACGCAGGGCGGTCAGCTCAGAGGCTGAGAGCTCACCGGCGACGGCGCGACCAGCTGTCGCCTCGGTGGCCGTGGTCAGGGGCCGGTTGTGCGCCAGAGCTGCCCGCGCAGCGGCGTACCAGCGGGCCAGCGAGCGCTTCTCCGCAGTGCTTGCGCCCGGCGGGTGCTCCAAACCCTCTGAAGAGAGTGCGGTATACTCGGTCATCAGATCCCTCCGATATTGTCTCGGGAATTCTCGGGAATATAGTAGCAGGAGAACGCAGGAATTTCGATCTGCTTCCTGTCTCGATGGTGGACGAAGTGGTGGCGAGCGTTGAAGCCAATCCCAAGGGCCTGTTCTTGGGAGCTGGGCTAGGGCAGCTAGACGGCGGAAAATCGAGCAGCGGCGCGGGCTTGAAATCGACCCGGCTGGCAAGGCCATCGTGTATCATCCGCCGCCCAATTTGCCGGTAGGAGCTAGATCCAGAGTCTAGTGACAGCTTTGGTGACAGGCATGGGGAATGGATGGGATGCGAGGGGATGCGAAGTTGCGAAAAGTCAGTAACTTACTGATTATCAATAGCTTATTTCGGGTTTTGATCCCGCCATTCGTAGGTTCGAATCCTGCCACCCCAGCCACGCTTGATGGGTCGCCTTGGAGAGGGAGAAACGGGTCGTGACTGACGACACGATGGCGTTGTTCACCGGAAATGCCAACCGGGACCTGGCGCATGAGATCGCGCGCCACCTGGCTGTGCCGCTGGGCAGTGCCGAGGTCGGCAAGTTCAGTGACGGCGAAGTCAACGTCGAGCTCATCGACAACGTGCGCGGTCGCGATGTGTTCATCGTGCAGTCGACCTGCCCGCCGGTGAACGATCATCTGATGGAACTGCTGGTGCTGGTGGATGCGTGCCGGCGCGCCTCGGCCGCGCGCATCACCGCGGTGGTGCCGTACTTCGGTTATTCGCGCCAGGATCGGCGTCCGCGTGCGACGCGTTCGGCGATCTCGGCGAAGCTGGTGGCGAACATGATGGCCGGCGCCGGTGTCGATCGGTTGCTGACGCTGGATCTGCATTCGGACCAGATCATGGGGTTCTTCGATATCCCCGTGGACAATGTGTATGGCTCCCCGGTGTTGTTGGGAGATGCGTGGAAACACGGCGACGACAACCTGGTGGTGGTCTCGCCCGATGTCGGCGGTGTCGCGCGGGCCCGCGCCTTCGCGCGCCGGCTCGATGACGCGGACCTGGCCATCATCGACAAGCGCCGGCCGCGCCCCAATGAATCGCGGGTGATGAACATCATCGGCGAGGTCTCCGGCAAGAACTGCGTGCTGGTGGACGACATGGTGGATACCGCGGGCACGCTGTGCCTGGCGGCGCAGGCGCTGAAGGATGCGGGGGCGCTGAAGGTGACCTCCTACATCACCCATGCGCTGCTCTCGGGTTCGGCGCTGGAGAGGATCGCAAAGTCCGCCCTGGACGAGCTGGTGGTGACCGACACCATCCCGTTATCGGTGGCGGCCAGGCAGGTTGGGCGCATCCGCCAGCTGTCGGTGGCAGCACTGCTGGCCGAGACCATCCGGCGCATCCGCGCTGAAGAGTCCGTCAGTTCGCTGTACGTGGACTAGGAATTGATAAGGCATCGCTGCCACATCGGGTGGCAGCGGGCCGTGTTGATCATGCCCCCTTGGTCGCGGGGTGGCATGTATGCCGCATGGTGCGGCGAGTTGTAATGTCAGGAGTTCGAATATGCGCATTTCATTTGTGATCGGCGCGGAATTCCGGGACACGCAAGGCAAAGGTGCGAGCCGCCGCCTGCGCGTCCAGGGAAAAGTTCCGGCCATTCTGTACGGCGGGGGTCAGAACCCGCGTGCCCTGGTTCTGGATCAGCAGAAGCTGCTGACGATGATCGACAACGAGAAGTTCTACTCGTCGATCGTGCAGCTGAAGGTGGCGAACGAGACTCAGGAAGCCATCGTCAAGGATGTGCAGATGCACCCGGCCAAGAACCTGGTCGTGCACCTTGACATGCAGCGCGTGCTGGAGAACGAGAAGCTGCGCATCCGCCTGCCCATTCACTTCCGCAATGCCTCGGTATCCCCGGGCGTGAAAGTTCAGGGCGGCATCGTGTCGCATCTGATGAACGACGTGGAAGTCGTGTGCCTGCCGAAGGATCTTCCCGAGTACCTCGAAGTCGACATGGTTGAGATGAGCCTGAACGACATCAAGTACCTGGCGGATGTGAAGGTGCCCGAAGGCGTGGTGCTGCCGGCGCTGGGTCAGGGCCGCAATCCGGCCGTCGTGTCCATACACAGTCCGCGTGCCGAGGAGCCCGAGGCGGTCGTCGCCGAAGCTGCGCCGGCCGAGGGCGCTGCGGCAACACCGGCTGCCGCGGGGGCCGCACCGGCTGCCGCAACGGATGCGAAGGATGCGAAGAAGGACGACAAGGCTGCCGCTGCCGCCCCTGCCAAGAAGGACGCGGGCAAGAAGTAGCCGTGATGGCAAGCGCGGGCGGGCCTTGGGCTCGCCCGCGCCTCCCTTTGATTTATTCAGGCGTGCGCTCATGGATGCCGTTCCACTGAAGCTGATCGTGGGTTTGGGCAATCCCGGCGCCGAGCACGAGCGCCAGCGCCACAATGCGGGTTTCCATTTTGTGGAGGCCCTTGCCGCCCGCCATGGGGGCACCTTCCGCTACGAACCGCGCCATCAGGCCGATCTCGCCCGGGTGCGGATTGCCGACAGCGAGGTGTGGCTGGCCAGGCCCATGACCTACATGAACCGCAGCGGCGGTCCGCTGGGCAGCGTTGCGGCGTTCTACAAGATCGGCCCAGGTGAGCTGCTGGTGGCCTACGATGAGCTGGATTTTCCGCCCGGCGAGGTGCGGCTCAAGTTCGGTGGCGGTCACGGAGGCCACAACGGCATGCGCGACATTCTCGATAGTTTCGATGAAGGCTTCTGGCGCCTGCGGCTGGGCATAGGGCATCCAGGAGACCGTGACAAGGTGCTGCACTATGTCCTGGGCCGCCCGTCACAGGCCGATGAAGAGCTCATCGGTGCGGCCATTGCCGCCGCGGCGGATGCCGTGCCCGTGATGATGCAGCAAGGGGCCCAGCGCGCCACGCAGGCGCTTCACGGCCGACCGACCCCAGGTTCAAGGTAAAACAATGGCCATCAAATGCGGAATCGTGGGCCTGCCGAATGTCGGCAAGTCGACCCTGTTCAATGCCCTCACGCGCGCGCAGATCGCCGCGGAAAATTATCCCTTCTGCACCATCGACCCCAATGTCGGCGTCGTACCGGTGCCCGATCCGCGCCTCGCGGAACTGGCCACCATCGTCAATCCTGAGAAGCTGGTGCCGGCCTCGGTGGAGTTCGTCGACATTGCGGGCCTCGTGGCCGGGGCCTCACAGGGAGAAGGCCTGGGCAACAAGTTCCTGGCGCATATCCGCGAGGTCGATGCCATTGCGCATGTGGTGCGCTGCTTCGACGATGGCGACATCGTGCACGTCGCCGGCAAGGTTGATCCGCTGGCCGATATCGAGACCATCAATACCGAACTGGCGCTCGCCGATCTGACCACGGTGGAGAAGGCCCTGGAGCGCGCGGCCAAGACCGCCAAGAGCGGCGACAAGGAATCCGTGCGCAAGGCGGCGCTGTTCGACAAAGTGCGGGCGCAGCTGAACAGGGCGCAGCCGGCCCGCGGCGTGAAGCTGACCGATGAAGAGGCCCGCGACCTGAAGGAACTGCACCTGCTGACCGCAAAACCCGTCATGTACGTCGCGAATGTCGATGAGCAGGGCTTTACCAACAATCCCCGGCTCACCACCGTACAGAAGCTCGCGGCCGCCGAGGGCTCCCAGGTGGTCGCCGTTTGTGCTGCCATAGAAGCTGAGATCTCGCAGCTCGAAGAGGCCGACCGCGCCGAGTTCCTGGACGAACTGAAACTGGATGAGCCCGGCCTGAATCGCGTCATCCGCACGGCGTTCAAACTGCTCGGGCTTGAGACCTACTTCACCGCGGGCGTGAAGGAGGTGCGCGCCTGGACCGTGCGGGCCGGGTCAACGGCACCGCAGGCCGCGGGCGTCATTCATACGGATTTCGAACGCGGGTTCATCCGCGCCGAGGTCATCGGCTATTCGGACTACATTGCATACCGCGGCGAGAGCGGCGCGCGCGAAGTGGGCAAGCTGCGCCTGGAAGGCAAGGAGTACATCGTGCGCGAGGGCGATGTCATGCATTTCCGGTTCAACGTGTAGTGTTGCCGTACACATTCGGATTGTGAATCTCCATCACGCGCTCCGGTGCGGCCAGTGGCCTGAAGCCATACTTTTCATACAGACCGTGCGCGTCTAAAGTGCCCAGCATCATGCGTCGCAGTCCCTGTAGGTCCGGATGTTGCAGGACCTGCTCGACGAGGCGCTTGGACAAACCTTTGCCGCGATGATCCGGTAGAACATAAACGTCAGCAAGATAGGCGAACGTCGCCTTGTCGGTTATGACGCGGGCAAAACCGACCTGTTTATTCTCGTGGAAGATTGCAAAGCACAAGGAATTGGCTATGGCACGTTCCACGACGGCGCGTGGAATGCCCGGAGACCAATACGACTGCGCAAGGAAGCTGTGTATCCCCTCGATGTCGAGGCGTTGCTTATCGCACGTGAATTCGTATGTCGACATGGATGAACCTTGCACCATCACTAAGCGTTGAACGGCAGCCGCAGTCCCGGACGCGGCCAGCGGCAGTGATACAGCTTGCCGGTGGTCGAACAGGTGATGTACGCATCGCGCATGTCGGGGCCACCGAAACAGATATTGGTGGTTACCGGATCAGGGCAGGGAAAATGCTCGTAGGCGCCGTTCGGCTCGAAGGTCGTGATGCCGCCATTCCACAGCGTGCCCACGCAAATCCGGCCACTGGCCTCGACGGCAAGACTGTCGAGCCACTGGTAGCCGGGCAGGGTGCACACCACCCGTCCGGGTGCCGTTGGCGGTCCCGATGGGGGTGCCATCACGCCCGGAGCCATGAGCTCGAAGGCATACAGGCGACCCACATTGCAGTCAGCCATATAGACCGTGCGTTCGTCGGGAGACAGCCCAACGCCGTTTGGCGAGAACATATCGCTGCGCCAGCGGATGATTTTTGAGCCATCAGGCTTCGCGTAGTAGAGCGCGCCCATGCGGCGCACCTCGCCATCAGTTTGTCCCAGGCAGGTGAACCAGAAGCCCCCCTGGCTATCGAACACCAGATCGTTGGGGCTGTTCAGCGGCTTGCCATCGCAGTGGTCGTACAGAGTTGCGAACTTGCCGGTCGCGAGATCAACCCGCTGGATCGAGCCGCCGCGATATTCGGCCGGCGGGCCGTCCGGCATGTGGAGGTCCCCGTCCTGCCACGTCCAGGCATGGCCGTTGTTGCACACGTATGCGGCGCCATCCGGCCCGATAGCCGCGCCATTCGGACCGCCGCCCAACTGGGCAACGGTGGCGCGCCGGCCATCCGGCGTGACCCGGGTGAGGGTGCCGCGCCGTATCTCTACCAGGATCACCGAGCCGTCGGCCATGGCCACCGGGCCTTCCGGAAACTGCAGACCTTCGGCAACAAGTTTCAAGTCCATCGCTCCCCCTAGGATATTGATTCTCATCCGAAATTCAGTCTTCTTGACGCCGAATCCGGGGCCGCAGACAATGCGCGCCCGGTTTCAAGCCGGTAGCATGCCTGCGAACTGGAAAGGTAGCTCAGCTGGTTAGAGCACGGCACTCATAATGCCGGGGTCGAGGGTTCGAGTCCCTCCCTTTCCACCAGAAATATTAAAGAGCTGAACGCTGTCGGACGCGGCCCTTCGGCAAATATCTGCTTGGCAGCGGGGCAGGCCACTCGCGGTTGCGAGGCTGCGAATTCGAGCGCTGGAGCGCGGACATTGCTGATCTGCGCGGCCAGCGACATTCACCGCAACGAGCTGGCGCGCCGCGCAGTCAGCGGGTGATCTGGCGGTTCTGAGCGGCCGCGACGCCGAGCTGTATATGGGTCACGTCACCGGGATAGAGGATTGGCGGCTTCCCCGTCTTCGCCGTGATGTCCCGACTGAGCAGCGCCACTGTAGACTCCCGCACTGCAGGCTGAGGCTCGAGGAAGGCCCGATAGTAGTTGCCACGGGCGTAGTCGATCGGGTGCAGGCCGAACCGGTCGGAAGGCTGGAGCGCCGAACCATACGAGACAAGCTCCGCAACAGCCTGGTCCCAGCCTTGCTTGGCTGCCCCAAACAGCGCCGTTTGCTGCTCTGCGTCCTGTGCCGTGATGTTGCCGCCGGCCTTGTACAGCGCCTCCACACATGCGGCGGCCTCGGCGTCTGTCTTGTAGCGTCCCCGCGTGGGATTGAAGCTCTGCCCGATCCCGGCGGCTGCCATCAGTGGGGTCACGCCCTGCGAATTGGGAAGGTTCACGAGCGCGTGATACTGCAGGAGCAAGTTCACCGATTGTACGTCTCCGTCCTTGGCAGCGAGTAGCAGCGGTGTTGCGCCCGTGGAAAGAACCTCGTCGCCGCCTCTATCGTAGACACCGTTGCGATAGGGAGGCCGCAGTTTCAGTTGCGCATTCGGGTTCGCTGCCTTGTCGAGCAGAAGCTTCGCGATGTCGTATCCAGTGAGGAGGTCGGTCGACGGCAGGTCGGCGCGACCGCCCGCAGGGAGCGTATTCAGGTCAATCGCGACATACAGCGGAGTATCGCCGAAGAAATCCCACTTGTTCACGTCGGCGCCGGCGTCGATCAGAACCTTCGCAAGGTCAAAGTGCTGGTTCATCAGCGCGACGACGAGCGCAGTGGTGTTGTCGGGATCACCCTCGTTGATATCCGCGCCCGCCCTCACGAGCTCCCGGACGCACTGAATGCAGCCCTGGCGCGCGGCAAAAATTAGCGCCGTGAGCCCGCCGTTGTCCATGATCAGCGGACGGCCTTCGGCAGTGACGCGCCGCGGCCAGTCGCGCACGGCCGAACGCCGGTCAAGTTGCGCGTGGTGCGCGATGAGCAACTGCAGCATCTGCGGCTGAGCCTGCGCGGCGGCCCACATGAGGGCGGTCTGATCACCCCACTTCTCCGTCGCGTCAACTACAGCACCGTGGCTGAGCAGCAGCTTCGCCGCTGCGACATTCCCTGTCCGCGCGACGGCCATGAGGGCGGTCTGGCCCTCAGCATTCGGGGAATTAACGTCCGCGCCCGCGTGCAGCAGCAGCTTCAGGATCGGCGTATACGCGCCGATTGCCGCCTGCTGCATCGCCGAGGTGCCGTACAGATTCACCGCGCCAACCTCAGCGCCCTTGTTGAGCAGCGCCCGGGTCAGATCGACATCGTCATTGTGCGCCGCCCACATCAGAGCCGTGGTCCCGTCGGCACTGCGCGCATTGACATCGGCGCCCCGCGCAATCAGGGCGAGCGCGCTGTCCTCATTGCCCGCCTGGGCCGCTACGATGAGCGGCGAAGGTGGCTCATCCGCAAAGGCAATGCCCGGGCCGGTGGCGCCCATCAGGGCTGCGAGCAGTATGATTGCGGTGCTGCGCATGCCGGTCGCCTCAGATCTCCGCTAACTCGCCGGTGCTGTCACCGTGCGACTTCGCGGGAATGCCCGCTCGATGAAGCATGGTGAGCAACAGGTTCGCGTGCACCGCATCCTGTGGATAGGCGAGATGCTGCCCGCCCTTGATCGTGCCGCAGCCATGACCCAGCAGCACTTGCGGCAGCGGAGTGTGGTTGTGCATGTCGCTGTTGGCCATATCGCTGCCGTAAAGAATGATGGCGTGATCGAGCAGCGTGCCGTCTCCGTCCTGGGTCTCGGCGAGCGTCTTGATAAAGCCTGCGAACGACTGCGTCATGAAGTGCTGGATCCGGGTCAGCTTCGCGAGATTGTCCGGGTCGTTATGGTGATGGGACAGAGGGTGCCACGCATCCGAAATACCAAGATTCGGAAACGTGCGCATGGTGACCTCGCGAGCCATCATGAACGTTGCGCAGCGAGTCATGTTCGCCTGCCAGGCAAGCTTCATCATCTCGAACATGGTCTCGAGCATCTTGCCGTAATCATCCGGAATGCCCTGCGGAGCATCCGGCAGCTTCATCCCAGCGCCGGAGCCGAACTTCGCCTCCATGCCTTGGATACGGCGCTCGACCTCGCGAACGGAGTCAAGGTAGTCGCCCACCCGGCGCTGGTCCGCGGACCCGAGACCTTGCTGCAGCCGCTGGGTGCTCTCGCGCACGAAATCGAGGATGCTCCCGGTCTGCCGGAGGATGGCCGCGCGCTGCTGCGGTGTATTGCCATCGCCGAACAGTGTCGTGAACACCGTCCGCGGATCCTGGATCATCGGCAGCGGCTGTCTGCCGGTGCGAAAGGAGATCGTGTCGGAATACGAGGCTCCGAAAGCCGGGTCGCTCGCGCCGCCGCCGCCTTCGCCCGCAAGCTCGATCGACTGCAGCGGCAGACCCTTCGACAGAACCCGCGCCGCGACCTGTTCCACCGACGGGCCCACGTCCGGCTGCTGGCTGTGCGGCGGGTGGACGGCCGTGAGCCAGGTACCCGGAGTGATCGCGTGAGGCGCGGGGCTCTCGGCGGCCTGGTTCCTCAGTCCACTCACGATCGTCAGGTACTGCCGGTAGCGCTCGAGCGGTTTCAGGATCGGCGACATCGTGTAGTTGCGCCCTGCCTGCTTGGGATCCCAGTTGTCGGCGACGGCGCCGTGCGGGATATAGATGCACGCCATATAGGGTATCGGCTTGGCGGGCGTCTGCGCGAGCGCCGTGCCCGCGGGGATCATCGCATCAAGCAGCGGCAGGCTGACGCTGGCGCCGAGGCCTCGCAGGACGGTGCGACGGGACAGATGCTTCTTCGTGATGAACATTGTGCCCGCCTTACTGCACCGGCCTTGGCTGATTACTCACCACGGCTGCACCCAGCTGTAGCACCTGCGCGGTCTTGACGGACGCCGTGGGCGGCGCGGTTCTCATCAGAAATTCGGGACTCGAGACGATTCCCATGACGATTGACGCGAAGCGATGGTCATCCTGCGCGCTGGCCTGAACGATGGCGCGGACTTCGGGCTGGTCTTGATAGTCGAGCGTGCGGCCAAGCGCATAGGTCATCAGGTTCCCGGTGAGCGCCGTCACGAACCGGGATGGATCGCGCAGTACGAACTGGCGTACTCCGGTCGGTCCGTCGACCTTGAAGCCGCCCGGCAGCGTCGCCGATGCGTCGATGGGCGCGTGTGTATAGCGGTCCATGGTTTGCCATCGGCCCACGGCGTCGAAGTTCTGAAACGCCAGACCGAGGGGATCGAGCACTCCATGACAGGCGAAGCAGCTCGGCTCGCGGCGATGGATGACCATCTCCTCGCGCATCGTGAGCGCCTTGGCGCCCACCTCTTCGGACTGCAAGTTCATCTTCACGCCCGGCGGCGGAGGATCGGGCGGCGCGTCCAGGATGTTGTCGAGGACCCATTTGCCGCGCAGGACGGGTGCGGTGCGCGTCGGGTACGACTGTCCCATCAGGAAGGCGCCCTTGCCGAGCAGGCCGAACCGAACCGGGTTGGTGAGCTCGACACGCCGGAAACGCGTGCCGCGCACGTCATTGATGCCGTAGAGCAGCGCCAGGTCCCGATTGAGGTAAGTCCAATTCGCCGTGAGCAGGTCGACCACGTCGAGGTTGTCGCTGAACACGCTGTTCACGAAGAGCTCGAGCTCCTTGCGAAAGAGCGGTCGCGGATCACCGACGCCTGGAAAGTCCTTCTGGTCTGGCGTGACCTCCGCGAGCCGATCGACGTTGAGCCACTGGAACGCGAAGTTCGACGCGAGCGTGATCGCGCGCGGATCCTTCAGCATGCGCAGCACTTCGGCCTTCAGGACCGTCGGTTGATGCAGCCGGTTCTGCGCCCCGAGGGTGATCAGGTCATTGTCGGGATCGCTGCTCCAGAGAAAGAACGCAAGCCGCGAGGCGAGCTCGAGGTCGCTGATGGGATAGGTTTGCCCCGGCTCCACGCCGGCCGGCGTCGGCTCGGTTCGGTAGAGGAAGAACGGGCTGGCGAGGATGGCCGTGATCGCATCACCGACTCCGGTCTCAAAACCGCCGTCCTTTGCGCTCGCGGTGTAGATCGCCATCAAGGGATCCACATCCTCGGATGTCACAGGACGTCGATAGGCTTCGCCCGCGAGTGTCGTGATGATCTGCCTGGCGCATGGCTGGTCATCCCGCGGGGTTTGCGGCATGCAGGTAAAGATCTTGCGGCGGCTCGGGGTCCAGCTCATGCCCGTGACTTCCAGGGGTCCCTTGATGGAGAAGGAGCGCAGCCTGAGTACCTCGCCCTGCGCATCTCCCGCGCTGAGCGGCTGCAGCCTGCCCTCCGACTCGGCGAAGTCGCGGTGCACGAAGGTGACACTGACGACGTGCGGCCCCGCCGTCGCATGGAAATCGATGTGCTTCAGCGTCTGGTTGATGGCATCGACGGCGCGGTCCTGCTGCTGGTCGATGGCCTTGGTCTGCGCATCGCCGCCGACATCGCCCTGCCAGAAGGGCTTGCCGTCGAGAGCGGCGACGATGTGGTTCTTGAATTCGAGGTTGAACAGCCACAGCGCGACCGCGAGGTTGCCGATATCGAGCTGGTACTTTCCGTCGGACGGAAAGTCATGCGTCACCTGAAATCCGCCACGCGACCCGAGCGGCATCCCCGGCCCCCGATACAGTTGGTCGCCGTTTTCCGGACCCGCGGTGTACTGGGTCATGATGGGCGTCGCGTGAGCATCACCCACCGCATCGCTTGCGGCCTCCCGCGCCGACTCGAGATACTGGTTGAGGAAGGTGGAGGAGACTTGGAGCACGTCAGCGATATTGTCGAAGCCTCCCGCCTGATCGTCCTTCGGCAGAAGCCGCGCGGCGTCGATTTTCACCCGCAGCAGATCCCAGACCGCATTTTGGTACTCCTTGCGGTTGAGCCGATGCAGGCCCACCCATCCGGTGTAGGCGGGATGCGCCTGCGCGCCGCGATCGATGCTGTGCTGCATCCAATGGACGAACGCATCGAGGGAAGTCTGCGGCGGCTGCTTATTCCCGGGCGGCGGCATGAGGCGGCCGCTGAGCTTCTGAATGGCTTTCTCCCAGACCTTCGCGTCGTTGGGAATATCCTGCGGGGTCATGGTCCCGAAGGCGACGCCGCCTGCCCAGTCGTCCGTGTTATGGCACTTGCTGCAGTACTGGTTCAGCAGACCCCAGTACTGCTTAGCCTGCGCGGCGTCGATGGCGCCGTTTGACCCCTCGGCGCGCAGGGCGGGAAAGGGGAACACGAACGCGAGCAGCAGCCAGCCCAGGTATCGAGTGCGCATCAGTCTCGCCTCGCGAATGACTTTCAGCACCGCAGCCACGCCCACAGAATACCGCGGCTGTCTCGTTCAAGGCCTCCAATGGTCACCGACTGTCGGAGGAACGTCATAAAGTGCGCTGAAACAGCGATCAGTGGTAGTGAGCAGATGCCCGACCATCCATGGCAGAGCCAGCGGCAAGCACTAGCGGCGGCTTGGCGCATTCGGCGCGGCAGGATGTGGCCCAGACGGCGTTGGCAAGGCAGAGGCGCAAGGAGAGCGACGTCCGATCAGTTCCGTTCCCCTCCGTCAATGCATCATGTTGGCCAAATCACATCTAACAGCAGCACAATGAGCAGTCGAGGAGCACGCTGGTGAAGGTGAATGGGCAAGGGCGAAGAACGATGTAAGGCTGCGGGCCGACTGGTCGGCGCGTGCATACCCGTGGTGTGTCTCGCCCTTACGGCGCCTCTGGCGCATGGCCAGGCGGGCGCTGCGTTCACCGGCAAGTCACTCCAGAGTCTGACCCACGAGTACTGCACCAAGTGCCACAACACCACGGACTGGGCCGGAGGCTTCGCCTTCGATACCTTGGATCCGAGCCAGCCCGGCAACGATCCGCAGACCTGGGAGATGGCAGTCACCAAGCTCACCGGCCGGCTCATGCCCCCCGCAGGGCAGAAGCAGCCGAGCCAGCCAGCAGTCGATGCGGCCCTCAACTATCTGCAAACCTCCCTCGACGATTCGGCAAACGACCGCGGTGTCGGCCATGTGCCGCTCGAGCGCCTCAGCCGCGATGAATTCGCAGCCTCGGTGAACGGGCTGCTCGGAGTGACCGTCGATCCCAAGGAGGTTCTGCCCACCGAGATCGAAGTCGACGGGTTCTCTAACATCGCCCGTGCGCTCACCGTGTCGCCGACTTTCATGCAGCAATACCTGATAGCGGCGCGCCACATTGCCGAGACCGCCGTGGGCCAGCCGCTGCCGAAAGTGGAGGATTTTTTCTCCGGCGGCGGCGGCGGCGGCGGCGGGCAAGCCGGACCGGGCTCCCCCGTGGAGTATGAGCACCGGGACGGCTACCCGCTCGGCACCCGCGGCGGCGTGCGCTTCACGCACGTCTTTCCGGCCGATGGACTGTACCGCTTCAGCTTTCATGACGGGGACAGTCTAGACGCCGGCCTGTATCCGAGCGGCATGGAAACCGCAGCGACGCTGGTCATCCTGGTTGACGGCAAAGAGGTCGCGCGGCGCGAGATCGGCGGACCTGAGGAGCTGGCTCTGGCCGACCGCGACGGACCCAAGGGCCGAGCGGCCCTCGTCGCGCAGGTCTCGGACATTCCGGTACACATCACGCAGGGCGCACACACCGTCACCGCCACCTTCATCGAGCGGTCCCGGGCAGAGAGCAACGACCTGACCGGTAGCGGCAGGATTTTCCGCATCGGCATGCCGATCATCCGTGACGGCATCGACGTGAAGGGTCCCTATCGGCCCGACGGCCTTTCCCTGAGTCACAGCCGCGCCAAGATCTTCATCTGCGAGCCCATGCGGCCGAGCGAGGAGCGCCCCTGCGCCGAGAAGATCGCACTGCACCTCGCGAGCGAGGCCTTCCGCCGTCCGGCGACCGACGCCGACGTGGCATCGCTTATGAAATTCTACGATGACGGTCACTCGCAACCGGGCGGCTTCGAATCCGGCGTGACCGAATTGATCACGGCGACCTTGGCGAGCCCGGAGTTCATGTATCGCGCGCTGTCGGGCCCGAGCGTTCCGGGACAGTCACTCGTGCTGACCGATCTGGAGCTGGCCTCGCGGCTGTCCTTCTTCCTCTGGAACCAGGGCCCCGATCAGCAGCTGCTCACGCTCGCCGCGAACAGGCAGCTGCACGACCCCAAGGTCTTGGATGCGCAGGTTGCGCGCATGCTGCAGGATCCGCGTGCCCAGTCGCTCATCACCGACTTCGCGTTCTCGTGGCTGAACTTCGGCACCCTGGATCAAGTCGAACCACTCGACAAGTCATACAACACCGACATGACCCACAACTTCGCGACGGAAGCACGCCTGTTCCTCGCGAGCGTGCTGCTCCAGAACCACAACGTCAACGACCTGATCACGGCCGATTGGACGTTTGTCAACGATTCGCTCGCGCGGCAATACGGCATGCCGGGCGTGCTCGGGCCACAATTCCGCAGAGTGACCCTGGAGAACCCGGATCGCTGGGGCCTGCTTGGCAAGGGCGCGTTCGAGCTGCGAACGTCTTATGCCGACCGGACCTCGCCCGTGCTGCGCGGTGAATACATACTCGACCGGCTCATGGGTACTCCGCCCCATCCGCCGCCGTCTGGCGTCAAGATGGATCTGTCTTTCCACGAAGGACAGCCACCGACCACGGTCCGCGAGCGCCTTGAGGCCCATCGCGCCAATCCCACCTGCAACGCCTGCCATGGGCTGATCGATCCGCTGGGGCTCGTCCTCGAGAATTTCGACGTGACAGGGCGGTGGCGCACGGCCGATCCTGAAACCAAGGTGCGCATTGATCCGGTGACGCAGCTCACCAGCGGGCTCGTGCTGCGCACGCCCGCGGACCTGCGGCAGTTTCTCACGCGGCAGCCGGACCTGTTTCCGACGGTCGTGGCCAAGCGCCTGATGATGTACGCGCTCAATCGGGAGCTCGAGTACTACGACATGCCTCAGGTCCGCGCGATAGTGCGTGCTGCCGCAGCGAGCAACTACACCTTCGCCTCGCTGATCACCGGCGTCGTCAACAGTGATGCGTTCCAACGCCAGGGATCTGACACGCCCCCGAAGGGGACTGTCCCGACGAAGATGGCCTCCAATATCGGTGGCGGCAACGCTGCGGTGCAGCGGGAGTAATCGGCGATGGCTACCTTTCTGACCAAGAAGTATCTGTCCCGCCGCACGTTCCTGCGCGGCGGCAGCGTGGCGCTCGGGCTGCCGTTCCTGGAAGCCATGGTCCCGGCCGCCACCGCGCTGGCCAAGACCGAGGCTGCACCGAAGACTCGTGCGGGGTTCTTCTACATTCCGCACGGGGCGATCATGAACAACACGCCCTTCGGCAAAAAAGTCGATTTCTGGAGCTCCACCGGGAAGGGCGCGGACTTCACGCTCGGCAAGACGCTGGCATCGCTCGAACCCTACAAGAAATACGTCACAACCTTCGATAACCTCGAGAATCTCGCCGCGCTGGGGTCCGTACACACCTACAACCCGGCGACCTGGCTCTCCTGCGTGCATCCTGACACCGACGCCAAGGGTGCCAGCATGTCCATCACGCTCGATCAGATCGTCGCCCAGCACATCGGCCAGCAGACGGCGCTGCCTTCGCTCGAGGTCTGCTCGGAAACCACCATTCAGGTGGCGGCCTGCGGCGGCGCGGGTTGCTACTATGCCTCGACAACCTCGTACTCCGGCCCGCACTCACCGCTGCCGATGGAGTACAACCCGCGCAAGGTGTACATAGAGCTCCTCGGCGAGGGCGACACGGCGCTCGAACGCGCAGCCTTGTTGCAAGAGAACAAGAGCCTCCTCGACATGGTCACCGACCATGCGAAGACGCTCGACAGGACCCTCGGCGCGAACGATCGGGCGAGGATGTCGGACTATCTGGACACCATCAGCGAGCTCGAGCGGCGGCTGGCGCTGGCCGAAGACAGAAAACTCACGGGGATCGATGTCCCGAACGCGCCGCAAGGCGAACTCGATGACTTCGACAAGCAGGTCCGACTCATGTTCGACCTGATTGCCCTCGCTTATCAGGCCGATCTCACCCGCGTCGTCTCGTACGTGATGGTCTCAGAAGGCACCAATCGGACCTATAACTTCGTCGGTGTGCCCGATGCCTTCCACCCGGTTAGCCACCATTCGAACGACCCGGAGCGCATCCGCAAGCTCCAGGTGATCGAGCGCTACCACATGGAGCGGTTCGCAGACCTTGTGAAGAAGCTGGCCGATTCCAACGAGGGCGACGGCAGCATCCTCGATCACTCGCTGTTCCTCTATGGCTCGAACATGAGCAACAGCAATCAGCACGATAACTATCCGTTGCCGGAGATCCTCGTCGGCGGCGCGAACGGCGCACACGTCGGGGGTAAGAACGTGGCGCTTCCGGCGCACACGCCCCTCGCGAATCTGCATCTGACGATGCTGAGTAAATTCGGAATCGAGCGCAAGAGCTTTGGCAGCGGCAGCGCCGCAAGCACCGGCGTCATCAGCGAAGTCTGACGATGAGCGCGCCGAACAGGAATATGAGGACGGACCGCAGAAGCTTCCTCCAGACCTCTTTAGGCGGGCTTGCAGGGATCGCGACCATGCCGCTCCTGAGCGGCCTAGAAGGCTGCCAGGCGCTTCCGACGCGGCCTCAGGCAGGACCACCAGCAACCGTGCTGCCGACCGAGAAGTTGACCGACAGGCTGTCGGTTGTCTCCGGTGCCCCCGGCAATGTGGTCGTGCTGACATCGAGCAGTGGGCTGCTGCTGGTGGACAGCGGCTCGCAGGCCATGGCCCGGTCGATACAGGCGGGCTTCGGCCGGACCCGTGTCAGCACCCTGGTCAATACGCACTACCACGAGGACCAGACGGGCGGCAACGCGCTGTTCGGGGCCGCGGGCGCAATCATTCATGCACATGCGATCACCCGCGAGTGGCTCGCGACGGCCTACTACGTGCCCGAGCAGAACCGCTGGGTCAAGGCGTTACCGCCGGTGGCGCGCCCCACCGTGACCTTCCGCGATCATGCGCAGATGAAGGCGGGCGCGGAAAGCATCGAATGCGGCTACCTGCTGGAAGCCCACACGCGCGGTGACATCTACGTGTTCTTCCGGGACTCGAATGTTCTCGCCGCCGGCTGTGTCGCCTCGCCCCAGCGCGATCCGACGCTCGACTGGTACGCGGGCGGCTGGATCGGCGGGCGGGTCGATGCGATGGACGAGCTGTTGAAGCTCTCCAATGACGGCACACGGATCGTGCCGGCCTACGGTCCGGTCATGACGCGCGCCCAGCTGCAGGCCGAGCGCGACATGATGCGGGTTCTATACGACCGCACGACGACGCAGACCGATCACGGGGGCAGCGCCGAGGACATGCTCGCAGAGGGAGTCATGAACGGACTCGGCCGAACGTTCCACGACCCGTCCCGTTTCCTCTACGACGTGAGCAAGGGCCTCTGGGCCCACTACACCAATTTCGGAGGCAACGTTGTCTAATTGTAGTCTCCGGCTCAGGGCCCTCGCCGCCATCGCGTTGCTGTCGCTCGGCGCGACGACGGTGTCCTACGCCGACACCGCGCCACAGACGTTGGTCGACCTCATCCGCTCCGGTCAGCGCGAGGCCGTGCTCGCGGCGATTACCTCGCCTTACGTCGACGTCAATACCGCCGCAGCCGACGGCTCGACGCCGCTGATGTGGGCCGTCTACAACGTCGACCACGAGATGGTGCGTGCGCTGCTGAAACGAGGCGCGAAGGCCGACGTCATCAATCGCCTCGGCGACTCCGCGATCGCCGAGGCGGTCAAGGTAGGCGACGTCGACTTTGTCCGCATGCTGCTCGATGCGGGCGCGAATCCGGATTCCGCCAATCAGGACGGCGAGACGGCGCTCATGCTGGCGTCCAACGTCGGCTCGTTGCCGATCGCGCAGCTGCTGATTGACCGCGGCGCGACGGTCAATGCAGTGGAAACCTTCCGCGGCCAGACGGCGCTCATGTGGGCGGCCGCGCAGAACCATCCGGACATCGTCGATTTGCTGATCAAGCACCACGCGGACGTGAACGTCCGCGCCAAATATGACGACTGGCCGCGGCAGATGACCTCGGAGCCGCGCGCCCAGTTCCGCCAGACCGGCGGGATGACCGCGCTGCTCTACGCGACCCGCTCGGGCTGCTACCGTTGCGCAGTCGCCATCGTCAAGGCGCACGCCGACGTGAATCAACCCAATCCGGACGGCGTCACACCGCTGATCAATGCCATCGACAACCACAACTACGACATGTCAATGTTCCTGCTCGACAATGGCGCGGATCCGGGCGCGTGGGACATGAGCGGCCGTACTCCGCTCTACGTCGCGGTAGACATGCATTCCTTCAATCCGCGGGCACTGTCCTTCGGCGGCCTCGCCTTCGGCGCTAGAGACGCGCCCGTGCAGCGCGCGCCTGACAAGGCCACGGCGATCGATGTCGTCAACAGGCTGCTCGCCATGGGCGTCGATCCCAATCACCAGCTCACACGTATGCGGCCCAACGGCGCCGGCCGGGGCCGGTTTGAGGAGTACATGCTGCGAGGCGGAACTGGCCCGCTGATGGTGGCCGCGATGCGCCACGACACTGTGGCGCTCAAGGCGCTGCTCGCGCACGGCGCCGAGGCGGACCTGCCGAATGTGTTCAGGATCACACCGCTGATGGCGGCGTGCGGCATGAGCGGGTCTGGCCGCGGTAACGGCCCAGAGGGTGGTGACGTCCAGGCGCGGGCGATCGACACGGTCGACCTTCTCCTGAAGGCCGGGGCCAACATCAACGCCCGGCTCACCAACAGCCATACCCACACCGCTGAGCTCGTCGCCTATGTCAAAGGTCGCGACCACGAGGGTCAGACGGCGCTGTTCGCGGCGGCTGAATCGGGCTGGAACCGGGTCGTCAAGGACCTCCTTGACCGCGGTGCCGACCCGGCCGTGCGCGATGAGGATCGCAAGACCGCCCTCGACTATGCCCAGCATCCTCCCTCGGCCTTCCCTGGACGGGGGGCGCCACAAGGCCTCGGCAAATCGCCGGAGGATGCGGCTCGCGCTGCGACAGTGGCTCTTCTTCAAATCGCGTTGACGAAGCCCGGTGCCGGTGCGGACACGGCCGCGCTGATCAGGTAGCCCACCCAGAGCAGCCGCGCGACACCAAGAAGCACTTCGCAGCGATCGCGCGACCTCAAGGGCTGTCAGACTCGGCGCTGTTGAAACCTCTGGTCGAAGTTATGTTGCGGACCGCCGCCGCAGGCACCCGATACCCGGGTGACAGCGGCTGCAGCGCATCAACTGGTCTGCATCATCAGATGGTCCGGATATCCGCCATCCAGTGATCAATCTCATGTTCAGCCTTCGCCAAGGCGCTGGGGCGGCCCTGTGATAGCTTGGTCTGCAGTTGATCGATCTGACTTTGAATCCGTTCAACGCGTGCAGTCTTGGTTTGTTCCTTCTGTTGCATTTCGTAGTCCTTCAAAGACGTGCGTGCGTGCCGTAGCGCGGCTCCCGCTGCCTTGTAGTCTCTGCTGCCAAGCAAGTCCCGTGCGAGTAGTAGGTTGTCGTGCGCCGAGGCCAGCGGCGCCGTCTGCACCAGCTGCTGGCTGAACACATTTTGCTCAGCGTCACGCAAAGCAGCCTGGGCCTGCATGTCATCGTTTGCGGCGAGCGACTTGGCGGCCCGCTCCAGGTCGGCGTGAATCGCTCTCACGTCGATGGAGGTGCTGACGGTGACTAGCTCGGCTTCATCGGCGGCTTGCAAGGGCTTGACGCCTTTGCCGAAGGACTCGCTGAGGTTATTCACAACCATGCGCCCATTCAGCACCGGCAGCCAGTAGTCATGTTTGTGCCCGTTGCTATCCGAGTACTGAAGGTGGCCGGCCTTGATGGCTGTCGAATTGAACTGCGCCGTTTGTTTCTCGACCTTTTTCGAAAGCCTCAGTGCCTGATTGATATGCCCCGAAGCCTCCTGAGCGTAGCCGTTCATCAGATCGACATCGGCCACCTGAATGTCGCCCATCATGGCATAGGCTTCGTGCTTCAGAGCCCAACTCTCGCTGTGATTGAGTTTTGCACTGTCCTGGGGCGCATTTGCCGCGACGCTCAGGGTTGCAATACCGCCGATGGAGGCAATAGCCACCGCCACGATCGGCTGGAACAGGTGCTTTGCGCGCATATGTATACTCCTTAAAGAAATCCACACAACGCCGAATCAGCAGCGCAATCGCTGCCGTAGCTTCTATTATCGGTCATGCGCCTTAAGCAGATCTTAAGGCGCAACCGCGCAAGAGCGTGGGTTGGCGCACCGTCCGGATTGAGTCGTACGACATCGCGTAACTAGCGATGTACGCACCTTGTCACACTGCTTGCACCCTGAGCGACAGTTGCTTCCCGCGGGCTCGTTTGCGACAAGGTCAGGCAGAGTTTGTGTATCGACGAACGGTTACGCCGCCATTTTTAGTTTGGCTTGAGTTCAGCCCGCGCGGCCAGTTGTACCAGTGGGTCCATGGTGAACCGGGGGATCTTGCCTCGTCGCTTTTGCTCCGAAGGGTGTGCGACGCGATAGGTCTTGAAGCGTCCAATACCGCGCGGATTGATCGTGGGGGATATTGTGCTGACCTGGTGGGAGTTACCCGCCTGAATAAGTGCCTTATCTTCATGCTGGTGGCTTGAGCAGTTGCGCAAGTAGATGAATACAAAGGGCATATAACGCGCCTACTTCCCTCATAATGCCGGGGTCGAGGGTTCGAGTCCCTCCCTTTCCACCAGATCAGTTTGCGGATCAGCTCTCGACCTCGGCACTTGCCTACGGCGTCGCAGTGAGTCGTTGCAGATCCTTCATGGTGAGTCGCAAGTGGTACGGCTCGCTTGGGCTCGGCCGGAAGTTGCGACGATCATAGATCCCCTTCGCCCTGTTGCCCCGTAGATCCAGCTCGCGCTCGAGGTTGCGGCCCGATCGGCTGACGCGACCAAGTACAATGAGGCGTCCGGACTTATAGCGTCCGGGGATGTGGGGTACGGACGCCCGCGATGCTCGTCAGAGTCTTCTGCCACTTCGGTTCGGGGGGGCCCATCGCCACGTGGGGCGCCGTCTCCGAGGCGCGCCCGCTACAACCTCATGGGTAAGGGACGTAAATCACAGGACACGGGGCAAAAGGCGCGCGATTTGCGGGAGCGCACCACGGAACTGCTCGCCAGTCAGCAATTGCTTCGCGGCATCGTCGAATCCTCCGACGATGCCATCATCAGCAAGACGCTGGAAGGTGTCATCACCAGCTGGAATTCAGGCGCGGAGAAGCTGTTTGGATTCTCGGCACTGGAGGCAATCGGCCAGTCGATGCAGATGCTCATTCCGCCGGAGCGGGCTGACGAGGAGCGGGAGATTCTGCAACGTCTGGCGCGGGGCGAGCGTATCGATCACTTCGAGACCGTCAGGGTCGCGAAAGACGGAACCCACGTCGAGATCTCAGCCACTATCTCGCCGATCCACGACATTCACGGACAGGTCACCGGTGCTTCGAAGATTGCGCGCGATGTAACCGAGCGCAATCGGGTCGAGCAGGTGGTTCGCGCGTCGGAGGTGCGGTACCGCACTCTCTTCGAGACGCTGATCGAGGGGTTTTGCACCATTGAAATGATCTTTGACGCTGACGGCAAACCGGCGGATTACCGTTTCCTGGAAATAAATCCGGCGTTCGAGGGGCAAACCGGACTGAGCAACGTGCAAGGGAAGCTCATGCGCGACCTTGCACCGGATCATGAAGCGCACTGGTTCGAGATCTATGGCAAAGTTGCCCTGACAGGCGAGCCGGTGCACTTTGAAAACGAAGCAAGAGCGCTGGGGCGTTACTACGACGTGCGTGCCTGGCGGGTCGGTGGCACGGAAAGTCGTAAAGTCGGCATTCTTTTCAGCGACATCACCGTCCGAAAGCAGGCGGATGCACGCTTACGGGCGCAGCTTGCGCGCCTGAATCTTCTGCAGGAAATCACCCGCGCGGTCGGCGAACGCCAGGATCTTGCCAGCATCTTCCAGATCGTGATCCGGACGCTCGAGGACCAGCTGCCGCTGGATTTCGGGTGTGTTTGCCTCTACGACCAGTCCGCCGCGCGGCTTACCGTCACTCGTGTTGGTCTGCGCAGCCACAATCTCGCGATGGAGCTCGCGCTTACCGAGCAATCAACTTTCGAGGTAGACGGGAATGGCCTCTCTCATTGCGTGCGCGGCGCACTGGTCTATGAGCCGGATATCGGCGACTTGCCCGCTCCCTTCCCACGGCGGCTAGCGGCCGGCGGACTACGCGCTCTGGTCGCCGCGCCGCTGCTGGTTGACGGCAAGACCTTCGGCGTCCTCATCGGCGCCCGCCGCGAACCGCGCAGTTTCAGCAGCGGCGAGTGCGAGTTTCTGCGCCAGTTGAGCGAGCATGTCGCGCTCGCCGCCCATCACGCACAGCTCTACCGCGCCTTGCAGTCCGCTTACGAGGATCTGCGACTGACGCAGGCAGCCATCCTGCAGCAGGAGCGTCTGAAAGCGCTCGGCCAGATGGCAAGCGGAATCGCTCACGACATCAACAACGCACTGTCGCCGGTGGCCCTCTATACGGAATCGTTGCTGGAAAAGGAGACACAGCTGAGCGAACCAGGTCGCGGAGCTCTGCAAGTCATTCAGCGGGCGGTGCATGATGTGGCGGTGACGGTGGGGCGTATGCGCGAGTTCTATCGCCACCGTGAGCCGCAATTGAACTTGACTCCACTGGATCTGAATCAACTCGTGCCGCAGGTCGTGGAGCTCACGCGTGCACGTTGGAACGACATGCCGCAGCAGCGCGGCGTCGTGATCACGCTGCGCACAGAGCTGGCCGCGGACCTGCCGGCCATCATGGGCGCAGAGAGTGAAATTCGCGAGGCGCTCACCAATCTCATCTTCAATGCGGTCGACGCGATGCCGGAAGGCGGCATGTTGACGCTGCGCACGCACGCGAGCCTGTCGGATCGGGTATATGTCGAGGTGATCGACACGGGTCTCGGCATGGACGAGGTGACCCGCACGCGGTGCCTCGAACCATTCTTCACGACTAAAGGTGAGCGCGGCACTGGCCTGGGACTTGCCATGGTCTACGGCGTGGTGCAGCGGCACAGCGGGAACATTGAGGTTGACAGTGAAGTGGGTCGTGGCACCAAGATTCGTTTGAGCTTTGCCGTACCCGCGACGGTAGACCCGGTGAGCATGACCGCGCCGATTGCTGCTCCGGCCCCCACTAACCTGCGCATCCTGATCGTGGACGACGACCCGCTACTGCTCAAGTCGCTGTGTGACACGCTCACTGGTGACGGCCACACGATCGTCACGGCCAGCGGTGGGCAACAAGGCGTCGATGCCTTTGCCGCAGCGCTCGCAAGCCAGCAGACATTCGACGTTGTGCTGACCGATCTTGGCATGCCTTATCTCGATGGACGCCAGGTTGCGAGCTTCGTGAAAGGCGCATCCCCTTCCACGCCCGTGATCCTGCTCACCGGTTGGGGTCAGCAGCTCCTCGCCGTCAACGACACGCCGCAATACGTCGACCGCGTACTCAGTAAGCCGCCGAGGCTGCGCGATCTGCGCGAGGCGCTGAGACTTTGCGTGGACGCTCGGGCTCCTTGATCAGCAACTTCTGCGGGAGACTTGCGAGAATCGGTCATGGTCAGTTGCGCTTCGTGATGCCCTATGCAACACGCGCCCCTCGGCAAAACATTCGCATAATGCCGGGGTCGAGGGTTCGATTCCCTCCCTTCTCCACCAAATTCAATTGGTTCGTTGTGACCACATCGGCAACGATCAAGGTGCTGGGGCCCGTTGATGTTCACTGAAGCTGTATGTTCCGTCGCGACACTGTGCGGTGGCGCCGGAGGGCGCCTGTCCAGTTCTTGTGTGGGCAGGGGAGTGGACAACATGCCCAGACTTGTTGACGTAGTGTCCGTGCTCCACAAGCCGGGATTCGTCGGGCGCCGACGCGAGCAGCACCGGTTTTCTGCCCAAGCCGCCTGCAGCACAAGCCCGATTAGGCATAGTCGAAACCGAGCGCGAAGGACAGAGCAGCTGCTGCCTCCCTCATCTTTCTGCGAGGCAAGTGGGCAATGCGGTCACCGATATTGCCCTTCGGCACCGTCTGGATATTGTCGAAGTTCGCAACGCATGTGCTCGGCAACCCATCGGCTTCCGTCAGCACGACCTCGGTAGGGATACTGCGAATCGTGGACGTGATAGGAGCAACGGTGACCGAGTGCAAAACTGCGATGGCGGAGTCGCGTGTCAGAATCAGTACGGGTCGCCGTTTGTCGGGGATTTTGATCGTGTACCAGCACACGTCGCCGCGATTCACGAGGTACCCCAGTCCTGTTCGCCGAGCCAGGTGTCAAATTCGCCGTGCATCACGGGCTTTGCTGCGTAGCCGGCGGCATGCCGGCCTTCCTCCTCCCGAATCTGCTGGCGCTGGATTTCCGCCTCAAGCGCATTTCGAATAAACGCCGAGCGAGTGGTCTTTCGGGCTTTGGTTATCTTGTCGACGCTCTTTAGCAGACGTTCGTCGATAGTCATTTGGATCGTCTTCATACATGTGGAATGTAATGTGGAGCTGAGTCCACATCGTACACCACATGCCAGCGGTGAGCCCATCCCGACCCCTGAAGGCTGCGGGAGATTCGCGGGATTTTGTTGTGCTCTGTGGTGCTTCGTGGTGCCAATCTGCAACGGGCCCACGCAGCTAAGTGGTTGAATATACCGGTAACTGTGGGCCAACTAGACGGCTCATAATGCCGGGGTCGAGGGTCCGGTTCCCTGCCTTTCCACCCTTTCGTTTCGGTCCAGCACGCCACCTAGGCTTCCGGCTCGAATTAAAGTCAAAATCGCATCCCGGCGAACTAAAGGTGTTGTGCGTTGAGCAAACCGGACGTCTGCTCCCCACTTACTTACAATCTGACCACGGAAGAGATGGGCTGGCTGGCGTCGCCGGTGGGGGCCGTACCCGCCAGACCCGCTATAGTCATCTGACGATGCTTCCTCAGTCATCGTTGCCAGACAGGAACGTTATGCGGTTAATGGCTCAGTTCAAGCCCGCGTCCCATGGGATGTTCATCCTCGCGGGGGCCATCATTTTCGCGCAAGCCGCCGTTGCCCACGGGAGTGTGGACAGTGAAGCGCTGATCGACAAGTACTGCGCCGTCTGTCACAACTCCAGCGACTTTGCCGGCGGGGTCGATTTGGAATTCGCCGACGCCGCCAGCATCGGCGAAAGGCCGCAGGTCGGTGAGAAAATGATCAAGCGCTTGCGCGCCGGCATGATGCCGCCGGCCGGTAAGGAGCGCCCCGACTACGATACAGTGCAGCAGCTGGCGCAGAGTCTGGAAGAGAGCATCGACAAGAGTGCCACCACCAAAGGTCCCCATCCGCTAGCGCCGGGCCTGCATCGCCTCAACCGTACCGAATACACAAACGCGATCCGCGATCTGTTGACGCTCGACATCGACGCCGCCAAGTTTCTGCCGTCCGATGACTCCAGTCACGGCTTCGACAACATGGCCGGAACACTGACCACGTCGCCGGCGTTGCTGGAGGCGTATCTGTCGGCGGCGGGCAATATCAGCCGTCTGGCCATCGGCACCGAAACGGCGCCGACGCTGGCTGTGTTTGACGCGCCGCACGACACCAGCCAGAACGAATACGTCGAAGGCCTGCCGTTCGGCACCCGTGGCGGCATGCTGATCGAACACGAATTCCCCGCCGACGGCGAATACACGTTTACCGTGAAGGGAATGACCGGTTACTTCACCGCGGTACTCGGCAACGTCAGAGGCGAACAGTTGGAAGTCACCGTCGACGGCAAACGCGTGTACCTGTACGACTGGGACAAAGAAATCGCCACCAAACGCGGTGATGGCGGCAAGACGCCGGCCCTACCGATCAAGGCCGGCTTTCACCGCATCGGCGTGGCGTTTCTCGCCACCAGCGATCTGCCCGACACCGCAATCGACAAATCGTTCCAGCGCACGATGAACTCGCCCGGCTCGATTTCCGGTTACACGTTCTACCCGCACGTGGGCCAGGTGTTCATCGAAGGTCCGTTCAAGGGCACGGTTGCCACCGATACGCAAAGCCGCCGCGCGATTTTCGAGTGCTACCCGAAGAAGGTCAGCGAAGAAGCCAACTGCGCACACAAGATCATCACTACCTTGACGACGAAGGCCTTCCGCCGTCCGGCCAGCGACGCCGACATCAAGGTAATGACCGCTTTCTACCGCAGCGGACGTGAACAGGGCGGCAACTTCGACAGCGGCATCGAAGCGGTGATCCAGCGCATCCTGACCGATCCGGATTTCATCTACCGCGCCGAGATCGAGCCGGCCAAAGTAGCGGCCGGCACTCCCTACCAGATCAGCGATCTCGAACTGGCGTCGCGTCTGTCGTTCTTCCTGTGGAGCAGTATTCCTGACAAGCAGCTGATCAATCTCGCCTCCGTCAACAAGCTGCACGAGCCGAAAATGCTTAAACAACAGGTCGATCGCATGATCGCCGATCCGCGTTCGCAGGCGCTGGTGCAGAATTTCACCGGCCAGTGGTTGAATATTCGCGGCATCGCCGCCAGCGAGCCGGCCGTGAACCTGTTCCCCGATTTCGACAGCACGCTGCGCGATGCGTTCAAGCGCGAAGTCGAGCTGTTCTTCGCCAGCATCATCCAGGAAGATCGCAGCGTGGACGACTTGCTGACGGCGGACTACACCTTCGTCAACGAGCGTCTCGCCAGACACTACGGCATCCCCGACATCTACGGCCCGCAGTTCCGTCGAGTCCAACTGGGTCCGGATCAGGACATGCGCAGAGGCCTCTTGGGCAAGGGTGCACTGTTGACCATTACCTCTGAGGCGGCGCGTACCTCGCCGGTAAAGCGTGGCAAATGGTTCCTGCAGACCTTCCTCGGCGTAAGTCCGCCGGATCCGCCGCCTGGCGTGGTGATCAAACTGGACCAGAAAACCGGTGAAACCCCGAAGACCATGCGTGCGCGCCTGCAGATCCACAGCATCAACCCGACCTGCGCGACCTGTCACAAAATGTTCGAGCCACTGGGTCTGGCGATGGAGAACTTCGACCCCGTGGGCGAGTGGCGCACAATTGAAGTGGGCGCCCCGATCGACTCGCTCGGCATCGTCACCGACGGCACCCGCGTCCAGGGTATCAAGGGCCTGCGCGACCTCGCGGTACGCAAGCACGAGATGTTCGTGGAAGTGGTGACCGAAAACCTGCTGACCTACGCCATCGGTCGCGGCCTCGATTACCGCGACATGCCGCTGGTGCGTTCGCTGGTGCACAACGCGGCGAAGGACAACTACAGGTTTTCGTCGCTGATCATGGGTGTGATCCAGAGTCCGGCCTTCACCATGAACATGAAGTCGCTCCCAGTTTCGCTGTCAGCCGCAAATTCGCCGAAGGGGGAATAAACCCGTGTTCATTACCAAAAAGCATCTCAGCCGCCGCACCGTGTTGCGCGGTCTCGGCACCACGCTTGCCCTTCCTTTACTGGATGCAATGATCCCCGCCATGACGGCACAGGCAAAGACTGCGGCGAATACACCGCCGCGCTTCTTCGGCGGCTTCGTGCCGCACGGCGCGGCGCCGGGCTACTGGATTCCCGAGAAAGTCGGCGCATTGCCTGACGAACTGCCGTTCATCTGGAAACCGATGGAGCCGTTCCGCAATCACCTTAATATTCTGACTGGCCTGCATTCGCGCTCGTCCGAGCCGCCTCCGGGTGAAACTGGTGCTGACCACTGGGTCGCTGCTGCGTTCCTGTGTGCGCAGAAGCCGCGCAAAACCTCTGGCGCCGACGTTTACGCCGGCCAGACCATCGACCAGGTCATCGCCGCCAAGTACGGGCAGGAGACGCTGCTGCCGTCGGTGGAAATTTCGGTGGAAGACCCGGGTTCGGGATCGAGCAATTGCGGCGAAGGTTACAGTTGCGTCTACACCAATACGATCGCGTGGGCATCGCCGACCACGCCGTTGCCGATGGAACTGAACCCGCAGGTTGTATTCGAGCGCATGTTCGGCAGCGGCAGCACCGCCGAGCAACGCGTGCAGCGCCGCGAGCGCAACCAGAGCATCCTCGATTCGGTCAACGACAAGATCAAAGGTATGCGCACTGAGATCAGTGTGCCGGATCGTGCGCGTCTGGATGCCTTCACTGACAATGTGCGCGAGATCGAGCGCCGTCTGCAGATCGCCGCCCGTGCGACGACTGCCGCACCGGAAAATTTCGCGGTGCCCTCGGGCATTCCGCAGTCGTTCGATCAGCACATCAAGATCATGTTCGACCTGCTGGTGCTCGGCTTCCAGGCCGACATCACCCGCACCAGCACCATGCTGTTCGCGCGCGATCTCACCGGCCGTGTCTATCCGGAAAGCGAGTCGCCGACGCTGGGATTCCACGGCGGCTCGCACCACGGTGAAGATCCGAATCTGATCAAGCAACTGTCGAAGATCAACCAGTATCACGTGAAGGTGTTGGCGTACTTCGTCGAGAAACTGGCTAACACCAACGATGGCGACGGCTCGCTGCTCGATCATTCGCTGCTGATGTACGGCAGCAACATGGGCAACCCGAATCAGCACGTGCACTACGACGTGCCGCACATTCTGATCGGCGGCAACAACGGCAAACTGCAAGGCGGCCGCCATCTGGCGTTTCCGACCAAGCAGGTACCGACCGGTAATCTGCTGTTGAGCATTCTCGACCAGTTCGACATCCACCGTGACAGTTTTGGTGATAGCACCGGACCTCTGCCCGGCCTGGTGTGACGGGCTCGGTGAGAAACAGTATGCGTGGCTTTGCATTGAAAACTCTCACTGCTGTGTTGCTGTCGGGGATGGCAGGCGCTGCGTTCGCGCAAGCCGATATTGCCGACGCCGCAAGTAGTGGCAATAAAGCGCAAATCGAGAGTCTGCTCAAACGCGGAGCCGACGTGAATGCACAACAGGCCGATGGCGCCACCGCCCTGCAGTGGGCCGCCTATCGCGGCGACACAAAACTGGCCGAGCTGCTGCTGAAGGCCGGCGCCAAACCGGGCCTGGCCAACCACGATGGTGCCACGCCGCTGTGGCTGGCAGCGGCGCGGGGTGATGCCGCCGTGATCAAAGCGTTGCTCAAGGGCGGTGCCGATGCCAACGAACAGCTGCCGCTCGGTCGCCGTCCGCTGATGGTGGCCGCACGCTCGGGTAGCGTCGAGGCGGTGCACGCATTGTTGGAACACGGCGCCGATGTGAATGCCAGTGAAACCGAACGCGGTACCAGCGCGTTGATGCAGGCTGCCGACCAGGGGCATGCCGACGTGTTGCAGGAACTGATCCAGCATGGCGCCAACGTGGCGGCCGTGTCCAAACCGGTGATGCGCGATGGGCGCACGGCAGCATTGGGTAATTCCGAAGATCCCCGCCGCGCCGTACGCCAGCAGGCCATCGCGGTGCTATGCGACGCGAAGACACCTGATCTGCAACAGGTGCGAATCCAGCGCGAAGAGTTGTTGGGCGCCAGCGCGAAAAATACTCCTGACGCCGATTTGTGCAAAGGGATTCAGCGCAGGGGTTTGGGCTTCGTTACCATCGTCGGCGCCGGCGGCAACCATGGGGCTGGTGCGGGTGGGGAAGCGCCTGCTGAACAGGGGGCGGATGGCAACCAGGTTGCGGATGCGACTGGCAATCCGGTTCCTGTGAGCACCGTTCGTGGCCGCCGTCCCCCCGCGCGTGCTCCCGATGGTGGTGCGTTTACCGCGTTGGTTTATGCCGCCCGCAGCGGCAGCGTCGAGGCCGCGCGCGCCCTGCTGGAAGGTGGCGCCGATGTGAACCAGACAACACGCTACGGCTGGAGTGCGCTGTTGGCCGCCACGCAGAACTCGAACTATCAAATGGCAAAGTTTCTCATCGAGCGCGGCGCCAATGTGAACCTGGCCAACAAGGGGGGTTGGACGCCGCTGTATCTGGCCGTGGACAACCGCAATATCGAAGGCGGTGACTACCCGGTGCGCACTGCCGACATGGACAGCCTGGCCTTCATCACCTATCTGCTCGACAAGGGCGCCGATGTCAATTGGCGTATCACCGAGAGTACCGAAACGCGCACGGTGTTCACCAATCAATGGTTGAACGAAGACGGTGCCACTGCGTTCCTGCGTGCAGCGCAGTCAGGCGATCTTGAATTGCTGAAACTGTTGATCGCGCGTGGTGCCGATCCGAAGATCAATACCAAGCTGGGAGTAACGCCGCTGGCGGCGGCTGCCGGCATCGGCTGGGTCGAAGGCGTTACCCAGGAGCGCTCCCCCGGGGAGACGGTGGAGGCCGTGAAGTATTTGCTGTCGCTCGGCATCAACCCCAACTTCCAGGCCGACACCGGCCGCGTCGCACTGCACGGCGCCGCGCACAAGGGGGCGACTGAGGTGGTGAAAGTTTTGGTGGCAGCGGGCGCCAGGATGGATGTGCGCGATTTCGGCAACACCGACAACCGCGGCAGCCCGACCCTGTCGATCCACACCTGGTTGCCGATCGATTATGCCGACGGTCTCGTGCGTGTTGGCGTGCAGTCGGCGATTCCGCATCCGGAGACCTCCAAGGTGCTGCGTGAGTTGATGCTGAAAGCCGGACTCAAGGTACCGCCCGAAGGCCGTACGCTCGAATCGCTGTGTATCGTCGATGTCTGCAAACCGGGATACGATCCGATCGGCATCAACAACTGATCCGCTCGGAGGCCCACCCCTGTGGCGAGATTTTCTTGAAGTACTGGCCACTGATCTGGTCTGCCTTGGCACGTAAACCGGCTGAAGGGCTGCTGACCCTTCTGGCGGTGGCTGCGGGCTTTACGCTGCTGGCGCTGATGATCAGCATGAATCTGACCGCGCGCGACATCCTGGATCACAGCAGGATGGATCGCCTGTTCGTCGATGCCCTCTTTAATGATTCCCCGGGTCCCGGGGGACTGCCCCTGGCCATCGGTGAGCAGATCGCCCACATGGACGGAGTGGTCGGGGTGGCCGGTAGCCGTTGGCTGGGTGGCTACCATGTGGACCCGCACAACTCCGTCGGCATACGCACGGTCAACCGCGGCATGCGTGCGGTGTGGTCCGACGGACCCCTGCAGCCGGTGCAGTGGGACCAGTTATTCGCCACGCCGGCGGGCGTCTTTGCCAGCATCAAGGCCGCCAGCAAGTGGGGTCTGAGGGCGGGCGATGTCTTCACTGTCATCACGCAGGCCGGCAGCCGCGCTGACGGGGGTACGACCTGGGAATTTAACGTGCTGGGAATCGTGCCGGACGACCGTAACTGGTCCGGGACCAACGGGTTCATCGTCGGCAACTCGCAGTACCTTGAAAACACGGAGCCCCTTGACCAGCGCGGACTGGGTTACTCCTTCTATGTCGCTCTGCGGAACGCCGATCGGGCCGTCGCCATCAGCGACCAGATCAACCAGCGGTACCTCAACTCGGCTACCGCGACCCAGGCGTTTTCTGAGCGGCTGAACGCGCAGTCCCAGGTCAACGTCGGTTTCGAGTCCGAATCGATGACGTTGTGCATCGGCGCCGCGGGCTTTGCGATGGTACTGTTCCTGACCGCCAATGCCATTGCGCGCTCGGTTCGGGAGCGTGTGCCCGAATTTGCGGTGCTGAAGACCCTGGGGTTCCATGCCGCTCATCTGCTGTCCCTGGTGTTCATTGAGTCGGTCATACCCTGCGTGCTGGGTGCCGTGCTAGGCACAGGAATTGCGGTGTTGCTGGGCCGGTGGGCGGCGCACCTGCTGCCGCAATACCTCTCCAGGATGCTCACCGCATCGCTGGCGACATTCCCGGTGCTGGCGCTGGCGGTCGCGCTCGCAATACTGTTGGCCCTGGGCAGCTGTGCCTTGCCGATGCTGCGGCTCAGGCGGCTCAGCGTCGCCGATGCGCTCGCGGGACGCTGAACTTGGCCCTCATCCGTCAATATTCGCTGCTCCTGAAGCTGAGCCTGTCCACATTGCCGCAGCGCCGGGCGGCTGCGCTGACCATCCTGGTCGCTACCGCCTGTGTCATCGGAGTGCTGCTGTCGATGCTCTCGGCCACCGCGGGCGTGGTGCAGGCCTTCCGCACGGCGACCGATCCCCATATAGCCGTGGTGCTGCCTGACAAATCATTGTTCGACGACGGCGACGGGCTGTCCCGCGAAGTCATCGGTACCATCCTCGATGCACCCGGCATGGCGCGGGATCCGGACGGTAAAGTGCTCGGCGATGCCGAAGTGTTGTTCTTCACGCCTCCGGTCCGTCCCATCGCAAGCGGCGGGTATCTGCGGGTCCGGGGCATGGGTGCGCTCGGGGCTGCGATCCGACCCGGCTTCAGACTCGTATCGGGCCGCATGTTTGAGTCCGGCCGCCAGGAACTCATCGTCGGCGTCGGCACGCAGCGTGCGTTTGGCCTGAATATCGGCGACAACGTGCGGCTCCGGGAGGGGGCTTGGCCCATCGTCGGCGTATTCGCAGCCGATGGCGTCAATGCCAACGAGCTGATGGGTGATGTCGATACGCTTGCAGCCATGATGCACCGCTCGGGATACGGCAGCGTCCAGGCGCGGCTGAAGGATCCGGCGCAACTGGCGAACTTCCGCCAATGGCTGATTACCAACCCGGCGCTCAAGGTTACCGCGGAAACGCAGCAAAGCTACTTTGACCGGATCGTGGCCGGCGAATCCGAGTACTTTACGGCGATGGCGTATCTGGCGGGCGCGATACTGTCGATTGGCGCCCTGTTTGGATTGGTGAATATCTTCTACGGCATCGTCAGGGCTCGTGCCAGGGAGATGGCCATTCTGCGTGCCATTGGCTACGGCGCGTTGCCCGTGGCGGCATCCGTGGTGTTCGAAGCACTTCTGCTCGCGCTGCTTGGCGCGTTGGTTGGCGCTGCTGCCTCCTGGCTGCTGTTTGGCGGCCGCGAGTTCATGGTGAGCCAGAACATCTATCGGCTGTTGATCACTCCGCGCCTGGTCGCAACAGGCATCGGTTGGGCGCTGGCCCTGGCATTGGCGGGCAGTCTGCTGCCGGCTATCCGGGCCGGTCGTCAGCAGGTCATCCAGGCACTGCGCGCCACATAACCCAACCCACTAGCGGATGACCCTCGGGCAATTGATGCGCGTACCTGACTCTGGCGATCAAGGCTGCCTTGAACCTTCTCCACCGTATAGGTCACAGTGCCCAGCACTGGCGTGGGAAACCTTGTCGTGATTTTGAACGCAAACTGCACAGCTTGAGATCCGTGGCCTCGGGTCCAGCCGATTCCCCCGGGCAGTCTATAGTCGGGTGCACGACAGTCAATTCGCGCCGATGCAGCGGCATATCGAACACAGGAGGCGATTCATGTTCCTTCATTCATCCCGCACAGCCGCATGGTTCGGCTGCATGCTCGTGGTGACCGGTTCTGGCTTTGCGACGTTGAGCGCCAAGGAAAAGACCAAAGAGCCGGATTGCAATCGGCGCTGCCTTCTCGAGTTCCTGCAGACTTACACCGAGGGACTGCTCGATAACGACACCTCCCGCATCAAGGTGGCGTCCAATCTGCGCGTGACCTCAAACGGAGCTGACGTGTCTCTTGGAAAGGGGGAGGTCTGGGGACTGGCCAAGCGCATGCCCTATCGCCAGGCGTTCGTCGATCCGGTTACCGGTGCGGTGATGTTCATGGGCACGGTCACGAACGCGCCCACCAACCAGGGCGAGCGATGGTGGTTTTACATGGTGCGACTAAAGGTCGTCGCCAGGCAGGTCACGGAGGTCGAGGAGATCTCCTATGATGGGATGCTGCGCGGAACCTCTCCTTCGAAACTTAACCAGGCCGATCGGATCTACGATGCGGTGCTGCCGGAAAGCGAGCGGATTTCGCGCACCGAACTCATCTCGACGGCGAACAAATACTTCGACGTGGTTTCCGGGTATCTCGACTATCACGATGTGCCGTGGCATCCGGAGTGCTCACGGCTCGAAGATGCGGTTTTGACCGTCAATCAACCCGAGTCATCGGGCAGCTGCGCGGGTGAGTTCAAGATTCCGCGGATGAAATGGATCGTAAAGAACCGCCGCATCTACATAGCTGACGTGGACCGCGGCGTGGTGATGGCTGTTGCAAACTTCACCTCGCCACCGGAATATCCCAATAACAACGCGTCAGTCCTGTTCGAAGTGTTCAAGATTCAGGATGGGCTCATCCGCCACATCGAGGCGATGTTCCGGGGTGACAGCTCAATGAAAGTCTCCACTTGGCCTGATCTTGCGCAGGAGACGCCGTCCAAGGCCAACTGAGGCTGGCGATCGCGCTGTGACCGGCCCGCTGCTCCACGTACAATCGACCGCATGGTCAAGCGTCGCGGCAAGGGTAAAATTCCAAACGACTTGGTGGCGGCGAGCTGCGTGGCCGTACTGGCAGTTTACGCCGCCGGATATTTGCGTACGCGCGAGGCGGCGCGCCGGTTCGATACTCAGGCCAGGGCGCGCAGGCCGGCGGCCCCGGCGCCGCATTCGGGGTCTGGATACCAAGCTACTGCCGCGACTGCGACTGCGACAACGCCTGCGCCAAAGCAACCGTCACCGGTCGTGGCACGCAAGCCAGCACCTCAGGCAGCTGATTCTTCCGTGACCGTCGCAGCGGCGCCACAGGCGCCGGTTGCCGCACCCGTCACGACTGGCGATGCCTTGGCGGTTGCAGCGGGACCATCATCGCCGGATGCACCGCGTGAGATCGCGCCTGTGCCCTTACCCGCCGCAGAGGCGACTGCGGCAATGCCCATTGCCATCACGCGCGAGTCTACCTCCGCCTCCGCCCAGAAGTGGCGAGATGGCACTTATACCGGCCTGGGCGACTCTCCGCACGGCGACATCGAAGCCCGCGTGGTCATCAAGGACGGACGCATCATCGAGGCAGGTATCGCGACGTGCGATACCCGTTACCCGTGCAGTGTGATCGACCCCCTCATTCATCAACCCGTCGAGCGGCAAACTCCGGACGTCGATTACATGTCGCGCGCGACCGAGAGTTCCGACGCCTATTACAACGCCCTGGTCGCAGCGCTTGAGAGCGCCCTCGAGCGATCCTCCAGCGAGGCAACGATCCCCAAGTGATCTGCACCGAAGCCGTTATGGGGACCGTTGTGTCCATTGAGGTCGACGCGCCCGATGCCGCGGCGCAGCGCGCGTTCGAGTGGTTCCGTCTGGTGGAGGTTCATTGTTCGCGCTTCGATGCGGCGAGTGAGCTGCGCCAATTGCCGGCCGGCAAGCGTACCCCGGCGAGTCCGATTCTATTTGAAGCAGTGCGCTTTGCGCTGATGGTGGCCGAGGAGACCGGCGGCGCATTCGATCCGACCGTCGGGGGGCGCATGGCTGCGCGCGGGTTCAACCGGCACTACCTTACCGGCGAAGTCACGGGCGCGCCCGAGTCTGACGAGGACGTGAGCTTCCGTGACGTCGAGATCGACGCGCACGACCATACCATTCTGCTGCGGCGTCCGTTGACGCTGGACCTCGGCGCGGTTGCCAAGGGGCTGGCGGTCGACGCTGCGGCGCGCGAGCTGCAACCGTTCCGCAATTTCGCCATCGATGCCGGCGGGGATCTTTATCTCAGTGGCTGCAACTGCCAAGGCAAGCCATGGTCGGCCGGCATCCGCCATCCTCGTGTCCCCGGCAATCTCATCGACCGTTTCCGCATTTCGGGCCGGGCCGTCTGCACGTCGGGTGACTATGAACGCGGACAGCATATTCTCGATCCGCGCTGCGGCGAGTCGGCGCGCGGGGTCGCGAGCGCCACCGTCGTCGCACCCGGCGCCATGCTCGCCGACGCACTCGCGACGGCAGCATTCGTTCTCGACCCAAAGGTAGGCATCCCGCTGCTGACGCGCATGGGCGTGGAGGGAGTCGTTGTCACCGCCGGTCTGCAGGTATTCCGCACGCCGGGACTGTGCCGTGCATAGAGTAATTCGATTTTTCAAGACTCCCAAGGGCGTTCTGACCATCATCCTGGTGAGCCTGACAGCAATCGCAGCGCCGGGCGAAGGGACCAGGGAGGTAGTACTCAACATGGGATGCGCGACTGTGATCGTCGGAATCGTGGACCTGATCATCATGCGGCTGCGCAAGAATGTCTGGCAGTTTCCAAGTGGCGCGGTGCTGACGGCCATGATCGTGACGATGGTAGTGCGTGCACAGGAGCACTGGTATGTCCCGGCAGTGCTGTCGGTGGTCGCAGTGATCAGCAAGTACGCGATCCGCACGCGCTTGGCGAATGTGTTTAACCCAGCGGCGTTCGCCCTCGTATCGATGATGTATTTGTTGCCAATGGGGCAGAGCTGGTGGGGAGCGCTTGCGGAGGTTTCGCCCACGTGGCTACGCGTGGCACTGGTCGCCGGCGGAATCTACATCGCGGACCGGGTGAATAAAATGCCGCTGGTTTTGTCCTTTCTCGGAGCATATTTCCTCGTGTTCACGGCAACTGCATATCTGGGCGATCCGCGGCGGGTCGCGGAGGTTTTCCGATCGCCGGACATTGAAGCAGTACTGTTCTTTGCCCTTATTATTCTGACAGACCCGCCGACTGCGCCTGCCAGGTATAAGGACCAATGGATCTGCGGAATCATCGTCGCCGCGGTCAGCTACGCCGTATTTGAGATGTTCGGCGTGGTTTACTTCTTGTTGGCAGGGGCATTGGCGGGGAATGTGTGGGCGGCCTGGCGCCGCGTTCATCGCCACTCCCAGAGCAAGTTTCCACGCAAGGTCGCGGTATTCATGCGGGAAATCAGCCCGGTGCGCGCCGCAGTGAAGCGGGCGATATAGAGCCACTTGGCTGAACCAGGCATGCGAACCAATTATAGAACTCAGGTCGCGATCTTCGGAGCCGGTCCGGTGGGACTGTCTTTGGCTATTGATCTTGCCTGGCGGGGGATACGCGTCTTTGTCGTTGAACAGCGGGCGGCGCAGGAGCCGCCAAGTGTCAAGTGCAATCACATTGCGTCGCGCACAATGGAGGCATTCCGTCGCCTGGGATTCGTCGGGAAGATCAGGGCAGCGGGACTGCCGGACGACTATCCCAACGACGTGGTATTCCGAACTCGAGCCACCGGCTTTGAGCTCACCCGAATTCACATACCGTGTCGCCGAGACCGCTACTCCGACACCAGCGGCCCGGATGGCCACTGGGCCACGCCCGAGCCTGCACACCGCTGCAATCAGATCTATTTCGAACCCGTGCTATACACGCACGCTGCAGAACAGGAACGCATAACCATCCTGAATGACTGCAAAGTCGTGTCGGTAGGACAGGATGAAGGTGGCGCTTGGCTGAATGTCGTCGACTTGAAGGACGGTCAGGCATTTCAGGTGCGTGCCGATTACGTCGTCGGCTGTGATGGCGGACGATCACTGGCTCGTAAAGCGATAGGCGCAACACTTAACGGTGATGAAGTCATCCAACGGGTGCAGTCAAGTTTCATTCGGGCGCCCGACCTGATCCGACGCGTTACCAAACCAGATGCCTGGATGAGTTACCTCTATAACACGCAGCGGGCTGGCAACCTTGTGGCCATCGACGGCAAGGAACTGTGGCTCATCCACAACTACCTGCTACCCGCGGAGACAGGGTTTGACAGCGTCGATCGGGATGCCTGCATTCGTCTGCTACTCGGTGTAGACAAGTCATTCCATTACGAACTGCTCGCGAAGGAAGACTGGATTGGACGGCGGCTCGTTGTTGATAAGTTGCAGGAGGGCCGGATCTTCATTTGCGGCGATGCGGCCCATCTTTGGGTGCCCTACGCAGGATTCGGAATGAATGCGGGGATTGCGGACGCCTTGAACCTTTCCTGGATGCTGGCCGCGCACCTGAATGGCTGGGCCGCAGTCGGGATTTTGCGCGGGTACGAGATGGAGCGGCTGCCCATTACCGAGCAGGTTTCCCACTTTGCCATGCGGATCGCGGAAGGGGCTATCGCTGAGCGTACCGGCGTACCGAAGGAGCTGGAGGATGAGACGGTGGAAGGGGCTGCGGCCCGGCAGGCTGTCGGGAAGGCCGCCTATGCCCTGCATGTACAGCAATTCGCGTGTGCCGGTCTGAACTTTGGGTATTTCTACCCCGACTCGCCGCTGATTGTGTATGACGGGGAATCTCAGCCGCACTACACGATGCACGACTACACGCCCTCGACGGTTCCCGGCTGTCGCCTGCCGCATCTGTGGCTTGATGGTGGACGCTCGTTATATAGCGCACTGGGGCCGGATTTTACGCTCCTGCGCTTTGACCAGGCGCTCAACGTCCAGCCACTTCTGGACGCGGCAACTGCGAAAAAGGTGCCGATTAAGCTGCTGGATCTGTATTTCCCGGCACGGCCGGATCCTTATCGACATGCCTTGTATTTGAGCCGACCGGACCAGCACGTGGCCTGGCGCAGTGACGCTGTCCCGAGTGATCCGCAGGGGATCATAGAAACTATTACAGGATGCTGGTGTCAACGATAGCGGCTGAGGATCTTGTCCAATCCCTTCGATCCGGGAGAGAGCTTCTCGTAGGGCACGCTGTTCAAGGGCTCCTCAGGAGTACCATTGAGCTCGTGGAACTCCCCTTGCGAGGGTTCCACATACAGCAGCCCGGTCAAATACTCGCCCTGTTTCATGCGCTCCTGAATATAGGCGCTGGCGGCCGTCCGATCGGTGGGGTCGTAATCGGCCTGGCACTTACGCAACACAATCCGGCTGCCGTCGTGCATCACCACCGGAACGATCTCGCCATCGCGGTAGCTCACCGTAATGTCGCGCTCGAAGGGGATGAAGTCGGCGTGGACCGCCGGCTCGTAGTGCTCGCGAGTATAAGCGTAGCTCTTGGTCGACCCTTCGTGATCGTTGAACGTGACACAGGGAGACAGGACATCGATTAGTGCGAAGCCATTGTGTTTGAAGCCGGCCTGAATAAGCGGCACCAGCTGCTCCTTGTCCCCCGAGAAGCTGCGCGCGACGAACGAGGCACCCAATGTCATCGCCAACAACACCGGATCAATGGGCGGCTGCGAGTTGCTCTCGCCCTTCTTCGCCTTCGAGCCGATATCGGCAGAAGCCGAGAATTGACCTTTTGTGAGGCCGTACACGCCGTTATTCTCGATGATGTACAGCATGTTGAGATTGCGGCGTATGGCATGGCAGAACTGCCCAAGCCCGATGGAGAGTGTATCGCCGTCGCCCGATACACCCAGATAATGCAGCCGCCGGTTGGCGGCATTGGCGCCCATGGCGATCGAGGGCATGCGGCCGTGCACGGAGTTGAAACCGTGGCCACCGCTGACGAAGTAGGCGGTGGTCTTGGACGAGCAACCGATACCGGAGAGCTTTACCAGGTTCTGCGGCTCGATGGACAAACCCCAGCACGCTTCGACGATGGCGGCCGTAATTGAGTCATGGCCGCAGCCCGCGCACAACGTAGACATCGCGCCCTCGTAGTCGCGACGCGTCAGCGCAAGCTCGTTGCGGGGCAGCGAAGGGTGAGCGACTTTGGGCTTCGGGAAAAATGACATTCAGGCTCCTATCCGCGCGCGACGCCCTGTTCCTTCCGCAGTGGCCGGACCTGCGCCAAAATTCCCTCCACGATGAATCCGGAGGAAATCGGCAGGCCGTTATAGTGCAGCAGCGACCGTAATTTGGACTTCTCGACCGCGCTTTCCAAAATCAGCAAGGACTTGAATTGCGCGTCGCGATTCTGCTCCACGACGAACAGCATCCGATGGGTCGCCAGAAACTGCTCCACTTCCACGCCGAACGGGAATCCGCGCACCCGCATGTAATCGATGCCCACCCCGTCCGCCCTGAGAACATCCATCGCTTCGCGAACCGCGCCTTCGCAGCTCCCGAGCGACACGATGCCGATATCACTAGCCGCTGTGGTATCGATGACGGCGCGCGGCACGAGCAGCTTGGCAGTCTCCCATTTCTTCAGCAGCCGATCGAGCACAATCTGGTATTCAACGGAGTCCTCGGTGTAAGTCCCGTATTGCGTGTGTCCGGAGCCACGAGTGAAATAAGCGGCCTTCGGATGAACGCCAGGGAATGACCGGGCCGCAATCCCGTCGCCATCCTTGTCGAAGTAGCGATAAAACTTCTCGAGCTTCTCGACCTCTGCCCGCCCGACTACCTTGCCACGATCGGGCCGATAGCTTTCATCCCACTTCAGATCGCGGCACATCCAGTCATTCATGCCTATATCGAGATCGGACAGCATAAACACCGGCGTCTGCAGTCGCTCCGCCAGATCGAAAGCCTGGGCGGCCATGTAGAAGCACTCTTCGGGATTGGCCGGATACAAGGACACATGACGCGTGTCACCGTGCGAGGCGTAGGCACACTCCATGAGGTCGCATTGCTGTGTGCGAGTCGGCATACCGGTGGAAGGCCCGACACGCTGGATGTCAAAGATCACAGCCGGGATCTCCGCATAGTAGGCAAGACCGATGAACTCGTTCATCAGCGAGATCCCGGGACCCGAAGTGGCCGTGAAGGCGCGGGCGCCGTTCCAGGCGGCGCCGATCACCATCCCGACGGCGGCAAGCTCGTCCTCGGCCTGAATGATCGCGAAATTCTTACGGCCCGTTTCCGGATCGACCCGGGCCCGCTCGCAGAAGGATTTGAAGGCGTCCATGACCGAGGTCGACGGGGTGATCGGATACCAGGCGCCCACGGTGGCTCCGGCGTACACGGCGCCAAGCGCCGCGGCAGTGTTGCCGTCGATCATGATATGACCACCGGTCGCATTCATGGTCTGCACGTGCAGCGGCAGCGGACAGAGGAAATGCTGCTTCGCATAGTCGAAGCCCAGCTGGATCGCCTTCATGTTGCTTTCCACGAGCTGCGGCTTCTTCGCGTAGGTTTCGGCCAGCAGCTGGCGGATACGTTCGACATCCAGGTCGAGCAGCGCCGCCAGAACCCCGGCATAGCAAATATTCTTCATCAGGATGCGCGTTCGCACGCCGTTGAAGTTTTCATTGCAGATGCGCGCCAGAGGCACGCCGATCACGGTTATATCCTCGCGCTTCAACAGCGCCGGGCGCGGCCAGGTCGAGTCGTAGACCAGATAGCCGCCGGGTGTGACCTCTTTGAGATCCCTGGCGTAGGTCTCGGCATTCATCGCAACCATGATGTCCACGCGGCCGGAACGGGCCACATAGCCGTGCTTGGACACCCGGATCTCATACCAGGTCGGCAGTCCCTGGATGTTGGATGGGAAGTAGTTCTTGCCCATCACGGGGATGCCACTTCGAAAAATGGACTTCATCAACAGGCTGTTGGCGCTCGCGGAGCCCGTGCCGTTGACGGTGGCGATCTTGATTGCAAAGTCATTGCTGCGGGGCGATGACATCAAGCGATCTTCGGCTTTTTTGCCTGCATGGCGCGCGCCTCGTCTTTCGCCTGAGGCCAATGTACGTAGGACTTCTGCATATCCCATGCGGCCGTTGGGCAACGCTCGGCGCACAGTCCACAGTGAACGCAGAGGTCCTCGTCCTTCACCATGACGCGTGCTGTCTGCGGCAGCGGCGCCGACACCAACAGCGACTGCTGCAGATTTTTCGCCGGCGCCTTCAAACGCGAGCGCAATTCGGTCTCCGTGCCGTTGGCGGTGATCGTCAGGCAGTCAACTGGACAGATGTCCAGACAGGCATCGCATTCAATGCATAGCTTTGCGGTGAATACGGTCTGAATATCGCAATTCAGGCAACGTTGCACTTCCTGCTCGGCCTGTTCTGCGCTGAAACCCAACTCCACCTCGATGTTGATGTTCTTGAAGCGCTCCTTGAGCGATACGTGAGGCATCAGGCGCCGCTCGACCGGCGTGTAATCGTTGGCATACGACCACTCGTGCATGCCCATCTTGCGGCTCTGCAGATTCACTCCGGGGGGCATGCGGTCGGCTATCATTTCGCCCTGGCATTGACGATGAATGGAGATCGCCGCCTGGTGGCCGTGTTCGACGGCCCAGATGATGTTCTTGGGACCGAACGCCGCATCGCCGCCGAAAAACACGCCGGCGCGGGTCGATTGGAAGGTGGTCGCGTCCACTTGCGGCACATCCCACTTGTCGAATTCGATGCCCAGGTCCCGCTCGATCCAAGGGAAGGCATTTTCCTGCCCGATCGCCAATATGACATCGTCGGCGGGCAGGAATTCCTCTCCCATCAGCCTTTCCGCCGTGATGCGGCCGGCGGCATCGACGTCGTACTCCATCTTGTCGAACAGCATTCCCGTCAGCTTGCCGTTCTCGAGCACAAAGGACTTGGGGGAACGGTTGATGACGATCTCGACGTTTTCTTCCTCAGCGTCATCCAGTTCCCAGGCGGATGCCTTGAAAAAGCCGCGCGGCTTGCGCGCCATGACCTTCACGCTCTTGGCGCCGAGTCTGAGGCTGGTACGGCAGCAATCCATGGCCGTGTTACCGACACCGATGATCAGCACGCGTTCACCAATTTTCTCAATATGTTTGAAGGCCACGGACTCCAGCCAGGCGATTCCGATGTGGATGTTCGCAGCACCGGCGTCACGGCCCGGCAGCTTCAGTTCCTTTCCCTTGGGCGCACCTGAACCTACGAAAACGGCATCGAAGCCTCCGGATTTCAGCAGCTCGCGCATGCTGCGAATCGGATGGCCGAGCTTCAAATCCACGCCGCGGTTCGTGATATAGGCGATCTCCTCATCCAGTACCGCCTGCGGCAGCCGGAACGAGGGGATGTTGGTGCGCATCAAGCCGCCCGGTTCTGCGGCCTGCTCGAAGATGGTGACCTCATACCCCAGCGGCACCAGATCGTTGGCTACCGTCAGCGATGCGCAACCCGCGCCGATGCAGGCGATGCGCCGGCCGTTCTTGAGCTTCGGCACGGCTGGCAGAAGTCCGGTGATATCGTCGCGGTTATCGGCAGCGACCCGCTTGAGCCGGCAGATGGCGACCGGCTTTTGCTCGACGCGACTGCGCCGGCACGCCGGCTCGCATGGGCGGTCGCAGACGCGACCGAGAATTCCCGGGAATACGTTAGAGTCGCGATTCACCATGTAGGCCTCGGTGAAGCGACCCTGTGCGATCAGGCGGATGTACTCCGGAACATCGGTGTGAGCCGGACAGGCCCACTGGCAATCAACGACTCGATGGTAGTAGTCGGGATTCGAAGTATCAGTTGGTTCCATTCCAAGCGCGGCCGGCGCGGAGCCCCCTCGTAGTGCCAAGCGCAGTGAGTATAGAGGGGTACCGCAGAATGTCACCGGGGGGCGTGAGATATGTAGGGGTCGTGTCATTATTTAACATAATGCCATACGAGGCGACACGTCGGGGCTTGCCACCTGCAAGATCCCCGCTCCGTAGTTCTTACCAGTGAGCATTAATAGCCGAATCGCCAGCCATCCCAAATGTTCGTCAACCGATGCCACTGGTGTGCATGCAGATCCCGCAACCAGATTCGAAAAAAGATTGCGATGCGATCGAAGTCCGAGGTGTTGACCGCCGCCGCGTGGCCGAGCTGATAGTGGCACAGGATCGTGTCTCCGGGCCTGGCGTGGATCTGCCGCGGGGCTCCGAGCTTGAGCTGCGGCATCGGCTCATGCAACGCGCGATCACCGCGGTCACGAAAATAATCTTCGTAAGCGCGATGCGAGCCGGGCCAGACCGTGAAGTTGCCGGCGAAGTCGCGTGCTGTTTCAGTGAGAAAGATGCCGGCGAGGCAGGTGAAGCTGGACGCCTTGCCCTTGTCGAGCCCGTTCTTGCCGCTCGCGAAGCCGTCGATGTGTGGGCGCGGTGGCTCAGGTGCGCCGACATTGTGTGCGCGGCGAATGGCGATCTGACCGCCGTCCCAGTCGATCGCGGACAGGCCGAGGGCTTCGTCGAGCACACGTGCCAGCTCCGATTTCGCCAAGAGGTCGCCGACCGGCGGCGTACCGCGCAAATCCGGGCAATACGATTTATGGTCATATTCGGTTTGCCGCGCCGGATCGAAACGCACGCGCAGATCTTCGTCGATCGCGAAACGAGCGCGCTCGACTAGCGCGGGAGCGATGAGCTGCGGAAATATCGCGAACCCATCGCTGATGAGTGCGGTGCGCCAGTCCACGATGCATTCTACAATAGCGCTGTCAACGCAGCTGCACCCTCTATGGAGAGCGCATGTCGGTTCGCATTTACATCGGGCCATTTATCCTTTTTGCCATCGGCAGCGCCGCCTATGCCGCCGACCCGGGCGACGCAACGGCCGGCAAGGCTTACTTCACCCAGACGTGCAGGCAGTGTCACAGTGCAGAGCCCGGCGACGGCGGTGGCGAAATCGGTCCGAGCCTGATCGGCTTGTTCGGGCGGCCCGCGGGAGTCGGGGACGCGAGATTTGCTTACACCAAGGCACTCACGGATTCAAAACTCGTCTGGAACCTGGAGACACTGGATCGCTTTCTATCAGATCCCGCGACGACGGTACCCGGCACGACCATGGCCCTCCCGGTTCCAGGGAAGAAGGATCGCGATGACGTCATCGCCTACTTTCAATCACTGAGCGGGGGCGCGAAATAGCGCTGCCGCCGCTCGTGCCGATTACGGCAGGCGCCAGATGTCGACGATTCCGGACGGTATACCCGCTGGCGGTGGGGGCGGCGGAGGGGGAGCCGCCGCCGCGGGTGCGCTGGGCGCAGCGGGGGGGCCGGGTCGTCGTCCGCCGGCGAAGCCAAAACCACTTATCGCACCTTCGGGCATCGCGATGCGGTTGTCGGCGACGATTGCGCTGTTCCAGTGCCCGCCGCCGCTGTCGAGCTCGGCAACCGGATTGCCGCTGAGCGCGTCAAAGACGCGCAATTTGGCGGCCCGTGGGGCCGGATCGTAGATGTACAGCAATCCGCCGGCATAGAACGGCGTATTGCCACCGGTCTTGCTCTTCCACGCTTCCTTGAGCTGGTGGTCAGCACCAAAGGTCCATGCCGTCGTGCCACCACGCCCGTTGGACGCGAACAGGTAGGTCGTGCCGCCGATTTTCGCGGTTGTCGAACCGGCCAGCAGCTGCGCCTTGCCGGGTACTTCCACGACCTGCAGTTCGCCGCCCTGATGTGGCGCCGCGCCCTTGATTGCGTCCATATTCAGGAGCCGGATGGTCCCGTCCTTGCCGCCCTGGGCAATATAACCGTCACCCAGTAGCACCGGAGACGTGGAGCCCACGTCCTGATCCTTCTTGTTCAGCTCCTCGTTGTTCGTAGTCGTCCAGTTGCCCAGCATCTTCGTTGCGCTGGGGTCCAGCATGATCACGGCATCGCCCCATGCGGTGTTGCCATCCCACGGCCCGTTGCCGGTGGCGAACAGCAGATTGCCCGTGCCGGGTACAACCACGATACCGTCGCGTCCCCAGATGGCGGACTGGGTCTGGGCGCATGACGCCGGTTCGAGCAGCTCGGCGCGATCGCTGCAGAGCGAATTCCACACCTTGCGTATGGCCCCGGTCTTCGCGTCGAGCACCGCGATGTGACCCTGGTACGGGGGCGTATCACCCACATACCCGGCCGTGGGCACCAGCACGTCCCCTTGGACGAACGACAACGGCGAATCCAACTTTTCCAAAATCGGCGCCCTGGTCACCGCAGTGCTCCATACCGCCTTGCCATCGGCGATCGAGATCTTGGTGACCTTGCCGTCCGCGGCTGCCGCATAGATGAACTGCCGGTTGGGGTCCGCGACCGGCGTCGAATTGGTGATCTGCTTGACGATCAGGCCGCGCGCGCCCGTCGGCACTCCGGTCGCCGCAGCGACTTCATCGAAGCCTGGGGCTGCATACTCCCACAGCACCGTGCCGTCGTTGGCGTCGATCGCCACGGTCCTGCCTACATTGGTGGTGCCGAAGAAAACGTCGTGCGACGCGCCGTTGACCGTGACGCCTTTCAGGTAGATGAGTCCGGCATCGATGGGGGCCGAGATCTTCACCTGCTGGCGCACCATGGAGCCCACGTTGGCCGCGGTGATCTTCGTCGGCGCCATGTTGGCATTGGTTCGCGCATTGCTGCCGCCGAAAGTCGGCCAGTCGCCCGCAGCTGCCGTGGCGGGAACGGTCGATTGTTGGGGCAACCCGGCGCAACCGCATGAGGTTGCTATGGCGCAGGTCAGAAGTGCCTTGTGGATCATTCGCATGCCGTGTCCCCCTGATGGTTGCGCTATATTCTATGCCATATGGCGTCGGGTCGGGCTCCTGTCCGGTGGAAAAACAGATAGCACCGCCTCATGGTTTGCGCAGATCCTTCTCGCCCAGGCCCGGATAGAAGAGGGCGCTATTGGACAGCGATTCGTTGTATACCTTGCGCGTCTTGAACAGCCAGTGGCCGCTGCGCCTGACCAGCTGATCCTCGTAGTGGCCGAAATAAACCAGCTGCACGTCCTTCTGCGGCGTGCTGTTCGTGATCTCGAACCAATAGGCAATTGTCGTGGCCGTATCACCGCTGACATCAATGACGTGGTTCAGGATGAAGTGCCGCGAACGCGGCCATGACGTAGCCCCCTTCGGAATGCCTTTGATGCGCGCCTCCGAAAAGCCGGTCATTGCCTTGCGTATTGCGGCCTTGCCGTGTTCCGTGCCATTTGCCCAGATCAAATCACCATCATCGACCCAGGTCTTCATGACGGTATCGATATCACCTACGTCCACCGCAATCATGTAGCGATTCGACAGATTTTCGATTTCCGCTCTATCATCCGCATAGCTCGCCAAGGCGCTATTGGAGAAGACCAGGCTGACGATGACGCTCGCGATAAGGTTCATGTGCTTCATATCCATCTCCGTGGCTGTTCTTTGCGCAAAGTCTAACAAACTTGAAGAAAATGGAGTCATTTGTGGTCTTCAACGGCGTGCTGGACAGTTGCCGCGCGGGCTCCATAGAATCAACTCCCGCCCATCCGGGCGAATCGGAAGAGCTCACTTGCACGGAGGCTTGCCATGGCGTCGCGTCGTGACGTGCTGAAGCTGGCGCTGGCCGGCGCAGCAGGCAGGGCCGGGGCGGCCTCTCGAGAGCCCTTTCTCGGCCTCGTAATGCCCGTTGACCCGTCGGTGCCGCCCGAGGCGGCCGCCATGTATCCCACGGGAATTCGTTTCAGCGCGGCCGCGGTCGGTCTGAAGACGATGACACCCAAGGGCTATGACGAGGTGCTCGAACGAATTGTGCCGGCCGCGAAGGCCTTGAGCCTGCAGGGTGCCCAGGCGATCATCCTCATGGGCACCTCGCTCAGCTTTTACAAGGGCGCGGCCTTCAATCGTGAACTCACGCGGCGCGTAAGCGCGGCGAGCGGCTGCCCCGCGGTGACAATGAGCACGGCAGTGAGCGAGGGCCTTAAAAGCGTCGGTGGTAAACGGCTGGCAGTCGCCACTGCCTACGACGACGAGGTGAATGAACGTCTGCGGATATTTCTCCAGGAAGAAGGTTTTGAGGTTCTGACGATTCGGGGACTGGGTGTCGAGAACGTTGGCGACATCGTCAATGTCACGCGTGACGGCCTGCTCCGTTTCAGTGTCGAGGTATTCGAGTCGGCGCAGCGTCCAGATGCGCTGTTGATTTCATGCGGCGGATTGCGAACGCTCGATTTGCTCGAGCCTCTCGAACGCCAGTGCAAGGTCCCGGTGGTATCGAGCCTTCCGCATGCGCTGCGGGCCGGCGTGCGTCTTCTTGGGAAAAGTGGGCGTGTGCCAGGCCACGGTCGGTTGCTGTCCATCGGCGATGCCGTTGTCTGACAGCACAACCACCGTGCTCGGCACTCTCGGGTTCAGCGAGCCGATGGCCACGCGCCCGATATTTCACGCCAATGACAACACCAAGGACGTCCTGAACGTCGTGCCCCGGGCAGTTCCCATAGAGGACGCCCGGCATCGAGCAAGTCCGCCCTCGCTGGACATCGAGGGCTTCAGCCTGTATCCGCACCGCAGCGAGGTGCGGGAATTCCGTGATAGGAGCGAGGTGGAACGGATCCACGTCGAGGAGATCCGCCGGCTGTTGCTCGCCGTATCCGGTGCGGATCAGGTCGTCGTTACCGGCACGGGTATTCTGCGCTTCGGCGAACGCTCACCGGAATCCGGCGCGCACAACAATTCAAGACCAGCACGCTTCGTACACGTTGATTGCAGCGATGCCACCTCGACATCCTTCTATGCGCGATCACGCCCGGATAACGGGCGCGTCGTGCGCCGGTCCGCACAATACAATGTGTGGCGAGCGCTGACACCGCCGCCGCAGGATGTGCCGCTGGCCGTGTGTGATGCGCGCAGTCTCGCCGCGGAAGATCTTATCCCCGCAGACGCAATCTTCGATCACGATGGGGCAGTGGCCTTCTCCTTCGAGTCCCTGCTGATCCGCCACAGCCCGCGGCAACGCTGGGTCTTCTATTCGAACATGCGTGCCGATGAAGCCCTGGTCTTCAAGACCAATGATACCGATCGCAACTGCGCCCATTGTGTGCCACACGGCGCCTTCGACAATCCGGACTGTCCGGCGGGCGTACTGCCACGCGCAAGTCTCGAAATGCGCGGCATAGCCTATTGGTTTGAATGAAGGTCGTGGCCGCCGCGTTAAGCTGGCGCTTGACGCGCAATGGCCGGTCATAAAATATTCATCGCCTTCGCGGAGCTATTTGCGATTTCAGCGGTCCTACGTTGCATTGCCCGCGCGGGTGACTCTGAGATCGGCAAGCAGAAGGAGCGCATAGCGATGCGGGTTCTCGTTGTGAGCGATGTGCGGGTTGTGCAGGAGGGACTGCACTCGGTCCTCGAACGGCAAGATGGCGTCGACATCGTCAGCACCGCCGACACGGAGCATGCCAAGGATCAGAACGCACAACTAAATCCCGATATCGTGCTGTTCGATGCGGCGCGCCTGGAGAGCATCGGTGTCGTGACCGACCTCGTTGCTTCCTCACCCCACACCAAAGTCGTCGCGTTTGGCGTGAAAGAGATCGATGCGGAGATTCTGGCGCTGTCGGCGGCGGGAACGGCCGGCTGCGTGCGCGACAGCGCCGCGAGCGGCGATGTGGTCAAAGTGCTCGAGCAGGTGCTGTGCCAGGAGGTGCAGGAGCCGCCGCGGACTGCGGCGGCTGCGCGTGGCGAGCTGGCTGGGCGGTCGCACGGCGACGGTCGTAAGGACCACGCTAACGCCATGCCGCTGTCACGGCGTGAACTGCAGATTGCCCAAATGCTCGAGAATGGCCTCCCGAACAAGGAAATTGGGCGCCAACTGGGGATTGAAGCGGCAACGGTCAAGAACCATGTTCACAACATGTGCGAGAAGCTCAAGGTCCACCGCCGCGGCGAAGTCGCTGCTCGCATCCGCACCATATTGCGAAATTGTGCGCTTTTCCCGGCCAGGGTTTGAAGCCAGCGGGTTGCGCAGATCAATAGTACCGCGGTGGCTGCTGACCGGATGGCCAGGACCATCCTGGATCCGAAGCGACCCGATACGGGTTCGGTGCGACCCGTTCCGCGCCGTCCCCGCTCGTCAGCCCCATGCCAAAGCTCTGGTCACCGGGCACGCGCGACAGGTCCGGCACACCCCAACCAATGTACTGCGGACCCAGGAAATGCGGCAGGGCGCTGGCTTGGATCAGATCGAGTACCGCCTGCACGCGCTGTTCGTTGCGCAGCGCGAACAGTCCTTCGCGCTGGAATAATGGATGGTGAGCCAGAACCAGGGCTGCGAAGCCGGTGACATGCGCTGCCGCGGCCGGCGTACCATCCGCCGCCACATACCCGCCACCGGGAACCGTGGACACGATGGCGACACCAGGCGCACCGACATTGATCCGGGGACCCGAACCACTAAACCGCGCCGCGAACAGACCGTCACTGCCAATGAGCTGTGGAATCACGTTCAGAACATGTGAGCTGTCGGCCGGGAATTGCTTGAGCCTGCCGATGGCTGCCACTGCCATGACTCCTCCTGGCAGACTCGCCGGGAAAACCAAGCATCCTCCAGCCGTGCCGGCTGCAGCAATGCAGGTGATGCCTTTCTGGCGCGCCTCCTGCAGCTTCTGACTTACGAGTTCCGAGAACCCATCGGTCACAACGCTGATGTGTATGACATCGAGCTCGCGCTCGATGCATTCATCGAGCGCGGCCAAAAGGTCGCTGACCCGTCCCTCGGGAATAACCTTGAGGATGTGCAGCTCGGCCTCAGGTGCACACCCAATGATGCCCTGGTCGCTGCCTGATGCGTTAATGATGCCGGCGCAATGCGTTCCTTGCGAGGCGGAATCCTGAGTCCAGCTTGTGTCCGTGCTACCGGCAGTGAAGTCCTTGCCGCGCGTGACATGTCGGAGCAGTGGGTGCGTCGTATCGCAACCAGAATCGATGATGCCGATTCGCACGCCGGCCCCGGTGAAGCGTCCGCTGCTCGGATCGATGCCCATCAGACGCTGCCCCCAGCCGAGCAATCTGGCGCCGGGAAAGCCGGAGTAAAGTTCCGAAAGCGGCTGCAACTTGATCGTGTTGGTGCCGGAGGTGAGCTGGGGCGCGGGCACTACGCGATCCCAATGATTGGCAGCCGAGCGGATGAACAGCATCTGAATCTCATCGAGTGATCCGCCGAAAAATGTCAGCTTTGCGGTTCCGGTTTCGTCCGTGAGCGCTTGGGCCGGCAGTCCGCCGCCGTCGACAACCACGGTTGCCCTAGCCAGCGGTTGGTCACGATCGCCAATGACGCGAATGACAACGTCAGTAGCAGCACAACGCAGTGGCAACAACGTTCCAATCTGTGCAGCCCGGCCGGGGAGCGGCAGATAATCCGCGCAGGCCAGCATTGAGTCGCGCTCGATGATCAGATCCGGCGGTGCCCCGGCGCGCAATCGCTGTGCCTTGGTCTCATCGATAGTTGCCACGACGATCTCGGTGGTGCTGCGGCCATCAACTGTGAATGGCCGTATACCGCCTAGTTTCAGGCGTTTGAGCACCTCCACATCCCCCTGCCGGTCGAGGTAGGTGACCACATCATCCATGGTATGTTGCGGCTGGACGAACGCTTGCGCCGTTGCGCAGGTGCGGGTGCCGATCATGTAGCGCTCGGGCCGTTTGCCGGAGGGTTGAGACTGCGGAACGCCATTGCCCGATTCGCGGTGCGCCGAGCGCGAGTTCGCTGCCGTCCTTTTCAGATTCAGAGCGTCGTCGCCGCCATCGCTGGACTTCCTGAGTATTGCGGCGCCCCGTTCATCTTTTTCCTGAGCCATGAGTGATCCCCCATCGATTCGCCAATTGCAACAATCCGCTTTACGGTTGGAGTACCTCGGCGGGCGCTGACGGGCCGGCAAAATCTGCGGCCAGGGCGCCCGCCCGAGGTCAATCCAAAATCCGGGTCTGACGCCGCTATTGAATCGTCGGGGGCCGGGTGACACCCCATGCCTGCGTTTGCGGGTTGAATCCGGTATAGCTCCCCTGGATGGAGGCCGCCAAGGGATTCTGCCCGTAGTACTGGCCTTGTACGCCTTGGAGGGCAATCTGGTGCGCGAGGTGCTGGATTGCGATGCTGATCTGCTGGGCAACCTGTTGAGTAAGGGCACATTGGACGGTGAGCTGCTGGGCCAGCTGCCCCAGTACCGGGACCATCTGCGCTGAATTGAATGGGCTGACATTGAATGGTGCCGGTGCCAGCGGATTGTGCGCTATGGGATTGATTGGCCCGAGCCAGGCAGGCACCTGCGGTCCCACGCCTTGCTGCCCAAGCTCGTGAGCGAGCCACGGGTTAGCGTAAACTGCGGGTTGGCCAAACAGTGCTGCATTCAGCTGGGGCGACCCATTGGCCTGCAGTCCAGGAATCTGCGGCGCCAATCCTTGCGGTGCGTATTGTGAAAAATTCGACAGCATTGAGGATTCTCCATGAAAGGATACGTATGAGCCCAAGGCGTTTCCGCCACTGCCGCTTCACTAGCGGCGACGTATCATCGGCTCCGAGGCATCAGTACTGGAATAGACCAAAGCTCCCATTGACGACAAGATACCCCGGCATACAACACGCCTCGCGTACGCGATGAGCGGCGCGGGACTCTGATTCAATGAGCTGGCGAGTCTGGCTGGCATTCGGCGCACTGAGCGTGATCTGGGGCGTGCCTTACTTCTTTATACGGATCGCCGTGCAGGAGGTGCCGCCGCTCGTCGTCGCCTGGGGTCGGATCACACTGGCGGCGTTGATCCTGCTGCCCATCGCCTGGCGGCGCGGTGCGCTTGGCACCCTGCGAGGGCACTGGGCGGCGGTGTTTGCCTTCGCGCTGGTGGAATTTGTGGTGCCTTTCTCGGCCATCGCCGTCGGCGAGCGCTGGATCGGTTCGGCGATCACCGGAATCCTCATAGCCGGTGTGCCGCTCACCATTGTCATTCTGGCCCGCTTCTTCGGAGTGCACGAACCCCTCGGCCCGCGCCGGCTCCTGGGGCTGGTGACCGGCTTTCTGGGCGTCGCCGCGCTGGTGGGTTTTGGCCCAGTATCCGGTGTGCAGGGCTGGGCGGGCGTCGGCTGCATGTTGCTGGCCACGGTGGGGTACGCGATCGGGCCCCTCATTATCCAGCGTCACCTGTCCGAACTTGACTCGCTGGGGCCGGTGGCCGCGAGCCTGACGATGGCGAGCCTCGTGCTGCTCCTGCCGGCGCTGCTCACCTTCCCGGCGCGGCTCCCGTCAGCCGTGAGTCTGTCCTCGATCGCCGTGCTGGGTGTGCTGTGCACGACCGTCGCCATGTTCCTGATGTTCTACCTGGTCGCCCACGCCGGCGCCTCACGTGCTTCGATCGTCACCTACATCAATCCGGTCGTGGCGACACTGCTCGGAGTGGGATTTCTGCATGAGCGCCTGGGGGCAGGTGGGATCATCGCGTTCGCGATCATCCTGATGGGCTCGTGGCTGGCGACTCGCGCTGCCGCTGCCGCATTGGTCGTCGCCGAGGTGGAAGGCTCTTTGTAGCCCAAGCGTCAGAAGGACCACAACAGGCTCGCGGAGACCAGCGTGGGCCTTTCATGCGGCCCGTTATTTTGCGAGCCGTTCACTCGCTCGTACTCCACGCGCAGAGCCAGGCCACCAAGGAGCGTTTGCACGCCTGCGCCGAATGCCAGTCCGCGGCTGCTGGCTGTCTGTCTGGTGTAAACCGCTTGGTATGTCGTGCCGGTGGGCGTGGCAACGTTGTAGTCACCCGTATAGCTGTAACTGCCCATCAGTCGCGCCCAGCCCACTTTGCCGAAAAATTCAGGCCATCCGGGTGGCAGGGGCAGATAGCCAACCCCAAATAGTGCCCCAGCACGTTCGGCCGCACTCCCGCCCAGAAATTGTCCGTGGTTGACGCCCTTCACGATGTCTGCGGGTTCGGAACGGGTGCGGCTGGTGCCGAAATCCATATATTGCAGCTCCGCACCCACCCAGGGTATGGGTCGTACGCCGACTAAGGCCTTCCAGCCCAACTCGGACTGCGCGAAAGGGGTCGCGTTATAGGGATCAAGCGCGATAAAGCTATTGCCGAGCGTGGAGCGACCGACGCCGAGGCCTGCGTAGAGGCCGAAGGGACTGGACTGGGCAAAGGCCGGATGCAAACACATGAACCCCAGGACTGAAATCACATGGAGCAGCGCTATTCGCGGTCGTACTTGTTGCATAGTTATTCCCCACCCGCAGGTAAGAGTTCGGATGACGCGACGCTAGGGGTCAGTGCGGGACTCGAGCCGCCCGTCGGCGTGGCGCGCAAATCTGCGCTGATCGGCGCCGTGAACCGGGGCCTCATCCGGCCAGGGCCAGCCGCCGAAGTGCGTACGGTGGTAGTCCGCGTATGCCTGCCTGAGCTCCTGTTCGGTATTCATGACGAAGGGGCCATGTTGTGCCACCGGTTCACCAATGGGACGGCCCTGAAGCATCAGCAATTCGCCTGGCGTAGCGCCGTTGACGAGGTGCGCCGCCTGGCCCGCGTCGACTTCGACGGCTGATTGAACCGGAACGGAATTCCCATCGACCGCCAGTGTGTCACCTTTGAAGAAATAGAGCGTTCTGCGCGCACTCCCCGTGACTGCCGCAGGCAATCTCCAATGCGATCCCGGCGACATCCTGATCGTCCAGATGGCCAGGTCCGCGACGGGGTCCGACGCCCAGGAATCAGGCGGTGGACGTTGTGGTCTTGCAATGGCTGTTCCGGTCGGGGGACCTGCAATGTACGTAACTTCCGTGACGGCGCCTCGAGAGTCGGTGAAGCTCGAATGGGGGATGTCCTCGGACCAGAGCATCGTGAAATAGGGTTGCGCCATCTTGCTGCGCTTGGGCAGGTTGAGCCAGATCTGGAACAGTTCCAGGGGATTGGGATGGTTGGGGCTGAGCAAGGGGAACATCTCGGAGTGCACGATGCCATGACCCGCGGTCAGCCATTGCACATCGCCGCGGCCGAAGCGGGCGGCGGCGCCGAGCGAATCGGAGTGGTCGATGTAGCCGCTTCTCATGATGGTCACGGTTTCAAATCCGCGATGCGGATGTGCCGGAAATCCCGGTACGGTGTGACCGTGATACATCCGCCAACCATCCTTGCCCGCGAAGTCCTGACCGAGATTGCGACCACCCAGTGAGGAATCGGGTCCCAAGCGGGAGTTGCCCTTGGGGTATGCATCCTCGTGGTATACGCAGAACAGGAATGGGTCAAGCGTGGCCCAGGGGAATCCCAGCTTGCTGATCTTGAGAACTGGCGGTTTGAGCAAGGCTTGTGTCCTTCGGCTTTGGGAAAGAGTGCACCACGTTATCGTGCACGAAATCAATGAAAGCTTCGCGTTGGCGGCTCAGCCCAGGCCCGCGCGCGAGTAGCCCAGCAGCGTCAGGACGCCGAGTACGGCGTAGATTGCCGCCGCAATAATGCGCACGATCTTCACGGGAACCCACCTCGTCGCGCGCTGCGCATACAGCACCGTAGGGATGTTGATGATCATCATGCCAAGAGTAGTCCCGGCCACTACCGCGACCAGGTCGTTGAATTTGGCCGCCAGCGCCAGGGCGACGATCTGCGTCTTATCACCCATTTCCGCCAGGAAGAAGGTCACGGCCGTCAGGACAAATACCCCATAGGTGCCGCGATCCTTGACGTCTTCATCCAGTTTGTCCGGGATCAGCGCCCAGCCGGCCACCGCCAGAAACGAAATCCCCAACACCCATCTGAGGATCTGAGGGCTGATCAGTTTACCGGCCCATTCCCCGACCAGACAGGCGCCGAGGTGATTGAGGAGTGTGGCCACAAAGATGCCGGCAATGATCGGCACGGGCCTGCGCAGACGGGTGGCGAGAATCAGGGACAGTAGCTGGGTTTTGTCGCCCAGTTCTCCCACCGCAACCGAAGCGGTGGAAATCAGAAAAGCTTCCATCGGGAAGAGGCGCGTTACTCGATGGCGCGCGGTCGGCCGCCAAAGCCGCCCGCGGCTCGAAGGGCGTCGGCCTCCATCATTTTTCCGTCCATCAGCACGAGCTCAGTGTGACGCAGATCGCCGATATGCCTTGCGGGATCACCACGGACCAGCACCAGGTCGGCGTCCTTGCCGACGGTAATCGAACCGGTGTGTCCGTCGGCTCCGACCAGATGCGCTGCTGCAAGCGTCGCGCTGTTGAGGGCCTCGGCGGGCGTGAAGCCCGCGGTGACGTAGAGCTCCAATTCCCGCGCCAGTTCCATGCCTGTGCCGTCAGTCCCGGCGACGATCGGCACGCCCGCGCGGTGCAGGGCCGCGACCAGGGACACGAGCTTCCTGAAGCTCGCGCGGTAGTCTTCCCGGGTGTAACCCGCCGCAACCTGCAGACCCCCGGTGCGGAAGCCGCGTTCGACCGCCGGCGGGAGCGTTCCGACATAAGGGGCATAGGCGGCGCCCAAATCGCCGTTCTCGGGCACCATCAGGCTCTCCGGTACCACCAGCGTTGGATCCGCGGTGATCTTCCTCGCCGCCATGGTGGCAATGAGCGATTTCATCGGCTCGGAGTTCAGGTCGACATCCTTGGCAAACTGCGCGGGTCCTTGCATGCGCGCGATGGTATTGGAGACCTTGACGACGGAATCGGGCATGGCCTGCATGATGACGAAATAGATGTGTGTGATCTCATCATAGCCATCGTTGATCGCGTCCATGGTGCGCATGCCGGCGGGGAGGTGCCCATGTACATGCAGACCGAGGCGGTGTGCTTCAGCGGCAGTCGCCTTCACCCAGGCCGGATTGAAGCTTCCGTAAATCTTGATTCCCGTAAAGCCCTCCGCCTTGGCCTTGCGCACGATCGCCAGGGCTTCTTCTTGCGAAGTAGCGACGCGTCCGAGTTGCGCGGTATAGGGGCCTTTCCCGTCAATCAGCTCCGATGGGTAGATATGGGGCATCAGCAGATCACCTTTTGCCCGCCTCGCAGCACGGGCCAAAGTGAGCGCGTCGTCGTTTCCCGGGTCTCGGACCGAGGTGACTCCGAGCGAAAGCAGGAAAGGTCCCGCTGCGTCACCGCCGAAGTGCTGATGCGAGTCCCATAGCCCGGGTATGAGCGTTTTTCCGTGCCCATCAATGATCCGGGCATTCTCGGGTACGGTAACGGAGCCAGCCGGTCCGACGGCGGTAATCTTTCCGTGTTCGACGACCACGGCCTGATCATCGACAAATCGTGACCCGTCGATGAACGCGCGTACATGCATGAAAGCAACGGGCCCGGCCGGCGTCCTTGCGAGTTGGCGCGCGACAATGGGTGATCGGGCCGCGAGCGCATCGTCCTGCGCCTTGTCGAGGCGGGTAAATTCGCCTTCGTATCCCGCGCGGATCCACGTCAGACCCTGATCCATTGCGAAGAAACGACCACTTGCATCGACCCATACCGGGAGCGGCGTGCTGATAAATCCAGTGACGGCGTACGCGGTAATCGTTTGCCGCGTTGGTCCCTGGCCGACGGTAAGAGTCGTTAGCAGATCAGCGCGTGCCTTGCCCCCGGGGAGAAGCGCAAAGCTGCGGCCACGTGCGGCGACGAGGGCCTCGATGAAGTCGGCCGTCAGTTCCTGCGGACCGCCAAAGGCGAGGTACTCGGCCGCGCCACCGTATGGCTTGGAGCCGGAGTCGACCGGACTCTTCCAGCTCGCCACACCGTCCTTGACCTGGAAGGTCTCGGCCGCGTCGCCCTCTGGCGTGAACCCGCGGATTGTTGTTTGAGCGATCATGCCATCCGGGCCCAGCCGGGTAGCGGCATCAGACTCGTAAATCTGGCCGCGCAGGTTCAGGCTCTCCCGCGACATGCGCGTGCCGTCGCGCGTGACCCAGCGAAAGGATTGCCCGTGGCGTCCCGCGGTGGACATGATCGTCAGCTTCTCGGCGTCCGGGGGCGGCTTGGCAAGCTCGGACGCAGGGATCGGTGCTGCCTGAATCCCCTGCGCGACCAGCAGCAATGCAGCGGCTGTCAGTTGTTTTATGGTCATCCCTGGCATAGGCATTGTTTACTCTACTACGTTGGTTGTGGCAGGCAATGATCATGGCAAACATCATGCTCGCACGGATAGGCGCTGCGGATTCGCAGTACCGCTATCGCTAGGGCGCGAGTTCGCTGCCGTATTGAACCGACACTTGCGCGGCGGGTACGAACGTCCTGCAAGACACCCAAAATCAATACAGGTAATCCCCATGACGCATCGCAATCGGCGGCGGTCAGGCCTCGCCTTGGCAATCGGACTGACGATTCTGGCAAACGGCCCGGCGGGTGCCGAGGAGCCCGGCGCCTTTCTACCGCAGCTCATCAACTCCTCGACCGTGCCCCAGAACGGCGACGAGAACCCGTACGGTGTGGCGTTGGTGCCCCGCGGCTTCCCGGCGGGCGGGACCATTGCTGCCGGTGCCGTGCTGGTGAGCAATTTCAACAATTCCCAAAACCTGCAGGGTACTGGGACGACGATAGTGTCCTTCGATCCGCGCGGGCCGCTGGCGCCCCCGCCTGCCCCGGGCATGGCGACGACGTTTTTCAGCAGTCCGCTGGCAGGACTGTCTACCGCCCTCGGGGTGCTTCGGGCAGGCCTCGTAATCGTCGGCAACGTACCCACGACCGATGGCACCGTCGCGACCATCGGGTCGGGCGCACTGCAGATTATCGATGCGCACGGCAACCTGCTGCAGACCCTAACCGATTCGAAGTTCCTCGACAGCCCCTGGGATCTGACCGTGTATGACGAAGGTACGACGGCGCATCTTTACGTGTCGAACGTACTCAGCGCCACGGTGGTGCGCCTGGATGTTGCGGTCCGCTCCAGCGGGCTCACGATCCTGCACAAAGCGATCATCGCCAACGGCTACACCCATGCACCCAATGCCGCCGCCCTGGTGCTTGGTCCCACGGGCCTGGCGTTTGATGCCAGCTCCGACACTCTCTACGTGGCATCAACCGCGGACAACGCGATCTATGCCATCCAGAGGGCTGGGCAAGCCGGCGCGCCGTCGGGCCGGGGATTCCTGGTGTTTGCCGATCCGCATCTGCGGGGTCCGCTGGCGCTGCGCTTGGCGCCGAACGGCGACCTGCTCACGGCCAACGGCGATGCCGTCAACGCCGATCCGCTCCATCCGAGCGAGATCGTCGAATTCACGCGGTGGGGACGCTTCGTGCGCGAGTACAACGTCGATGCAGGCCAGGGTGGCGCCTTCGGCCTGGATGTCACGGCCGACGACGTGACGGATTTCAATGTTGCCGTCATCGACGATGTGACCAACAGTCTTGCGGTCTACCACCGCCACTGAGTGCGATGGGAGCCCCGTCACCGTGTGTTGTAGGTTGTAGTGGATTTGAGGTGCTCAGATTGGAGGATGGAATCTCCATGCGCTTTGCCGACGGAGGCGTACCAGTAGAGCCGATCTTCCCGAGAGTAGGCCAGCAACGTTGCGGGGTCCACGACGATGCAAGTCACGGTGGAGGAGGCGTAGTCATTGATCAGGCCTTCAACGGCTCCTTGATCGGGAGTTGTTCGGACCACGAGTTCGACGCAGCTGGGCTCAAGGACGTCTGCCGCGCAGGGAACCCTGCGCGTGAAGGCAAAATCCAGCCGTTGCTGTATGACGACCCGCGGCAGGCCATGCAGGGACAGCGGGGCCGACAGCCGATACCAGATACCTTGATCAAGGGTCGCTCCGGCCCACATCGAAGTTTCAAGCTGGTAGTTTTCGGCCGCCTCGGCCCCGAGCAGACCCGATGCGAGCGTGATGTCCGTCGTATCGAGCGCCTGCTTCGTCAGCTCACCGGCATCATTTGTGGCAGGTACATGGGCGCGAATCAATGCATCTGTCTGGGCGGTGAGTTGTTCCGAAACGGCGTCGGCACCGATGGTGCCGCCGAACTCGCCGGAGGCGCTGACCTTGTAGTTCAGCGCAGCCACGCGAGCCGGCGAAAAGACCAGCTTGACGGCTGGTGATCCTTCGAGTTCCGGCCAGACGCCAGGCTGGTATTGCCCAGGATCCTGAGTGTACGAGACCATCCAGCCGCCGGTGGAATCGGCACCGATATGGCGTTCGTAAGAGGCCGCCGCACGGCTGCGGCTGACGGCCCCATCCCAGAGGTTCTCGCGAGTCTCATGGAGGGAGACATGAGCATCGCCCGGGCGCCATGCGAATTTCAGGATGGCCTGGCGCTTTGGGAAGTCCTGCATGAGTGCGGCCACCTGGGCGCTGTCCGCCGGCTGACCCTGCCAGGTGAGCAAGAGCCTGTAGTTCTCCTCGGCGTCGTCCTGGAAGCCATACTCCCGGTCCATGGCCAGAGTTGATTGGAGGGCCGTCAACGCGGCCGCGGTATCGCCGAGCTGATTCAGGATGATCGCCGTGTTGAAATGCATGATGACGGCGGCATGGTAGTCAAACGTGGCGGCGTAAAGATCAGAGGCGTGCGCGGCCGCGGCGACCGCCGCCCGCAGCTCCGCTGCGCGTTCCGGATCAGCGAAACAATCGGCCCGGGCGAGATGCAGGCGGTACGCGAGGTCGGCGGTGCGCGCCCACCCGTCCGGGAACATGACATGTGCCTGAAGAGTCGCTTCGACCTTGTCCAGTTCCTCCTGGGCGCGCCCGAGGCGCTGCTGGCACGGACCTTGCTCCGTGCCCAACAGAAACTCGGCGTAGCTCAGCCGCATGCTCAGTATGGCGGGCGCGTTGGGATCCGCCTGCTCGATACGGGCGATGGTGGTTGCGATCTGGTTGGGCTGCGATGTGGTCGGCGACTCAGTATTTAGAGTCGAGCACGAAGAAACGAAGAGGGCGACCAGGACGCACAGTCGAAACATCAGCCCGCCACACAATCAGTGATGCGGGATTGGCTTCAGCTTGACCGGCAGCCCGCAATCCAGGAGCGAATTCAAATCGTAGGGATCGGTGACTTCAACATACCAAGAGGGGGGGCACATTTCCCTGGGTACGTTACAGCCTAGCGGCGGGCAAGTCGCAAATCGTTGGAGCAGGTCCACCTCATGCAGACCATGCGCGTGCCGCGGATACGAAATGGGTTTCGGTAATACCCGCCGTTTGTCGTCATTCCTGCGCGCGGCCTCGGCGGCGCTTCCCAGCGCGGGTCCCAGCTTAAGGGCGCTATGGTCACTGAGAACCGGGATCGCGGCGCCTGCGGTCACATTGGCAGGCCTTGCGGCCAGCACTTGGTAACCGCCATGGGCCATATCCCTGCCTTGCGAGGCGAAACTCCGATAGCCGCTGGGGCCGGAGCGCGTCTCAAATCCGCCACCACGGTATGTCGCGCCGCCTCCGAAGCCTCCCGCATGTGCCGCTCCGCCGGCGCCACCGCCACCCCCGCCCCCATGCGAGGAGCTGCCGCTGGAAGCTCCCCCGGAACCGCTACTGGAACCGCTGCTGGAGCCCCCGCCACCGCTTGGTGCAGAGACTGCGCCCGTCGAGCCTCCTGACGAGGCACTGGAGAGGGGTACCGCGACGGAGGTCGTCGCGAAGCCAACAACGGTGAGTGTGGCGGCGAGCGAGAGAAGGTGAGTACGCATGGGCTTGTCTCCGGAGGGATGAGCGCCGCGATCGGTCTTCCCTAGTCGCATAGTAGATCGCTCCAACCCGTTGGCGGATTAATCATGGATTAGAGTCTGTTAAGGCTTGGCCAGCCTTTCCGAGCGGATCCTTTGGCCCTGGGAGCTCCTTTGGCGTAATATATAAGCTGTTGATTTATAATGGATACGCGTCTAGGGGGGTGCGTCCATGCGGATCACAGCCATTCAAACAGCCAGCGTGACAGCCTGTGTTCTGTTGGCGCTGGGATGTTCTTCGGTAGCGTGGGCCCAGGGCGCAGCAGGTTCAGCGCCGCGCGCCCCCACTGCGCGAGCTGTCGATCTCATCGGCAGACCCGTGGACCTTGACCTCTCCAAGGGAGTCCAGGCGCCGTACCGTGACGTCTCCAAGCTGCCGACGACCTTCGAGGACGCGGCGAAGACCCAACCTGTCAATCCTGCATGGGGACTTAAGGCCTACCATCCCAAGAGCCGGCGCGACCTGACCGGTATCTGGATCAGTCAGGGCGGTATCGGCTGGCGGCCGGGCGTGCCGCCCGGACGCGGGCAAAAACCCCCGTTGACGCCGGACTACGCCAAAATATTCGAAACCAATCAGGTCAATGCGGATCGTGGCAAGCCCACCGGCGATCCCACGGCGTCCTGCCTTCCGCCCGGCATGCCCCGCATCATGACCATGACGTATCCCATGGAAATCACGACGGGCCCCGATCGGATCATGATCTATGCCGAATGGGACGAACAGGTACGGCGCGTCTATACCGATGGGCGACCGCTTGATACCAGTCCGGATCCTACCTTCAACGGCCAGACGACAGGACACTGGGAAGGCAACTTCCTGATCGCCACGACCTTCGGGTTGCGCCTGGAGACGAACCTTGAGTCCTCCGGGCTGCCCAAGAGCGACAAGATGATCGCCTACGAGCGCATCTGGCTTGCGGATGATGAGACGCTGCGCGATGAGATCACGCTCGTGGATCCGGTTGCCTTGAGCAAACCGTGGACCGTGACCAAGACCTACAAGCGGGCACCTCCGGATTTCACGCTATTGCCCTATGTCTGTCTGGAGAACAATCGCAATCCGCTTGCCCCGGATGGTTCGATACGGGCCGTGTTGCAGGGCGGTGAAGCTCAGAAATGACTCGCGGCATACATGACAGATGCCCGAACTCCCCGATGTAACGGCTTACGTGGAGGCGCTGGCGCAGCGCATTGTCGGCCAGCGCCTCGAACGTGTGGCGATCGCGTCGCCCTTCCTGTTGCGCACGGTGCTGCCACCCATCCAGTCCGTCCAGGGCAAACGCGTGCACGAAGTTCGGCGGATCGGCAAGCGCATTGCAATCGGCCTCGAGTCAAGTCTTTGGCTGGTGTTTCACCTGATGATCGCCGGCCGTCTGCATTGGTTCGCACCAGGCGCCGCGGTTTCAAAGCGCGCCGCCCTGGCCCGAATGGAATTCACCCAGGGACTGGTGACGCTCACTGAAGCGGGCACCAAGCGGCGTGCCTCGTTGCACCTCATCCAGGGGGAGGAGCAGCTGCGGCTGCAGGACCCCGGAGGAATCGAGATCCTGCAGTCGAGCCTCGAGCAGTTCGCTGCTCGACTGCGCAGCGAGAACCATACGCTCAAGCGTGCGCTGACCGATCCGAGACTGTTCAGCGGCATCGGCAATGCCTATTCGGATGAAATCCTGCACGCCGCCCGGCTGTCGCCGGTGATGCTGACGGGCCGTATCGAGGACGCGGCGGTGGCGCGCCTGTATGGCGCCATACAGGAGCAGTTGCGATGGTGGGTCGAGCGCCTGCGGCAGCAGGCGGCGGGGGAGTTCCCGGAGAAAGTCACGGCGTTTCGTGCTGATATGGCCGTGCATGGCCGCTTTCGCCTGCCGTGTCCCGTCTGCCAGACTCCGGTGCAACGCATACGCTATGCCGCCAACGAGACGAATTACTGTCCGCGCTGTCAGACCGGCGGCCGGTTGCTGGCGGACCGCGCCTTGTCGCGGCTGCTGAAGCAGGATTGGCCCAGGAGTGTCGAGGCCCTCGAACGTGAATCGTAAGGATGTACTTCGCCGCCGAGGCTTCAGTCGAAATCGGCGGGCCGCAGAGGTTGCGCGGCATGTTCAAACATTGCCTCGATCTGTGCGGTCGTGACCCGCCCGCCCGAAAGTTCGGGAAGCGCGTGCCGCTCGAAGAATGCGACCTCGGTGGTCTCGATGCTCGGGCGAGGCTGGCCACCGGTGATTTCGCAGAGGAAGAATATTTTGTAGATGGAGGCGTGGCGGCGCGGGCGATGCCCCTGGCGACTGTAGTCCCAGACCGCCGCGAGCTTCAGCACACGACTGTCGAAACCGGACTCTTCGGCGATTTCCCGGACGATGCATTCCGCCGCCGATTGATTGACGTCGGCCCAGCCACCCGGCAGCGTCCAGCGACCGTCACTGCGTTCGCGCACCATCAGTATCCTGCCCTCCACAAAGGCTGCGCCTCGCACATCCACCTTTGGCGTCGGGTACCCTGCCTCCTGCCGGAACAGTTCGAGAACCGTCTCGAGGTCTTCACGCGCGCCCTCGGCCATGATCAGCGCCGCAAGTTCGCGCACGCGCTCGAAGCGCTGTCGATCGTAGGGATCCTGCGTGAACGTGAGGCCGGTCTGGGCAATGGCCTGAAGCTCCCGTGACAGCGTCAGCCACTTTGGTTCGTTCATGGAACAACTCATATATAGATACCGCCAATGCAGCTTCAGCTTGGCCAGGCAGCGTTCTGCAGGACGACTCGATACCCGTCGGGATCTTCGAACGTGACGCCGTGGCGATCCCAATAGGGGTTCAGTGACGGTACCGGAGCGAAGCCCGCGGCGCGCATTTGATCGACGGCCGCCTGCCAGACTGCCCGCTGCGGCAGATAATAGACCAGCAGGTTTTCCCGGGTCGGCGCCCTTCCCGCGTAAAGTCCTGCTGCGCGAGTGAACTCCAGATGATACGGCGAGCCCTCCAGCCCCAATATCACCCCATCGAAGCCGTCGTGATTTTCGAAGCGACCAAGCAGGCGCAGCCCGAGACCGTCCACGTAGAAGGCCAGGAGTCGATCCAGATCGTCGGTGGGCCGTGCTACGCGCAGCGTGGGGATCTGTGAGTTCACGTCGCCCTCAGTTCAGTGATTGCTACAGATCTCGCTCGCAGTGTGCTCACCAGTCCCGCCGCGAGGGTCAACAGGGATGCGAGAGCCAGTCCGATTCGTGGCGCCGCGCCCACTGAGCTCATCGTGAAGAGCAGCGTCATGATGATCGCACCCGCCGTCTGGCCCGTCAGACGCGCGGTTCCCTGCATGCCGCCCGCAGCACCGCCGCGCTCACGTGGCGCCGAGAGCAACATGTTGCGATTGTTGGGTACCTGAAAGAGTCCGAACCCCAGCCCGCACGTCATGGTGAACAACGCGATCGGCAGCGGATGACCGTGCAGCGGCCAGAGCGCGGCGGCGGCGAGCCCTGCCGTGAGAATGACTCCGCCGACCGCGCACAGCCAGGGGCTTGAAGCCCGATTTGCCAGACGGCCCGTCAGTGGGGCGGCAATCGCAACTGTCAGCGGCCAGGGAGTCAGGTACAGCCCGGTCGTCCACGCATCCTGGCCGAGCCCGTGCTGCAGATAGAACGGCAGGGCCACCAGGCCCATGGTCATGCCGCTGAAGCAAAGAATGGAGGCGATCACCGAGACGCGAAACGAATGGGAGCGCAACAGATCAAGCGGGATCAGCGGCGCCTCCTTGGGCATCTCACGGCGCACCAATGCCACGAGAAGGATGCCGGTCGCAGCGAGCAGCGCCACCGCAAGGCCCGGCCTGTCCGCAAACAGTTCGGCGCCGATCACAAAGCATGCAAATGCCCCGGCGTTCAGGGCTGCGCTGAATACGTCCAGAGGCCGCGATGTGCCGCTGACATCGGGTAGTGACCGACTGGCGACCAGCACCAATGCACCCAGGGGAACGTTCACGGCGAACAGCCAGGGCCAGCTTGCGGCCGATAGTATTGCGGCGCCAATGGTCGGGCCGGCTGCCGAGGACATGGCGACGACCATGGCGTTCCAACTGATGGCGGTGGCGAGTCGATGATGGGGGACCACGAAACGCAACAGTGCGACGCCAAGCGACATGATGGCGGCACCCCCGAGTCCCTGCACAAAGCGGGCGGCGACCAGCCACGGCATGGACGGCGACAAGGCGCACAGCGCAGACGCCGCGACGAAGACCACGACTCCGCCCGTGAAAACGCGCCGATAACCCAGGCTCTCCCCGAGCGCAGCGCAGGGCAGCAAGACCATCACCAGCGCCGACTGGTAGGCAGTGATGATCCACACCGATAGCGCCGCAGTGGTGTGCAGCGCCCGCGCGATGGTCGGGAGCGCCACGTTGGTAATGGCCGCATCCAGTACCACGAGCACCATGGCAGACAGCAGCGCAGCGATTGCGGCTGCCTGCCGTCGATCCTGCAATTTCATGCCGCCGCATTGTATACATGCATGAGACGCCATCCCACGACCAATGCGTGCTAGCCTCGAAATCATGCCCAGACCTGAGAGGCCCTTCATCGTCATCGGTCTCATGAGCGGCACGTCAATGGACGGGATCGACGCTGCCATTCTGGAGACGGACGGGGATTCGCATTTGGTACCCGGGCCCCAAAGCGGCATTGCCTATCCGGTTGGACTGCGGCGGACCCTGCTGCGGCTGCCGTCTGCGGACGCAAACCTCGAAGCAATCGAGCGGGACGTGACCGACCTGCACGCGAAGGCCGTGCGACGGCTGTGCGCACAGGCCAAGCGGGCGGTCAGTTCCTTAGATCTGATCGGCTTTCATGGCCAGACCATCCACCATGACCCCGAGCAGCGAAGAACCTGGCAGCTCGGCGATGGCCAGCGCCTGGCGGACTCGCTGGGGTGCGTGGTGATCAATCAGTTCCGGCAGAACGACCTGAACCATGGCGGGCAGGGCGCACCGCTCGCGCCGGCTTACCATCGAGCACTGGTGCGCGCGACCGGACTCACCGGTCCTGTCGCCGTACTCAACATCGGGGGAGTTGCGAACGTCACCCTGGTCGACGCGGATCTGCTCTGCGCCTGCGACTGCGGACCCGGGAATGCGCTCATCGATGACTGGGTGAGCCGCCATTTCAACATCCCGTTCGATGCGGGCGGCGGCAAGGCCGCCGCGGGGCGGGTCGATGTCGCTGCGCTGGCAACGTTGCTGGCAAATCCGTACTTTCTCAAGAGCGGGCCCAAAGCCCTCGACCGCAATGCCTTCTCGCCTGCACCGGTTGCGGCATTGTCCGGGGAGGATGGCGCGGCGACCCTCACCGCGTTTACGGCGGCGGCCATCGCCTTGGCAGCCCAACGGTTACCCCGTGTGCCGGCGCTGTGGATTGTGGTCGGCGGCGGCCGTCGCAATCTGCGCCTGCTCGAGGAACTTCGCGCACGCCTGGGCGCGCCGGTGAAGACCGCCGAGCAGGTGGGCTGGTCGGGAGATGCAGTCGAGGCGCAGGCGTTCGGGTACCTCGCGGTGCGTTCCGCCTTGCACTGGCCTTTGAGTTGGCCGGATACGACGGGCGTTGCCAGCCCCGTCACCGGCGGAGTCCGCTGGGAACCCGATACGCTCAGCACGGCGACCGGATCATGATCACGCAGGCCGTGCGCGCTGTTCTATTCGATCTTGACGGCACCTTGCTCGACACCGCACCGGACATGGTGACTGCGCTCAATGCGCTGCGGCGGGAGGAGAGTCTGCCGGGGCTGCCCTTCGCGCAAGTGCGGCCGCTGGTCTCGCACGGGGCCGGAGCCCTGATCCGTCACGGATTTCCAGACGCGCACGGACCGCTCGTTGAATCCCTGCGCAAGCGCTTTCTGGCTCTCTATGCCGGGACGCTCGCCGTCGCGACCCGGCCCTACGGCGGCGTGGCCGAGGCGCTGGCGTATCTGGATTCGCAGACCATCCCTTGGGGAATTGTCACCAACAAGCCGGAAAGACTGACCGGGCCGCTCCTTGACCAGGTGGGCCTGCGGGCCCGCGCGGGAACGATTGTCTGTGGCGACACGCTCCCCGAGCGCAAACCGCATCCGCGTCCGCTGCTGCATGCTGCCGCACACCTTGGCGTCGATCCGGCCGCAGCCGTTTACGTCGGTGATGCCGAGCGGGATGTCCTGGCGGCCCAGGCAGCCGGGATGCGCGCCTACGTTGCGCTGTACGGCTACATCCCCGCGGAGGAACGGCCCCGCGACTGGCCTGCGAGCGGCTGGATCGAAAGCTCGCAGGCACTTGAAGCCTGGCTTCAATCGCTGCTGCATGGAACTTGAGGACGCGCGGGCATGGACGCCAATTTCTGGCTTGACCGATGGCGGCACAATGCCATCGGGTTCCACGAGTCGCAGGCCAACCCGCTGCTCGTGATGCACCTCGCCAGCCTGTCATTGGCGGCAGGCAGTCGCATTTTCGTGCCGCTGTGCGGCAAGACGCTCGACATTCACTGGCTCCTCTCGCGTGGCCACAAGATCGTGGGCGCCGAGCTTAGCGAGATCGCCGTGCAACAGCTGTTCGCAGGCCTGGGCGTGACGCCCGCTGCGACGACAATTGGGCAGATTACCCGCTACAGCGCTGCCGGCATCGACATCTTCCGGGGCGATATTTTCGATGTGTCCCGCAGCGACCTCGGCCCGGTCCATGCCGTCTATGACAGGGGAGCGCTGATCGCACTGCCGGATTCGATGCGCACGCGCTATGCCGGGCATATGCAGCGGCTGACGGAACGCGCACGCCAGCTGATCATCTGCCTGAACTACGAACAGCGGCTGCTGGCAGGCCCGCCTTTTTCGGTCGATAGTGCTGAAGTCGCGCGCTTGTACGAGGCTGCGTACGACCTCACGCTGCTCGGCAGTGCGCAGGTTGCAGGTGGACTGAAGGGAATATGCCCGGCCACCGAGGATGTGTGGTTGCTGACGCCGCGTTGATCGCCTCAGGGCAAGGGAAGAGGGAATGAACAGGCTCGTCGCGTGTTGTTTGAGTGTTGCAGCCGGGCTCGCCGGATCGCATGAGAGGGTACTGGCACAGTCGATGCCCGATATCGGCTTTCACAGCGTGGGCCGCGGTTGGCCGGTCGATCCTGCATTGCCTTCCAGCGGTCGGGATCCTGCGAGGCTGTACGATTTCAATCACGATCTGGCCGTGGGACCCATACGCGTGCTGCGCACGGCCCCGAATGACACCGGCCCGCGCAGCATCGAGGTCATTGCCGCGCGTGATGGCCATGCGCCCAAGGGTGTCAAACCGCTGCCCGTGGATCTCTTTACGACCCAGGATTTCTACCAGGATCGCGATCTTTGGCGTGATCCGCGCTATTTTCGCTGCAACAGCCCTGTGGCCCTCGAGCAGCAATGGGGCGCGGTCCGCGGCGCCAATCGCGCCGGAGTCGGTGTCGATGCTATCATCGGTAACGACCCACCGCGATCTGCAGCCTGGGGCTATTGCGACCGCGACTATCCACGGCGTGGCATTGTCAGTCCCTATCCCTTCAAAACGGCCCAGGAGCACTACGAGGCCCTGCTCGCCGAGACGCGCAGCCGCGGCGGACCGACGCAACACACCTACGCTACGGTGCCTGGGGAATGGAGCGGCCGCTATGAATGGCCGGCCGCCGTGACCGAGTCCTGGTACTCGTTTGCCCTGTGGAACCAGATTCCGACCTTCCTCTCGCTCCTGACGCCGGAGTACCAGACTCGAATGGTGCAGGCGCTGTACCACACTGGTCATGACAACGCGCCCCAATGGCCCGGCTCCTACTGCTGGCCGGAAGGGTTCATGCGACGCTGGCATATCTACGGCGTGACGGGCACTGCGCACACGGTTCTGGTGACACCGAACCTGGTGCAGATCCGTGCGGGTGGCTCCGACAACTTCATCACCGAGATTCACATCGGCCGGGAATTCAAGACCGGGGGCACCGTACCTCGTCTCGGCGCTGCCGTGCCGCGCTGGTATGGAGAGACCATCGGCTTCTGGGACAAGGATGCCCTGATTACCTGGACATCCAATATCCAGGGCTGGACGGTTCATGGCCTGTTCGAGTTCTCGAGCCGGATGCAGACGATTGAAATCTACACCCCCAATCGAGATGTCTCCGGGCGCTTCGTCGGCTTGAATCATGAGGCGATTTTCTACGACCCCGAGGCGCTGGTGCAGCCCATCCGGATCGTGCGCAACCTGGAAAAGCTATCCGGCTTCGAAGCGGGCGACCCACAGGATTTCATCGAATGCATCCCGACAATATTTCCCGTCAAAGGTGCGCCCACACGCGGCCTGCCAGGCAAGGCGATCACCTATGAGGTGCCCGATATCTATGGGCGACCGTGGGCGCAGATGATGGAGGAATACAATGAGAAGAGCATGCAGCGCCCGAAAAAAGAAGATGTATTCAGCCTGCCTTAAGGGCCTTGTGGCCATGCTGGCGATTGCGCTGGCAGCCTGTACTACCGGGGCCCGGGTCGGTGAATCGGGCGGCGCCAGGCTGGCGGATCGCGAGGCGATTGAGGCTACGCTGGAGCGCTACACCCGCGGACTTGACCGTCTTGATGCGGAGCTTTACACCAGCTCCTTCGCCCCGGACGGCGTTTTGATGATCTACGAGACCCGGCATGAGGGACGCAATGCGTTGCGGGAAATCATTGCCGAAGAGGCGCGACTGCGGCAGTCACAGCGGGACAGCGGTCAGCCGCCACGCACCCTGTTTCATCTTGAAACCAACTCCACCATAGAGTTCAGCTCCGCAATTCATGCGCAGCACCGCGCCTACTGGCTGACCGCGAGCCGCGCCGGCGACAAGCCCGAAGGCCTGACACTGCTGGGGGTCGGCAGCTCCAGCGATGAGTTGCAGAAGATCGACGGCCAGTGGCTTATCACTCGGCGGGAGATCCGCGCGCCGCCTTAGTGGGTGCCGTCATACCGGACCGAATATTCTCAGGTCTGAAGTTCACTCAAGTTTCGAAAGTAATCGAGGCTTTCAGGATTCGCCAGCGCCGCAAGGTTGCGCACCGGCTCGCCGTGGATGACCGCCCGCACGGCGAGCTCAGAGGCCTTGCCGGACAGGGTGCGCGGCAGATCCGGCACGGCGATGATCCTGCCTGGAACATGACGTGGCGTCGTCGCGCCGCGGATACGCTCGCGGATGCGCTGTTTGAGGCGCTCGTCGAGCGACACGCCGGGCGCCAGCTGGACGAACAGTACGATGCGGACGTCGCCCGCGTAGCGCTGGCCGACCGCCAGCGCTTCGAGGATTTCTCCCATGCCGGCGAGTGCCGAGTACAGCTCGCCGGTACCGATGCGCACCCCGCCGGGTTTGAGCATCGCGTCCGAGCGGCCCAGGATCACCAGGCCGTCATGCTCGGTGATGAGGGCATGATCGCTGTGGTGCCAGGCGTTCGGGTAGCGCTCGAAGTAGGCCGCATGGAACAGCCGTCCGTCGTGATCGTTCCAGAACCCTAAAGGCATGGACGGGAATGGGGCGGTGCACACGAGCTCGCCGGCCGTACCTCGCAGGGGATGTCCGTCCTCATCGAAGACGTCGACGCTCATGCCAAGACCGCGGCATTGTATTTCACCGGGGTACACGGGAAGCAGCGGGCAGCCCAGTCCGAAGCACGACACGATGTCCGTACCGCCTGTGATCGAGGCGATCTGCACGTCCTGCTTGATGTCGCGGTAGATGGCCGCGTAGCTGGCGGCAGGCAGTGGCGAGCCGGTCGACAGGATCGCGCGCAGCGCCGACAGGTCGACCTGGGTTCCGGGGCGAAAGCCGCTCTTCTCGACCGCGGCCAGATACCGGGCGCTGGTACCGAAGACCGTGATCTTCTCTTCCTCGGCCATTCGCCAGAGCGCGCCCGGGTGCGGGTGAAACGGCGAGCCGTCGTACAGCACCAGGGTCGTGCCACAGGCGAGGGCACTCATCTGCCAGTTCCACATCATCCAGCTGCAGGTGGTGAAGTAGAACAGCCGGTCGCCGCGCTTCAGATCGGTGTGCAGCAGATGCTCTTTCTGGTGCTGCAGCAGCGTGCCGCCGACCCCATGGACAATGCACTTGGGGGCGCCGGTGGTACCCGAGGAGTACAGGATGTACAGCGGATCATTGAACTTCACGGCCGCGAAGCCCACAGGCGCGGCCGCGCCGAGGTCCTCGAAGCGCTCGGCACGGACCAGTGCGGCGAGCGGTGCGCGGGGGCGCAGGTAGCTGACTATGGCCACACGTTCGATGCTGGGCAGGCGCTCGATGAGCTCAGCCAGGGCCGGCAGGCTGTCGAAGGTCTTGCCGGCATAGCTGTAGCCGTCGGCCCCGAACAGCACCTTCGGGGTGATCTGCCCGAAGCGCTCCTGTAGTGCATCGGTCCCGAAATCCGGTGAACAGGAGGACCAGATCGCCCCGCGCGCTGCCGTTGCCAGCATGCCGATGCAGGCCTCGGGAATATTGGGTAACACGGCGGCGACGCGATCGCCACGGCCCACGCCGCAGGCCGCGAGCCAGGCTGACACCCGTGCCACGGCCTCGTCCAGCGCCCGAAAGGACAGCTCCACGCGCTGGCCGCGCTCGTTGCGGAAGATGAGCGCCGGGTGTTCGTCGCGATGACGCAGCAGGTTCTGCGCGAAATTGAGCCGGGCGTTCGGAAAGAAGCGCGCACCGGGCATATGCCCGGCATCGGCCAGAACCGGACCCGCGCCCCAGTCGGCCCGCACCTCGGCGAAACGGGCAAGTTCGCTCCAGAACCCTTCGGGTTCGCAAACCGACCAGGCATACAGTTCAGGGTAGTTCGCCACTGCAATACCGCGGCGCCCCAGCCCGTGCATGAAACGAGTGAGGTTGGCCGCCGCCACCTGCCCGGGGTGGGGTCGCCACACTTGAGCGGCTTCGATCATGACCGATTGTGCGCTGGCGTCCGCGGCGCTGGCCAGCGGCCAGAGTACGATACCCGCAAAACCCCAGGAGCATCGACCATGACGCAAGCGCCGGAATACGTGCCCCCGAAGGTCTGGACCTGGACCAAGCCAAGCGGTGGCCGCTTTGCCAATATCAACCGGCCGATCGCCGGAGCGACGCACGAGAAGGAACTGCCGGTGGGACGTCACCCGTTGCAGCTGTATTCCCTGGCGACACCCAATGGCCAGAAGGTCACCATCCTGCTCGAGGAACTGCTGGCGCTCGGTCACGGCGGCGCCGAGTACGACGCCTGGCTGATCAAGATCGGCGACGGCGAGCAGTTCGGCAGTGGTTTCGTGGCCATCAATCCGAATTCGAAAATTCCGGCGCTGATGGATCGCAGCGGGCCGCAGCCCATCCGCGTCTTCGAGTCCGGTGCGATCCTGCTGTACCTCGCCGAGAAGTTCGGCGCCTTTGCGCCGACGCGGGCCGCGGCGCGCGCCGAATGTCTGTCGTGGCTGTTCTGGCAGATGGGCAGCGCGCCCTATCTGGGTGGAGGCTTCGGGCATTTCTACGCCTATGCGCCCACCAAGATCGAATACGCGATCGATCGGTTCGCGATGGAGACCAAGCGTCTGCTCGATGTGCTGGACCGGCACCTGGCGTGCAATGAATACCTGGTCGGCAACGAGTACACCATTGCCGATATGGCGCTTTGGCCCTGGTACGGTAGCCTGGTGAAGGGCTGGGCCTACGACGCCGCCGAATTTCTTTCGGTTCAGGAATACCAGCACGTGCAGCGCTGGGCGGACCTGATCGGCGCACGACCTGCGGTGCGCCGCGGGCGCATGGTCAATCGTGTCAACGGCGAACCCTCAGAGCAGCTTCATGAACGTCACGATGCCGCCGACTTCGAGACCCACACTCAGGACAAAATCGGCACGCCACGCTAGCGGCAGCGCAACCGTAAATGACGCGGATGCAGCATGCGCCCTCAGCTTGGTCGTTCGGTGCACTCAAATGGTGCCGATGGACAGGGGCCAGATTCAGGTTGGTGCAGATTCTCTCATTGACATCGCAACAATCAATCGCTTAGAAAAGGCATGCAGATTGCAAGCTTCGTTTCGAGTCGCGGCGCAATGGACTGATGGGCAGTTCGCGCCAGGTAGCGATTGGAGCAAGCCAAATGACATTGCAGTGCAACAGCTTGGAGTGGCGTCTGCGGCTTGAGCCGATCGGTTCCAGATCATCAACAGTAACAACCAACGTTGATCTGCATGGGGGAGTTAAATGCTAGTTCCGTCACCTAAATGGTTAGATTCCGGTAACAATGCCTGGCAGCTGGCCGCAGCGACCTTTGTCGGCCTGCAAAGCATTCCCGGACTGATGGTTCTTTATGGCGGCGTCGTCAAAAAGAAATGGGCCATCAATTCGGCATTCATGACGCTGTACGCCTTTGCCTCGGTGCTCATCGTCTGGATGCTGTTCGACTACAACATGGCCTTCGGGCCACAGTGGTATTCGTTCATTGGCAAGCCGATGCCGGCCATGGCGGCCGCGTTCTCGACCGGTCAGGCGATAGTTCCGGCGGCAGCGGCGGGTATGCCAGGTCTCACCTTCCCGATGGCCACGCTGGTCTTCTTCCAGTTCGTATTCGCGGCCATCACCGTCATTATTCTCGGCGGCTCCGTCCTGGGTCGCATGAGTTTCAAGGCCTGGGTGATTTTCTGCCCGGTCTGGATGACTCTGGTCTACACCGTCGGGGCGTTCAGCCTGTGGGGTGGCGGCTGGCTTGGGGCCATGGGTGTGGCCGACTTCTCGGGCGGCTACGTGATCCATCTTGCAGCGGCCTGCTCCGGCTTTGTCGCAGCCGCGATGGTCGGACCACGCCTGCAGGCGGATCGTGACCATTTCCCGCCGAACAGTCTGCTGATCACCCTGGTCGGTGCCGGCATCCTGTGGCTGGGCTGGAATGGCTTCAACGGCGGCGATCCGTACTTCGCGAATGCGAATGCCGGTGCCGCAGTGTTGAACACCAACGTTGCCACCGCGGCCGCGGTCCTTATCTGGACGCTGATGGACAAGATGTCCTACGGCAAACCGTCGGTCATCGGTGCGGTGAACGGGATGATCGCAGGCCTCGTGGCCATCACTCCCGCCGCCGGCTACGTCGATGGTTGGGGCGCTTTGATCATCGGCGTGTGCGCGGGCGTCATCCCGTGGCTTGCCATGAACAAGCTGCAGAAGACCAAGCTGTTCATGAAGGTCGACGACACCCTGAGCGTGTTCTCAACGCACGGTTGTGCCGGCCTCATGGGTGGTCTGCTGACGGGCGTCCTCGCCAACCCGGCCATGCTCGAATACATCGGCACTGACAAGGATGCGCCCGGAGTCAACATTACCGGTTGGCTCTACGGCAATCCCCATCAGCTGGTGCTTCAGGCCGAAGGCGCGGGATTCATCATCGTGTACAACGTGATCGCCACGTTCATTATCCTCAAGGTCATCTCATTCATTACGCCGTTGCGCATGGATGAAGCGACCCTGAAGGTGGGTGACGATGCGGTTCACGGCGAGACGGCCTACGCGATCGGTACCGAAGGAGAATGATGTAACTTGCTCCGGACACCGCGGTGTTGCCGTCAACACCGCGGTGTCGTTTCCGGAATCGGTCGAGGTAGTGTTCGGTAGGAGATTCTCTGTGGACCCTGGGCTCTTGCCCAAAAGGGGGGGTCGTGAGCAGCAGAGACTACATAGCGGTTCCAGGCTATGCCGGCCTGAGGTTATGCGTGCGTTCGTTCGCACCGCACAGTCCCACCATCGGCTTGTGTTACATCGGACCCTTGTCTGAGCTCGTCACAGCCGGCGTCGCAAGCCTGGAAATGCTGACCACCGTCAAGAGTGGGTTCGATGCGGCGGGCGATCATTACACGACGGATGCGCACTGGAGCGTGTCCGGACCCGGGCCGCAGCGATACCGCATCTGGCGCAAGATGAAGCGGGTGCGCGCCTTGGGGATGCCGGGCGTGCATGAGGCCTTGGCGCACGCGGTCCAGGCCCGCCGCAGTCGCGCGAATCAGCTAGCGCCGCAGCAACGACACGATCAGCGCCAGCGCTAGGAGTGCCGCCAGGCCTTTCCAGAACTGCAGCGGGGCCCGCTCGTACAGCGTCAGGGGCCGACGCACCGGCGCCGGCGCGCGCGCGGGCCCTGCCTCCATCTCTGCCGCGAATTCGCTCATGTCGCGGTAGCGTTTGACGGGATCGATGGCGATGGTTCGTGCCAGTGCATCCTGGAGCCAGGAGGGCAGATCCGGTCGCAGGGCCGTGAGCTCCTTGGGACGATCCCGCACCGGTGCGCCTGCGGCTCCCGGCAGTCCATAGGGGAACTCTCCGGTGAAGGCGCGAAACAGGGTCACGCCCAGCGCGTAGACATCCGTGGCCACGCTGCCCGGATCGCCGGCGAGCATTTCGGGCGCCACGTAGCCTTCGGTACCGGGAATATTCTCGGGCGGGAAGTCTTCGAGGCCCGGTACCCGCACGACCCCCAGATCGATGAGCTTCAGTGAGCCGTCGCGTTCCAGTATCACATTGTCGGGTTTGATGTCGCGATGGATGATGCCGTCGCGGTGCAGGGCCGCCGCGGCCCGCGCCAGTTTGATCGCAATGTGGCGGCCTTCCTCGAGACCAACGATCGGTGAGCGCGTAATGCGGGTCTCGAGAAGCTCGCCCTGATACAACGGCATGACCGTGTAGATGCGGGTCTGGCGCCCCTGCGGCAGCTCGATGATGCGGCCCAGCCAGGGGCTGTCCACGCGCGCACCCACCCACGCTTCGCGCAGAAATGCCTGCCTGTAGGCGGCCACCTCGGCGACCCTGGGCTTGGGGAATTTAAGAACCACATCGCCGCCTTCGATCTCATCGGTGGCAGCAAACAGTCGGGTATAGCGCCCTTCCGACAGCAGCGTCTTGAGCACGAAACCATCGATGGTCTCGCCACCTTGCGGTACCGGACCTATCGGCAACCGCATGATGATGGCACCGATATCCGCCGACTCGGCCGTTGGCAGCTCCACCACGTCGAGCACCAGGGCGGTGCAATTGTCGGTGCTGCCAGAATCCATCGCCGCCGCAACCAGTGCGCGGGCGGTAACTGAGGGGGCCGAGCGCTCCCGCAGAATGTCGGCAATGCTCTCATCGAGCATCGACCCATGCACCCCGTCACTGCACAGCAGAAAGCGGTCGTGCCGCGCCGTCGGCTGGGCGATGTAGTCCAGGCGGGCCTCGGGCTCCACGCCCAGGGCGCGGTACAGCGTGCCAGCGTGCTGGGCGCCGTCCGCGCGCACATGATCGGTGGTGAGACAGGTCAGGCGCTGACCGGAAAGCCGATACGCGCGCGTGTCACCGACGTGCAGGACATGCGCGAGGCGGCCGCGTAATACCAGCCCCGTGAAGGTGCATCCCATGCCTGCCAGGGTCAGATCGCGGCGACCCTGGGAGTACATCCAGGCGCTGAGTGAGTTCAGGACCTGGGCCCCGGAGCGCTGCACTTCGGTGGTTTCGGGCAGCTCGCACATGCCGTCCAGAAATCCGCGCACGGCGGTTTCGGCGGCTACGCGGCCGCCCTTCGCGCTGCCGATGCCGTCGGCGATGGCGGCCACCACGTCCCGGCGCGGCTCAGGCAGATCGGCGCCAAACACCGCGCCGGCGAAATCCTCGTTGGCGCTGCGCGGTCCGGTCGCCGAAAAGAAGCCGACGTTGGCCTTGATGCCCGAAACGCGCTCACTGGCAATGGTCATAGAGGAAATAGCCACCGGTGCTGGAGGCGACAATCACGGTAAGTTTCCCGGTCTTGCGGTCCAGGGTGTAGTTGCCGCCGTCCTTCTGGTCGTGCCAGGAAATGCTCACGTCGCTGATGCGGGCCGGGTTGGCATCGACGGTGCTCTTGGCGAAGTCAACGCTGATTTTCCAGTTCGCGCCGCTCACCGGATTGGTGCAGGTCATGGTGGTCGCAGCGGAAGGGGCTGCTGCGCCGCAGGGGCCGACCGCGGTACCGACAGCGACTGCGGTGATGCCGGCCAGGAGCCGCCGGTTCAATCGGTGGAATAACATCGACGCCATCATGTTTCGCCTTGCCAAGCTTCGAAGCTGGTCATTATCAGGTCATGCGCGTCTGAAGAGCTAGCCGCCCGCGCGGAATTGTGTTGCGGCGTGTCAATCGCGCCGCTGCTTGGCCAGCACCATGGTGTCGAAGAGCTCGTAGTTTGAGCTCCGCGACCGTTCCACACCCACTGAGTGGTAGTAGCGCATCGTGATCGAGGTCCTGCCACCCGGCTGGCCCGGATCCAGATCAAAGACTGCGAGACCGTAGCCGGTGATCGTGTCCCGACGCGCCGACCAGATTGCATCCTCCACGGCATCGGCATTGAGTTTCATGAAAACTCCAGGTGAACCGCCCGGCGTGGGTCGGTTGGCGCGGGTGATGACCTTGGCCTGCGCTGCTCCATTGGCGGGATTCGCGCCGTATATATCTGTCGGTGAGATGGTGCCACCACAACCCAGGATCAAATGAATGGTGCCGCCACGGGTATCGAACTCACCTGCGCTCGGCTCGGCAGTGATGACCGGTCGTGGTTGGCAGGTGTCTACCGCAGCGCCAGTGGCGGCATCGCGTCCGACATCGTGATTGCAGCCGCGCACTGGCCAGCTGCGCTCGTAGTCATGATCATGGCCACACAGGACCAGGTCCACTCCATATCGATCGAACAGGGGCAGCCAGGCCTCGCGAATGCCCTTGTCGGATCCGTTGCCGTTCATCGAGGAGCTGAGCGCATCCTGATGCATCTGGACGATGATCCAGTCAATGGTCGAATCATGCTTGGTCGCCGCCAGAGTTTCCGCGAGCCATCGGGTCTGCGCGCCGTTGCTGTAGCCGCGTACATAGAAGGAGGTTCCCGGTTCAAAGCGCGCATGGCCCGTGCTGCGCGCGGGCACCAGGGGCTCAGGCCCGGTGACAAAGGGGCCGCTGTCCTGATAGATCACATCATCGGCAGCGAGTGATATGAAAAGCGCCGAGCCGATCCGGAAGCTGTACCAGCGCCCCGGGAATCGCGTGCCATTGTCGGGTAGCGAGAAGCGAGTCAGGTAGGAGTTCATGCCCTGCTCACCGTTCCCGAATTCAATCTCGTGGTTGCCAGGGCAGGGCATCCATGGCCGATAGGCCGCTGAGCGCTGCACATTCCTGCCGTAGTCGGCCCACACCGCCGGCTGTGCCAGGGGGTTCAGGTTCGCATAACACAGGTCGCCGTTGAGCAGATGAAACAAGGGCTCGAAGCGTTCAACCGCGTCGACGGCATGCCGGCTCTGGGGCGATGACATCACCCAGGAGGTGACCGGCGTTGCCAGATCTCCGTAGCTGGTCCAGCGGAATGCGGCCTTGCCGCGAGGCGCGGTCTGGAACGTCGCAGCGAAAGGTGTCGGTTGTCGGTCATTGTCGGCGCTCACCGTATAATGGTACTTCGACTGGGGCGCGAGGCCGTCGAGGGTCGCGTGGTAGGTGAAGACGGTTTGGCCGTTGAGCCCATCCGTGTAGAGACGCTGGATGGCATGAACCACCGTGGATCCGGAACCGGGTTGCATCAGGATCACTCGCGGATTGATGGCTTGCGCGGGCGAGGCCCAGGACACGACCACGGTGCGTGAGGGGTCGGCGCCCCAGGTCAGGTGGATCTGTTCCGGCGTTCCATCAGCAACGGCACGATTCGGGTCACTCGAGTGTGCGAGAGGTGATGCGACCCAGGCGGCGCCCGCCGCACGGAACAAATCCCGTCGTGAAATAGTCATAGCTTCATGCATTGGGCCAGGGGAGGTGGACTGTAGCAGCTGCTCTATGTGACGATCGTGACGATAGGAGGCCGAATGAAATTTTCCCGGGTGGTGGCAGGCGCGTGCCTGATGATTCCGCTCAGCCTGCCCGCGCATGCGGATCTTGCCGGCGGTTCCATGGACGTGCACTGGAACGAAGGTGCGCAGAACTGCCACGCGACGCCACCGCCGCCGCTGCAGGTACATCGCTACAACGACCAGACCTTCATCATCCGGGAAAGCCTCTGTGTGACCGAGGAGGCGCCGTTCATGTACCTGCTGATCGGTGCAAAACGCGCGCTGCTCATCGACACAGGCGACGTTGCCGATCCGACCATGATGCCGCTGGCGCAGACTGTTGTGGGGCTGCTGCCCGGCACTGGAACGGCGAAGCTGCCGCTGCTCGTGGTGCACACCCATGGTCACTACGACCATCGCCGGGGCGATGGGCAATTTCAGGGCTTGCCGAACGTACAAGTGGTCGGGACCGGGCTTGAACAGGTGCAGCAGTATTTTGGCTTCAGGGACTGGCCGAATGGGACGGCGGTCGTCGACCTGGGGGGTCGCCAGGTGGATGTGCTGCCGACGCCGGGACACTATGTCTCGGAACTGTCCTACTACGATCGCAGTACGGGCCTGTTTTTCTCCGGTGACTTCTTCCTTCCCGGCAGGCTACTCATCGTGGATAAGGCGGCCGATCTGGCGAGCGCCCGGAGGATGGCCGACTTCGCCCGGTTCCATCCCGTGGCCTACGTGCTGGGCGGTCACATCGAGCTGGATGCCGCAGGCCATGGCTTTGGGCTCCTGGGGTCCGATTACCACCCCAACGAGCACGCCCTGCAGATGAGCCGCGACGCCCTGCTGGCTCTGCCGGAGATCGTCGGCCAGTTCAATGGTTTCTACACCCGCTTCGGGATGTTCGTGATGCTGAACCAGAACCTCATCCTGGCCGCCATCGCACTCGCCCTGGCATTGCTGCTGGTGGCCGCGCTGTGGGGGATCCGTCAGCTGATCATTCACAGGCGCCAGAACTCCATGTGAAGATGCCGACCCTGCCCGTTACGCCTTCAGGGCGCGCGCGATGAACGAGCGGGCCACCCGGGTACGCGGCACCTCCCCGTCAAACCATTCACGCACATCCCGATCAAGGCCGATGCCGTGCATGTAGTTGTACAGGGCTTTCTTCAGTGGCTGGCCAAACCTGTCGTGGTTGACGCCGGTCGCGTCGGTGAAGCTGATGTCATTGCTGGCGAATGTCGGGTTAACCGGCGGATACAGCGTCACGCCGTATTCGCGCGGATGCTTACCGACCGGGGAATGAACGGTGCAGGTGAAGCGATGGAAGAATCCCGATTGGATGCACCCGGCGGCGAACAGCTGGCGAACATATTCCAGGGCATCCACCGTATCCTGAACCGTCTGGGTGGGGAAACCGTACATCAGGTAGGCGTGCACCAGGATTCCGGCGTCGGAGAATGCGCGCGTCACCCGCGCGACCTGCTCCACCGAGACCCCCTTCTTCATCAGCTTGAGCAGCCGGTCCGATGCCACTTCCAGCCCACCGGTTATTGCGATGCAACCGCTGTCGGCGAGCAGCCGGCACAGATCGGTGTTGAAGGATTTTTCAAAACGGATATTGCCCCACCAGGAAATATCCAGCTGTCGCTGCAGCAGGGCATTTGCGAGTGATTTGAGCGCCTTGGGCGGCGCGGCTTCATCCACGAAGTGGAATCCGGTCTGCCCGGTCTCGCGGATCACCGCCGCGATACGCTCGACCAGAACATCGGTGGTCGCCAGCTCGTAGCGGGAAATGTAATCGAGGTTCACATCGCAGAAGCTGCACTTCTTCCAGTAACAGCCATGCGCGACGGTGAGCTTGTTCCAGCGCCCATCGGACCACAGTCGATGCATCGGGTTGAGCAGGTCGAGCAGCGACAGATAGTCAGCCAGGGGCAGTCCGTCGTACGTGGGCGTACCGGTGTCGGCGAACGCCAGATCCGGCTCACGGTGATCAACGTAGTGAAGCGGGCGCGTGAAGGTGCGCACCAGGTGCTCGAGCGGCCGCTTGTGCTGCAGATGCTCGATGAGTGCGAGCAGCGGCCTCTCACCGGCATCCAATGTGACGAAGTCGAAATAATCGAAGACCCGCGGCTCATTCAACTGGCGTAGTTCGGTATTGCAGTAACCGCCACCCAGCACCGTCACCACCGACGGGCGGGTCTTTTTGATGGACTGGGCAATGCGGAAGGCCCCGTAGACATTGCCGGGAAAGGGTGCGGTGATCAGCACCAGTGCCGGCTCGTGCTGCGCCAGGGCGTGCACCGTCAGCTCATGCAGCGCTGCATCGACCAGGCTCTGCGGCGCGTCCAGTGCCGCCTGCAGCTGATCGAAGCGCGGTTGGCTCGCCGCCAGGGCCTCCGCGTAGCGCACGAACTCGAAGCGCGGATCAATGGCGTCGCGAATGACGTCCGCCAGATCATTGAGATACAAGGTTGCGATATGTTTGGCACGATCCTGCAGGCCCAGCGCGCCGAAGGCCCAGTCCAGCGCGTCCGCCGCGCCCGGAGCGCTGTCCACAAAATCATCCAGCGACAGGAAACGCGGGCCCTCGGGCAGGTAATTACGCGAAGCGATGCGATGGGCAAGACTGGGGTCGCGACCCTGCAGAAATCGTAGCACCGGGGCGATGGTCGTCCGATAGATCGCAAAGTGTTCCAGGAAAAAGCGCACCGCGGGTGCGCGCTGCCGCATGGGCAGCGCCTCGGCGTGCTGCTGCATGGCCTGCAGGCCTTCGGCCGACAACAGCCGCAGCGCCAGGGCGATGGAAAGATCCGTCTGTGCCGCCGCAAAGCCGCGCGAGCGCAGGAATCCCGTAAGGTAGGCCGTGGCGGGATACGGCGTATTCAGCTGGGTCATCGGCGGGATGATCGACAGGATGCGCGGGGCGGGCGTTTCGATCATGCGCGAAAGTATAATGGGGTGTAAATTCCACACAACTTGATTCAAAGGTTGCCCGTGGCTGCTACTTCCAACGCGTCGCTTGCCTTGAGTCTGATGCTGGGACTCACGCTGTGTAACGCCGGCTTTGCGCACGATGAGGCGGCGCGGCTGGCGGCCCTGAAAACCCGCGTACAGGCGATTGCGCAGGAGACGACCTACGTCGAAGCGATCACGAAGATCCAGCGGCTGGGTCGCTCCTTTGGCTACTACACCGACAAGGGATATTTCGGCGAAGCGGCCGACCTGTTCACCGATGACGGCACCTTCCAGTGGGGCGTCGATGGCGTCTACCGGGGCAAGGCCCGCATCAGGGAGCTACTGACTCGCCACGGCGGCGGCAGCATGACAGACGGTCCGGGACTGCCCTTCGGGCGCCTCAACCTGCGCATGCAGCTGCAGCCGGTGGTCACCGTGGCTCCCGATGGCACTCGCGCGCAGGCCCGCTGGCGCGAATGGGGCCTGCTGGGCGAGTACAAGAAATCGGCCACCTGGGGCGATGCGATCATCGAAGATGACTATGTGAAGCAGGATGACGTGTGGAAAATCGCCGCGCGTCGCTACTACCTGAACTTCGAAGCGCCCTACCAGGGTGGGTGGGCGGCGCTGCAGCCGGTCAGTGGTGACTGGCGCTCGCCGGTCGCAAAGGACTTTCCGCCCGATGCCCCGGCTGCGCAGCAGTACCAACCCTTTCCGGCGGTGTTTGTGCCGCCCTACGACTATGCCGGCACCCTGCGCGCGATCCAGAGCCGGGCGCCATTCGATGCACCCAAGCGCGCCGATGACGCATTGGGCAGGCTCGAAGCGCTGGCCGATGCCAAGGAGCTGCAGCTGGCGCGCACGCACTCGGTGCGGGCCATCGAAAACCTCCAGGGCATGTACGGTTACTACATCGACAAGGGTCAGTGGCAGAAAGCCGCCGGCCTCTTCAGCCGCAACGCAACCTATGAGTTCGGCCAGAGCGGCGTCTATGTCGGCACGACCCATATCGAACGCGCCCTGTCGCTGATGGGTCCGCCGGGCCTTGCGCCGGGCCAGCTCAATAACTACGTGATGGCGCAGCCCATCATCAATGTCGCGGACGACAACCGCACCGCCAAGGCGCGCTGGCGCAGCGATGTGCAGCTGGCGCGCGGCGGCCAGGGCCGCTGGGGGGGCGGTATCTACGAGAATGAATACGTCAACGACAAGGGCACCTGGAAGTTCAGCAAGCTGCACTACTACGTGACCTTCTGGGGTGACTACGACAAGGGATGGGTCGCCAAGCCTTATCCAATGGATCCGCCCAGTACCACCGTGCCGCCCGACCAGCCGCCGACCCTGGTGTATCAGTCTTTCCCGAAGCTGCAGATCGTCCCATATCACTACGACAATCCCGTCAGCGGTAAACCCACGCCGGGCGAGCACGAGTAGGGTCATGCGGAAAACAATCTTGGCGATCGCACTGGCTCTGTTCGGTACTGTGGCCGCTCACGCCCAGGGGAGCGAGGAGCTGCAGGGCATCGAGCAACAGCTCAACGGCCTCGGTGATCGCATCCAGCGCCTGCAGGATCTGACCGATGTCGAGATTGTGCAGGATGCCTATGGCTACTACGTGGACAAGGCGCAGTGGCACTACCTGGCGGACCTGTTCGCACCGGATGCGACCTTGGAGATCGGCGGCAAGGGTGTATTTCTGGGCCGCGCACGCGTGTTCGAATACATGCATGTCGGACTCGGTCCCATCGGCCCGCGCGACGGTTCGCTGATCGATCACCAGCAGTTTCAATGCCTGCCCACCATCAATCCCGACGGGGTGAGCGCCGAAGTGCGTTGCATCGCCTTCGTGATGAGTTCAGGAGGCTGGGGGCACAACTACTACGAGGACAGATTCGTCAAGATCAACGGCGTATGGCAGTTCAAGAAACTGCGCGGCCCGTTCAACATGTATTCGGGCTACAAGGTGGGCTGGCTGGACAACACGATTCTGAACACCTATCCCGAGAAATGGCCGCCGTGGCCCGACCTGCCGCCCACGGTCATCTATCTGACGTTTCCGAATTACTACATCGAGCCCTATCACTTTCCCAATCCGGTGACCGGCAAGATGATGCCGGCGCCGAGCCCGAGAGCGGGCGGCGAGGCCTTCGGGCGCCCAGGTTCGTCGCAGTAACATGATGATCCCGCTGCACTTTTAGCCCTCCGCCCGGCACAGAAAAGCAGAGGCGACGGGTACGGTGCCCTGCATCGACCCCAAGCCGGATAAACTGCCTGCCTATCAATCACGAGCGGGGGGGGACGTATGACAACGAAGCAGCCAGGCGCACGGTCGGCCGAGATCGATTCGGTGATCAGTGATCGGCGCAAATTCTTAGGATCGCTGGCCGCGGGCGCGGGTGCCGCGACGCTGCTCGCCGGACTCGGTGCCAGTGCGCCGGCAATGGCGCAGCAGGCCGGTAGTCAACCCGGACCGCCCCGCGGGGCCAGGCCACCACCGCCCCCCGAACCAAAACTCTCACAGCCCGCGCCGCTGAGTGATCTTAGGGGCAAGACCGCCTACATCACCGCCTCATCGGACGGTATCGGGTTGGGAATCGCCAGGGCTTGCTCGAACGCCGGCATGAACGTCGTCATCGGCTACCGCAATGAGAAACGCCTGGCGCTGGCCTTGCCGCTGTTCGCGAAGGATGCGCCCGTTTTCCCGGTCAAGCACGACGTCGTGGGCCGTGACGGCTGGGTCAAGCTGCTGGATGCGGTGAAGGCCAAGTACGGCAAGCTGCATGTGGTCGTGAACAATGCGGGTATCAAGACCTTCGCCAAGGCCAGTGAGGCGAGCGTCGAGGAGTGGCAGAACTCGATCGACGTTAACTTTGGCGCGATCTACAACAGCGTCGCGGTGATTCTGCCGCACATGAAGGAGCACAACGAGGGCGGCCATTTTGTCACGACCGCCTCGATGAGTGGCCTGCTGCCGGCGGTTACCGCGGGCGTCTACACCTCGACCAAGTTCGCGGCCGTTGCCATCATGGAAGCGCTGCGCATCGAACTGGAGGGTACCAACATCGGCACTTCGGCGTTCTGCCCCGGTGGCGTCAGCACCGACAATCTGCCCCCGGGCTCACGTCCTCCACCGCCCCCGGGGCCCGATGGCCGGCCGCGTCCCGCCTTCGGTGCGGGCGCGATGAATCCGCTGGAGGCCGGAGAGCGAGTGGTGAACGGCATCCGCAACAACGATCTGTTCATCATCTCGCACACGGAGTTCAAGGACGGCATGGAGGAGCGCTTCAATGCCATCCTGCAGTCCTGCCCGGATGAGCCGGTGCCCCCGGAGCGCCTGCCGCTCGAGGTGCGGACCCGCCATACGGGCATCTATCCACGTGAAATCGTGCATCGCTTCGAGAAGCGCTCGAGCTTTCGCACCTAGTCCTTCAACCTGCCCCCGCGGCTCGCCGCGGGGGCTTCTTGCACGATAGAGTGCACGCTGGATCCGCAGGCCGCGGCACGGCCGAGCAGCAGGGTCTGTTCGCGAGAGTTGCGCGTCAGCCCTGCGGCGCGCGCAAACTCCACCCGGGCTTCGGAAAAGCGCCCGAGTTTTTCCAGCAAGTCGCCGCGCACACTGGCGAGCAGATGGTAGCCCGCCAACCTGCCTGCGGTGGCGATTGAATCCACCAGTTCCAAGGCCGCGGCCGGACCGTAGGCCATGCCGACGGCCACCGCGCGGTTGAGCTCAATGATCGGTGAGGGCTGTAGCTGGACCAGCGCGTCGTAGAGCGCCACGATCCGCGCCCAATCGGTATCCTCGGCCTTCGCGGCCCGTGCATGACAGGCTGCGAGGGCGGCCTGGAGCGTATAGGGGCCGGATGTAGCGCCCAGCTCCTCAGCCTGCTGCAGGGCGGCCAACCCGCGCCGTATCAGCAGCTGATTCCAGCGGCCGCGGTTCTGGTCCATGAGCAGGATGGGCTCGCCGTTGGCGTTGGTACGCGCGCCGAGGCGTGAGCTTTGGATTTCCATCAGCGCCACCAGGCCATGCACTTCGCTTTCCTGGGGCAGAAGCTGCGCGAGGATACGACCCAGACGCAGCGCCTCTTCGCACAGTGCCGGGCGCATCCAGTCCTCACCGTTGGTGGCAGCGTAGCCTTCATTGAACACCAGGTAGATCCCCTCGAGAACCGAGGCAAGTCGTGCCGCGCGCTCGGTGTCGCGCGGCACCTCGAAGGCCACGTGTGCCTCCGTGAGCGTGCGCTTGGCGCGCACGATGCGTTGGCCGATGGTGGATTCGGGCACCAGGAAGGCACGGGCGATCTGCGCCGTGCTCAGACCCGCCAGCATGCGCAGCGTCAGGGCAGTGCGCGCTTCGGCCGGCAGCAGCGGATGGCAGGCGATGAACATCAGCCGCAGCACATCATCGCCGATGTCATCGTCGGCAGCCGTGTCCGGTGCTGCGAACGGCACCAAACCCAGGGGCGACTCATGCGCAATGGCCTCGCTGTTGCGCTCGACGAGCTTGCGGTGCCGCAGTTCATCCAGGGCGCGGTTGCTCGCAGCCGTCATGAGCCAGGCGCCGGGATTGTCCGGAACTCCCATGCGGGGCCACTGCTCCAGGGCGCTCACCAGCGCGTCCTGTGCCAACTCCTCGGCGAGTCCGACCTGCCGCAGCATGCGCGTGAGCCTGGCGATGATCCGGGCCGATTCCATGCGCCATACGGCTTCGATGGTGCGTTGGATGCGCGCTTCGGTCATGCGACGGCGAAATCGGCGGCCTCAAACAGCGGGCGAATCTCGATCTCCGATGCTTCGGGCATGGGGTTGGGGCAGCGCTTGACCCACTCAAGCGCCTCTTCGATGGAGGACACCTGCCAAAGCCAGAAGCCCGCCACCAGTTCCTTGGTTTCGGTAAAGGGCCCGTCGATGATGGTCCGCTGATCGCCATCGAATCGGACACGTTTTGCGCGGCGGCTGGGGTGCAACCCTTCGCCCGCGAGCATCACGCCGGCCTTCACCAATTCCTGATTGAATCGGCCCATCGCGCTGAGCAGCGCGGCAGTGGGCATGACGCCCGCCTCGCTCGAGGGGGTCGCCTTTACCAAGACCATGACTTTCATACTGGCATCCTTGTAAAACAATGTGTTAGGGCTGATCGCCACCGGGATTCCAAGGCTGGGTTCGCACTGTCCGGCCCGTTGCAGGGGCGACGAACCAGGGACCCGCGTTTCGACATCCCGCGTGCAAAAAACTTTTTCCGGTCATGCCGCACCTTGGAACTGTCGCCATAGGTTAGCTATCCTGAGCGTTCGTTACCGCATCGAGAGTTGACACCATGTCTGTACGTTCCGTTCCGCTGCTGCGCTGCCTGACCTGCGCCTGCCTGCTGCTGCTTACGTTGAATGCGTTTGCCAGAACCGTGACCGGGCCGGTGGTGGTCCTGCCGAACAGCTTCTATCTGCAGCCCGACCAGGGTGGGCAGACCAAGCTCGTGAAACATGACGGCAGCCGTCTGCTTCCCGGCACCATTGCCGCCTACGCGGTCTCCGGCCAGTACGTCATCGGCGCCGAGGGCACGACGCCGCCTCCCAGCCATGAGATCACCAACGACCTGGATTTTACCGGCGCTGCGGACACCCGCTACTTCATTCTTGACACGACGAGCGGCAAACTCGAGTCGGGCCTGAATGAGGCTTCATGGCGCCAGCGCCTCAAGGATCTCGGCCAGCGCGCGGACGTGCATATCTACCCGCCCTTGCCCTGGCAGAACTGAGGCCGGCTTCAAGCCGACCTGCCCGACAGCGCCGGGGCGACTGCGATTCGAGAATCCATAATCGTGGTGATGTTGCCCAGATTGCGCAAGGCGCTGCGTGCAGCGGCCGATCCGCTCAAGGCGCCGGCTATGCAGGCGTACATGAAGTCGGACATGCCGTATCACGGCGTGCCGTTGCCGCTGCTGCGCAAGATCTACCGCAGCACCTTTGCGTCGCTGCAGTTCGCATCGGCGCGCGACTGGCACAGTCTGGTGCTGGAACTGTGGCGCCGGGCAAAGTTTCGCGAGGAGCGCTATGCCGCACTGTTGGCGGCCGGCGATCTGCGGGCCCGACCGTATCAGACGCCGGCGGCGATGAAGCTGTACGAGGAGCTGATAGTCACCGGGGCCTGGTGGGACTATGTGGATGACATCGCCTCGCACCGTGTCGGGCCCATACTGCGGGACTACCCCGACTCAATGCGCGGCAGGATGCTGTCCTGGAGCCGCTCTGCGAATTTGTGGAAGCGCCGTACTTCGATCATCTGCCAGCTGGGTTTCAAGCAGGACACGGACCTTCAATTGCTGTATGCCTGCATCGAGCCGTCGCTTGATTCGCGGGAGTTTTTCCTGCGCAAGGCCATCGGCTGGGCGCTGCGCGAGCATGCCTGGACCGATCCGGGCGAAGTCAAACGGTATGTACGGCGCAACCGCGAGCGCCTGAGCGCGCTGAGCATCCGGGAGGCCTTGAAGAACCAGTCATGACGCCGACCGCTGTCATCCCGGCAGCGTCCGGGACGTTGCTGAAGTGAGGTAACCGGGCCGCCTGATGCACCAGCACGCTCGCAAAGGACTCCTGATGGCGGCGGTGGCCGCCCTGACCGTCGCCGGCTGCGCTTCGGCGCCGCAGGGCGCGCCCCATGCGAGCGGCGCTCCTGACATGGCGTGGCTGCAGCGCATGAGCTTCGGGGTCAATTCAGGGGTGCTCGCCCAATACCAGAAGCTGGGGCGGGACGGCTATCTGGAGGAACAGCTGCGTGCATCGGACGAGCACCTGCCCGATGCCGTGGCTCAGCAGATCGCCCGGCTTTCGATAGGTCAGATCGATGCCGAGCGGCTGTTCGTCGGCATTGCCCTGGAGCAGAAACGTATCAATGCGCTGCCCGAGGGACCCGACAAGCAGGCCGCGCGCCAGAAGCTCAATGAAGAGGGCAACCAGGCCGCCTACGAGGCGCGCCGTCGCGAGCTGCTGCGCGCCATCTATTCGCCGGCCCAGCTCAAAGAGCAGATGGTGTGGTTCTGGCTCAACCATTTCAGTGTCTTTGAGCAGAAGGCCAATGTGCGCTGGATGATCGCCGACTACAGCGAGACGATACGTCGGCATGCGCTGGGTCATTTCCGCGACCTGGTCATGGCGACGCTCGAACACCCGGCGATGCTGCAGTATCTGGACAATGCCCAGAACGCCGTCGGACACATCAATGAGAACTACGCCCGCGAGCTCATGGAGCTGCACACGCTGGGAGTCGATGCCGGTTACACTCAGAATGATGTCCAGGAGCTGGCGCGGGTGCTGACGGGTGTCGGTGTGGGCGGGCCCGAGCCGCCGCACCTGCGGCCCGAGCTGCGCGGCCTGTATGTGCGCGAGGGCGCATTCGAATTCAACCCGGCGCGCCACGACTTCGGCACCAAGACGCTGCTCGGTCATACCCTGACCCAGCGCGGCTTCGCCGAGGTTTCCGAGGCGGTCGACCTGCTGGTGCGCCAGGGCGCCTGCGCGCGCTTCGTTTCCCGCAAGCTCGCCGTCTACTTCGTGAGCGATGATCCACCCAAGGCGCTGGTCGAGAGGATGGCGCAGACATTCCAGCAATCGGATGGCGACATCGCGGCGGTGTTGCGCACGCTCTTTTCCTCCCCCGAATTGGCCGCACAGGCGGGGCGCAAATTCAAGGATCCCATGCAATATGTGGTATCAGCGCTGCGCATGGCCTACGACACGCGGCCGATCGCGAACATGCATCCGGTGACCGGCTGGCTCGGCGCACTGGGAGAACCTGAATTCGGCCATCAGACCCCCGACGGTTACTCGCTGCAGGACACTGCATGGTCGAGTTCCGGCCAGATGAGCCGCCGCTTCGAGATCGCCCGCGCCATTGGCTCCGGCAGCGCCGGGCTATTCGACCCTGAAGACGCCGGTGCCAGGAACGCGGGCGGATTCCCGCTGCTCACGACGCCGGTGTACTACGGCGTCGTGGCGCCGTTGCTGTCCGCACCGACCCGCAACGCCCTGGAGACGGCACGGTCCCAACAGGAGTGGAACCTGTACCTGCTGGCTTCACCCGACTTCAACTACCGTTGAGACAGTAACCGGAGCGTAAGCCATGGACCGCCGACATTTCCTGCGTACCGGGCTTGCCGCGGCACCCGCCCTCACGCTGGCCGGAAGGTTGTTTGCGGCGCCCGCCAACAGCGCGCGTTTCCTGTGTGTGTTTCTGCGCGGCGGCTACGATTGCGCGAACTTCCTCATTCCCTGGTCCAGCAGCTTCTACTACGACAGCCGGCCGAAGATCGCCATCGCGAAGCCTGATCCGGCGATTCAGGATGGTGCGCTGGCGCTTGATGCAAACTGGGCGCTGGCCCCTGCGGTGCGCGATTCGCTGGGACCCCTGTACCAGCAGCGCCAGGTCCTGTTTGTGCCGTTCGCCGGCACCGACGATCTGTCGCGCAGCCACTTCGAAACCCAGGACAGCATCGAGCTGGGACAGCCGGTGCAGGGGCCGCGCAACTTCAACTCCGGATTTCTGGCGCGGCTTGCGAGCACCCTGACCGGCGTGGCGCCGATTGCGTTTACGGACACCCTGCCGCTGGCGTTCAGGGGAGATGCCGGGATCGCCAGCATTTCCGTGCAGCGCGTCGGCAAATCGCCGTTTGATGACACGCAGACCGCGATGCTGCGTGGTATGTACGCCGGCAGCCGTCTGGAATCGGCGGTGACCGAGGGCCTGGAATTGCAACAGCAGATGGCTCAGGCGATGCAGGAGGAAATGCAGGCGGCGAACCGTGGTGCGATCACCACCAAGGGCTTCGAGCTCACCGCCGAGCGCATGGCGCGTCTGATGCGCACCCAGTATCGCCTGGGGTTCGTGGACGTGGGCGGCTGGGATACACACGTGAATGAGGGTGGGGCGCGCGGGGCGCTTGCGAGCAATCTGACGAGCCTTGCAGTGGGGCTTGGCACGTTCGCCCAGTCCCTGGGGGACGAGTGGAACAACACCGTCGTCTTCGTCCTCTCGGAGTTCGGCCGCACCTTCCGCGAGAACGGCAACGCCGGCACGGACCATGGCCATGGCAGTGTTTACTGGGTGCTCGGCGGCCGTATCAATGGCGGGCGCATCGCCGGCGAACAGGTGCGCGTGACGCACGACACGCTGTTTCAGAACCGGGATTACCCCGTGCTCAATGACTACCGCGGCGTGCTGGCCGGACTGTTCGGCGGCATGTGGGGTCTTGGCCCGCAGCAGCTGGACGGCATCTTCCCGGGCGCCCGGCCCCAGGACCTCAAACTGGTTTGAGCGACTTGGCTCAGCGCCGTGGCCCGGCTACATCGCCCGGCTTGTCATCAAGGATGCTGGCCGGCGCGCCCTGATTGCTCAGGATGGCCTTGCGTCGCAGGAAGCGCAGGATGGACTCAGGGCCGGTGCGCGAGCCGCCAAGTCCTGATACTCCGAAGCTGTGGGTGCCGATCTTGCGCAACTTGGCAAAGGTCAGGAAGGTGTCCTGCACGAAGACGCTTCCGGCATTGACCTGCTCGGCGATCCGCTGACCTTGCTCTTCGGTACCGGTGATCACCGAGGCCGTGAGCCCGAACTCGGTGTCGTTGGCCAGTGCAATGGCCTCCTCGACCGTGTTGAAGCGCATCACCGGCAGAATGGGTCCGAAGGTTTCCTCGCGCATCAGGCGCATGCTGTGATCAACTTCGGTCACGACGGTGGGGCGCATGTACAGGCCACCCCCCAGCGACTCCGTCACTCCCCCGGTGAGGATCTTCGCCCCCTTGGCGACGGCATCGGCCAGGTGCGCCTCGACGATCTCGGGCTGGCGCACGAAGATGAACGGACCGATATGACCTTCAAGTGGATTGCGGTCATTCAGCGTCACCTGTTTCGCCTTCGTGACCAGTGCCTCGACAAAGCGGTCATGGATGGAATGGTGAACGTACACGCGCTCCACCGAATAACACACCTGTCCCGTTGCATAGACACCCCCCCGCAGCACTGCGGTGGTGGCGCGGTCAATGTCGGCGTCGGCGGTCACGATGGCGGGATCCTTGCCGCCAAGTTCCAGGAAGCAGGGGATCAGGCGCTGGGCGCAGGCCAGCGCGACCCTGCGGCCATTGGGCACGCTGCCCGTGAAACACACCAGGTCCACGTTCGCCACCACATCCTGGCCGGTGCGGCCGTCGCCCAGCACCACATCGAAGACCTCCGCAAGCTCGGGCACGCGCCTCACGGTATGCATCAGGGGTTCCACGAAACGCGGCGTCACTTCGCTGGGCTTGATCAATACCGCCGAGCCTGCGAACAGCGCCGGCACCGCATCCAGAAGTGACAGCATCATCGGTGCATTCCAGGGGCTGATGACCCCGACCAGCGCATACGGCACCAGCTGCGAGCGGATATCGACGGCGGGCATGGTGAGGGATTGACCGCTGACATGCGCACGGGCCAGCACGCCTTCGGCATCTTCGCACCAGCCGCTGATGTTGGCGACGGCGATGAAGGCGGTGAACTGGGAGGTATGGCAACCCCCGGTATCGGCGCCATCGGCCGCGCCGATCACCTTCGCATGGGCCAGCAGTTCGCCGATCCAGCGGCGCATGATGCTGATACGTTCGCTGATGGGCCGGGCGGCCCACACCTTCTGGTTGCGCCGCAGCCGCGCCGCCTTGTGCGCAATTTCTTCGGCGGTGGCCGCCGGAAACGAAAATTCGGTGTCGCCGGTACGCGGATTGCGTACCGGAATTGCGCGACTTTCAGTGTCTGCCATACATCCCTCAAGATTCCCGTCAACCGGCCTTGAAGCTCGGCGGCAGCGATGGCTTGGCCGCCCCGGGCCCGCTGGGGCGCCCGACCAGCCTGACCTCCCCCTTCCAGGGAACATCCGCCTGCGAGCGCCAGGCATTGATGAACAGGGTCTTGAACACCCAGCGTCCGCCGCGCTGGACACACAGGTCCTCGCGGGTGCCGATGCCGAATACGAAGTTGGTGCCGTAATCGACATTGAACTGCATGATCTGGAAGAAGCAGCGCACCTTGACGGATGCGTCGGGCTGGCGCTCCATGATGTAGTGGTTGAAGAGGTGCTGGCGTCCGAACCACCAGTGCTGGCGGTCGTTCCACAGCTCGCGCATGTTCGCCAGAATCGCCGCGTGGCCTTTGACCTTGCCCTGCCACAGATGGTCGAACTCGGCATCCTCGGCGAAGGCCGAGAGCAGCATGTCGGCATCGGCCAGGTCTAGACCCCAGGCATATCGAGCATAGGTCTCGATGATGGCGGCGCGATCGTCGGCGGATACGGCGGTTGGGTTGGCATGCGCCATGGATTCAGCTCCTCTGCCCGAGCTTGTGCTTGAGAAAGTCATAGATGCTCTGTTCGGTCATCTGTCCGGCACTGGCCAGTTCACCATCCCGGGTGGAGTAGATGACCTGATTGTCCGCACCGAGCAGCACCAGTGCCGGAATGCCCTTCGCGATCGGGTTTCCGTAACGGTTGGCGAGATAGAGGTTCTTGTCAAAGTTACCCACGTCGATCTTCACGAGCTCGAATCCGGCATCGATGAGGTGCTGGCTGCTGCCGTGCATGGCCTTGTCCAGGGCGCGGCAGTCCGAACACCAGTTGGCGCCATAGTATGCCAAGGTCCTGTGACTGGGCGGATCAGGGTAAGATTCCGGCCCAGATGTCATCTGGGGCTGCGCCTTTCGGGGGGAATCGTGAGAGCAGAAAAATCCGTGCTGATGGCCGTGGCAGCGGTGTTTTGCGCCGCCGCCCAGGGGGCCTGGTCCCAGACCGCGGCCGACTGCGGTCACCTGGCCAGCCTCAAGCTGGCCGATACCAGCGGCCTGACCGCCGTGGTGGTCGAAGGACCCCGATTCACGCCGCCTCCGCCTGCCTTGCCGCCGCCCCCGCCTGAGACTGCGCAGGAGGCCAAAGATCAGGCCGCCGCCAAGGCGGCCCAGGACGCGCTGCTTGGGAAGCTGCCGGCGTTCTGCCGGGTGAGCGGGGTGGTCAAGCCGGCGGTGCGTTTCGAGGTGTGGCTGCCAATGAAGGACTGGAACGGCAAGTTCCAGGGCACGGGCAATGGTGGCTACAACGGCGCCATCGTCTACACCGCGCTGGCGACGGGGCTGCTCAAGCACTTCGCGACGGCCAATACCGACATGGGCCATGTGGCCACCCAGCCTGATCCTGCCAGCTGGGCGCTGCACCACCCGGAACTGGTGAAAGACCAGGGGTACCGCGCGCAGCACGAGACTGCCGTCAAGGCCAAAGCCATAATCGCAGCCTTTTACGCCCAGCCGCCCAGCCGCTCCTACTTTGTCGGCTGCTCTTCGGGTGGCTGGGAGGCGCTGACCGAAGCGCATCGCTATCCGCACGATTACGACGGCATCATTGCGGGCGCACCGGCTTCGCAGGTGGTGCACCTGCACGCCGGCCAGTTGTGGGGCTACATGGCGGCCCAGCAGCTTGATGTCGACAAGATCCCGATGATCTCCGCAGCGGTAATCGCCAAGTGCGACGCCAAGGACGGGGTCAGGGACGGATTGATTTCCGATCCGCTCGCCTGTGACTTCAAACCCCGGGAACTGGCCTGCAAGAGCGGTCAGGATCCCAAGCTCTGTCTGACGCCGACCGAAGTCACGGCCCTCGAACACATCTACTCCGGTGCCCATTACTCAAATGGCGCCGCCGTGTATCCGGGTTGGCCGCGCGGCATGGAGTTCGCGCTGCTGCAGGCGCGCAGCAAGCGCGTCGCCGCGCTGGGTGCGAGCACTTTCCAGGATATGGTGTTCGAGGATCCGCAGTGGGACTTCCACACCATCAACTACGACCGTGACGTCAAAAAGGCGGATGAAAAGATCGGCGCGGTCATGAATGACGGCAGCACTGACCTGGCCGAATTCCGCCGCGCCGGTGGCAAGTTGATCCTGTGGCATGGCTGGTCCGATCCGCTCATCAGCCCACTGCATACCATTGCCTACTACAACAATCTGGCCGGGCATTTTGCGCCCAAGGCGGGTATTGCCCAGGATGCCGCCTTGGCGCAGGTCGCGGACTTCGCGCGGCTGTTCCTGGCGCCCGGTGTCATGCACTGCGGCCGCGGTCCCGGACCTGACACTTTTGATTCAGTGGGCGCGCTCGAGGCCTGGGTGGAAAAGGGCGTGGCGCCCGACAGCATGATTGCCACGCACAGGACCGCCGGCAAGGCCGATCGCACCCGGCCGCTGTGTGCCTACCCGCATCGGGCCGTATACGACGGCAAGGGCGACAGCAACGACGCGGCCAGCTTCAGCTGCAAGTAATGCGCCGGCTGCTGCCGCTGCTGGGTGTTCTGGCCGGCCTGCTGGGATCGGTGGCGGCGCTGGGGGCGCAGGACATTGCCGCCATTACGGCGCAGCCGGTGGTGCCCGCGGCGGGAGCCCAGCACGCGGACGTCGTCATCGTGGAGTATCTGGACTACAACTGTCCTTATTGCCGCAGGACGGCGCCGGAACTGCACAAGCTCCTGCATATGGACCCGGGCGTGCAGATCCTCTACAAGGAATGGCCGATCTTCGGGGGTGCGTCCATCTACGCGGCCCGCGCGGCGCTCGCCGCCAACTGGCAGGGAAAGTTTCTCATCGCTCATGATGCCCTGATAGGCACGACCCACGATCTGGATCAGGATTCCGACGTCGATGCGGTATTGCGCAGCGTCGGGGTGGACATGAAGCGTCTCGAAACGGACCGCAAGGCCCACGCAGCGCAGATTGACGCGCTGCTGGCGCGCAGCGAGCGCGAAACCCACGCGCTTGGGGTGCAGGGGACGCCAGTCTTCCTGGTGGGCCGTCAACTGGTGAGCAGCGCCCTTACCCTCGCACAACTGCGGGTGCTGGTCGCCCGCTCCCGCAACGTCACCCAGTAATCAGCTGCGGGGCCGCTTGGCTTCCGGCGTCGCCGCGCAGACGTCTTCGGTCAGCTCGTATCCGGGCCGCTTCACGTAATCGGCCTGACCGGACCAGGCCTGCGTGAAGGTCTTCGGATCATCGATGGTGTACTTCAGGTGCAGGTGCTTGCCGTCCTGGCTCAACTCGTAGCGTTCGGTGAGATGCAGGGCCTCGGAGTGCGGCAGCCCGGCATTGTCCAGCAGCGTGCTGTCATCGAACCCTGAGGAATCGATCACCAGGGCATTGCCGTCCCACTTGCCCACCGAGTAGCCCAGGTAATGCGGATCAACATCCGTGGGCAGGGCCTCATCCAGATACACGCGACGCGGCAGGCGGTTGAGCTGGTGTACGAAATACAGCTCCTTGGTTCGCTGCAGAATTTCGAACGGCTCCTTCATCAGCATCAGACGCGGCAGGCCGGGTGGCAGGCAGCGCGTGAGCCCGTCGTAGGAATAATCGCCCTTCCGGGCGGCTGCCAGATGCGCATCGAAGACGATCTTGGCCTGCGGCGTCAGGGGCGGCGCATGCCCCTCGATGGTCTTCACAGCCCCCACATGGCCGGACAGGAACCACACGCCGCTCAGGTCCGGCGGGTCGGCCTGCGCCACGAGGCTCAACGCGGTCATGACCGCGCCCGACACCATCACGCAGAGCGCTCTCATTTGGCCACCGTGACGCCATTCACCGGCGCATTGCGGTTGTTCTCTTCGCAGACATACTCCTGCGGCCGCACATCCGGCCGCCAGTGGTAGATGCGGCGGTAGCTATAGGGGTGCTCCAGCGTGACCGGGTCCTCGACCGTCATGATCAATTCGAGATTCTGGCCATTGTCGATCTTGCGGAAGCGCTCGATGACATGTTCCTGGGTGGAATGACTGCTGCCTTCGTCATCGATGAAGGTCCGGTCGTTCAGGCCGACCGTGTCGACTACCAGGGTGTCCCCCTCCCAATGCCCGACCGAGTCGCCCAGGAACGTATGGTCCACGTTTCTGGGATGGTCACGGTTCAGCCAGATGCGCCGCAGGTTGTGGGCCACCTCATGCAGGATGGTGACGCGCTGCGCGGTCTGGACGATCTCGATGGGGTAGGGGCTCTCCATGATGCGCGGCATGCCGTGGGGCAGGCACTGCGTGGAGGCATCGGCCTCCGGCGTGCCGCGATTCTTGGCGCGGATACGCCGCTCCAGGATGGCCATGTATTTGGGTTTCAGGGGCGGGGCAACCCCCGGCTCGGGGCCCAGCATGTATTGGTAGCCTGACAGCCACCACACGCCATTCAAATCGTGCAAATCGGGGTTTCCCGGGGGCGCATTCGGGGGCGCCTTCTCGGCTCCCCGCAGGCCCGGCGTCAGCGCCAGGGTGGGGTCGCCGCTGTCAAACAGAGTCTTCGGCGGAGGGGCTGCCAGCGCCGCCGTGGCGAAGAGGAGGGCGGACAATACCAGCGGAGATTTGAGGTACTTATTCACAGCCTTGCTCTGGGCCTTTGCCATGGATCGGTTGGTACAACGCAGGGGGCGATCATAGACGTGCAGCGGGATCCCGAACAGGGTCAACATTGTTGACTGCGCAGCAAGGAAGCCATGCTCATACCGTGTCTCGAACTGCACTGCCCTGTCCTGAACTGCACTGCATTGCTGGAATTACCCACACGTAGCTGTTGTAATCTCAACCTGCATCCACCGCCTGGCCCGGTGGGCAATCGGCGCCGAATCCTCGGCCCGACGGGGCGACGGGATCCCGGGTGAAAATGCTCCCGTAAGCCTTATTTAGGGTGCGTTTTGACCTTACTGAACGGAATGCAGGTGCAAATGCGTGCAGGGCGGATCCGGCCGGTGCTCGGCTGGGCGCTGCTCGGCGCCTTGCTGCCGTTGCGGGTCCTCGCCGCACCCGGCACCTTGTCCGACGCTGCACAGCAGCATCTCGTGCAGCAATATTGCAGCGTCTGTCATAATTACGAGGATTACACCGGCGGGGTGGAGTTCGAGGTTTTCGACCCCTCCAAGGCCCACGAAGAGGCCTCGCTCACCGAACGAATGATCCATAAACTGCGTGCCGGGATGATGCCGCCGGCCGGCAAGCCCCGTCCCGACCCGGGCACCCTCCAGGCGTTTGCCACCTCCCTGGAAAACGAAGTCGACGCCCATGCCAAGCCGAATCTGGCCATGCCCCGGCTGCATCGGCTGAACCGCACCGAATACCAGAACGCGGTGCGCGATATTCTCGGCCTGAACATCGACATGGCGCAGCTGCTGCCGGCCGATGATGTCAGCCGGGGCTTCGACAACCAGGCTGGGACCTTAACTTTCTCGCCGGCGTTGCTGGATGCCTATCTGTCTGCGGCAGGTCTGATCAGCCGCACGGCGCTGGGAACAGCGACCGCGACCACGCAGGCGAACTATCGCGTGGCCGACGACACCACGCAGAACTACCACGTCGACGGCCTGCCGTTCGGAACGCGCGGCGGCCTTGCGGTCGAGCACACCTTTCCGGCCGACGGCACCTATACCTTCAAGGTGTTTGCGGTGACCCTCGGCAACATGGGCAACTTTCGCCCCTTCGGCGACGTGCATGGCGAGCAGCTGCTGGTGTATGTCGATGATCAGCGCATCAGCAAGATCGACTGGGACAAGGCGCTGAACGTGTCCCGCAGCCTGGTCTTCGATGAGGAGACCACGGGGCAGCTGAAGACCATCGACATCACGCTGCCGTTGAAGGCCGGCCCGCACCGTATCGGCGTGACCTTCCTCGCGACCAACTATGCGCCGGGACTGGACATGAACCACGCCTTCGACCGCAGCACCATCGAGACCGGTGGCATCCCGGGGTTCACGTTCTTCCCGCACATCGGCCGTCTGCGGATCGACGGGCCGGCCCGGGCCACCGTGGCCACGGATTCACCCAGCCGCCGCCATATCCTCAGCTGCAGGCCCGTGGCCGGTGCGGAGCAGCGCTGCGCACGACAGATCGCCACGGCGCTGACCCGCCAGGCATACCGGGGATATGCCACGGATGCCGACGTGGACACCGTGATGCAGTTCTATGCCAACGGCCAGCGCAACGGTGGGTTTGACGCCGGCGTGGAAGCGATGGTGCAGCGGGTGCTCGTGGATCCGAAGTTCCTGTTCCGCGTGGAGAGCGCGCCCGCCTTGCTGGCCGCCGGGTCGCCCTACAGGGTCGGCGGCTTGGACCTTGCCGCGCGACTGTCGTTTTTTCTGTGGAGCAGTGTCCCCGACGATGAGCTGCTGCGCCTGGGTAGTTCCGGAGCGCTGCTCAGGGACGGTGTACTCAGGGCCCAGGTGCGACGCATGCTGGCCGACCCGCGCGCTTCCGCACTGACCACGAACTTTGCCGAACAATGGCTGGGTCTGCGCGCCCTGGCCAGCCACGAACCGGTCGTCGACCAGTTCCCGGACTTCGATGACAACCTGCGCCAGGCGTTCCGTGAAGAAGTGGAGCTGTTCTTCGGCAGCATGGTCACCGAGAACCGCAGCGTGCTCGATCTGTTGACCGCCAAATACACTTTCGTGAACGGGCGTCTGGCCAAGTTCTATGGCATACCCGGCGTGAAGGGCAGTTATTTCCGGCGCGTCGATCTGGATGACAGCCAGAGTGCGCGCTGGGGGCTGCTGGGCAAGGGCGCGCTGCTCACCATCAGCGCGTATCCCGGGCGCACTTCGCCGGTGGTACGGGGCAACTGGGTGCTGCGCACCCTGCTGGGGTCACCGGCGCCGGACCCGCCGGCGGATGTGCCGACGTTGAAGCCGCACCCGGTCGATCCGGCCGGCAATGCCGCCGCACCCACGATGCGCGAGCAGCTTGAGCAGCATCACGCCAATCCGGTCTGCGCCAGCTGCCACAAGATCATGGAGCCGGTCGGCTTCGCGATGGAACAGTATGACGCGGTCGGGCACTGGCGCACGCTGGATGGCACCCAGCCCATCGATGCACGCGCCACGATGTACGACGGCTCGCACGTCGAGGGTCCCGCAGGCGTGCGCGATCTGCTGCTGCGTCACCAGGACCAGTATCTGCGCAACGTGGCCCAGGCCCTCATGACCTATGCCCTGGGACGTGGCATCGAGTACGACGACATGCCAACGGTGCGCAGCGTGCTGCGCACGGCGGCGCATGATGACTACCGGTTCAGGAGCCTGATCGAGGCGATCGTCATGAACGATCTGTTTCGCATGAACGTGGTCCCGGGCACGGACACCAAGGGTTCGACCTTGAAGACACAGGTTGGCGGGGCCGCAACTGCCGACACCATCGCCAGCAACATGAATCCGGGACACTGAAGGAACCACGCGTGTTTTTCCTGACCAATAAGAGGCTGCCGCGACGCACCTTCCTGCGTGGCCTCGGCACGACGCTCGCAGTTCCGCTGCTTGAGTCGATGTTGCCCACGCGCGGCGCCTACGCGGTCGAGAAGCAGATCGTGCCGACGCGCTTCCTGGGCGCCTTCGTGCCCCATGGCATTGCGCCCGGCCACTGGATCCCGGACAGCAGCGCGCCAGGTTTCAAATATCCCTACGTGTACGAGCCGCTGGAGCCGTTTCGCAAGAAAGTGGTGCTGACCAGTGGCCTGTGGTCGAAGTCGTCGGAGAATCCCCCGGGCGTAACCGGCGCCGACCACTTCGTCGCGGCAGCATTTCTGACCGGCATGAAGCCGCGCAAGACCACCGGCGCGGATATCGAAGTGGGCACCTCGCTCGATCAGCTGATCGCGGCCAAGATCGGCGGGCAGAACCTGTTGCCCTCCCTGCAGTTGGCCGTGGAGGACCCGGGCGCCAATTCAAGTTGTGGCGAGGGCTACAGCTGCGTGTATACCAATACGATCTCCTGGGAGACGCCCACCCGGCCGCTGCCCATGGAGATCAATCCGCAGACGCTGTTCGAGCGCATGTTCGGCGATGGCAGTTCTCCGCAGCTGCGCAAGGTGCGACGCGAGCGTCAGGCCAGCATCCTGGACTCGGTGAACGGCAGCCTGCGCGCGCTCATGACCGAAGTCCCGCATGCCGACCAGGTGCGCCTGGAGCAGTACGCGGACGACGTGCGTGAAGTCGAGCGTCGGCTCAGCATCGCGGCACGCGCGTCGACGGATGCGCCGAACATGACCATGCCCTACGGCGTGCCGGAGTCCTTCCACGAACACATCCAGGTGCAGTGGGATCTGCTGGCTCTGGCCTACCAGACCGACATCACCCGCGTGGCGAGCATGCTGTACGCGCGCGACCTGACCAGTCGCGTCTACCCGGAGAGCGGTACCAACTCCAGTTTCCATGGCATCTCGCACCACGCCGAGGATCCCGGCCAGATCGCGCTATTGGCGATGATCAACCGCTATCACGTGCAGATGCTGGCCTACCTGGCCCGGAAGCTCGATTCGATCAAGGAAGGCGATGGCACCTTGCTGGATCACTCATTGCTGCTGTTCGGATCGAACATGGGCAATTCCAATCAGCATCTGCATTATGACACGCCGGCGATCCTGGTCGGCGGCGCATCGGGTCGGCTGAAGGGCGACCGCCACCTTGCGTATGCAAGCCGCACGGTTCCTACTGGCAACCTACTGCTGAGCATCGCCAACATGTTTGACGTTCAGGCGGAGCGCTTCGGTGACAGCACCGGGCCGCTCCAAAACATTTGATTCCGGTATTTTCTTGCATGGATCAAGGGGGTAGTTGTGAAGAGCAGAACTTTGTTGGGTCTTCTCCTGGTGCTGGGCATCTGGGGCGGCGCGGCTTCGGCGCACCACTCGTTCGCGATGTTCGACCAGGCGCAGACAAAGACGCTGGTGGGCACCGTGAAACAGGTGCAGTGGACCAATCCGCACATCTGGGTGCAGGTCCTGGTCCCTGACCCGAAGGGGGGCGCTGCGGCCGAATGGTCCATCGAGGGCGGCAGCCCCAATGGTCTGACCCGTCAGGGCTGGCGCCGTTCGTCCATCAAGGAGGGCGATGCCATAGAAATCACCATCCATCCGCTCAAGGACGGGACCAATGGCGGCAGCATGATGAAGGCCATGGTCAATGGTCAGCCGGTGGGCCCACCGCGTTGAGGTCGGCTGGTGAAGAGGGCGCTGCAATTTGTCCTGCCGGGATTACTGGCCGCCCTCGGCTGGCAAGGCGCACTGGGCGCCACGGCGCCTGTTGAATCGGCCCATCACGTAGTCATCGCCGAGGCGCCCGCCCCGGCGGCGCCCAGCGAGTTGGCAGATGCGGCCATGCATCGGGATGACGCGCGGCTGCAGGCGCTGCTGAAGGGGCATGCGGACGTGAATGCGCCGCAGCCGGACGGCAGCACCGCGCTGCACTGGGCCGCCTACCAGGGTGACGCGCACCTCGCCGCAGAACTGCTCGCGGCCGGCGCCCACCCCAACGTGGTCACCGACACGGGCATGACGCCGCTGCTGCTGGCCTGCGAGGCCGGCAATGCTGATCTGGTCGAGGCATTGCTGCGCGCCGGGGCGGATGCCAATCAGACACTGCGCGGCGGGGAGACGCCGCTGATGATGGCCGCGCGCACGGGCAGCGTGCCGGTGCTCAAGCTACTGCTGGCACGTGGCGTGAGCGTGGATGCCCGCGAAGGCAGCCGCGGCACCACTGCCCTGATGTGGGCCGCGGACAATGGCAATTCGGAGGCCGTGCGGTACCTGCTTTCCAAAGGTGCGGATCTGAGCGCGCGCTCGGGCACCACCGATCCGGGGCGCAGACCCTACCTCGCCCAGACGGGCCGGGAGCGCATCCAGGAGTTTGCTGGCGGGTATGGTCTGGCCGGCCGCGTCGAAAAGCCGGCTGGCTCACCGGCCGAGCAGGAGGCGGCCGCCAAGTTGGTGGCCGAGCAGATTGCGACGGCAAAAAACGTGCTGGCGGAGCATCCGCTGCCGAAACCGCCGCCGCCGAGCAGGGTCAGATGGGGTGGGCTGACACCGCTGATGTTTGCCACCCGCCAGGGGGATATGGCGAGCGCCAAAGTCCTGATTGAGGCGGGAGCGGACGTCAATGAAACCAGTTCGTTTGGCTGGACCGCGTTGCTGGTTGCCACCCAGAACAAGTACTACAAGCTTGGCGAATACCTTTTGCAGCATGGCGCCAAGCCGAACATCGCCAACGGCGGCGGGTGGACCCCGCTGTACATCGCGACCGACAATCGCAATATCGAGGGCGGCGACTATCCGGTGCGCAAGCCGGACATGGATCACCTGGATTTCATCAAGGAGCTGCTGGCGGCTGGCGCCGATCCGAATCTGCGCATGCATTCGAGTACCGAAACCCGCACGGTGTTCACCAACCAATGGTTGGTCGAAAACGGCGCGACCCCGTTCCTGCGCGCCGCGCAGTCCGGGGACCTGATGCTGATGAAGCTGCTGCTTGAGCACGGCGCAGATCCGACCATCGCAACCGACTACAACGTCACGCCGCTGATGGTGGCCAGTGGGATTGGCTGGGTCGAGGGCGTCACCTACGAGTGGTCACCTCAGCAGACCCTCGAAACCGTGAGATTTCTGCTCGACCATGGCGCCAACGTCAATGCGCAGGACACTGAAGACCTGCGTACGGCGCTGATGGGAGCTGCTCACAAGGGCCGCAACGATGTCGTCGAGCTGCTGGTCCAGCATGGGGCGGATCTGTCCCTGCACGACATCGGCAGCCGCGACACGGTGCATGGCCTGGCGGGAGTCTCCTGGCAGGCGATCGACTATGCCGATGGCTTGGTGCGCGTTGGCGTGCAGTCTTCGATTGTCCATCCGGAAACGGCCGCGCTGCTGCGCCGGATGATGAAGGAGCGCGGCCTGGCCGTGCCGCCCGAAGGCCGGACGCTGCAGTCCATCTGCATCTCGGAACTGTGCAGGTAGGCCCTGCGCCGCCTACATCGTGTGGGTGTCCATGCAGACGCTTTCCTTCAGGTCCATTCCCGGCTGCCGTTTGAGCGTGAAGCGGGCCGTCCAGGGCGCGGTGTAGTACTGCGGATCGGTGATGAGCACGGATCCGCTGATGGTCTGCGGATTGCTGAGCGTATAACGCTCCTGCACGGTCAGCTTCTCGCCGTGGGGCAGGCCCGAATAATCCAGCCACGTCAGGTCATTGAAGGCTACGCTATCGATGATCAGGGTCTTGCCATCGAGGTGCGCGGAGGCCATTCCCAGGTAAGTCGGATCGGCATCATTCGGCGGGGCCTTGTCCCAGTAAATGATGCGGAAGGTATGGTTGGCCTCGTGCACGAAGGTGATATTGCGAGTGGTCTGCAGGATCAGGAAGGGATAGGGCGTGTAGAGCAGCCGCGGTATGCCGTGCATCAGGCAGGTTGAGATCGGATCGATCTTGCGGTCACCGGACTTCAGCGCCGCCTGACGCTGCGCGTATTCGGCCTGGCCCGCGGCATTGAGCGGGGGTTCGTGGCCATCACTGGTGAGCAGACGTCCGCCGGGCTTGGTGTTGAGCCATTTGCCGGTGAAGTTGGGAGCACCCGCGGCCGGCTGCTCAAACAGCGGTGCCGTATCGGTGGCGGATTGCGCACCCAAGGCCGGCGTGCCGGCCAGTACCGCGGCCAGAACCGGCAAGCATACGATTGTCAGTCTGCGCAGCATCATTTGGCCACCGAGATGCCGTTCACCGGGGCGTTGCGGTTGTTCTCCTCGCAGGAGTATTCGGCGATCTGGATGTCGCCGCGCCACGGATACAGACGCTCGGCCGTCCAGGGCTTGGTGAAATGCTCCGGATCCTCGATGGTGATGAGGTTGCGGATCTCGACGCCGCCATACTTGTTGGTGAACTTGGTCATGCGCTCGGTGGTCTTCAGTTGCAGTCCATGGGAGAGCGACTCCTCGTCGATCTGCGTGCGATCGTTGAAATGATCAGTGACGACGACCAGCGTATCGCCCTCCCAATGCCCCACCGAATAGCCGAGGAAGCTGCGCGACGTGTCAGCGGGTGCGGGCTTGCCGTCCATGTGGATGAAGCGCACGTTGTGGGCCACTTCGTGCAGGATGGTGATCAGGCCGGGCGCGTAGACAAACTCGATCGGGTAGGGTGAGGCCATCAGCCGCGGTATGCCATGCGGAAAGCACTGGGTCGGGGCGTCGGCGATCGGGGTGCCGGCCTTTTCCATGTCCAGGTGATGCTGACGGCTGGCAGCCTCGAGCGGGGTCAGAGGCAGCAGGCTCGCGGCATCGCTCGGCGACATCGGATGATCGGCGATGGGACGGAAGGTCCGGTCGTAGCCGCGCGTCCACCACACCCCGGAGAAGTCGCGTGGATCCTGCGGGGCCGGAATCTTGTTCCACAGGGCCGCTTGGGCGGCGTTGATCCGGTCGCGCGCTGCGGCCCTGGCGGCCGGGTCGCCGCCCTGCGGTGGACCGGCCGGGGGCGCACCTTCCTGTGCAAAAGAGGCGCCCCAGATGAGCGCGAAGCTGATTGCCAGCCATGCAGATCGCGGCATTTGTTCCCCCCATCGGACGCGTGCGCAGCAGTATACCGCAAACAAATCAGGCGATTACCGACGTTGAGGGATCAACTCTTAACGCGGCTGCACGGGATCCCAGGCGCGCAGGGAGCGGCTCATCGTAAGGCGGTCCCGCAGCTTCAGAAATGGCCGCTCGACCGACCAGTAGAGGGCGGATCCCACCAGCAGTGCGAGCAGCAAACCGGCGGCCAGTTCGAAGGGCTGCCGGTTGGCGGACCAATGACGGCCGAGCTCCTGGACGGCGTGATACACCATCTTGTGGGTGAGGTAGAGACTGTAGGCGCCGGTGGCCAGTGCCTGTGCGCCCGGTATGGCGTGGCGGCCGATGAGCGAATGGCGGTCGCTGCCGGCCACCACCAGCAGCGCCGCGCTGGCAGCCACCAGCGGATAACCGAACAGGGTTGCCGTGAATCCTGCGATCTGGCCGCCAAAGAACACCATCGACGCGGCGATGCCGGTGACCCCGCACAGTGACAGCAGGTTGGCCTTCGCCATGAGCAGTTCCCACCAGCCCGGGCGGAAGGTTTGGACCAGCGCCACCACCACTCCCGCCAACAACGCATCAAGCCGCGACCAGGTCGGATAGTAGATGAGGCTCATGAAACGAATGCCGTTCAGCACCGTCACACCCTGCGCAGTCGTGGCCACCTCGTGCACCCACAGGTAGCCGCGTATGCAGATCCCGAACAGCAGCACGCCCGCAATGCTCGCCATGACCTTGGTGGCGCTCGGACGCCAGGCCAGCCAGGCGACGACCAGCGGAAACACCAGGTAGAACTGCTCCTCCACGCACAGCGACCAGGCATGGGAGAAGACCTCGCGGGGCTCGAGGGCCAGGTTCTGTGTGAAGGTCAGGAACTGCCACAGCGGCTGCATTTGCGTGCCGTCGCGCAGCCACGGAACGAAGAAGTAGACGGCCAGCACCACCAGGTAGGCCGGAATGGTCCGCAACAGCCGGCGGGAGATGAAGCGCGGATAGTCGGGGGCGGTGCCGCGGGCCCAGGGCCGCAGCAGTTGCCCCGCGATCAGGAAGCCGCTGAGCACGAAGAACAGATCGACGCCCAACCAGCCGAAGCGGACGATCCAGGAGTCTCCCGGCACACGCCAGAGAATCGAGGCGTGGTAGAGCATCACCCAGGCGATTGCGACGGCGCGCACCAGGTCCAGGCCGGGCAGCCGGCCTTCACCAGCGGCGCGCGGCTGCCCGGGCACGGGGTATTTTCCTGGCGGCACGGCGGCGAGGATACAGGCCCTCAGCCGGCGAGCAAGAGCCTTGGCACCGACGCCAGATCCTGGCCGATGATCTCAGTGATCATGGACGCCGTGGCCGCGGACAGCGTCCAGCCCAGGTGTCCGTGGCCGGTGTTGTAGTACACGCCGGGCCGGCTGCCGCGGCCGACGCGCGGCATCATGCTCGGAGTCATCGGTCGCAATCCCGCCCAGGGGATGACCGTACCGGTGGACACCTGCGGGAACAGCTGTCGCGACCAGCGCACCAGGGGTTCGATGCGATCGGCGCGGATGTCGCGGTTGTAGCCGTTGAATTCGGCGGTGCCGGCGATACGCAGCCGATCACGGCCCAGGCGCGCGCTGACAATCTTCGCAGCCTCATCCAGCAAACTCACCGTCGGCGCCGCGGCCTCGCTCACCGGATCATCCAGGCATACCGTGATGGAATAGCCCTTGACCGGATAGATATTGATGCGATCGCCCAGCATCGAGGCGAACTGGCGACTGGCAACACCGGCGCACACCACCAGGGCGTCGGCCGACAGCGGCGTCAGGTCGCTGCCGGAATCGCTGTCCGTGAGGCGCAGCAGGTGCCGCGACCCCCGCGATTCAATGCCGGCGACGGTCGTGTTCACCTGGAATTTTGCGCCCAGGCGAATACAGGCATCGGCCAGACCGCGCGTGAATTTGCGGATATCGCCGGTGGCGTCCGAGGGAGTGAAGAACCCCCCGTGGAAGGATCCCTGCAGCGCCGGCTCGATGGCATGGATTTCCGCATCGGTGACCGGATAGCGCTCCAGGCCACCCTGGCGCAACAGCTCATTGCCCGCGGTGGCGGCAGCGAACGCCGTCTGGTCGTGGTACAGATGCAGGATGCCGCGCTTTTCCAGATCGAACTGGATGTGTTCGCGCTCGGCGATATCAAAGAGGAGGCTGCGGGCCTGGATGGCGAGCCGCGTGGTCTCGATGGTATTCGCCCGATGGTTGCGGATGCCGGCCACGAACTCGGCCAGCCAGCTGTATTTGTGGAAGCTCGGTACCGGATTGATCAGCAACGGCGCCTGGGCATCGAGCATCCAGCGCAGGCCCTTGATGATCGTGCTCCAGGAATTCCAGACTTCCGCGTTGCTGGCGGAAAGCTGGCCGCCATTGGCGTACGAGGTTTCCATGGCCGCGTCGGGCCGTCGATCGATGACAGTCACGGCATGGCCCTGGCGCAGCAGGTCATAGGCCGTGGTGACGCCGGTGATGCCGGCGCCGATGATTGCGATGTGGGATCTGGACATGGCGGTGCTCCTGAAAGCCAAGTTCTGGCTTATGGCCCGCTCTGTCCTTTGCGCCTGAGATTATTAGTCCGTCGGCGGGCACCGTTCGGTGCCACTCTTCAGAGGTTTACGACACATGGTCCTTTTGCCTGAGAGTTTCCGGGGCGGTTGCTCCTTCGGCGGCGGAATACTTCCGCTCTCTCCCACGATGTCGTTGATATGTAACGAAACGCTTGCGCTCGCTAGGCTTCCTTAAGGCTCAGGACGCTATTGTCCGTCTTACCCGGGAGGGGTGTCAACCAACGGCCTTGCGCGGCGCCGCCGCGCCGGTCGACTGCTCAATGCAGTGAATGAGCTCCGCGCTCGACATGACGTCGCCGAACAGAAACGCCATGTTTTCCAGCGTTGCGTTGTGGGCCGCGTCCGTCAGCGCCGCATTGGCATCGGCCACGAAGATGATCTTGTAGTTCATCTGCATGGCATCGCGTGCGGTGGATTCACAGCAGCAGTTGCTCAGAGTCCCGGTGATGATCAGGGTATCAATCCCATGGCCCTGCAGGATCTCGTGCAGGGGGCTCGCGCCCGGCACGAAAGCACCGAAGCGGAACTTGTCCACCACGAGGTCGCGGTCCGAGACGGCAAGCGCAGGCCACAACTGCCAGTAGTGTGCGCCGGGTGCAAAAGCCTGCGTCAGCGTCGTGCCGCTCTCAGGCGTGTGAAGGTATTTGAACCAGTTGCTCCAGCTGGCGCGCGAGTGCGCGTCAACCGTCATGCGCAGGAAGATGTTGCGCCCGCCGTGGGCGCGTACCGCGGCGCTGATCTGATTGACGTTGGGAACGATCTCGCGCGCCACGGGCACCTCGACCGGCGCGCCGGGTTCCATGAACCCGTTCTGCAGATCCACGATGATGTGCGCGGTGCGCCGCAAATCCAGGTGCCGATGGGGATGCAGCGTCCCTTGCTGCGCCTGGATCTCTTGCAGCACTTCGGCGGAAAACGCGATTTTGTGCATGGCGGTCGCTCGCAGTGGCGTTCGGAGAGTAATTCTGGCACACCCGTGCCGCACCCGCACATCGGTTGCCACGGCAACACCGAGGCCCCGAAGCGGTAAAGGCATGCTCCGGTCCGCGCGCATGCACTATCATGCGCAGCTGTTAAGGGGGATGGACATGCCACAGACATCGGCGAGTATTCCGCAGGACCGTGCCCTGGTCATCGAGATGCGCACGCTGCTGCTGCTGGGGCTGGCCTGGGGCTTCGCCTACATGGACCGGATGGCGATCACCTTCCTGTCGCCATTCGTGGTACCCGACCTGCATCTCACCGATTCCCAACTGTATGCGCTGCCGGCGGCGCTGGCGGTGACGTGGGCGCTCGGCGCCTATCTGATTGGCTTCTGGTCCGACCGTGTGGGCCGGCGCAAGCCGTTCCTGCTGGCGGCGATGCTGGTGTTCTCCTTGTGTTCGGTGCTCTCAGGCCTTGCGAACTCGTACTGGACATTGTTCGCCGCGCGGCTGGTGATGGGCGCCGTGGAAGGGCCCTTCCTGCCGATCTGCCTGGCCATACTGCTGGCGGTCACCGCGCAACAGCGCCGGGGACTCAATGCCGGCATCATCCAGAATTTTTTCGGTTCCGCGATTGGAACGGCCCTGGCGCCCATCGTTTTGATCGCCCTGGCCCAGAGATACTCGTGGCATGCGGCGTTCCTGGTCGCGGGCGTGCCAGGATTGATTCTGGCGCTGCTGATCTGGTGGCTGGTGGATGAGCCGCCCCGGGCCCCCGCTCCCGCCGCGACTGCGGCCAAAGAACCCTCCGACTCGCTGTGGGCCATGCTGTCGATCCGCAATATCGCATTGTGCTGTGGCATCAGCTGCCTGATGGTGGGCGCACTGGTCATCGGGTCCATCGCCCTGCCTCGGTATTTCACGGCGGCGCTGGGCATGTCGCCGACGACCATGTCGCAGATCATGACTGCCCTGGGCATCGCTCCCGGCGTCGGTGGCGTGCTGGTGCCGTTGCTGTCGGACCGGATTGGCCGCCGCCCGATCATGATCAGCTTCTGCGCGCTGATGGCGCTGTGTCCCGTCGCCGCGCTGCTGGTCCACAGCTCCGTAGTGCTGATGACCACCCTGGCGGTCATCGGTTGGATCGGCGTAGGCTCCTTCCCGCTCTTCATGGGCGTGGTGCCCGCGGAGACCCTGTCGATGCGACGCGCGGCGACCGCCATGGGGTTGGTGGTGGGAGTCGGAGAGATTACCGGCGGTGCCTTCAGTCCGCTGATCGCAGGCGCGCTGGCCGATCATTTCAGTCTGGCGATGCCGCTGGTCATGGCGGCCGCGATGTCACTGCTGGCCGCGGTGCTGGCCCTGGGACTGATCGAGACCAATCCGCGCTTCGTGACCCGCGCCGCGGTGCAGGCCGCCTGATAAATCGATTCCAAGCAAGGGGGAGACCGAGATGAAACAGATTGCAGCGGCGATACTTCCGTTGGTGGCCATGCTCGCGGTGCAGCCTGCGCCTGCCGAGCAGCCGGCGACGACGTTGCAGACCCTGCTGGACAAGCAGCAGATCCAGGACATGCTCGTTGATTACTATGCGCACCTGGGCAAGGGTGAGGAAGACTTCGGGCGCTACTATCTGCCGGATGGCGTCATTGACGTCAATGGCCTGAAGGGGCAGGGTGAAGCGGCCATCAAGGATGTCTACAAGAAGATTGCAGCCGGCTCCACGAAACGTCCGGGAGTATTCCGGATGCTGCTGACGAATGTCTCAATCGTGGTCAATGGCAACGCGGCGACTGCCGAGACCCTGTGGACCGGAATCAATTCGCCGACCATAGCAGGGCCACCGATGTTCATTGAGCAGGGCACGGAGCGCGATGACCTGGCGAAGGTCAATGGTCACTGGCTGTTCAAGCTGCGGGTGATCACCAGTAATGCAGGCCGGCAGGCGATGTTCGACCACATGCCGGTCAAGCCGTAGGCAGCAGCGACCTCAGGCTTCAGGCTGCCGCTGTTTGCGCATCGAGTGCAAGGAGCACGCGTGTGTGCTCCTCCACCATGCGATCCAGCACTGCCCAGGCGGCGTCGAGCTTGCCGGATTTCGCGGTCGCCTCAAGTTGCGCGCACAGTTCCCGCAGGGCCGTCGCGCCCACATTCGCGCTGCTGGACTTCAGGGAATGCGCCGCCTGAGCCACTGCGGATGCATCGCCGCGGATGATCGAGTCGCGCAGCGTCTCGATCAGCGTCCGTGAATTGCTGATATACAGGTCCACGATCTTTTTCAGCAGATCCGGGCCGCCGGGCTGACGCAGGGAGCGGATCTGCCGCAGGGCCTGCTCGTCCAGGACGGTGCCGGCCGTCCTGGGAGCGGCGCCGGCCGGCGCGCTGCTCGCGGCAGCACGTGAGGCTGCGGTGTTCTTCGGGTCATAGGGCTTCAGCGTCACGTAAAGCTCATCGACCGAGAACGGCTTGCTCAGATAGCCGTCCATGCCGGCGTCCAGGCACATTTGCGCGTCGCCACTGAGCGCATTGGCCGTCAGGGCGATGACCGGGGTACGGGGTTGACCCGCGGTGCTCTCGATTTGGCGCAGCCGGCGGGTGGTGGCGTAGCCGTCCAGCTTCGGCATGTGGCAGTCCATCAACACCACGTCGTAGCGCTGCGCCGCCAGCTTTTCCAGCGCCTGCTCGCCGTCCCAGGCGCAGTCCGCCTTCAGACCCAGTTCGTTGAGTATCGCCAGCGCGACCTCCTGATTGACCGGATTGTCTTCCACCAGCAGCAGCCGGCCGATGCTTAAGGCTTCGCGCCTGACCTGCCGGGTGATGACCGATGTCTGGCTGGCAATCACCTGCATGCGCAGCGTGGCATTCAGGTCGTGAGCGACCAGGGACACGAGCGTCGCATGCAGTTGCGCCTGCCGCACCGGCTTGTGCAGCCAGGCCACACGGGCATTTGACTCAGCCTCGGGCACCGGTGCCGCGCCCACCGGGCCGATCATCAGCACTGGGGTATTGGCAAACTCGCGGCGCTTGCGAGCCCGCGCCAGCACCTTGTGGCCGTCTTGATCGGGCATGTGGCTGTCCAGGACGAAGGCGTCGAACTGACCGCCGAAGGAGGACTTGAGAATCTCCATGGCCCGGGCGCCGGATTCGGCTTCGGTAACCTGTGCGTCCCAGCCGGTGAGCTGCTGGCGCAGGATCCGGCGCTGGTTGGCGTTGTCATCCACCAGCAGGATGCGCATGCCGCTCAATGCGTGGCTGTGATCAGGCACGCGCGGGGCCTCCGGGGCGGCCGGCAGCGCGATCGAAAAGTGAAACCGCGAGCCCTTGCCGAGCTCACTGGCGACCCCGATGCTGCCGCCCATCAGTTCCACCAGCTGTTTGGAGATGGCCAGCCCCAAGCCCGTGCCTCCGTGCTGGCGCGTCGTCGAGGCGTCCTCCTGGACGAAGGACTCGAATATGGTCGCGCAGTTTTCGGGGCGGATGCCGATGCCGCTATCGATGACCTCGAACGTCACCGCCGAATTCAGCAGGTCGTCCGGCGAGCAGGTCACGACCACCCGCACTTCGCCGTGCTCGGTGAACTTCACCGCATTGCCGACCAGGTTGATCAGAACCTGGCGCAGCCGTTTGGCATCGCCGAGCACCAAAGTGCTGAGCTGCTTCGGAATGTCGCACATCAGTTCCAGGCCCTTGCTGTGCGCGCGCTCTGCCAGGGTCTCGACCACTTCTTCGGCCACGTCGCGGATGCTGAACGTGGCGACTCCAAGCTCCAGCTTGCCGACCTCCATCTTGGAGAAGTCGAGAATGTCATTGATGATGCCGAGCAGCGCCGAGCCTGACTGGTGGATGGTCACCGCATAGCGGCGCTGACGCTCATCCAGTGCCTTGGAGGTCCGCAGCAGCTCGGCCATGCCCAGCACCGCGTTCATGGGCGTGCGTATTTCGTGGCTCATGCGCGCCAGGAATTCGCTCTTGGCGCGACTGGCCGCCTCCGCCCGTTCCACCGCTTCCTGACCCGCGGCGACCGCGGCGTTCAGGCTCACCGTGCGCTCCAGAACCATCTTTTCCAGATCGTTCTGATACATGCGCAGGCTCAGATCGCGCTTTTCGAGCTCCGCCAGCATGCCATTGAAGGCATCCACCAGGGCTCCCATTTCATCGTTGTTGTGCTTCAGCGCCCGCAGGCTGAAGGCGCGACTGCTGCGTACGGTGCGCACCGCCTCGAGCAGCTCGTTGATCGGGGTACAGATGAAACGCTGCAGCCGCGCAGCGAGGAAGACCGCGACCAGTCCTGCCAGCAGCAGCGACAGGCACATGAATTCCAGGGAGCGCCACAACTGTACATACAGCTGCGCAAGGTCCGCGTCGACGTGGACGCTGCCGGCATTGACGCCGGCGATCTCGACGGGCACCTGGATATGCGCCAGCGTCAGTCCCTGGAAGCTCACCGGCCGGTTTTCATCCGGCGCGCCCGGGTTCAGGCGCATCTGGAATTTTTCGGCCGGGGAAAAGCGCGGATCGCCGAACGCGACACTGGTGAACAGGCGGCCGCTGGCATCGTACAGGGCCACTGAACGCACATTCGGGTCGACCCGCATGGATTGCAGGAGGCTCTGCGCGAGGCTGTTGTTGGAGAATTTCAGCGAAGCCTCATCCTGAGCCACTGACCGGGCCAGGGTGATCAGCTGCTGGGCGAGGCTCTCGCGCAGGCTCAGGACCTCGCCGGTGATGTACAGCCCCGATGCCACCAGCAGTGCCACGCCTGCTGCATATACTATGATAAATCGCAGCTTTGCGGCCAGGGACAGATGGTTGATCCAGCGCATCATGAGCCGGTTCCCGCGACCCGTTCAGGCGCGCGGGCCGCGCCGGCGCTGAGGGGTGGATGGTACAGACAGGTGCCGTCCGGAGTGGCGCGCAGCAGAAGTTCCAACTCCTGGGCTGGAAGCGGTGCGCTCATCAGGTAGCCTTGCACCTGGTCGCAGCGCTGGGCGCGCAGGAACTCGACCTGTTCGAGGTTCTCCACGCCTTCGGCGATGACCCGCAGCTTCAATTCGCGCGCCAGTGCGATGATGGCGGCGCAGATCGCGCCACCGTCACCCTTGGCATTCAGATCCTTCACGAATGAGCGGTCGATCTTCAGTGCATCCACGGGGAAGGTGCGCAGATAGCCGAGCGAAGAATAGCCGGTACCGAAATCATCGATCGCGAGCGTCAGGCCGGCCGCACGAAAGCGCCGCATGCCCGAGGTCGTGTCATCGACATTGCGCAGCAGCAGGCTCTCGGTGATCTCCAGTTCCAGAAGATTGGGCGGGACGTTGAAGTCCTGCAGGGTCTGCAGCACCGACTCGACAAAGTCCTCGCGGGCGAACTGCTGGACCGAAACATTGACCGCAATGCCCAGATGCGCGAGATCCGTCCCCGCCCAGCATTGCAGCTGGCGGCAGGTCTCCTGCAGCACCCAGCTGCCCATGGCGACGATGAGGCCGGTTTCCTCGGCCACCGGGATGAAGGACTCCGGAGAAATCCACCCGCGGGTGGCATGGTGCCAGCGCAGCAGCGCCTCAACGCCCACCACCCGGCCCGTCAACAGGTCGACCTTGGGCTGGTAATGCAGCTGGAAGTCTCCGGCATCGAACGCCCGCCGCAGGTCATTTTCCAGCTCCAGGCGGCTCAGGGAGCGAATGGCCATCGACTCGCCATAGAAGGCATGGCCGTTGCGGCCCTGGTCCTTGGCCTTGTACATGGCCATGTCGGCCTTCACGAGCAGGTCTTCGATATCTGATCCGTCCTTGGGGTACAGCGCGATGCCGATGCTGGGGGTCACCACGAAGCGGTGGCCGCCGCAGTCAAAGGGCTCGCCCAGGGCGTCGCGGATGCGATCGGCCACGGCGGTGGCCTGGCCTTCCTCGGTGAGGTCGCCGACCACCACCACGAATTCATCGCCCCCCAGACGCGCCACGCTGCCACGACGGGCAAGGGGGTTGTCATTGCCTGAGGTGAGTACGTCTGTCGGCCTGATGCACTGATGCAGCCGGCGCGCGACCGCCTTGAGCAGGGCATCCCCGACCGAGTGACCGAGGTTGTCATTGATGCGCTTGAAGCGATCAAGGTCCAGGTACAGCAAGGCCATGAGGGTATTGGAGCGCTGCGCCGCTGCAATGGCGCGGCTCATCTCGCGCACCAGCAGCTGGCGATTCGGCAGGCCGGTAAGGGTGTCGAAGTAAGCCAGATAGCGGATCCGTGACTCGGCTTTGCGGCGTTCCGTGATGTCACGGATGATGACCAGAAGCGTGCCATCGGACTGCGGGCGCAGCCGGGTTTCAAAGCAGCGCCGGTCGGCGCCCACGCCCAACTCGAATTCGCAGGTCGCCATGCCCGCAGTGCCCACCGGGGCGCTCATCGAGCGTCGTGCGGCGCGGGCTGCCTCCGCCGGAATCACTTCCTCCAAAGTCCTGCCCACCAGGCTCGAGTCCGCGGACAGTTCGGTGCCGGTGATGTGCTCCAGGAGGATGCCGTCGGCATCGACGATATAGAGCGTGTCCGGCAGCGCCTGCAGCAGGGCCCGGTTTTTCTGCTCGCTGATTTTCAGCGAGCGCAGGTTGTCCTGGGCACGCAGAATGAATTCGATGCGCTGTGGGAGGGTCTGCCACAGCACCGGTTTGTGGATGAAGTCCGTCGCACCGACCATGAAGGCGCGTTCAATGGACTCCGTGTCGTTGTGGCCGGTGACCATGACGATCGGAATATCCATCCCGCCGGGGGTGGAGCGGATGCTTCCGCACAGCTCGAAGCCGTTGGCGTCGGGCAGTTCGACGTCCAGCAGCACCAGGTCGGGCTTTTGCGCCGCCAGAATCGCCAGCGCCTCGCGTCCGGTTCCCGCGACCAGCGCGGTGTATCCGGCCTGCTGCAGCGTTTCGCTGGCAAGCAGCGAGAACACTGTATCGTCATCGACGACCAGTATGCCCCTGCGGACGCCTGTTCCGACCTTCATGCCAGCGGCTGCCATTTGACTTTAACTGCAGCGCCCACGTTACAATTTACGGCGCGCTGACGTGTGCAGCAGGTCCGCAATCCGCGGTGCGGCTGAATAACCGCTATGGATTTGCGTCGTGGAACGTGAACCGGTTCACACCCCGGCAATGCCGCATTGCGGCTCCGGCAACGCCGGGCGGCGGCCAGTTGGGCTACTGGCACCGCCCGGGTCGATTCGGTCGGTCCTGTTACTTGCCTTCGACGAGGGCCTTCATGCTCTGCAGGGCGCCGTTGAACACCTTGGTGCGTCCGTCGCGATCCTTGGCTTTCGCTTCATCGGTGCCATCCGGTCCCTGGTTCCACATCAGGTTGTAGAGAATCTTGGAATGACCCTTGCCATCGGGGACGACCTCGAGTGTGCCGTGATAGAGAATGGTCGTGTTCGGCTGGGTATAGGTATACGAACGGGCCGTCTTGGCCACCATGATCTCATCGACCGCCCGGGTGCCGATGGTCAGGTGCCGCATCGTCCCGACATCGCCGCTGCCTGAGGTCAGCTCGCATTTCACTTTCAGCCACGCCTCGATATCGCAGTAGCCACCGACTTTCTTCCACACCACATCCGCCGGTGCGTTGACGGACACGTTCAGGTGCAGTACCGCATAATCCGCGGGAGACGCCGCCGGTGCGCTGCTTGGCGCATCCGCACCGCAGACCGCGCCCGAAAGCAGCGCAATGCCGAGCGCACCTGCTGCAGCCAATCCCTTCGATCTGGTAGTCATGAGAACTCCCCCCTCGCTGATGGTTGTGGTGAGTGGCGCATCATGCCGGGGACCGGGGCGGGAGTCACCCTGTGGGATCCGCCCATCCCAGGCCCAGGCTCTTCTGCAGCGCCACGTAGTCCTCGGTCAACTGTGCCAGCCCCTGCCGGTAGCTCAAATCCGCCTGGTTGCGGCGGCTGTCGGCATCCAGCACGTCGGTGGTGGCGGCAGTGCCGCCGCGCAGGCGGATCTGCGTCAGCCGATAGGCTTCCTCGGCCGAGGCCCGGGCCAGCCCCAGATCCGTCACCGCGTCGCGCTGCTGGCCATAGCGGACGAGGGAGGTTTCGGCATCGGCGAGCGCATTCAGGACCGTCTGGCGATAGTTCGCCTCGGCTTCGTCCCGCGCCGCATTGGCCTGTGCGATACGGGCGCGATTGCGTCCGAAGTCAAAGGGGGTCCACTGCAGCACGGGACCTGCCAGGTAGGTGAAATGGCCACTGTTGAACAGGTCCTGCGGGTGGGTGGCCGCAAATCCGACGGTACCCAGCAGACTCACCTTGGGAAACTGCGCGGCCACACTTTGACCGACGGCGGCGGTGTGTTGCGCCAGCTGGCGCTCCGCGATGCGGATGTCCGGTCGATGACGCAGAAGTGCCGCGGGATCGCCAATGTTGGTGCTGGCCGGCGGCGCCGGCACCGGACCCGCATTGGCCAGTTCGCCATCCAGGGCGCCGGGCGCCTGCGCGGTGAGCGCGGCCAGGCGGTTCAGCTGTTCAGTGATGGTGGCGCGAATCGCCGGCAGGGTGGCGCGCGTCATGTCGAGCTGATTGGTGATCCGCACCACGTCCAGATCGGTTGCCGCGCCGCCGGCCCGCCGCACCTTCATGAGATCCACCAGGCGTGACTCGATGTCGAGATCCTGCTGGGTCAACGCCAGGCGCTGCCGGGCGTCACACAGTTCGACATAGGACTCGGCGACCTCGGCCGTGAGACTGACCAGGGCGTCGCCAACCTGGTATTCGGAGGCCTCGACGGTGGCGCGGGCACCTTCGACGGCGCGCCGGTTGCCACCGAAGAAATCGATCTCCCACGAGGCATCGACCCCAACTACGTACAGGTTCAGGCCGCCGCCACCGGAGCTGCCGGAGTTGCTCTGGGTAGTGCCGCCTGAACCGCCGCTGCCGCCGGCGCCTGAGGCGCCAAGCAGGGAACTGATATTGGCCGTGCGCAGGTAGGCCGCCGAGCTCTCGGTGGTGGGCAGCCCGGTCGCCGTTTGTTGGCGCAGGTTGGCGCGTGCCTCACGCACCCGTGCGCGGGCCACATCCAGGCCGGGGTTGGTGGCCAGAGTCTGATCGATGAGGTGGTTCAGTTGCGGATCGCCCAGCGCGGTCCACCATTGCGCCGTCGCCTGCGCATTGGCGGTGGCCGCATCGGCCCGCACGAACGCGTTGCCGGTGGCGACGACCTGCGGCGCGCCGTGATAGTCGGGTCCGACCATGCAACCGGACAGAATCAGCGCAATGCCGGCGAGAACCGGATTCTTGAGGGATGACATGGTCAGTGTGCTTCCACTACAGGTTTGGCAATCGCCTGCGGCGTGCGCAGCAGGAACAGCAGCGGCATCATCACCAGCAGGCCCACACCCAGGATCCAGAAACAGTCGGAAAAAGTCATGACCATGGCCTGCTGATGGATCTGGCCGGCAATCGAGGCAATGGCCTGCTGCTGGCCGTATGCGGCATCGCCTGATTGCGCGGCGAACAGGGCGCCCTGCTGCGCGATCCGGTCCTGCACCAGGACGGAGTTGGCATTGAGGCTCTCCCGGATCACATCCGCGTGACCTTCGACTCTGCGGTCGATGAAGACTCCCAGCAGTGCCAGGCCGATGGTTCCGCCGAGGTTGCGCGCCATGTTGAACAGGCCGGCGGCGTCCGCGGTTTCCGTGCGGCTGACCGCGCCCACGGAGATCTGGTTCAGTGGCATGAAGGAGAAGATCTGGCCTACGCCCCGCAGCAGCTGCGAGGCAACGAAGTCGGCGCCGCTGGATTGTGAGGTCAGGTGAATGTCAATGAAGCAGCTTGCGGCGAAACACAGCAGGCCAAATCCAACCACCAGTTTGACGTTGCCAAAGCGCAGGATGCGCGGCAGCACCGGCATGAGCAGGAAAGCGGGCAGGCCGGAAAGCGCCAGGATGCGTCCGGACTGGAATGCGTTGTAACCGGCCACGCCGCTCAGGAATTGCGGCAGTACGTACAGGATGTCGTAGAGCACCATGCCGATGGTGATGATGATCAGGATCACGCTGGCATAGGTCCGATTGTTGAGCAGGCGCAGCTTGAGCACGGGGCGCTTGCTGGTGAACTGCGTGATTGCCAGCGTCGCGAGCCCCAGGACTGCGAACACGGACAGCCAGCGGATCACGTTTGAATCGAACCACTGGTCGCGCTGGCCTTCCTCGAGCACGATGGTCAGGCAGCTCAAACCGATGGACATGCCGATGATGCCCGCCCAGTCGGCCTCGACCAGTTCGTGAATGCTGGCCTTCTGATGCGGCACGCCGATCAGCAGCAGGCTGATCAGGCCGATGGCGACCGGAATGTTGATGAAGAAGCACCATTGCCAGCTGCCGTTCTCGGTCAGCCAACCGCCCATCACCGGACCCATCAGGGGACCCAGCAGAACGATGAGACCGAACATGGTCATGCCGACCGGTATCTGGTGCTGTGGCAGACGGGTGCGGACAATGGTCTGCGCCGTGGGTATCAGCGCGCCGCCAAAGAATCCCTGGCCGACGCGGCCGACTACCATCGTCGCCAGATCGTGACTGGCGCCGCAAACGATGGAGAAAACGGTGAACAGCACGGCGCAGGTGAGCAGCAGGGTGCGCATGCCCAGCAGACGCGACAGCCACGCCGTGAGCGGAATCATCACCACCTCGCTCACCAGGTAGCCGGTGGCGATCCAGGTGCCCTCGGTGCCGGTGGCACCGATCTCACCTTGGATCTGCGGCAGCGCCGAATTCGTGATGGAGATGTCCAGCGTTGCGATCAGCGCACCCAGCGCGCCCGCAAAGACCGCGATCCAGTCCTGGGTGGTGGCATTGGGCTCGGCGTGAGCCACTTTGGCCGCGCTCATGACTACTGTCCGTCGGTACGTGTATCGATATCGACGCTGACCGAGAGTCCGGGCAGCAGCCTTGGCGCGAGGTCCTTGGGCGGCATGAGCTTGATGCGCACGGGCACGCGCTGCACTATTTTGATGAAATTGCCGGTCGCGTTCTCCGGAGGCAGCAGGGCGAACTGCGCGCCGGTGCCCGGAGAAAAGCTGTCGATCACGCCGGGGATTTCGGTGCTGCCGACCGCGTCCACCTTGACGGTCGCCTTCTGCCCCGCCTTCATGCGGCGGACCTGGGTTTCCTTGAAGTTCGCCACCAGGTACACATCCTGGACCGGGACCACCGACATCAATCGCGTACCCGGCTGCACGAACTGGCCGACCTGGGCGGTCTTGTCGCCGATGCGGCCATCGATGCTGGCCCGAATGATGGTGTCATCGAGATTGAGCTTCGCGGTGTTGGCGGCGGCCTTGGCGGCCGCGAGCTGCGCCTGGGTCTGGTCCATCTGACTGCGCAGCGTCACCAGCTGCCGCTGCGCCACCTTGATGCCGGCTTCCGCGCCCACCACGGCGGCCGCGGTCTGATTGCGCTCATTGAGCGCCTGCTGGAAACGCTCATCGGTTTCCACCCCCTGGTCCCGCAGACCCTGGTAGCGGTCGGATTCGTCGCGGGCGAACTTCGCATTGGCCTGCGCGCCGACCAGCTGTGCCTTGGCCTGTTCCACGGCGGCTTCCTGCTGGTTGATCTGGCTCTCCGCGGCCTGGATATCGGCGTTGCGGGCCGCCACGGTCGCGTCCTGCTGCGACAGCAGTGCCTTGTAATTGCGTAGATCGATGCGCGCCAGCGGATCGCCCGCCTTCACGATCTGGTTGTCGACCACATAGATCTGATCGATATAGCCGTTGACCCGTGGCGACACCGTGACGCTGTCGGCGCGCAGGTAGGCATCGTCCGTGGATTCGATGTAACGGCCGTACACCAGCCAGCGCACCCCGTAACCGATGCCGACGAGTGCGATGATGGTCAGGACAATGAACAGCACCTTGCGGATGCGCCGATTGCCGTCCCCGTTCGCAGCCGCCGCGGGCGCAGCCGGGCCAGGGGTTGGGGCGGGGGATGATGGCGCGTCAGCCATGGCAGGTCCTGTCAGAAGTATTCCGAACGGCAGATGTTGTCCGACTGGAACTTTTGTGTCAAGTGGAATACATTGGCCGTCGCAGGAGGATTGTGATGCCCATGACCCGGACCAAGCGCCGCCATCCTGAGGATGGCGGTTATGCCAGAGGCGAGGAGACCCGCGCCCGCATCGTGGCTACGGCGTTGCGTGTGTTCGGCGAGGAGGGCTTCAACAAGGCCTCGACCCGCCAGATCGCCGCCGACGCCGGCGTCAACCCGCCCGCGCTGCAATACTACTTTGGCGGCAAGGAAGGTCTGCACCGCGCCTGCGCCCAGCACATCATCGACCGCATGCTGAGCATCGTGTCGCCGGCACTCACCCAGGCGCGGCAGATGCGACGGACGGCGGCGCGTGATGAGGCCATCGACGCCTTGTGCGCGCTGCTGGATGCCATGGCCGACGGTCTGGTGGCGGCAGGCTCGGAAAGCTGGAGCCGGTTCATCACCCGCGGCAAGGCCGATGGCGCAGGGCCCGCGATAGGAATGCTGCGGGAGAACATCGGCATGCCCATCCTGCAGGCCCTGGCGCACCTGATTGCCATTGCGACGGGTCGCGAGCCTGCCGATGAGCTGACACGGATCAAGGCGGCCGCCATCCTCGGGCAGGTGTCCACTTTCCATACCAACCGCGAAAGCACGCTGGAGGCGCTGAAGTGGCCGGCCTTCGACGCACCGCGCTTGCAGATGATCAAGTCTGTCATCCGGGAACATACCCGGGCGATACTGGGTGCGCCGGCGCCGGTGCGCCGCCTGCGACCGCAAGGGGGACTTCCATGAAGCTGTTTCGGCATGGCCCAAAGGGTCAGGAAAAACCGGGAGTACTGGATGCTCAGGGCCGGCGCCGCGACCTGTCCGGCGTCGTTGCCGACATTGATCGGCAACTGCTGGCCTCGGGATGCGCCGCGCTGCAGGCGGTCAATCCGGCCGGCCTCCCGGAAGTTGCCGCGACGGCACGCCTGGCCGAACCGGTGGCAGGGGTCGGCAAGTTCGTCTGCATAGGCCTCAACTACCGCGACCATGCCGCCGAAGCGAAAATGAAGATACCGGCCGAGCCCATCATCTTCATGAAAGCGACCTCGGCCATCATGGGACCTAGCGATGACGTCATGCTGCCACCGACTTCGCAGAAGTCCGACTGGGAGGTCGAACTCGGCATTGTCATCGGCCGCGAAGCCCGCTACGTGCCGCTGGAGCGCGCGCTGGAGCACGTCGCCGGCGTGTGCGTGTGCAATGACCTTTCAGAGCGGCACTTCCAGATCGAGCGTGGCGGACAGTGGGACAAGGGCAAGGGCTGTGACACCTTTGGTCCCTTCGGGCCGTACCTGGTGAGCTTGGATGAAGCCGGGGACCTGGGCGCGCTGCATCTGTGGCTGAACGTGAACGGCCAGCGCATGCAGGATGGCAATACCCGCGACATGATTTTCAACGTGCCCTTCCTGGTGCACTACGTCAGCCAGTTCATGAGTCTGCAGCCCGGCGACATCATCAGCACCGGAACTCCGGCCGGCGTGGGCAGCGGCCGCAATCCACCGGTGTTTCTGCAGGAAGGGGATGAGATCCACTTGGGGATCGATGGCCTGGGTGAACAGCGTCAGAAGGTCCGCCGCACGTAGCGGCGCTCTCCGGTCACCGGGTCGTACTGCACTTCCATTTCCTCGCCGCTGATCGGGTCGGCGAATTTTTCATCCGTGTGCTGCCACCGCGCACCCTGCGGGCCGACACCCTTGCGGTAGCGCCAGCTCTCGAAGGCGACGACCAGGAAAATCAAGGTGGCGGTGGCCAGCACCTGCAGGCCGGGCACCCAGCTTCGCTGGCTCAACAGCCATAGGCCCAGCAGCGCCAGCAGCAGCGTAACAACGAGTACGAACTTGCGCAGCATGCGCTTTAGGGCACCGGGTCGATGATGACGGCGGTTCCGTAGGCCACGACTTCGCTCATGGTCTGACCCATTTCAGAGGAGTCGAAACGCATCATCACAATGGCATTGGCCTGCATCAGGCGCGCATTCTTGACCATCCGGTCGATGGCGTGGCGCCGGGCCTCTTCGAGCATCTGCGTGTACTCGACGATCTCACCTCCGGCGAGCGAACGCAGCCCCGCCATGATGTTGCCCCCCAGACCACGGCTGCGGACGACGACGCCGAAGACCTGGCCCTTGGTCTCGAGGATCCGGTGTCCGGCGACATTTTCAGTGGTGACTACCAGCATGGTGTACTCATTCTAATCCCGCGGCGGGCAACCTGAACACCCATAAGGTCGTGCCCGCGGGGGGATCGATTATTTCCGGCGTGAGGCTGCGGGTGCCGGAGTCGAAGGCGCCGCCGCCGCCCGCAATGACGACCAGATACTGGACGCCATCGACACTGTAGGTCGCTGGTGAGGAACTGGGCGAGGCGTTCAATACCACCTGCCATAACACATTGCCGTTGGCAGCGTCATAGGCCCGCAAGCGTCGGTCGCGTGCGCCGCTGAATACCAGGCCACCCGCCGATGCCAGCAGCGAGCTCGCGACCGGCGCGCGTTGACGCTTCGACCAGACAACCTGCCCGGTCTTAAGGTCGATGGCATCGATGCGACCGAAGTGACCGTCGTTACCGGGTTTCGGACGTGCCCTGAGGCGCATGTCCTGACCACCGGCGGCGACAGTGGCGGCGTCGCGTGCGACCCAGCTGTATTCCATGCAGTCATTGTCCACCAGCGGCACATAGAGATAGCCCGTCGTGGGATCAATGGCCGTCGTCGGCCAGCTGCGTGCGCCCGTCGCCGTCGGGCAGACCAGGTCGGTCCGCCCTGCCACCGGCTCGAGAGCCGGATTGATGATCTTCCGGCCGGTATTGGCATCAATTCTTGCGACCAGGTTCTGCAGGCCCAGATCCCTGGAGAACGCATAGCGGCCATCGACACGGTTGACGGCGTCGAAGATCGCGCTCTTGCCGCCGGTCACCAGCAGTTTGGTGGGCGTGCCCTTGATGGACAGGGTTACCAGCGATTGCTCGAAGGCCCAGTCCAGATCCCACACGTCGCGATTCATGTGTTGGTAGTGCCAGGACAGCTTGCCGGTGTCGGCATCGAGCGCCACCGTCGAGTCGGTATAGAGCGCATCGTTGTTCGACAGGCGCTGGTGCGCGCGCGGCGTGAGCAAGGTGCCGACGTCGTAGGTGTTGCCGGTCCCGAAATACACGAGGTTCAAATCAGGATCATAGCTGCCGATCGACCAGACGCCCGAACCGTAGCGCTCATTGACGGGGGCGCCATTCCAACTGTCGCCACCAGGCTGGCCGGGCCGCGCGATGGTGTTGAAGCGCCAGATCTCGTGGCCACTTTGCGCGTCCAGGCCGAGGATGAAATCGCCGCCGCCGGTATTGATCCCCAGACTGACGCCGACGATGACTTTGCCGTGAACGAGCAGCGGACCGCCGGAAATATGGAAGTAGGCGCCGTCGAACAGGCCAGGACGCGATCCCAGTTCAGGAGCAACAACTGCGTGGTCCCAGCGCAGATCGCCACTCTTCAGGTCCAGCGCAATGATGTGCCCGTCGGCGGTGGGTGCATAAAGTCTGTCCCCATAAATCGCCAACCCCCGCATCCGTGCGTCGCGACCGCTGTGAAGTTCTTCGGGCAAGGCGCGCAGGTATTGCCACAGAATGGTGCCGTCGGCGGCATTGATCGCTTCCACCGTATTGCCGCTTTCGATGAAGAGCACGCCGTCATGCACCAAGGGTGCGGTCTCGTTGGCGCTGGGGGGCAACGCCAGGGTCCAGGCGACACCGAGATGACGCACCGTCTTCCTGTTGATCTGAGCGAGCGCGCTGTAGGCGAGCGTCGCATAGGTGCCGCGCCACATCAGCCAATCGCTTGCTGCAGGCGTTCGCAGCATCGCATCCGACACCGGCGTGAGCCTGCCCAGCAAGGCTTTTCTCGCCGCCATGGCGGCATGGTAAGCGGCGTCCTCGTTACCGAGGCGCGCGCCGCCGGCGCTGGGTGGGAGGGGATTTTGCTCAGTCGCAGCCGCCGCCAACAGCGGGCCGCTCGGGGCTGTGAGCTCCCTGGATCCGGGTTTCTCGCCGTTTTCACGCAGCAGGAAAGCCGCAACGTCGGTATAGGCGCGGCTGTCGAGACTGCCCGGACTGGCAGGCGGCATGCGCTTGATGATCGAAGCCCATAAGGCCACCGGCAACTGATCGTGCCAGCGCGCCTTGAATGCGGCGCCCCTGACGGGCGGTCCGAACTGTCCGTCATTCAGGTGGGGGCCATGACACAGGGCGCAGTTTTCCGCATAAACCGTTTGGCCGCGCTGCGCCTGCGGGTCCGTGAATCCAACAGGACCGCGATCAAACAGGGTCTGACCACAAGCGGCGCCAGCAAAAAAGATTGCTGCCGCTACCCACCCCAGGCGCACCCGCCAACCGGAACATTTCATGTGCAACACGCCTGCTAGATTACATGGCCGGAACGTCAGGATGCTGTCCCACGATTGTTTTGCGGTTACAATCCCCGGCCGCAAGATCATTGCGCGCTGCGATAAAATGCCTGGGGGAACGATCATGATGCGTACTTGGAAACTGCTCCCGGGGTTGGCGGCGGTGGGCGCGGCGCTGGCCGTTGCGACCGCTTCACAGGCCGCCGCGGTGGACGCCGCCAATGTGAACGCCCAGCGCATGCTGGATCCGGCGGCCACGGCAGCCAACTGGATGACCTACGGCGGCACCTACTCCGAGCAGCACTACAGTCCGCTCAACCAGATCAACCCGAACACCCTCTCGAAGCTGGGCCTGGCCTGGTTCGCCGACTACGACACCAATCTCACGCAGGCCGGGACGCCGCTGGAGATTGACGGAGTGATTTATGTTTCCACTGCCTGGAGCAAGGTGTATGCCTTCGATGCGCGCACCGGCAAGACGCTGTGGCAATACAATCCGAAAACCCCCGGTGCCTGGATCCGCAATGTCTGTTGCGGCATCGTCAACCGCGGCATCGCGGCCTGGAACGGCAAGATCTACCTGGGCACGCTGGATGGGCGGCTGGTGGCGATCAACGCCAGGACCGGCAAGGAAGTCTGGTCGGTGCTGACCATCGACCGCACCAAGCATTACTCGATTACCAGCGCGCCGCGCGTGGCCAAGGGCAAGGTTCTCATCGGTGAGTCCGGTGGCGAATATGGCGTGCGCGGGTACCTCAGCGCCTATGACGCCGAGACCGGCAAGATGGATTGGCGCTTCTACACCATCCCCGGAGACCCCAAGAAGGGTTTTGAGAATCCCGCCATGCAGATGGCCGCCAAGACCTGGGGCGGGCAGTGGTGGAAGCTCGGCGGCGGCGGCACCGTCTGGGACGCCGTGGTGTTCGATCCGGTCACCAACCTGGTGTACTTCGGCATTGGCAACGGCACGCCGTGGAATGATCACTACCGCGATCCAAGCGCCAAGGATGATCTGTTCCTGGCCTCGGTCGTCGCGCTGAACGTCGACACCGGTCAGTACGTGTGGCACTACCAGGAAACACCGGCCGACACCTGGGACTATGACGCGGTAAGCCCGATCTCCGTGGTTGACATGAACATCGGTGGCGCGGAGCGGCGTGTACTCCTTCAGCCCAGCAAGAACGGCTTCTTCTATGTGCTGGAGGCGCGCACCGGCAAGCTGCTCAATGCCACGCCGTTCGTCGACGTGAACTGGGCCAATGGCGTGGACCTGAAGACCGGTCGCCCGCGCGTCAACCCGGAAGCGCGTTACCCGGAAGGCAAGCCCTGGGACTTAAGTCCCGGTGTGCAGGGCGCGCATGGCTGGCACTCCAATGCCTACAGCCCGCAGACGGGCTTGCTGTACGTGCCGACCCAGATCGCCACCTTCCCGATGGTGTTTGATCCGACCTACACCCCGAACCCGGTTGGCTACAACCTGGGCATCGACTTTACTGCGCAGCTCACTTACTTCCGCAGTCATCCACAGGCGCTGAACAAGTTCGTCGGCTACCTGCAGGCAATCGACCCCAAGACCGGCAGGAAGGTCTGGGGGGGGCCGGAGAACCAGGGGCCCACGGGCGGGGCGGTCGCGACTGCCGGCGGCCTGGTATTTCAGGGCGCCGGATCGGGTAACGAGTTTCGCGCCTTCGATGCGCGGTCGGGCAAGATACTGTGGGCCGCGAAGACCCAGACGGCCGTTCTGGCCGCGCCCATCACCTACGAACTGGATGGCAAGCAGTACGTCGCGGTGAGCGTCGGGGGTGCCGCCGGCGACTACTACGCGCCCAACTACTCGCGCATGCTGGTGTACACCCTGGGTGGCACCGCCAGGCTGCCCGAGCCCCAGCCTTACACGCCGCGCGCACTGCTGCCGCCGCCGGCCACGGCCACGGCCGCCCAGGTGCACCGGGGTGAACAGCTGTACGCCCGCAACTGCGCGGCCTGCCACGGGGATCGCGGCCAGACCCGAGGTGCGAACTTCCCGGACCTGACGCGCACGCCCCTGCTGTGGTCCCAGGAGGGCTTTGACCAGATCGTGCTCAAGGGCGTGCTGGTGGACAAGGGCATGGCCTCTTTTGCCGAGGTCCTGCAGCCGGCGGACACCGCACTGATCCGCGACTTCATCATCGACCAGGCCAATCAGCTGAAGAACAATCCGCAGTCCGGCGCGCCGCCAGCCGCCGCGGGGGCTCACCAGCAGCACTGAGCTTTAGTCGCGCTGCGCGGCCATCTGCCGGGCAAACTCGGGTTTGGTCGCGAACAGTATCTGGTAGGCAGCCTCGCGGTCGGCGGCGCTACGACTGCCGTATGGAGTGCCCGGGTCACGGGCCTGCAGGATGCGCGCGAGTCCCTGATAGACGTGTTCGCGCACGAAGGGCGGCAGGGCATCGAAGCCCGCCGAATAGATCAGGTAGCTCAAGGGATACCGGAACACGCGCGTGCTCAGATCCAGTTTGTGCAGCGAGCGCCCCTGTGAATCCTTGGGCCCCTGATTCTGGAACCAGGTCGCGTAGCCATTGCTGCCCACCACCTTGTCGGGCAGGGGCGCGGCGTCACCCATGAGCAGCGCTTCCACCAGCGGGCGCAGCAGCTGGTCGAGCCGGCCCTGCAGCTGCGGTGGCAGCTGCGACCAATGCAGCGTGGCCGCATCGCTGCCGGGCAGCGCCCGCTCCAGCATGGCGCGGGATTTGTAGTTGGCCCGAATGATCTGGTTGTGCAGGGAGGTCTGATGCTCCAGCACCAGCAGCGCGACGATGTCACTGGTGCTGCGCAGGTAGGGCGAGGTATCAAACAGTGAGGCCAGCGACGCCACGCTGCTGCGCCGGACCCTGCTCAGTTCGATCGGGGTGTCCGTCGGCGGGGTCTGGATGTTGCCCAGGTGCACGGCGCCGCCGTCCTGCCCGGTCACGTACCAGCCGCCCCAGCGCTGTGCGATCGGTGTCGCATCCGAGGTTTCCCGCGAAACTGCGTCGGGGATGAGCTTGCCGTGGTCCACGTCGAAGGTGGACTCGAACAGGAAGCGCGGTACGCCTCCGCCCATCTCCGAATACGAGTCGTGGCAGGTCAGGCAGCGCAGCACTTCGCGTTCCAGCCGGGGATGGGGGTCTGCCGCGGACAGTGTGTAGAACACCGGGCCCCGGTCGGCATCCATGGTGTTGATTTCAATGATGCCAGTCTGCTGCACCCACGCGACATAGGTGTCGTCGTTGAAGTAGACGGCGCGCGGGGTGGCAGGGCTTATGACATCAATCTGCAGGCTGGTCTTGGAAAACACCAGCGTCTGCGAGTCCGGATCGATGTTCAGGGCCTTGAGCAGGGACTCCAGGTACCCGTGCTGCGGTGTGGTCGAGAGAGTCACCGCCCCGTCTTCCAGACCCTTCTGCAGGCGCGCAATGTCGTTATGCACCGGCGCGTCACCGTAGTGGATGAAGGGATAGTCCCGGTCGTAGACCAAAGGCGCGCTGTTGGCCGCACCAGCGAGGCACGCGGCGAGCGCCATGACGAGTATCCCGCGAGTCATTCCCGTAGCGCCGCGTTGGAAAACAGCCGGTGCAGCTGCAGGCGCCGGGTCATCATGTCGGCCAGTGTGTGCCGGTCGAGAACTGCGAGAAAGGCGTGCGTCGCCTGCGCAAACACATTGGTCATCTGGCAGGCGGGGGCGATCAGGCAGCCCGGGCAGTCCACCAGGTCAAAGTGTTTTTCCGTATGTCGCACCAGGGCGCCAAGGTTGATTTCCTCGGGGGTCTTGCGCAGGCGGATGCCGCCGTTGCGACCGCGCACGGTTTCCACGTACCCGGACTGCCCCAGATCCTGGACCACTTTCATGAGGTGGCTTTGGGAGATTCCGTAGGCCTTGGCGATTTCGGCGATGCGGGACATCCGGTCGGGATAGGTCGACAGATGGGTCAGCACGCGTACGGAATAGTCGGTGTAGCGGGTCAGTTGCATGGGCCCATAATATGCATTTAATATGAATGTTTAAAGCCCGAGCACTTTTAACCGTCGGGAAACGCCCACGACTGAGAACTGGCGCACATCTGCGGGTGCTAAGATTCATCGCGTCAGGTCATCGTCATAAGGGGTTTGCCATGAAGATCACACGCACGGGTTCGGCTGTCTGGAAGGGCGGACTCAAGGACGGAAGGGGCTCAATCTCTACCCAGAGCGGTGCGCTCAGCGCCCATCCCTATGGTTTCGCGAGCCGTTTCGAAGGGGTCAAAGGCAGCAATCCCGAGGAGCTGATCGCCGCCGCGCATGCCAGCTGCTTCACCATGGCGTTGTCGCTGATTCTTGGCAATGCGGGCTTTGTGGCCGATCAGATGGACACCCAGGCGGCGGTCACCCTCGAGCAGGTCGGCGACGGATTCGAGATCACCTCTTCACATCTGACCCTGCGCGCCAAGATTCCCGACATCAACCAGGCCAAGTTCACCGAACTGGCCGGGATGGCCAAAGCCGGCTGCCCGGTTTCCAAGCTGCTCAAGACCGAAATCACCCTGGACGCCAGTCTTGTCTGAGCTCAAGGCAAAGCTCCTCCTGGGCGTGGCGGCGGGGCTGTTGTGCGCAGGGGTCGCATCCCGGCCCGCCGCGGCTGCGCCCGGCTACCAGGTGTGGGTCTCGAATGAGAAATCCGGCGACGTCACCATCATCGACGGCCGTTCGCTGAAGGCCATCGGGACGCTGCCGGTGGGCAAGCGTCCGCGCGGCATTCATTCAAGCCCGGACGGTCGCACCGTGTATGTGGCCCTGAGCGGCACGCCCATCGAGGGACCGCCGGAGCTTGACGCGGCGGGCAATCCCATCTTCAAGAAGGGCCATGGCAAGGATGATGATGACGATGACAATGTCGTGTCCGACAAGGCGGCTGACGGCATCGGCGTCATCAGCGTCGCGGACCGCAAGATCACCGGCAAGATCAAGGTGGGGTCGGATCCGGAGGAATTCACGCTCAGCCCTGATGGCCGCAAGATCTATGTGTCCAACGAGGACGTGAAAACTGCGAGCATCGTCGACATCGCCTCGGCCAAGGTCGAGCACATCATCCTGGTCGGCCAGGAGCCCGAAGGCGTGGCAGTGACGCCCGATGGCAATCGCATCTACATCACCTGCGAGACCGGTGGCGACATCCTGGTCGTGGATGCCCACAGCTACAAGACGCTGGCCCATTTCAACGTGCCGCCGCGGCCGCGCAGTGTCGACTTCCGCACCGATGCGCCGGTAGGCTTCATTCCGTCGGAATCTGCCGGCATGCTGAACATTATTGACACAGCGGCTTCGGCCCTGACCCGGTCGATCAATCTGCCGACAGGATCGCGTCCCATGCGCGTGCGAGTCAGCCCCGACAACGCCAAGGTGTACGTGAGCGATGGTCGCGCCGGAACGGTGACCGTACTGGACGCCCACAATTACCATGTCGATGCCACCATCAAGGTCGGCAAGCGCCCCTGGGGCATCGTGCTGTCACCGGACGGCAAGTTCCTGTTCTCGGCCAATGGTCCGTCCAATGATGTTTCAGTGGTGGACCTGGCGCAGGCCAAGGAGATCGCGCGCGTCAGGGCGGGGGAGAGCCCCTGGGGCGTCACCATCGTGCCGACGCATTGAGCGCTTTGGCTACTGCGCACCGATAATGAAGACTGACTCGCTGGTGATGCTGCGGGTCATCCCGTCCTTGTAGGCGCGGGCCCGCACCACCGTGGCTGCGGCAATGTTGATCGGTGCTGAGTACAGCAGGTCCTGCGGACCCGGGACGCTGCCATCCAGGGTGTAGCGGATCTGCGCGCCAGGGTCCGGACTCGACAGCGTCACATTCACAGCGGCGGTGTAGGTTCCGCCTTCAGGCGTGATTTTCGGCGGCGCCAGCACATCCTTGCCGGGCATGCTCTGGATCCAGTCCTGCAGCACCTGCATTCCCTCACGGTCTATGGTCTCGCGCGCGATCGGCGGCATGCGGATGTCGCCATTGGTGTCGGCGCGCATGTAGGCGATGGAGCGCCAGATGTCGTGCGGTGCTATGACATGCGGGCGGTCGATTCCCTCATTGATGAGAATCGGCCCGTCGATGAGTTCCTGCTTGGCCAACGGTGTGCTGTAGCGGGCATCGAAGTAGGCCACGGTGCCGCCAGGACGGTGGCAGTGCGCGCAGTTGGCATCAAGATACGAGCGGGCACGATCCTCGATGCTGCGCGCCGTATCGGACAACGCGGCCAGGGTTGGCACGGTCGCAAGTTCCGAGTCGGTCACCGCCGGTTCGAGTAGATGCAGGTGATTGAGCGTGCGCAACTCGTTGTCGGTGACGCCCGATGGGTAGGTCATGGGTCGGTTGAGCTGGCGTGTCTTCAGGCCCAGCACCCCTCCGGCACGCGCATTGTGGCAGGTGAGGCAGTTCTCGCGGCTCGGGTAGTACCAGGTTTGCACATGCGAGGCCCCGTCCTTGCCCACCGTCGGAATCGGCTCCATCAGGCTCGCGCCCGGCAGCAGATCGGCATCGCTGTTGTCGGGCCGCCATTTATAGACGACGCCATAGACCCCGCCGACGCTGTCGCGCACCAGGAGGCGGGTTTCCAGACGGCGCCGCAGGTCCGGATGAGCGCCAGCGGTGGGCAGTTCAAACGTCTTGACGAATACGACCCCGGGCGGAAAAGTCCATTCTCCGGTCGGTGAAAAGCCCAGGTGTTCACCCTTGGGAACGGCGATGTAACGTGTTTTGACGGCACCATCTGACCAGAACGGCACGATGAGATCGTAGGGAATCAACCCTGGAGCCGGAACCATGTGGGCGGTGTCGGTGAACGCCCCGGTCTGGGACAACAGTCGCGGCATGGCGCCCGATGCCAGCGGCGGCATGTTCAGGTAGGCCCTGGGAGCCGCCCGCGAGCTGATCCCGTAGGCAGCCGCAGCGGGTGCGCAGTGTGCCGGGCTAAGTGGCGCAGCGGCAATCACGGCGCCCAGTGCCAACGCCATCACCGCGGAGTTGAAGTTTTCCATCTCTACCGATCAGACCGCCACGCGCAGTGAAAAATCCGCAGCATTCCCACAACGGTCGGGAAAATCTCCCGGTCCGCATTCGTTACTCTGCCTGCGCTGCTGGCAAAGGTTTTGTGAAAATTCGCCTTGAATGACAAGAGTAACACCCCCAGGCATTGTGTGTCCGGCGCAACGTTTGCCGCTGTGGGGATACTGTGCTGCTGGGCGATTGGCGCGCCGGCGAGCGTTGCCGCCGACGTGGATAGCGCACAACTGCAGACGGTGGTGGTCACCGCGACCGCGATCCCGGGCGCTCACATCGACATCGACAAAGTTCCGGGCAACGTTCAGATCATTACGTCCGTGGACATCATGCGCGACGGTTCGGCGAGTCTCACGGGTGCGCTGAACAACAATCTCAGCAGCATCAATGTCAACGACGATATCGCCGATCCCTTCCAACCCGACATTCTGTACCGGGGTTTTGCAGCCTCCCCGGTGCTGGGTACGCCTGAGGGACTCGCGGTCTATCAGAACGGCGTGCGCATCAACGAGGCCTTCGGCGACACCGTCAACTGGGACCTGTTTCCGGATATTGCGATCGACAAGGTGGAGCTGGTCAGCTCCAGCCCCGTCTTTGGCCGCAACGCCCTGGGGGGTGCCGTCTCGGTCACCATGAAGAACGGGTTTAGCCACCAGGGCGCTGACCTTGAGCTTGCGGGTGGTTCCCGCGGGCAGCGATCGCTGACCGCGCAGTATGGCGTCAAATCCGGAATTTTCGGCTTTTACGTCGCCGGCCGCGCCGTGGACTGGACCGGCTGGCGGCAGTTTTCCAACGACCGGATGCGCGATATCTATGCCGCGCTGAGCGTGCACGCTGACGCCGCGACGCTCGACTTCAGCTACACCCGCTCGAACAACGACATGCAGGGTCAGGGTCCCGCGCCGGTGCAGGAGCTGGCCGTGAACCGCTCGCTGGTGTTCACCGGCCCACAGGCCAATATCAACGACCTGAACTTCTTCACGCTGAACGGCACCGTGAAGCTGACCGACGCCTGGTCGCTGCAGGGCGTGCTCTACTACCGGCAGTACTCGCAGTACGTGTCCAACGGCAACACGACCAACTACACGGCCTGCACCGACACGCCCGGCATCCTCTGCCAGTCCGACGCCGCCACTGCCCTGACGGACGCGACCGGTGGAACGTTGCCCGACATTTCCGCTGGCGGCGCCAATATCATCGGCGAAAACGACTTTGAGCGGATCGATGCCTGGAGCCGCGGCGCCAGCTTCCAGGTCGCCAACAAGGACGCGTACCTCGGGCACGACAATGAATTCACGGCGGGCGTGGCGCTCGACTATGCCGCGACCAGCTTCTACACGGGCGCGCAGATCGGCAAGATCGATTCACAGCTGATGGTGCTGCCGTCCGACCTGCTGGTGTATACGCCGGAGGACTCCGCAGCGGCCGCCGACTTCGGTGATCCGGTGCCGGTGAGCGTCGATTCCGTGAACCGGAGCCTCGGCATCTTTGTCAGCGACACGTTCAATGTGACCCAGGCTCTGGCGGTCAGCGCGAGCGGCCGCTACAACATCAGCAACGTCGATCTCTTCGATCAGCGCGGATCGAATCTCGACGGCTACAACCGCTTTGTCCATTTCAATCCCGCCATCGGTGCCACCTACCTGGTGTTGCCGACCGTGACCCTGTACGGGGGCATCGCTGACAACACGCGCACGCCGACCGCCAGCGAGATCGAGTGCTCGGATCCGCTGAGGCCGTGCCTGCTGCCTACGAACCTGGCCGGCGATCCGCCGAACCTGAAGCAGGTGCTTTCGCAGACCACCGAACTGGGCCTGCGCGGCACGATTTCCCATGGCCTTGACGCTGCGGTGTCCTGGAATCTGAGTATCTTCCGGACGCTGCTTGAGAACGACATTTTCGGCGTCGCGACCTCGGTGAGCCAAGGCTTCTTCCAGAACATCGGGGACACGCGCCGCGCAGGGTTCGAAGCGGGGATGGGTTACCACGGCCAGCGCCTGTCGGCCTATGCCAACTACAGCTACGTGCGTGCAACGTTTGAGTCGGCTCTGACCGTGCCCTCACCCTCGAATCCGTTCCAGGACGGCAATGGTGACGTCGCGGTGATGCCCGGCAATCGCCTGCCCGGGATTCCGGACCATCGCGTGAAGCTCGGCGCGGACTTCAGGATCATCCCGCAATGGACGGTAGGCGCTGAGTTGAATTACCTCAGCAGCTTCTTCTACGTCGGAGATGAGTCCAACCAACTCCCGCCGATCCCGGGGTACACGATTGTCAACCTGCACGCCACCTACCAGCCCTTTGAGCACTTCGAGATCTTCGCCAGTGTCAACAACCTCTTCAATCGCAAGTACGCGACCTGGGGCATCCTGAGCGACCCCACCGGAGTCGACGCGCCGGGCATTGCGCCCGGTAGCGTCGCGAACGGCCCCGGCGTCGACAATCGGTTCCTGAGCCCGGCGGCGCCACTCGCGGTGTTCGGCGGAATCCGGCTGATCCTCTGACCGGGAGCGCCTCGCGCCTGATGGAAAATGGCGCTCGGCCAGGTTTTTGCATATAACTCCTATGTGACACCCGCCGCAAAGCCCATCACCCAGAACGCCGACATCCGCTATCTCGGCAAGCTCCTGGGCGATGTGATCCGCGCCTACGGCGGTCGTGAGCTGTTTGAGCGCATTGAAAACATCCGCGCGCGCTCGGTGGACCGGCACCGCGGTCTGGCGGATGCGGCCGCCATGGATCGTGGGCTGGAGGCGCTGAACCTCGATGACACGCTCGCCTTCGTGCGCAGCTTCATGCTGTTTTCCATGCTCGCGAATCTGGCGGAGGATCGCCAGGGCAGCGGCAGCCGGCCCGGCGAGGATGTCGCGGCGGCTCTGGAAAAGCTGGCCTCCCAGGGCATTGCCGCCGATCAGGCCGCGCAGCTGCTCGACCGCACGCTGATCGTGCCGGTGCTCACGGCGCACCCCACCGAGGTCATGCGCAAGAGCATGATCGACCACCGCAACCGCATCGCCGAACTGATGCGCCTGCGTGACCAGGGTCTGTCGCAGGCCGCCGGCGGCGATGAAATCGAACAGGCGCTGCTGCGGCAGATCGCACTGCTGTGGCAGACGCGGCCGCTGCGCCGCGAGCGCATCATCGTGGCCGACGAAGTCGAGATCGCGCTGGCCTATTTGCGCGATATTTTCCTCCCTGTTCTGCCCATGCTGTACGCGCGCTGGGAGCGCGGGCTGCCGCAGCGACCGCGCAGCTTTCTGCGGCTCGGCAGCTGGATTGGCGGCGATCGCGACGGCAATCCGAATGTGAATGCGGCGACGCTTGACTATGCGCTGGGCCGCTCGGCCGCCGCGGTGCTCGAGAACTATCTGCAGCAGCTGAATGCGCTCGGCGCCGAGCTTTCCATTTCCAGCGAGCTGGCAAAGCCGACGGCGCAATTGCTGGCGCTGGCCGCTGCCAGCGGCGACTCCAGTCCGGCCCGCACCGACGAGCCCTATCGGCGCGCGCTGACGGGCTGCTACGCAAGGCTCGCCGCGACCTACGAGCAGATCACCGGACGTCACCCGGCACGGCGCCCGACGGCGCCGGGTGTGGCCTATGCAAGCCCCGAGGAGCTGCGCACTGATCTGGTCGCCATCGCCCATTCACTGGCCCAAAGCGGTGCAGGACTGCTGGCTACCGGGGGCGCCCTGGGCCGCCTGATCCGTGCTGTCGATAGCTTCGGCTTTCATCTGGCGACACTTGACCTGCGCCAGAATTCTGACGTACACGCGCGCGTGGTCGCCGATCTGCTGCGTGTCGCCGGCGTCGAGGCCGGTTATGCCGAGCTTGATGAGGCTGCCCGCGTGGCTTTGCTGCGGCGCGAGCTGGGCAGCGAACGGCTGCTGTGGAGCCCGTACTCGCAGTACACCGAGGAAACCCAGTCGGAACTGGCGATCGTGCGCGCGGCGGCCAAGGCTCATGCGCGTTTCGGCGTCGGCTGCATCACGACCTACAACATCTCCAAATGCGAAAGCGTGTCGGACATGCTGGAGGTGAACCTGATGCTCAAGGAGGCCGGCCTGTACCGACCGGCCGATCCGGCCGCCGCACCCATCATGGTCGTGCCGCTGTTTGAGACCATTGGCGATCTGCAGAATGCGCCCGAAGTGATGCGCGCCTGGTTCGCTGTGCCGGAAATCCACAAGGTCGCCAGGCGCCGCGGCTACCAGGAAGTGATGGTCGGTTACTCCGATTCCAACAAGGATGGCGGGTACCTGACTTCCGTCTGGAGCCTCAACCGTGCGACGCGTGCGCTGTCGCGGGTGTTCGAGGCCGCACAGATCCGCATGCAGATCTTCCACGGACGCGGCGGCGCAGTGGGCCGGGGCGGCGGCTCCTCCTTCGCCGCAATCCGTGCGCAGCCGCAGGGAACCGTGCAGGGGCGCATCCGCATCACCGAGCAGGGTGAGGTCATCGCCGCCAAGTACGGTACGCCGGAAAGCGCGGCCGCGAATCTCGAGGCGATCACGGCGGCGACGCTGCTCGCCTCGCTTGAGCCGACTTCGGTGTCCGAGGAGAAAACCCTGGCGCGCTTTGCCGCCGCCATGGACGAGATCTCCGCGACGGCTTTCAACAACTATCGCGGGCTGGTCTACGAGACCGAAGGCTTCAAGACCTTTTTCCGGCAGATGACCCCGCTCACCGAGATCGCCGAACTGAAGATCGGTTCGCGCCCGGCCTCACGCACCAAGTCGGATCGCATCGAGGATCTGCGCGCCATACCCTGGGTGTTCAGCTGGGCACAGGCGCGGGTCATGTTGCCGGGCTGGTTCGGCGCCGGGCAGGCGCTGAACGCCTTCCAGGATCGCGGCCTGCTGCGCGAGATGGCGGCGGCCTGGCCATTCTTCCAGTCCACGCTCGACAACATGGAAATGGTGCTGGCGAAGTCGGACATGTCGATCGCCCGCCGCTACAGTACGCTGGTCGAGGACAAAACCCTGGCCGACACGCTCTTCAACCGCATCGAGACCGCCTGGAGGACGGCGCACGATACCCTGCTGGACATCACGGGCCAGAGCCGTCTGCTGGAGAAGCACCCGGCGCTCGATGCCTCGATCCGGCTGCGCCTGCCCTATATCGAGCCCCTGAACCTGCTGCAGGTGGAGTTGCTGAAGCGCCACAGGGCCGGCGAGACCGACGCCCGGGTCCGCGAGGGCATACAGCTGTCCATCAATGCCGTCGCCACCGCGCTGCGTAACAGCGGCTAGAATGTCCGGCACGCGGCTCGCCGGTGCGATTCGCAAAGAGGGGCGTATGAAGAAATTTATCCTGCTTGCGGCAGCCATCCTGATGCCGGGTTTGGCCGGCGCCGCCACCAGCTCGGCGCCTGCCGCCATGGATCGATCACCTTGCGACCGCGCCTGCCTGCGCGACATGGCCGAGCGCTATCTCAACGCCATGCTGGCGCATGATCCGACGCGTGCGCCGCTGTCCTTGAATGCCCGTTACACGGAAAATGGCGCTGATCTGCATTTGCCGGATGGGCTGTGGCGCACGCTCGACAAGCTCGGCAGCTATCGCCTGACGGTACCGGATCCGGACGGTCACTCCATTGGGTTTTTCGCCAAGGGCCTGGAGAACGGCGCACCGGTGCTGATCGGCACACGCCTGCGGGTCATGAACCACCAGATCACGGAAATGGAAGCCCTGGTCGCGCGGCTCAGCAGCACCACCGGCGGCTCGGCCTTTGGCGCACCCAAGGATGCCAGCATCGACGGCGAACCCCGCAAGGCTTTCCTGACCGCTGTGCCGGTGGCGGCGCGCCTGAGCGCGGCGCAGCTGGGCGACATCGTCAACGGCTATTTCACCGGCCTCGAAGGCAATCATGGTGACAAGCCGCCAGCCTTTGCCGAGGACTGCCAGCGTCTTGAGAATGAAACTGCGACCACCAATGTGCCGGTGGCCAATGGCGCCCAGCCCGGCGCGGCCAGCCTGCCGTGTGCGAAGGCGTTCGGTCTTGGCTACTACCGGGAGGACACGCGCCTGCGCAATCGTCGCATCCTGGCCGTGGATACCGAGCGCGGGCTGGTCTATACCGGCGTGTTTTTCGATCACGACGCGACGGTGCGCAGCTACCAGCTCAAGGACGGCCGGCCGATCAAGGTCAGGAACACCGGACCGTGGACCTGGATGATCCAGGAACTGTTTGAGATCAATGCCGCCGGCAAGATCAGCCAGGTCGAAGCCGTGCTGCTCTCAGTGCCCTACGGCATGCGACCCGGCTGGGTCACCGGTCGGCACATGCCCAGTCCGCAGGCAAAGCTGGATCAGTTCAGGGAATATTGAGGCGCCTGCATGGCCGCTGCTTCGGTGAGGAAATTTCCAGCCGCTTCGGGCCCAGGCGAGGAATATTTTCTCCCGCCGGGGAAACTCCTGCAGGGCAATCCCCGGCAGACCGCCTGGGTGCAATACACCGACCCCTCGGGCCGGTTCAGCGCCGGCATCTGGCACAGCGAGCGCGGCCGTTGGAAAATCCGCTACACGGAAGAGGAGTACTGCCAGGTGCTGGAGGGCGTAAGCGTCATCACCGACCACGGCGGTACGGCGGTGACGGTGCGCGCCGGCGAGGAGTTTGTGATTCCCGCCGGATTCATTGGCACCTGGGAGGTGGTGGAACCCACCCGCAAGCGTTTCGTCATCTATGAGCCCGGGATGGCGGAGCAGGTGGGCTAAGCCGGCTGCAGTGCATCGCGCACGCCGTCTTCGACCTGGGGCGCGAAGCGCTTCCAGAGCGCAGCCAGATCGGCGATGGGATCGCCATCGCTCCAGTCGATGCGCAGATCGATGATCGGCCAGGGCACTTCGCGGACCACCAGCAGTCCGGCCGAATGCAACACCGACGCTGCGTCGGCGGCGGCCGCGCCCGCCTGCAGTGCGCTCAGCAGACGGTCGGCGAAATGACCCAAGCTCGCATCAAATGCCGCAATCATCGCGGCGGGCACCTGGCGATTGGCCAGGCCGGTGCCGGCCGCCATGGCATGGTGACTCGCCGCGTTGGCGGCCACTTTCAAGGCATGCGCGCCACAATGGTGCGCGGGGGCCCCCGCCGGACCGATGGCCAGCAGCTGCCGATAGGCGCCATGGTCGGTGGAGTCCAGAACGCCGGCGATGGCTTCGGCGGCAGTGGCTCCGCAGCGCAGCCCGTCCAGCATGCGCGGTCCAAGAATCGGGTCAGTGATATTCTGCGTGGCGACGGCGCCGATGCCGGCCCTGGCGTGACTGCAATGCGCGGCCACCGCAGGAGAGGCGGAAGCGATGGCGATGCCAAACATCCGGGCATCCTCAGACCGGGCAACGATGGAGAAGGTCACAGGGCAGATTATTGCATGCGACACCCGGCCCCGCCGCTGTCTGAAATGCCCGGCATGTGGCGCCGGACGCTCATCACTCATGCCGACGGCACTCGCGATGCGGCCACCCAGGTGCGCTGGCTGCAGGGGCCGACGCTGTTCGTGGACCTGCGCCAGGGTGCCGCGCTGCCGGATTTCCTGCACCTTCGCGGCCTGAATGACCTGAGCTTCGAGGACTGCGCGGCGCTGGCGGGGCAGGAGGGATTCGCGGGCCGGCTCGATTTTGACGGCGACTGCTTCACGTGGACGCGACTGATCGACTTTCAGCCGCGGGCCGGCACCGACGCCGGGCGCCTGTGGTGGGAAGAAGATGTTCTCATCGAAGCAGGACGGGATGTGCCCTACATCGAGCGCTGGATGCGCGATCCGGCCGTGGTGACGCGCCCGCAGGCGGGGCTGCGGTTGCGTGACACCCAAACCGGCGTTGCCGCGCTCCTCGTGCAGGTGGGCACGGTGTTCATGTTTGCGCGCGACCGCGCGGTGGCGCTGCCGGAAGGCCAGTCGCTGGCTGAATGCGTGGCGGGGGCCTCCTCCGTGGCTGAGGCCCGCGCGCTGCTTGATTGTGAGATCACACTGGGTTCGGGCGGTTTCGGCTCAGCTGCGGTGATGCTGGCATCGACTCATCCGTGGCGGGTCGCTGAACGCTTTGAGCTTCCCGGCGCGGACGCGCGCTGGGAAGTCATCGAGGCTGAAGGGGATCCGGGGGCCGTCTGGCCCGGAATTTTCAGCGGCTGAGGCTCAGGAACACCACCTCGGCGCTGCCATCGGCGGCCGGTTTGGCGCCACCCATCACCTTGACGCCCGGTTTCACCATGGCCGCAGTACCCGCGTCGATCTTGGTGATGTCGGTATCCGTACCCACGTGGATGCTCTGCTGGCCGCCCTTGTAGGTGACGGTGATGACTGCGCTGGCGCCGCCGGAGTTTGACGCCACCTGACCGTTGGTCATCGCGGCCACATTGCCGTTGGTCATGGTGGTGTTCGGCGGCCCCATGGGATTGTGTCCCTCGCCCATGCCACGCATGCTTTCCGGAAAGATATGGCACTCGGTGGCATGCAGCAGGTCATCGGCACGCTTGACGGCGGTACAGCCGACGAACTTGCCCGCGCCCAGGTCGGCGACGGTACCCTTGGCGCTGACCATGATGTTGGGCTTGTCAGGGAAGGTCAGCTTCACATCACCCTGGTCTGAATGGATCACGAAGCCGTTGCCGACGGCGCTGGTGACCGTGCCGCTGAATCGGATCAGGCCGGCAAAGGGATTGGGGGGCGCGGAGGAGGCCGGCGCCTGGGCCAGCGCGGCCAAGCTTCCACCCATGCAAAGCAGCAGCCCGAAAGCCGCCATCAGGGGTCTGAGGGACATGGTCGTTCTCCTTGGTGTATATCTGGAGACCGATGCGCGAGGTATTTCATTACATCGGGGGCCGCCAGAGCCTGGGGAGCAGCCCGCGCCGGGGCGAGGTGTTTGATCCGGCCACCGGGCAGGTCCAGGCTCATGTGCCGCTGGGTGGCGCCCCTGAGCTTGCCGCGGCTGTCCGCGCCGCGATTGCGGCGCAGCCCGGCTGGGCCAGCGCGAGCGCCCAACGGCGCACCCAGGTTCTGTTCCGCTTCAAGACCCTGCTTGAACAGCAGCTGGGAAGGCTGGCCAGGCTGTTGGCCAGTGAGCACGGCAAGATCCTGGCGGATGCCCGTGGTGAATTGCAGCGCGGGCTGGAAGTCATTGATTTTGTTTGTGGTGCCCCGCAACTGCTCAAGGGCGAATACTCCCAGGGCGTAGGCCCTGACATCGACGTCTGGTCGCTGCGCCAGCCGCTGGGTGTGGTCGCGGGCATCACACCGTTCAACTTCCCGGCCATGATCCCCTTGTGGATGCTGGGGCCCGCCATCGCCGCCGGCAATGCCTTCATCCTCAAGCCCTCGGAGCGCACGCCCTCGTTGGCCCTGGAACTGGCCCTGCTGCTGCAGGAGGCAGGCGCACCTGCGGGCATCCTGAGTGTCCTGCACGGCGATCAGGAAATGGTCGAGGCCATCCTGGCGGAGCCGGCAATCAAAGCCGTGAGTTTCGTTGGCTCCTCGGCGGTCGCACAGCACATCTATGCGACGGCGGCGGCCTCGGGCAAGCGAGTCCAGGCCATGGGGGGCGCCAAGAATCATGGGCTGGTGCTGCCAGATGCGGACCTGGACCAGGCGGTGGCGGGCATTGTCGGGGCGGCATTCGGCTCCGCCGGCGAGCGTTGCATGGCGCTGCCGGTGATCGTCGCGATCGGCGCCGACACTGCTGCCGCCCTGCGCCAGCGCCTGAAGGCCGCGATGGCTGCACTGCGTATCGGCGCCCCGGATGACCCCGATGCCGACTACGGTCCGCTGGTGACGGCGGCTCACAAACAGCGTGTCGAGGACTACATCGCGCTGGCGGTCGCCGAAGGGGCCGAGCTGGTCGTCGACGGACGCGGTGTAAGGGTGGCCGGCCATGCGGGCGGATTTTTCCTGGGCCCGACGCTTTTTGATCAGGTGCGCGCCGACATGCGCAGCTACCAGGAGGAAATCTTCGGCCCGGTGCTGCAGATGCTGCGGGTGGACACCCTGGAGCAGGCGATTGCCCTGGTCTCGGGCCACCCGTACGGCAATGGCGTGGCGCTGTTCACCCGCTCGGGCGAGGCCGCGCGGCGCTTCGCCGAACAGGTCGAGGTGGGCATGGTCGGAATCAATGTGCCGATTCCGGTGCCGGTTGCGCAGCATGGCTTCGGCGGCTGGAAGCGTTCGGCCTTCGGCGATCTCAATCAATACGGCACGGACAGCATCCGCTTCTTCACCCGCACCAAGATCATCACCCAGCGGTGGTCCGGCAGTGCCGCACCCGGGTCGGCCTTTGTCATACCGAGCAAGGCCGATTGAGCCGCGGCGCCTACCAGATCAGGTCATCGGGCACCACGAATTCCTTGTACGCCTCGTCTACGACCGGCGCTGTCGCGGCCGGGCCGGGCGCGACCACGGCGCGCGGATCACGTTCGCGGATCATCTGTGCGATATCCGGCGGCACCAGTTCATAGCGGCCCTCGCAACGCACCAGCACCACCTCACCGCGCGTCACGCGCTCACGCAACGCGGCGTCCGCGCGGATGCGGCGAACCTTGCCAGCGTCGATGAAGTTATAGGTCTCCTCGACGTCCGGTCGCACGATCCGGTTCTGGCTCACCAGCTCCCGGATCTGGGCATACAAGGCCTTGCGTTGCGCCTTTTCCTGCTGCTTGCGGTTCAGTTCCTGGTCCCGGGCGGCCTTTGCCTCGGCCTGTTTCCTGGCGGCTATTTCCTGGGCTGAGGGGCCGTTGCGCTCGGCGCGTGGCTGTTGCTTCTGGCCCTGGTATTGCTTGCGTTGCGCCTGGCGCTCGGCTTCCTTGACCTGTTGCTCACTGACGAGCCCGGCCTGCAACAACTGATCGCGTAATGAAAGTGAACCCATGATCAATCCCCGGTTCAGGCGAACCGGCCCGCCTCTTCGAATGTCAGCCGCGGATTGCGCGCAAACAGCTTCTCTTCGCTGCCATATCCCAGGCCGCAGATGAAATTGGAGCGCACCCGCGAGTTGCCGAAGAACTCGCGATCAACGCCCGCATTATCGAAGCCGGACATCGGGCCACAATCCAAGCCCAGGGCCCGTGCCGCGAGAATCAAATAGGCGCCCTGCAGGGTGCTGTTGCGGAAGGCAGTGGTTTCGGCAATTACCTGGGAGCTCGCGAACATGGCCTTCATGGCCTCGCCACGCGCCGGAAACAGCTTGGGCATCTGCTCGCCGAAGTCCAGATCGTAACCAATGATGACGGTGAGCGGAGCGGCCAGAATCTTGGGGCGGTTGGCTTCGGAGGCCAGCGCGGCCAACTTGCCCTTGCCCGCCTCCGAGCGCACCCAGACGAAGCGGGCCGGACTGCCATTGCCCGAGGTCGGGCCCCATTTGAGCAGGTCGTACAGCTCGCGGATCTGATCCTCACTGACGGCCTGCGTGCTCCAGCCATTGCGGGTGCGGGCGGTGCGAAACAGGATGTCCAGCGCCGGTCCGTCGAGTTTTGGGTGCATACCATGATCCTGAGGTTTTGTGCAATGGTACACCGCGCCCAAGCGCCGGGCGAAGCTGTACGAATCCTGCACGGATTCAGCCAAAGGATGACATTGGACTGCAACACCGGCGCGTAGACTAGCGGGTCCCAAACCGCGGATGGCGCAACCCATGAATCCCGATGTAGGTATGAGCGTCCTGACCGAGCTGGCGCTGGATCTGCGCACGGCCTGGGACCATGGAGCCGATCAACTGTGGCGCCACCTGGATGCGCCATTGTGGGAATTCACGGCCAATCCCTGGACGGTGCTGCAGACCGTGTCGGCCGCGAAGATCCGGCAGGCCCTGGCGGACCCGAAGTTTGGCGCCGCGATGGACAAGGTGGCGGCCGCACGCCGCGCCTCACTCGATGCGCCGGCCTGGTTCGACGTGAACCATCCGCGCAGTGCTCTGACCCAGGTCGCCTATTTCAGCATGGAGTTCATGTTGAGTGAGGCCCTGCCCATTTACTCCGGCGGCCTTGGCAATGTGGCGGGCGACCAGCTGAAGTCGGCCAGTGATCTGGGTGTGCCGGTGATCGGCGTGGGCTTGCTCTACAGCCAGGGTTATTTCCGCCAGATCATCGACCGCGCCGGGGGCCAGCAGGCGCTGTACCCCTACAACTCGCCGGACCAGTTGCCCATCACGCCGCTGCGTACCGCTGGCGGTGATTGGTTGCGGCTGAAGGTCGATCTGCCGGGTTTTCCGGTGTGGCTGCGCACCTGGCAGGCGCAGGTCGGGCGTACCCGGCTGCTGCTGCTCGACAGCAATGATCCGGCGAACTTTCCGGCCTGGCGCGGAATTACCAGCGAACTGTATGGCGGCGGGCCGGAGCTGCGCCTGCGCCAGGAGCTGATCCTTGGCATCGGCGGCTGGCGGCTGCTCGCGGCCCTTGGCATTGAGCCTCAGGTTTGTCATTTGAATGAAGGTCACGCGGCCTTCGCGGTGCTGGAGCGCGCCCGCGCGCACATGAATGAGTCCGGCCAGGATTTCGCCGCGGCCCTCGCGACGACCCGCGCCGGCAATCTGTTCACGACCCACACCGCGGTCGCGGCCGGCTTTGACCGCTTCGCACCCGAACTTATCGAGCAGTACCTGGGCGCCTACGCGAAAACCGGATTGGGTATCAGCACCGAGCAACTGCTCGGCCTGGGTCGGGCCAACGAACAGGACTGGTCCGAGAGCTTCAACATGGCGTACCTCGCCATCCGCGGCAGCGGTGCGGTCAGCGGGGTCAGCCGGCTGCATGGCAAGGTCAGCCGCCAGATCTTCAGCAATCTCTTTCCGCGCTGGCCGGAGGAGGAAATTCCAGTCGGCCATGTCACCAACGGGGTGCACGTGCCAAGTTGGGACTCGGCACAGGCCGAAGCGCTGTGGAGCGGCGCCTGTGCGCCGGATTGCTGGCAGTCACCCGATGGTGCGGCAGCGGTGGGCATACGCCGGATCAGCGACGCGGACCTGTGGCGCTTCCGCAATGAGTCGCGGGCCGCGCTCATCGCAGCAGCGCGCGCGCGCCTGTCGCGGATGCTGCTGGTTTCAGGTGAAAGCCAGGACGCCTGCGAGTCCGCCCGGCAGCTGCTCGATCCGCAGGTGCTGACCCTGGGATTCGCGCGCCGCTTCGCGACCTATAAGCGGCCGAATCTGCTGCTGCGGGACACGGCGCGGCTGCTGCGCCTGCTGTCGCATGCCGAATGCCCGGTGCAACTCATCATCGCCGGCAAGGCGCATCCGGCCGATGAGCCCGGCCAGGCCCTGATCAGGCAGTGGCTGCAGTTCATCCGCGGCACCGATGCGCGCAATCATGTGATTTTCCTGGCCGACTATGACATGGCACTGGCGCAGCTGCTGGTCCACGGCGTGGACGTGTGGATCAACACGCCGCGCCGGCCCTGGGAAGCCTGCGGCACCAGCGGCATGAAAGTGCTGGTGAACGGCGGCATCAACCTCTCGCAGCTGGACGGCTGGTGGGCCGAGGCCTATCAGCCGGACCTGGGCTGGGCGATCGGCGATGCGCAGACCCATGGCGATGAGGGCGACTGGGACGATAAGGATACGGCGGCGCTGTTTGAGGTGCTGGAGCGTGAAGTGATTCCCCAGTTCTATACCCGCGATGCCGCGGGAATACCCACCGCCTGGATCGCGCGCATGCGCGAGAGCATGGCGACCCTCACGCCACAGTTCTCAAGCAGCCGCGCGGTGCGTGACTACACCCAGCACTACTATCTTCCCGCCGCCCACGAGTGGCTGCGACGCCGCGGTGGTGCGGCTCAAGGCCAGGTCAAGGGCAATAGCGAGGGGGGGCGGCAACTGGTGGACTGGCGCGAGCGGCTGGAGGCAGCCTGGAAACAGCTGCGCTTCCAGAATCTGACTGTGGCCACCACGGCCGGCGGCTTTCAGTTCGACGTACAGTTGTACCTGGGCGCCATCGCGCCACGGGACGTGGCGGTGCAGCTGTACGCGAACGGTATCGACGGCGCCGGGCCGCAGGTGTATGACATGACGCTGCAGAGCTCCCCGGGCACGGGCGGCAGCGGTCCCGGCTGCGGCCTGTACCGCGCGGCGGTGCCCGCGAACCGCCCCGCGGGCGACTACACTGCCCGGGTGGTGCCACGCCTGGCAGGCGTCGCCGTGCCGCTGGAGGCAAATTTCATTCTCTGGCAGCACTAGGCAGTATCGAGTCGGAACATCCAACGGAGTTATCATTATGGCGACCGAAAACCCGCGCTCGGACGCGCCGCGCAAGCTGAACGAGCTCGGACAAAGCCTGTGGCTGGACAACATCACCCGCGACCTGCTGAATAACGGCACGCTCGGGCGCTATATCGGCTCGGGGCTGTCGGTGACCGGCCTGACCTCCAATCCGACCATCTTTGATCACGCCATCAGCAAGAGCGCCTCCTACGATGCGGACGTGAGTTCGCTGGCCAGGAAGGGTCTGTCGGTCGAGGACCTGTTTTTTGAGCTGGCCATCGCGGATCTCACCCGCGCCGCGGATCTCTTCAAACCGATATACGAACGCACCGCAACGGTGGATGGCTTTGTCTCGCTGGAAGTATCACCGCTCTTGGCCTACGACACCGCGCAGACGCTGGCAGCTGCCCGCATGCTGCATGCCAAGGCCGGGCGGCCCAACCTTTTCATCAAGATTCCCGGTACGCGCGAAGGCCTGCCGGCGATTGAAGAGGCGATTTTCCAGGGCGTGCCCATCAACGTGACGCTGTTGTTTTCAACTCAGCAGTACCAGGCCGCCGCCCAGGCCTATGTGCGCGGCCTCGAGCGTCGCGTGCTGGCGGGCCTGAGCCCCGATGTGCGCTCGGTGGCGTCACTTTTCGTGAGCCGCTGGGACAAGGCGACGATGGAGAAGTTGCCGGCGCCGTTGCGCAACACATTGGGAATAGCCGTCGGGCAGCAGTCCTTCCGCGCTTATCGACAATTGATGGCCACCGATCGCTGGCAGCGACTGATGAACCTCGGCGCGCGGCCGCAGCGGCTGCTGTTCGCCAGCACCGGCGTCAAGGATCCCTCAGCGCCCGACACCCTGTATGTCACGGCACTTGCGGCACCGAATACGGTGAACACGATGCCCGAGGAGACGCTGCTGGCCTTCGGCGATCACGGGTCGTTGCAAGGCGCGCTGGCCCCCGATGGCGGCAACTGCGAACAGGCGCTCGCAGCCATCGGCAAGGCGGGCGTGGATGTCGCGGCGCTGGCCGCACAGCTGCAGGCGGAGGGCGCCGAATCATTCAATGCCTCGTGGAAGAATCTCCTGAAGTCCATTGAGACCAAGACCAAGGTCCTGAAGTAGGCGTGTACGACTGATGCAGCTCGCGCAGCACGGAATCCTGGCGCTGTCGCTGTTCGTGTTCCTGCAGGCAATCGGCCTGCCGGTGCCGTGCGCGGTTGCCCTGATACTGGCGGCGGCGGAAAGTGCCAAGGGTCACTTGTCCGTCATTGGTGTCCTCGGCGGGGCGCTTGGCGCAATGCTGGTCGGGGATGTGTTGATGTTCCTGCTGGGCCGCTATACCGGCTGGTGGCTGCTGGGCACCCTGTGCCGCATATCGCTGAATCCGGAATCCTGCGTCGTGACCTCGGCCGACACCTTCCACCGGCGCGGGCGCTCGCTGCTGGTGGTGGCGAAGTTCCTGCCCGGCATCAACACCATGGCCCCGCCGCTGGCCGGCAGCATGCAGATGCGCTGGTGGTCGTTCCTGGGCCTGGATCTGGTTGGAGCGGCACTGTACATCGGGGCGTACTTCATTCTCGGCTACCTATGCAGCGACGCGGTTGCTGCGGTAATCCGCTTCTACGAGCGGTTCGGCCAACTGACGACGGCCGTGGTCCTGATACTGGTGACCGCGTACGTCTTGTGGCTGTTGTTGAGCACCATACAGGCCCGCAGCCTCGGTCGCGCAGTGCCGCACGCGCCGCCCGAGATTGTCGCGCGGGAGCTGAGCGCCGGTGAGGCAGTGGTGTTTGATGTGCGCAGCCATGGCTACTTCGACCCCGGCGCCGTGCGTATCCCGACGTCACAGCGGGTCGATCCCAATGCGCTGCGCGCTCACCTCAAGGAATTCGCCAAGGACCGGCAGATCTACCTGTACTGCACCTGTCAGCGCCAGGCGACCAGCGTGCGCGTGGCCCGCGAACTGCTGAAACTCGGGCTGCGAGTCGCCGTGATCGAGGATGGGTTGCGCGGTTGGCGCAACGCCGGACTTGAACTTGAGAGCGTGCCGCCTGCGGAACTTGCGGCACTGCCACTGTTCACTTAGGCCGTGGCGATTGCCGCATCCGGGGTGTGCCGCAGGGTGATGCGGGCGAAGCTCACGCACAGCAGCGCGCACAGGGTGATGCCGGCAATCATCGGCAGCGGTTGGCCGTTGGCGAAGGTGCCGGAGAACGCCATGACCATTGAACCCAAACCGAATTGCAGAAAACCGATCAGGGAAGACGCGGTGCCCGCGATGGCTCCGTGCTCTTCCAGCGCCAGGACCGACGAAGTTGGGACCGTCATTCCCAGGCAGGCATAGGCGGTACAGAGCAATGCCACCATCACCACCAGGTGATCGACACCGGCCGCAAACAGGCCCAGCAGCACCAGCATCGCCAATGCGAAGCCCGTGGAGGCGCGGCGCACCAGCGTCTTCAGGCCCAGGCGCCTGGCCAGCGTGCTGTTGAACTGGGCGGCGACAAAGAAGGAAGCGGCGTTGACCGAGAACAGCAGGCTGAAACCACGCGGGCTCAAGTGATAGTGCTCGATCATCACGTACGGCGAGTTCGACAGGTAGAGGAAGAAGCTTGCCATGCCGCAGGTGCCGATCAGGACCGTGCCGATGAAGTGCCGATCCCGCAACAGCTGTCGGTAGGAATGGAAGGCACTGGTCAGGCTGCTATGCGCGCGGGCCGCTGTGGGGCGCGACTCCTTGAGCGTGGTCAGAATGCCAAAGCCGATGACGGCCGCCCCCAGAACCATCCAGAACACGCCGCGCCAGCCGACGTACTGGATCACGAAGCTGCCGGTCAGCGGTGCCAGCAGCGGTGAAATGCTGAAGACCAGCATGAGCAGCGACATGAGGCGCGTCGCCTCCACACCGGAATGCAGATCGCGCACCACGGCCCTGGGGATCACCATGCCGCCGCAGGCGCCCAGGCCCTGGACGAAACGGCCCAGCAGGAACAGTTCGGCATTCGGCGCCAATGCACAGGCTATGCTGCCGCAGCAGAACAGGGTCAGACCGGCGTACAACGGGAGCTTGCGGCCGTACATGTCCGAGAGCGGACCGTAAATCAGCTGCCCGCCGCCCACGGCAATGAAGAATACGGTCAGGCTCAACTGCACCGTGGCCGCGTCCGCATGCAAGCTGCGGCCGATGGAGGGCAGGGCCGGCAGGTACATGTCGATGGCGAAGGGACCGATCGCGGACAGAAGTCCTAGGATGATGCCGTGCCGTAAGTAGCTCTTGTCCATGATAAAAGAATCTGTCCGTGGCCGCCGTTACCGGCTCGCTTCGGTCCAAGTATAAGGAGTGGGATGCGCTGATGTTGAGACGGATGCCAATATTAGGCAAACCCGCAGTCACACGTAGCGCGCAAATGCGACAATCGGGCCATTGCCGGCACGGATCTCAGGTATTGGCGATGAAGGGGAGCGCGCGAGCATGACGATGAATCCACTGGCCGGCAAACCGGCACCCGCCTCGATGCTGGTCAATGTGCCGCGGCTGATCTGCGCCTACTATTCGGATGCCCCTGATCCGGCAGTGCCAGACCAGAGGGTGGCCTTCGGCACCTCGGGCCATCGCGGCAGTTCCCTGCAGCGCTCCTTCAATGAGGCGCATATCCTGGCCATCACCCAGGCCATCGTCATGTACCGCAGCCAGCAGGGCATCAGTGGTCCGCTGTTCCTGGGCATGGATACTCACGCATTGTCGGAACCCGCGTTCGTCAGTGCCCTGGAGGTTCTGGGTGCGAATGACGTGACCGTCATGATCGCCGATGAGCACACCGACTACACGCCCACGCCGGTCATCTCGCACGCGATCCTGACCTACAACCGCGGTCGCGCCAGTGCCCTCGCCGATGGCATCGTGATCACCCCATCGCACAATCCGCCCGACAGCGGCGGCTTCAAATACAACCCGCCCAATGGTGGTCCCGCCGACACGGCCGTCACCTCCTGGATCGAAAACAAGGCCAACGAACTGCTGGGCGCGAAGCTGGCAGGCGTGCGACGCATGCCCTTCAACCAGGCCCGCAGCCTCGACAGCACACGCCGGCACGACTACCGCAAGGCCTATGTCGACGACCTGCCCGCGGTGATCGACCTGGACACGATCCGCGCTTCGGGCGTGCACATGGGAGTGGATCCTCTGGGAGGGGCCGGCGTGCACTACTGGCCGCAGATTGCGGACCAGTACAAACTTGATCTCACCATCACCAACGATGCGGTGGATCCGACCTTCCGCTTCATGACGCTGGACTGGGACGGCAGGATCCGCATGGATCCCTCCTCGCCGAACGCCATGCAGCGGCTGATCGCCCTGAAGGAGCGCTTCGACATTGCCTTCGCCTGCGATACGGATCATGACCGCCATGGAGTCGTCACGCGCAGCGCGGGCCTCATGCCGCCGAACCACTACCTGACGGTGGCGGCGCACTACCTGTTTTCCAACCGCCCCCAGTGGAGCGCCAGGGCCACCATTGGCAAGACCGTCGTCACCAGCATGATGCTGGATAAGGTCGCCGCACAGCTGGGCCGCAAGATCTACGAGACGCCGGTGGGCTTCAAGTGGTTTGTGGACGGGCTGGTCGATGGGTCGCTGGGTTTCGTCTGCGAGGAGAGCGCCGGTGCTTCGCTGCTGCGCCGTGACGGCAGCGTCTGGACCACGGACAAGGACGGCATCACGGCGGCGCTGCTGGCCGGTGAAATCACGGCGCGCATGGGCAAGGACCCGGCGCAGTTGTACGCGCAGCTCACCCGCGAACTGGGTAATCCGGCCTACGAGCGAGTCGATGCACCGGCCGATGCCGCGCAACGCAAGGCACTGTCGAAGCTGTCGGGCGAGCAGATCAAAAGCGCGACGCTTGCCGGGGAAAAGATCGAAGCGGTGCTGACCCAGGCGCCGGGCAATGGCGCTGCCATCGGCGGCGTCAAGGTGATCAGCGCCAGCGGCTGGTTCGCGGCGCGACCCTCGGGCACCGAGAGCATCTACAAGATCTATGCGGAGACTCTGCGCGGCCCGGAACACCTGAAGCTGATTTTCGCCGAAGCGCAGCAGATCGTGGGAGCAGCACTCAAATGAACCGACGTGAAGTCATGCTCGTGTCAGGTGCCACAATGCTTTCAGTCATGGCGGGTCACAGCGTCGGCGCCGCGGCGCCGCCGCTTCGGGTATTGATCCTGGGCGGCACCGGCTTCATCGGCCCGCACTTCGTCGCGGCGCTGGCCGCACACGGTCACAGCGTGACGGTCTTCAATCGCGGCAAGGATCCGTCGAAAGTGCCCGCCGGTGTCCTCCAGCTCATCGGCGATCGCAACGGGCAGGTGGATGCGCTGAAGGGCCATGACTGGGATGTCGTCATCGACAATTCCGGTTACACCGTGCGCCAGGTCCGCCTTACGACCGATCTGCTGAAGGGCCACATCAGGCATTACATCTTCATTTCGAGCATATCGGCTTATGCAGATCTGGCGGTGCCCGGGGTCGACGAGAACTACAAGCTGGCGAAAGTGGCGGATCCAAACACGGAAGACCTCGGCGGCGGCAATTACGGGGGACTGAAGGCACTGTGCGAGCAGCTCGTCGAACACAGTTACCCCGCCGACGCCACCATCATCCGACCCACCTATATCGCAGGGCCCGGCGACAGCACGGACCGATTCACCTACTGGCCGGTGCGTGTGGCGCGGGGCGGGGAGATGCTGGCGCCCGGTAGCCCCGCGGATCCCATTCAGTTCATCGATGTGCGTGATCTGGCCGACTTCGTGCGGCTGTGCGCCGAAAAACATCTTCAAGGGCGCTTCAATGCCTGCAATCCGCCGCGCGCCGTCACCATAGGTTCGCTGCTCGAGGCCAGTCGCCGCATCACGGGCGCAGACACGAAGTTCGTGTGGGCCAGCGTCGCGTTTCTGACGGCGCAGAAAGTGATCGGTGATGACGCGATGCTGGGCAACGCGCTGCCGATCTGGAATCCGCCGGTGGGCGAGGATGCCGGTGCAGCGCTGGTGAGTCCGGCAAGAGCCGTGAGCCGGGGCCTGCGCTTCCGGACGCTGGATCAGACCATCCGTGACACGCTCCAGTGGCAGAAGCAGCGTCCCGCGGCGCAACAGACTTTGCGGGCCGGCCTGTCAGCGCAGCGCGAGGCGCAACTGCTGCAGCTGCTGCGTAGCGCTTAGCGCTGCTTGCAGCCCGGTGTATACTCGCGCCGTTAGTGAACGCGCAGGGTGCCCCGCAAGGGGCTTTGAATGGGAACGCGGTTCAATGCCGCGGCTGCCCCCGCAACTGTGACCGGCGAGTGATCGTCCCAAACTGCCACTGGACCGCAAAAGGTTCGGGAAGGCGGGCGAGAACTGTGACCCGGGAGTCAGGAGACCGGCCCGGTGCCGTCGTCCATGCTTGCGGCCGGGGTGTGTCATGAGCTGCGGAGCATCCGCTGCGACGACATTTTGTGTCGTCGAATGCGGAGAAAACTGTGCTCAAACTTCCTTTATTTCCGGTCGCCGGAACGTTCTGCCTGCTGCTGTTCGTGCCACCGTTGCAGGCGGCACCGACGGCCCCGAATGACTGCGGTGACCCCGACGTAATCTGCGAAGCGTGGCCGACGCTGCAGACGGTGGTGGTCTCGGCCACGCGCATCGCCACGCCCATCGCTCAGATCGGAAGTAGTGTCACCTTGATCACTGCGGCCGACATCGCGGCCGAACAGCTGCGTACCGTGACCGATGTGCTCAAGGAAGTGCCCGGCCTGAATGTCGTGCAGGAGGGTGGCCCTGGGGGTCAGACCTCAATATTCATGCGCGGCACGAACTCCAATCACACCAAGGTGCTGATCGACGGGATCGATGTCAGCGATCCGAGCAACGCCGGTGCCAGTTTCGACTTCGGCCAGCTGCTGGCCTCGGACATCGAGCGCATCGAGATCCTGCGCGGCCCGCAAAGCGGGCTGTACGGATCCGACGCCATCGGCGGTGTCATCAGCATCACGACCCGTTCGGGCAAGGGGCCCTTAAGCCTGTCCGCCAGCGCCGAGGGGGGCAGCTTTCATACCAACAATGAGACGCTGTCGCTGGGCGGCTCGACCGACCAGTTTCAATACGCCGCCAATGTCGAGCATCTGCATGCGGGTTCGACGCCGGTGACGCCGCTGGAACTGCTGCAGGCGCTGCAGCCGCCGGAAGCAAGGATCAATGACTACGACGACAACATCACCGCCTCGACCCGTCTGGGTTACACCGTGCTGCCCGGCTTTGATCTGAATCTGGTGGGCCGCTTCACGGATGCCCACTATGCCTTCACCGCGGACAACCCCTTCGCTTTCCCAAGCTTTCCGAATGCCGCACAGAGCAAGAGTGACACCTCCCAGTACTACACACGCCTGAGCGGACACCTGGTCAGCTTTGATGGCGGGCTGGACGAGACCCTGGGGGTGGCCTACTCCAGTGCCTGGACCTTGAATCTCGATCCGCTCCTCGGCGCCTCGGTCAATACCGGGGATCGCGTGAAGATCGACTGGCAGGGGGCCGTGCGTGTGACCGCCGATGAAACCGTGCTGCTTAATGCAGAGCACGACCGCGACGCCATTCATGAGCCCATCAGCGCGCAAGTTTCGGACAACGCCGGCGCCGTGGAACTGCAATCGCATCTGGGCGTCGGGTTCTACTCGGCGCTGAACCTGCGCTATGACGACAATGAACGCTTCGGCTCCAAGGTGACCTGGCGTTTCGCGCCGACGTATGTGCTTGCGGATTCCGACACGCGCTTCAGTGCCAGCGCCGGTTCGGGATTCAAGGCACCGACGCTGGGGGAGCTGTACCAGAATTTTGCGCCCTATTTTTTTTCCAACCCTGATCTGAAACCTGAGACCAGCACCGGGTACGACCTGGGAATCGAGCAGGGTCTGTTCAACCGTACCATCAGGTTGGGTGCAACCTGGTTCCGCAATGACATCCGCAATCTCATCACAACAGATGTGACTGGCACGACGTACGCGAATGTCGGCCGTGCGGTGGCGCAGGGTGTGGAAAGCTTCATCACCTGGCAGCCCGTGCAGGCACTGCACCTGCGTGCGGACTACACCTTTACCCAGGCCGATGATGCCATCGCGCACGAGGAACTGCTGCGTCGGCCCAAGCACAAGGCAACCCTGGATGCGCTGTGGCAGGTCAATGAGGTGCTGTCGCTCGATTCCACCGTGCTGTGCGTCGGCAGCTGGATCGACGGCAATCGCGATTTTTCGATTCCGCGCCTGACGGCACCCGGCTATGCCACGGTGAACGTGGCGGCAACCTTCGCGCTCTTCGCGCGCTGGACGCTCATCGCCCGGGTCGACAATCTGTTCGACCGGCACTACCAGGAGCCGGTGGGATTCCTGCAGCCTGCGCTCGGCGTATTTGCGGGGCTGCGCGGCCAGCTGTGACCTTGGGGTACACTCGCACCACGGCTGCGTTTACGGGGGAGGGCGAGATGCGCGTGCGATCATGGGTGGTGCGTGGTTTGCAGTTGCTGGCCAGTGCCGGCCTGGGGTCCTGTTTTCACCCGGTGCATGCCCAGCAGGCGCCGCTTGGCATCGAGGCCGTCGCGCTGACCCAGCCGGCCTACATATTCGATACTGCGGAGCAGCACAAGGTGCGAGTGGTCGTGGTGGTCCACGGTCTGCGCCATCCCTTCGCCGTGGCCCTGCTCCCTTCCGGTGACGCGCTGGTCTCCGAACGCGGCGCCGGACTGCGCCTGATCCACAACGCGGGCGCTGCCACGGCGCAACTTGATCCGACGCCGCTTGAGGGAGTGCCCGTGCCGCCGCCGTACCGCAATGGTGGTCTGCAGGACGTTGCCCTGCATCCGGACTTCGCACACAACCATCTGGTGTACTTCACGTTCAACCAGGCGGGCAATCCGCCGCCGGCCGACGCCAAGCCGCCGGTGCGGCAGGAGAGCCGGGTGTCGCTGTTCCGCGGGGAACTGTCGGGCCATTCGCTGATCCATGTTCAGCAGCTGTTCGCCGGCGGTTCAGGCAGCACCAGCGGATCGCGCATGGCCTTCGACGGGCACGGGATGGTTTACATGACCACCGGCGGGCCCTTCGATGATGCTCCACAACGGCTGGATACCGTGTACGGCAAGGTGCTGCGCCTGCGCGATGACGGCACCATCCCGAAGGACAATCCCTTCGTCGGCACCCCCGGCGCCCGTGGGGAGATTTTCTCCATCGGCCACCGCGATCACCTCGGCCTGACCGTCAGCCCCGGCGGCGTGGTGATGAATGCCGAAGAAGGCCCGAACGGTGGCGACGAATTGAATGTGATTCTCGCCGGGCACAACTACGGCTGGCCCAAGGTGAGTTTCGGTCGCGACTATGCCGGTCCGCGGATCTCCGAATCGCCCGTGGCCGAGGGCATCGATCAGCCGCTGGTGGTGTGGCTGCCGTCGATTGCGCCGGGCGGGCTGACGTTCTACACGGGCGACAAGTTTCCGGCCTGGCAGAACAATGTGTTCGTGACCAGCGCGCGCCGCGGCGAGATTCCGCGCACCGGCGGACTGGAACGCCTGGTCTTCAATCCCAAGCTTGAAGAACTGCGTCGCGAGACCCTGTTCACCGACCTGCACCAGAGATTTCGCGACGTGCGCCAGGGACCCGATGGCCTGCTGTATGCCGTGACCGACGAGGAGGATGGCGCGCTGCTGCGCATCGAGCCGGTCGCAGCGACCACGGTGGTGGCTGAAGCGCAGGTCGCCGAGCCGCAGATTCGCCTCACTCCCGATGACATCCAGACCCTGGTGCAGGCACAGAAGCGCGCGGCCCGTCCGGGGCCGGCCTCGATCGCCTTGAATGGCAACTCCACCAAGGCCGGTGTCTACACCGTTCAGGTCACGCTGCCTGCCCACACCATCGTTCCGCCTCATACCCATCGCGACAATCGCACCGTGTATGTGGTGTCAGGGACCCTGTACGTGGGGTACGGCGAGAAGCGTGATCCGGCGGCCCTGAAGACTCTGCCGCCCGGCAGCTACTACACCGAGCCTGCCGCCACTGCGCATTACACCGAAACGCGCGATGACCCGGTGGTCATCGTGATCACAGGCGTCGGGCCCAGTGATACGCATCTGATCGGCGCGACGGCCCGCTAATCCGAACCTAGCGACGAGGCTTCGCGAGCCTTGGCAGCACGAGCAGTGCGAGGATAACGAGAATCGCCAGTACCGCCACCGCCACGGCCGGCAGAATCCATGGCGCGAGGGTCTGGAAGTGCGCGGCAAGCGGACGGGCCAGGAACATCCCCAGCGCACTGACCGCAACGCAGACCGTTCCCAGCACGATGGTCCGGCGCAGACGCCGGACCGGCTCGGAAGCCTTGGGTCGATCCAGGTTCAGACGGCCTGGTTGATGATCTTCGATTGCGTGAATTCTTCCAGCCCTTCCTGACCCATCTCAGCGCCGAAGCCCGACTGCTTGGCGCCACCGAACGGCACATCAACCGGCAGGTCCAGGTGCTTGTTCACCCACACGGTGCCGGAGTCGATGCGCAGGGCGGTTTCATACGCCCGTTTGTCATTCGATGACCAGACGGTACCGCCCAGGCCGTACTCGGTGTTGTTGATGCGGGCAATCGCATCATCCAGGCTGCTGTAGCGAAGCACTGGCAGCACCGGTCCGAACTGCTCTTCCTGAACCAGGCGCGTGTTGTCCGGGATGTCGCGCACGATGGTCGGACGCACGAAGTAGCCGCGGCCGCTGTGCGGCTTGCCACCGGCGACGATCCTGCCGTGAGCACGGGCGTCTTCGATGTACTCATTGACCTTCTTGAACTGCGTGGCGTTCTGCACCGGACCGTACTGCGTATTCGGATCCATGCCATCGCCCACCACCGCGGCGTCGGCGAGCCTGGCCAGCTCGGTGCATACGGCGTCGTACATGGAATCGGGAACATAGGCGCGCTTGATCGCCAGGCACACCTGACCGCTGTTGACCATGGAGCCGGCGAAGAGGCTCGCGGCCGCCTTTTTCGGATCCAGGTCATCCAGGACCAGGGCCGCATCATTGCCGCCCAGTTCCAGGGTCAGCCGCTTGATGGTGCTGGCGACGCTGGCCATGACTTTCTTGCCGGTCGCCGTGGAGCCCGTGAAGGCGACCTTCGCCACGTCCGGGTGTGACGTCAGGGCATTGCCCAGATCGTTGACATCGGTGATGACGTTGACCACGCCGGGCGGGAAGATCTTGGCGCACAGCTCACCCAGGCGCAGCGTGGACAGCGGCGTCGTCGGGGCGGGCTTCACCACCACCGTGTTGCCGGCGAGCAGTGCCGGCGCCAGCTTGATCGTCAGCAGGATCACCGGGAAGTTCCAGGGCGTGATGGCGGCGACGACACCCAGCGGCACATGATGTTGCACGATGCGGCTGCCGTCGGCGTCCTTCAGTACCTTGGACGGCAGATCCATGGCGGCGAAGGTCTGAATCATGTGGATGGCGCCACCGATCTCATACTTGGCGGCACCCAACGGCTTGCCCTGTTCCTGGGTCAGCACGCGGGCGATGTCATCCATGGAGGCGCCGAGTGCGTCGGCCAGTTTCAGCAGCAGGCGCCGGCGCTCAGCGATGGGCGTGGCGGACCAGGCCGGAAAGGCGGCCTTTGCGGCCGCGACGGCCTGGTTCAGCTGGCCAAGGTCGGCGCGTGGGCACACCGCCAGCAGATCCTCGGTGGCGGGGTTGATCACGTCGAAGGTCGACGCGCCCGCGACCAGTCGGCCGTTGATCAGGAGGTTGAATTCGGAAGCCGGATAAGTCTGCAACTGGGCATTCATGGGCCACTCCTTGGGAAGTGGGCGCGAATATACCGCAACTTGCTGACGGAAATTCGAGCCCCTGGATTGGGCCCGCCGACGAGAAGACAAGTGATTGATATTTATTGATAAAAATGCAGCTTGCGCGTCTGCGTGGCGGACCCTGCGCGGCTCCGGCGACGAGTCCGTCAGGCGTGTCCACCTCACGTTGTGGCGGTTTCGAAATCTCAGGTGCCAAGCTCTCGGCTATCCTAGCGCTACCTGTTGAGGGGGCGGGTGAGTCAGGAGGATTTCGACGTGAATGGCGTAACCCCGATCGGGAGCCCTGTGGAAGATCACCCCGTAACACCCCGCGAGAAGGCGCTGAAGGTCAATCTGGACCCCGGCTCCTATGGCAGTTTTGCAGAGATCGGCGCCGGCCAAGAGGTGGTGCGCTGGTTCTTCCGCGCCGGCGGCGCGGCCGGCACCATCTCGAAGAGCATCTCGGCCTACGACATGAAGGTGTCGGATGCCATCTACGGACCGTGTGCGCGCTACGTGTGCCGCGAGCGCCTGCAGTCCATGCTGGACTACGAACAGCGCCTGAATATCGAGCGACTGATGGACGGACGCGGCAAGACCACGGCGTTCTTCACTTTTGCCGACACGGTGTCGGCGCGCAACTTTCGCGGCAACAACGAATGCCACGGGTGGCTGGGCATCAAGTTCCAGCCACGACCGCTGGCCGAGAGCAGCCAGATCATCATCCATGTGCGCATGCTGGATGTGGAAAATGCCCTGCAGCAGGAGGCCTTGGGCATAGTTGGTCTCAACCTCATCTACGGTGCACAGTATTTCAGCAATGACCCTGACCGGCTGGTCTATTCATTGCTCGATGGCTTGACGACGGATCGCATCGAGATCGATCTCATCGAATTCTCGGGTCCGGAATTCAGCCAGGTCGACAACCGTGTCATGAGCCTGCGGCTGGTGCAGCTGCATCTGACCGGCGCGGCCATGTTCTCCTGCGACGGCAAGGTGCTGCAGCCCTCGGAGGTGCTGCGCAAGAAGCCGGTACTGGTCGAGCGCGGACGCTTCCGTCCGGTGACCTATGTGAACCTGGACCTGGCGCGTTCGGCGCTGCGGGCCTTCGAGGCTGAAGGCAACGACGTGCAACCCGGCGAGACCATCTCGATCATGGAAATCACCATGAGCAGTCTCACCAACGATGGCACAGTGGATCTGCAGGACTTCATCAGTCGCGCCGAAGTCCTGGCCGCCACGGGCCATACCGTGATGATTTCGGACTTTGCCGAGTATTATCGGCTGGCGGCCTACCTCTTTCGCTACACCTCGCGGCGGGTCGGTCTGGCGATGGGCGCGATGAACCTCGAGGCCATTTTCGACGAGAGCTACTACACCCGCCTGGACGGCGGCATCCTGGAGAGCTTCGGCCGGCTGTTCCGCAACAATCTGCGGCTATACATCTATCCTTACATGGATCAGAAGACCGGCAAGCTGGTGACGGTGAATGATGTGGATGTCGGGGAGTCGCTGCGCCAGCTGTACGGACACCTGCTGTCGCGGCGCTGTATCGTCCAGCTCGAGGATGCCAACCACACCTACCTGAGCATTTACTCGCCGGACGTGCTGCGTAAGATCAACTCTGGCAACACCGAATGGGAAACCATGGTGCCGCCGGAAGTCGCCCACGCCATCAAGACCCGGGGACTGTTCGGCTATCAATAGCGGGAGAATCGATGAAGCTGCTGCATACCATGGTGCGCGTGGGTGACCTGACGAGGTCCATCGATTTCTACACCAATGTCCTGGGCATGAAACTGCTGCGCACCACCGATGTGCCCGCCCATCAGTACAAGCTGGCGTTCGTTGGCTATGGCGCCGGCAATGCCGACGGCTCCGCGGAGATCGAGCTCACCTACAACTACGGCGTCCAGGCCTATGAGCCAGGCACGGCGTTCGGTCACTTCGCCGTCGGCGTGCGGAACGTCGCCGACACCTGCGAGCGCATCCGCGCGGCCGGCGGCACGGTCACACGCGAGCCCGGACCGGTCAAGGGCGGCACCACCGTCATCGCCTTCGTCCAGGATCCTGACGGCTATAAAATCGAGCTCATCGAGCGAGCTGGACTGGACTGAAGCGCGCGTCGAATTGAAGAGGGGGTCTCTTCGGGCGGATGACTCCTGCGTGGCAAGCTGATTGCCCGCGGCAGGAGCGTTCGGTATTTGAAGTGAAATTCGAGGAATGACTGATGCACAAGAAGTACAGGCTCGTGGCGCTGCTGATTGCCGCCGCGACGGTCTGCCCGGCACTGGCGCAGGCTCAGGGCCAAAGCAAAGACCAAAGCAAAGACCAGATCAACTGCAAGACCCGGGTCTGCTATGACCGGCTGGTCGATGACTACCTGGCCGCGCTCGTCGCCCATGATCCCAGCCGGATCGCCTTTGCCCCCGACGCCCGTTTCGTCGAGAACATCAAGGCCACGAAGCTCGGCGAGGGCTTGTGGAAAACGGCCTCGGCGGGACCCACCACGTTCAAGCTCTACGTGCCTGATCCGGTCTCAGGGCAAGTAGGTTTCATGGGACTGATGCAGGAAGGCGGCAAGCCCATCCTGCTTGGACTGCGACTGCAGGTATTCGCAGGGCATGTCATCCAGGCCGAGCATGTCATCGCCCGCGACTTGAACGCGCAGAGCCTGGCCAACCTGCAGGTTCCGCGTCCGGTGTTCGCGAAGGTCATTCCGGAAGCCATGCGCATGTCGCGCCATGAGATCAAGGGCATCGCCTACTCGTACTACGATGCCCTGGATTTCAACGACGGGGAGCTGGCGCCGATGGCGCGCGATTGCGAACGGCACGAGAACGGCCGCGAGTCGAGCGGCAGCCGCGCGCCGGTGACCGCCCAGACGCCCAAGCCGAACTACAGCGCAATGGACTGCACGCGCCAGTTCAGCACGGGCATGATGGCCTACATCGACACCATCGATAACATCCGGGTGCTGGCCGTGGATCCGACGACCGGCCTGGCTTTCGGTCTCTCGCATTTCCATCACAGCATGAAGAACCATGTGTTCCCCATCAAAGGCGTGCCGGGTGTGACCCAGCGCGAGGTCAACAACCCGCCGTTCGATCTTCCGGCCGCGCATATCTTCAAGATCAGTGGTGGCAAGATCCACCAGATCGAGGCCATGGGCTTCGTGGCGCCCTACGGCTCGCCGTCGGGCTGGTAACGGCGGATGGAAAGCCGCGGCTTGCCGCTGCTGGCGGGCGTTGAACTCGGCGGTACCAAGTGCATCTGCACTCTCGGCACCGGCCCGCGTGATATCCGCGCCCAGGTTGAAGTGCCGACGCAGGCGCCAGAGCCCACGCTTGCGGCCATCGCGAAGGTGCTCGACGGCTGGCGCGCGGCGGGCGAGGATTTTGCGGCGCTGGGGCTGGCAGCCTTTGGGCCGCTGGAGCTGCGGCGCGATTCGCCGCGCTTCGGCTGGTTGGCCACCACGGTCAAATCCGGCTGGTCGGACACGGAATTGCTGGGCCGTTTCGCGCGTCGCTACCGCATTGCCACCGGCATCGACACCGATGTGAATGCCGCGGCGCTGGCGGAAGCGCGCTGGGGCGGCGCCCTGGGAATGATGGATTTCGTTTATGTGACGGTGGGCACGGGCATCGGCGCCGGCGTCATCGTCAGGGGTCGCCCGGCGCTGGGCGCCAATCACGCCGAACTCGGGCACATTCGCGTCGTGCGCGGGGCAGGAGATGACTTTCCCGGCACCTGCCCGTTCCATGGCGACTGCGTGGAGGGTCTGGCAGCGGGCCCGGCCATCCGCGCACGCGCGCAGCGTGAGCCAGCCGACCTCGCCCCTGACGACCCGATCTGGCGCCACGTGGCGCACTGCCTGGCGCAGCTGTGCCAGGCCCTGGTACTGACCACCGGTCCGCGCCGCATTTTTTTCGGCGGCGGCGTGATGCTGCATCAGCCGCAACTGTTCGGGATGATTCGTGAAAGTCTGCAGCGTAGTCTGAATGGCTATATCGGGACACGGGAGCTCGGTGCGGACCTCGATGGTTTCATCGTGCCCTCGGCGCTGGGCGCCGCGGTGGGCCCGCTGGGCGCACTCGCGGTGGCCGCCGACGAGTGGAAAAGTGGTACAAGACCGTCTGGATGAACACGCTATCGAGTCTGCCACAAGCCCGCCAGATGCATGGCCGGCTACTCACCTGGCTCATCGATGATGCCTATCCGGTGTGGGCCACGGCTGGCTTCGATGCCGTGCATCGCGCATTCAATGAACGGCTGCTACCCGGTGGCGCGCTGGCCGATGAAGCACGGCGGGCGCGGGTGCAGACCCGGCAGGTCTACGCCTACGCGCGCGCCGGAAAACTGGGCTGGCGCGGGGACGCGCGCACCCTGGTTGAGGCGGGCTTAAGTTTCTTCACGCGCCACTATCTGCGCGCCGACGGCCTGTTCCACACCCTGGTCACGCATGACGGCAAGGTCCGCGATGATCGTGCCGTGCTCTACGACCAGGCGTTCGCGCTGCTGGCCCTGGCCAGCGCCCAGGAGGTGCTGGGTGCTGCGCCGGACATCGTTGCGCTTGGCGTGCAGCTGCGCACCCGGCTGATGGAGCGACTGCACCGCGTCGGCGGCGGTTTTGACTCCGGAATCCCGGAGCGCACGCCGTTGCTGTCCAATCCGCACATGCATCTGTTCGAGGCCGCGCTTGCCTGGACCAAGGTCTCCGCGGATCCGGCCTGGGCGGCTCTAGCGGATGAGATCTGCGGCCTGGCCCTACGGCATTTCATCGATCCGCGCAGCGGCGGCCTTCAGGAACTCTTCGCGGCGAACTGGCAGCCCCTGCCCGAAGCCACGCCGGGACAGGCGATCGAACCCGGACATCAATTCGAGTGGGCATGGCTGCTGCTGTGCCAGGACGCAACGCCGGGCAGTGCGACACGCAAGGCGGCCGAGCGACTGTTTGACATCGGCGAGAATCACGGCGTGAAGGGCGGCATCGCCATCAACGCGCTGAGCGCAGATTTTCGCATCAAGGACCCGGCCGCGCGGCTGTGGCCGCAGACCGAGCGTCTCAAGGCGGCAGCCCGAATGGGCGCGCTCACCGGGCAGGAGCGCTACTGGAGCAGTGCGCTGGGAGCTGCCCAGGGCCTGTGGCGGTTTCTTGACCATGGGGCGCACGGGCTGTGGTATGACAAGATCGACCGCGAGGGCAAATTCGTGGTCGAGCCGGCTCCGGCGAGCAGCTTCTACCACATCATCTGCGCCATCGCCGAGTTCGGCGAGGCGCTGCAGCGGGCCTGATCAACGCTTGTAGGCGATGCGGTAGACGATGTTGGCACCGTCGTCGCTGAGCAGCAGCGAGCCATCGCTGTTTTCCAGCAGCGCAACCGGGCGACCCCAGGCGTTGCCGTCGTCAATGATGAATCCAACCAGGAAGTCGTCGTACTCGCCGGTGGGCACACCGTTCTTCATGCGCACGCGCACCACCTTGTGGCCGGTGCGAAAGGCACGGTTCCAGGAGCCATGCAGGACGGCGAAGCCATCACCCACGTACTTCTTCGGGAACGCCGAGGCACCGTTGCTGGCGGTATAGAAGGTCAGGTTCAGCGAGGCCGAATGCGACCGGTAGGGCACATCCGGAGAAGTCACTTGCCCCGCCAGATCGGGCCGCTCACCGGCATGGCGGGGATCTTCATGATTGCCCATGTAGTACCAGGGCCAGCCATACCAGGCGCCCTGCTTCACGCGCGTGGAATAGTCGGGTACCAGGTCATCGCCCAGCATGTCGCGCTCATTGGTCGTGCACCACAGCGCGCCGTTGCCCGGCTGAATGGTCAGGCTGACGCAATTGCGGATGCCACTGGCGTAGACCTTGCCGGGCTTGTCGGTGGCGCCCACGTCCCAGACCAGAACGTCGGCGCGATTCTCCTCATTGCCCCAGGCCGCGCCCAGGCCATGCGCGGCCTCCCAGGCCTTGATCTGCGCCGGGCTCTTCTTCGGCAGGTCTTCGGCGACGTTGGACTGCGAGCCCACCGACACGTACATCTTCTTGCCATCCAGCGAGAAGGCGACATCGCGCGAGAAGTGGCCGCCACCGGCGACGGGTGAGAGCTGCGGCACGACGATCTCCGGCACGCCGCTGGCTATGGTATCCCCCGGTTTGTACGCGTAGCGCACCAGCCGGTTGGTCTCGGCCACGTACAGCCACTGCGGATGCCTGGCATTCGGATAGAAGGCCATGCCATGCGGCAGCACCAGGCCCTGCGCGTAGGTGGTGATGTGCTCTGCGTGGGAGCCGTCCGCCGCAGGGTGCATGACCACGATCTTGTTGGCCTGCGTCTCGCTCAGGAAAATGTCCCCATTGGGTGCGAGCAGCATCTTGCGGGCCCCGGTCGTATCGGTGGCGAACACCGTCATCTCGAAGCCCGGCGGCAGCCTCACATTCGCATCGGCCGGCTTGGGCACGAGGCGCGGAAACTTGGCCGACGACGGCGTGTCATAGGGCGCCGGCAGCTTGGCGATGTCGATACGATGGACACGGCCCGGAACGTCTTTTTTCCAGTCGTCGGAACCCTTGATGGCTTTGTTCGCGCCCGGACTCCCCGCGGGCGGGGCGGTGGGGGGACCTCCGGCAAAAGCAGGCGCGGCCGGCTTGAACGTGCCTTCCTTCACGCCCTGGAAGTAGGCGATCAGGTTGGCGCGCTGGGTATTGTCCGGCACCGGAATCACCATGGCCGAGCCTGGGACCACAGTCGTGGGCGAAGTCAGAAAACGGTCCAGCGTGGCGGCGTCCCAGGTCAGTCCGGAGGATTTCAGGGCGGCGCTATAGCCAAATTGCGTGCTGGCCGAATGACGCCCGAACACGCCATTGAGATTGGGGCCCTGGGCGCCACCGTTGTCGCCGGCTTCGGCGCTATGGCACAGCGCGCACTGGGCGCGAAAAACGGTCTTGCCGGCGTTCGCGTCTGCGCCGAAGGCCGGTGCGGCGCAGACCAGTCCGGTCAGCACCGCTGCCGTAGTGATCGATCGCATGTTGTCCCCCCTGGCCCAACGGACTGTGATATCAGCCAGAATATAGCGCATTTCTTCGCCGTGCTAGGACATCTCCGGAACGTCTGTGCCTGCGCGCCGGTCCGGATCGTCATTCGGCAATTGCCAGAAAATCCACGCCGAAGCGGTGGTCATCAGGCCGACACAGAGGAAGGTGGCCTGGAACACGGCCAGCAGACGCTCGCGCCCGAAGGAGTCCGTGAAACCCGCCAGCAGGCCCGACGCCGCGGCCACTGCCAGACTCATGGCCAGCATCTGCACCATCGACAGCATGCTGTTGCCGCTGCTGGCCTCCGGGCCGTCCAGGTCCTTGAGGGTGAGGGTGTTCATGGCGGTGAACTGCAATGAATTGACGATGCCCAGCAGCGCCAGCTGCGGCACCATCACCCACAGCGGCGTGGCGTGGCCTAGCAGCGCGAAACTCGCCATGGCCACGCCCACCAGCAGCGTATTGCCGACCAGGACGGTGCGGTAGCCGAAACGGTGGATGAGGCGCGTGACGCTGCGCTTGGTGAGCATCGCCGACAGTGATATGGGCAGCAGCATCAACCCGGCGTGAAAGGGCGCAAACCCCAGCTCCACCTGCAGGAAGAGCGGAATAAGGTAGGGCATGCTGCCGTTGCCGAGCCTTGCGAAGAGGTTGCCCAGCAGGCCGATGCTGAAGGTCGGTATGCGAAACAGGGCCGGCGGAAACAGCGGGTGGACCTGCTGCGTGGCACGCAGCCAGTAACCCACCAGGCTCGCCAGGCCAAACACCAGCAGCAGTAATACCGTGGCGTGATGCAGGTTCAGCTCCGAGAGCCCATCCAGCGCAATCGATACCGTGATCATGCCCACGGCCAGCAGCAGGTAGCCGGAGAAATCAAAGCGTGGCACCGACGTCGGGCGCGACAGGTGCATGTGACGCACCGTGAAAAAGCCACCGAGGATGCCGATCGGCACATTGATCAGGAAGATCCAGTGCCAGCTGGCCACCTGGACCAGCCAGCCGCCCAGGGTCGGGCCGATCAGCGGGCCCACCAGGCCCGGGACTGCGACAAAACTCATCGCCGGCAACAGGCGCTCGCGCGGAAAGGTCTGCAGCAGCGCCAGCCGTCCGATGGGCAGCAGCAGCGCGCCGCCGGCCCCCTGCAGCACCCGTGCCGCCGTGAGTTCAGTCAGGCTATGGGAGGCGGCACACAGAATCGAGCCGCCGGTGAACACCACGATGGCGCACAGGAAGGCGCGGCGGATACCAAAGCGGTCGGCGAGCCAGCCGGAGGCCGGAATCAGCATGGCCATGGTCAGGGAATAGGCGATGACCACCGACTGCATGCGCAGCGCGCGCTCGCCCAGGCTCAGCGCCATCGCCGGCAATGCCGTATTGACGATGGTCGCATCCAGCGTCTGCATGAAAAAGCTGGCCGCCACCAGCCATAGCAGTGGCCGCAATGCGCGCTGCGAGGCGGTGCTGTCGAAGTATTCCGGCGGTGTGCTCAAGGAGCGGGAGCGTATCAGCCCCCGGAACGCTTGGCCTCATATCCCAGCCTCACCAGCTCCTCGACCAGCCGGTCGCGGTGATCGCCCTGGATTTCGATGCGGCCGTCCTTGACTGCGCCACCGGCCCCGCACAGCTTCTTAAGACGCGTCGCCAGTGCCGCAAGGTCCGCGCCCGACAACGGCAGTCCGCTGATCACGGAGACGCCCTTGCCACCGCGACCAGAAGTCTCCCGTCCGACCCGTACCCGGGCCGGCCCAGCGGGTGGCGGGGCCTTATGCAGTGGTTTCACGGCACACGAGCTTCACTCAACGGCGCTGTGAGGACAAGGGTCAGGCCACGCGCGACCTGCGGCTGGCGCGGGGCGCGGGGGGCCATTTGAGGTAGAAGGCGTATTGACTGCGGCAGTCACGCAGGAACAGCACGGGGCCGTAGCCCGCGGACTTCAGCACCGGGCGATGCGTGGCCCAGACCACCAGCGCGGCTGCGGCGAGCACCCCCTGCTCCCAGGCACCCAGCAGCAGCTTGGCCAGGCCCGGTCTGCGATTCTTCATCGCCAACAACAGCTGGGACTCGAACGCGACGTGGACCAGCTCGTCCGCCACCAGGCTTCGGCACAGGATCTGCAGCCGCCGGCAGTCGGTCACGACCTCCAGCGCCCGGTAGAAGACGATGCCGATGATCGCCGCGGTGAGCAGCAGCCGCAGGCGCGCCTCGAGGCCGCCCAGGCGCCGCAGGCGGCGGAAGGCCTGATCGGTCACGGCGCGCTCGCGCAGCGCGATCTCGTGGTCCTGCATGAACTCGCCCAGCAGTCGTGCATGGCGCTGTTCCTCGGCGATGAACAGATCGAAGATTTCCACCAGCGCGGGGCCGTGCGGTTCTGCGCAGTAGTGTTCCACGGCACGGCGCAGCTGCGCACCATCGGAACTCTCGCCCAGCTGAAAGGTGGCAATGGAGGCTTCGATCAGGCGTCGTTCGCGACCGCTCAGCGTGTCATCGAGCGTGATGGGAACCTGCCGGGGGTGCGCAGCCTGGCTGCGGAAATGCGCAAGCCAGACCGGAAGATCCTGAAGCATGGCGTTCACCTGCGGTTTGCCTGAAGCCAAGGTTCGCGGAGCTTTAGGTCAACCCGGTGGGGCAATTCTGGCAGATTGTGGCAGGATGGCTGCCCCCTTGGGATGACCCGCGCGGGAGTTGCAGTGACTGCATCGAAAAACGCGGCGGCTGCGCTGGCGGTAGTGCTAGCAGGGGCGCTGGCCAGCGGCAGCGCGGCGCCGCCGCCGCATACGGAGAGTGACGCCGACGCGCGTTTCACCGCTCTGGAACATGCCTACGTCGTGTTCAGCATGCGCAGCTTCCCCGTGGTTGCCACTTATCTTGGCGGGTCGGCTTTTGATCCGAGCCTCGCCGATGTCGATGGCAAGCTGCGCGATAATTCACCGGCCGCGATCCTCGCCGAGGACCAGCAGCTGCGCCTTTTGCGCAACCAGTTCGCGCAGGCCGAGCCACGGCGGCTGTCGGCGCGGCGGCGCATCGATCGCCTGGTGGCAGTGGCGCAGATTGATTTCCTGCTGCACCAGCATGAAGTACTGCGCCATCAGCAAAGCGCCATCGACTCCTACGTGGAGGAGCCGCTGCGCGGCATCGACTGGCAGATCCAGGGCCTGAAACCGGGCGTGACGACCCGGGGCACCGAGGCGCAGTGGCAGCAGGTGCTGGCCCGCACGCGCGCGGTGCCGGGCTATCTGGCCACGGCGCAGGCGCAACTGGCGGCGGGCGTACGCACCGGACGGGCACCCGATTGGCGGCTGCTCAGGGACTACGGGTTGAACAGCACCACGGCTGACGCCGAGTATTTCTCGAAGACACTGCCGGGAATTGCGGCGCAGATGATGACCGGCGCGAACCGCGAGCCGCTGCAGCGCCAGCTGCAGCAGGCCGGCAAGGACGCCGCGGCGGCCTACCAGCAGCTGCACGATCACATCGCCACGACGTTCTTCGTGGATCCCGCGGGCCAGGATGCGAAGGCGCTGAAGCCGCAGTTTCGCGCCGATCGCTTTGCCATGGGCGAAGCTGAATACGACTGGGCCCTGCGTAACAATCTGCACGTGGAGACCACGGCCACGGCGCTTTTCAACCAATCCTGGCCCGTGCTGCAGGCCCGCCGCGCGCAAATGGTGGCGCTGGCGCGCACCATTGCGCAGGCCCACCACTGGCTCTCGGTGGCAACTTCAGGCGGGGCCGATGCCCTGGTGAGCATGGTGTTTGAACACCTGCAGGAGAATGCGCCGACCACTGATGCGGCCATGATCGACTCGTATCGCAAGGTCGGCCAGCGGCTCGTGGATTACGGCCGCACCACCCATTTGTTTGACGTGCCGCCGCAGTACCGGCTGGACGTCACAATCACGCCGCCACCCTTGCGCTCCTCGATACAAAGCGCTGCCTACTATCCGGCCCCGATCTTCACGCCCGACGGCGTGGGTCGCTTCTACGTAACGCCCACCGGCGATGACCAGCAGCTGCTGCGTGAGCTGCATAACTACGACGCCGAGCCGGATCTGGCGGCGCATGAAGGGTTTCCCGGGCACGACTGGAACTACAAAATCATGAGCGCCTGGCGCGCGCAGATCTCCCCGGTGCGCTGGCTGACGCCAGGCGCCGTCGCGGACTCCTCGTCGATGTGGGAGGACGCGATCACCACCGAGGGCTGGGCGCTGTACGCGGAAGGGCTGCTGGCGGAACCGCAGAACGGCGCCCCGCACGGGTTCTACACCCCAGAAGAGCGTCTGTATGAACTGCACGGTGAGCTGCTGCGCGACCTGCGCATGCGCCTGGACCCGGGCCTGCACACCGGGCGCATTTCTTTCGAAGATGCGGTAAGCCAGTTCTCCGCGATCATCGATTTTCTGCCCGGCTCCTGCCGCGACCCGCAGGCGCTGGCCAACCCGGCCAAGCGAGCCAGCTGCGACAGCGCCAGAAGTGAGATCAACCGCTACACGCACTGGCCCATACAGGCCGTCACCTACCGGCTCGGCAAGGACCAGATCCTGTCATTGCGCCACCGGGCGCAGCGCCTGTTCGGCCCGGAGTTCTCCGAGCAGCGCTTCCACCTGGAATTCATGAAGCAAGGCACCATCCCCGCCGGCTATTTCGCCGAGGAGTTGCTGCGCAATTTGAGCCGGCCGGCGTCCTAGAGGGGCGGCAGAACCTGCACCAGCCACTGGCTGATGTCGTGCACCTCCGCAGCGCACAGGCTGTGCTGCATGGGGTACTCGAGCAGTTGCGGCGCATAGCCTTGCGCCTGCAGTGCTGCCAATGCCGTGTGGGCCAGATCCAGCGGCAGTATAGGATCGTGCAACCCATGGCAGATCAGGATGGGGATGGCGCGGTTGGCCGCACTGGCCTCGGCGGCCAGGGTCGCGGCCAGCGGCAGGTAGGTGGACAGCGCCAGTATGCCCGCCAGGGGCTGCGGATAGCGAAGTGCCGTCTGCAGGGCGATGGCGCCGCCTTGTGAGAACCCTGCCAGCACGATGCGCCGGGCGCTGATGCCGGCGGCGCACTCCCGGTCGATGAGGCCATGCACCACGCCAGCCGAGGCCCTGATGCTCGCGGCGTCTTCGCGGCCGCGAGCGTCCCGGCTGAATACGTCGTACCAGGCCCGCATGGACATGCCGTTGTTGATGGTCACCGGGCGCACCGGCGCGTTGGGAAAAATGAACCGTGGCGCCACGTTGTCCGGCAGCTGCAGTTCGGGCACCAGGGGCACGAAGTCCGTGCCATCCGCGCCCAGACCGTGCATCCAGATGACGCTGGCGGTGGCGGGCGTGGTCGGGGTCATCACGACGGCGTCGGGGTACTGGCGTGTCTCGTATTTCATGGGTGAATGTTACGATGCGCGCATGGGAAAAGCGCCTCTTGATTACCAAAGCGCGGGAGTCGACTACCACCGTATCGACGCCCTGAAGGTCCGCGCCCAGCAGGCCGCACGGGCCACCGCCCGGCACCTGGCCGCGCACGGTGCCCGCGAAATCGACGGCTCGCGCGGCGAATCGGCCTATGTATTTGAAAGCCACGGCCTGCTGCTGGCCTCCATCCTCGAATGCCTGGGGACCAAGTCGCTGGTGGCCGATGCCATGCGGGCCATCAGCGGCCGCAGTCACTACGACACCATCGCCCAGGACACCATCGCCATGGCGGTGAATGACCTGGTCAGCGTGGGGGCTGCACCGGTCTCGCTACACGCCTACTGGGCGGCCGGCAGCAGCGACTGGTTCGCGGATGTGCCGCGCATGGAGGACCTGGTGCGCGGCTGGCAGGCCGCCTGTGATACGTGCGGGATCTCCTGGGGCGGTGGCGAGACGCCGGCGCTGGCCGGCGTCGTGGCACCCGCAAGCATTGATCTCGCCGCTTCCTGCGTCGGCATCGTCCCCTCGCGCGCGCACCTCACCCTGGGTGAAAGCCTGCTGGCGGGGGATGCCATCGTGCTGCTGGCGTCGAGCGGCATCCACGCCAATGGCGTGAGCCTGGTGCGCAAGCTGGTCGAAGATCTGCCGCGCGGCTACGCCACGCCGCTCTCCGACGGGCGCCCGTTCGGGGAGGCGGTGCTCGAGCCCACGGTGCTGTATCCCCCGGTTCTCAAGGCGCTATGGGCCGCGCACATCCTGCCCCACTACTGCGTGAACATCACCGGTCATGGCTGGCGCAAGCTGATGCGCCACGCGGCCCAGTTCACCTATCGCATGCACAGCATTCCAGCGGTGCCCGAAGTGCTGGCCTTCATCCAGCGCGCCGGCCGTATGCAGGCGCGTGAGGCCTACGGCAGTCTCAACATGGGAGCCGGATTTGCGCTGTTCGTGCCGCCGGGGGAGGTGCTCGCGACCATCGCCGCCGCGCGTTCCACGGGCCTCGCAGCCTGGGCCTGCGGAGTTGTCGAGCCCGGCCCGCGACGGGTGATCATCGAGCCGCTCGGCATCGAGTACGCGGCTGACGAACTGGCGCTGCGCGGTTAGATGTACGCGCTGGCGCGGTCACTGCTCTTCGCACTGGACGCCGAGCAGGCGCATCAGCTGACACTCGCCACACTGCGTCTGAGCCACCGCCTGGGGTTGCTGAAACTGCTCGCGCCCGCGGCGCCCGCGGCGCCCGTGGAGCTGATGGGCCTGACCTTCGCCAATCGCATAGGGCTTGCGGCCGGCTTCGACAAGAATGCCACCTGCGTGGATGCCATGGGCGCTCTGGGCTTCGGCTTTGTGGAAGTGGGCACGCTGACCCCCAAGGGCCAGCCGGGCAATCCGCGGCCGCGGGTGTTTCGGCTGCCCAAGGCGCGCGCCGTCATCAATCGCATGGGTTTTCCCAACGAAGGCGCGCAGGCCGCCGCCCAGCGACTGCGGCTGCGCCGCTACACCGGCGTGTGCGGCGTCAACATCGGCAAGAACGCGGCGACGCCGCCGGAGCAGGCGACGGGCGACTATGTCGCGGCGCTGCAGACGGTGTATGAATTCGCGGATTACGTGACCATCAACGTCAGCAGTCCCAACACCCCGGGGCTGCGGCAGCTTCAGGAAGGAGAGCAGTTGCGCCCGCTGTTGCAGGCACTGCTTGAAGCACGTGAACAGCTGGCGCAGCGCGTGGGCTGGCGCGTGCCGCTGGTAGTGAAGCTGTCACCGGATCTGGCGGGCGATGAGCTGGCGGCGACGGCCCAGGTCATTCGCGATCTGCAGCTGGATGGGGTGATTGCCACCAATACGACTGTGGATCGGGCGGCGGTCGCGGGCTTGCCGCACGCCGAGCGGCCCGGCGGCCTGAGCGGTGCACCCTTGCGCGAGCGCGCGGTCGGCGTGATACGACAGCTGCGGGA
>JBARBG010000024.1:0-26872 GCA_049792815.1 Steroidobacteraceae bacterium | reverse complement strand
TTTGGCGGGCTGTAAGGCCTGGGGCGGCGGGGGTGCAGGTCGGGGAGGCGGCGCCGCCTGACGGGGCGTGGCAGCCAGGGTCGGGGCGATGGACGCCTCGGGAGCGTCAGGTTCGGGCATCAGATCGGCGTAGGGGTCGTCGTTGATGCTGACCTGCGGCGCGGCGATCCGCACCGTGGTGGTGGCGTTGCGATCGGTAAGCTTTGGCGCGGGGCCCTGCTTGCGGCCCGACCCCGCCGCGGCGGCCATTGCCGAGTGGGCGGTACGGGCGTCGCTGGCGGAACTCTCCAGCAATTCCATGTCTGGAACCAATGCCATCAGGTCATCCTGGGACGGTGAATCCTCGGGTGAGCCATCCGGATGGGGCGTTGGCGAGTCAGGGTTCGATTGCGGGGCCATCAGCTCAACTCTTTGAGATCCGCGTTGATCGAGGCACCTATCGTGCAGCGTGGCGGTGAGGAAACACAGGGGCTGCCTCACAGAAACAGCCTACGCCGGCCGAGTGCGAACTGCGTCTCAATTATCTCATGGCTATGTCAGGCATGCGGCCGGTCACAGCTGTACGGCCCAGGCTCTGTTAGTTTCGGTGGCTATTGCCTGGACGCCCGACTGAGCCGCCATGGTTGGAGATGAGACTTCATTGACTTCAGCCGCTTCGTGGCTGGGCCTGCCGCGGCGCTTTCCAGAGCCGGTCGAAACGGACCTTGTCCAATTCAGTCTGCGGGTCTTCAAGCCGGGCATCCGTGCCTGGCATACCTCCGTCCTATGCGTCAGCGTGTTGGTCCTGATGGGCCAATCGGCACTGTCCCGGGCCGGTTACCCGCATACCGTGTTACCCCTGTCGTTGCTGCAGCTGGCGCCGCTCAAATTGGGGCTGATCGGTGTGGCAGTGTGTGCCCGCGCCATCTTGTGCGCGCTGTCGTGGCGGGCCGACTTCCTGCGTGTCTACGCCAGGGCGGCCTTGCCGCTGGCGCTGCTCGGGCATCTTTGCATCAATGCAGTGTTTGCCGGCCAGATCTTCGGCCCGCATCCCGGATACCTTGCGACCATCGCCGTGTTTGCCTTTGGCGCCAGCGTCCTGACCGGGCTGCAGTTGCGCCAATCACTACTGGTGAACGGCGCCGTCCTGGCTCTGCTGATCGCGAGCGGCTGGCAACAGCCGCTGTCGGGCATCGCGCTGGCGTCGGTCATTGGTAACGTCGCCTTTGCCATGTTCATGGCCGGCGTCGTCGCGGTTGCCCTGGAACACTCGGTGCGCGCCCTGTATCTGGAAAACCAGCGGGTGGCGGAGATGGCCGCAAGCGACGGCCTCACCGGACTGAAGAACCGGCGCGCATTCGATGAGCACCTGCGACGGGTGTGGCAGCTGGCCATCCGCGACAAGCGTGCGCTGGGTGTGTTGCTGATCGACGTCGATTTTTTCAAGGCCTTCAATGACAGCCTCGGTCACCAGGCAGGCGATGCCGCCTTACAGAGCATCGCCAATGTCGTCGCCGCCACCGCGCGCCGTCCGCTCGACATGTCGGCGCGTTACGGTGGCGAAGAGCTGGCCGTCATCCTGTATGACGTCAACCGGGAATTCGTCGCGGAGGCGGCAGAGCGCGTACAGCGCAAGGTCGAAGCACTCGGCATCCGCCATCCCGATTCCGCCGTGTCCCCCGTGGTCACCGTGAGCACCGGGGTGGCCTTTGTCCGACCCAACACGGAGCGAAGCCCGCAGGGGGCCATCATGCTGGCCGATCGAGGCCTCTACGCGGCCAAGCACGCGGGGCGCAATCGAGCCACGATGTTGGATCGGGATCTGGAGGCGATCACCACCGGCGTATTCGCCTCAACCATGGCGCCGACGACTCCCCGCACCGGTTCAGGGTAACAGCGACTCCAGTAACTTCTGCAACGGTTCGGTCGCCGCAGACTGGGTGAAGTCGAATCCCACGGCGGACAGCCAGCGGCGGCCCGACTGCGAGTCCACGTACTTGGCGGCGCAATGCGTACCCAGGACCTTTGCGGCCTGAGCGATGGCGACGACGCGGGCCTGCGCGAGCTTGTCACGCATGGCGGTGGCTGCCAGCCGGCTCTCGACCTTCACCATGCGCAGGGCGTTCGAGCGCAGCAGCTCCAGCACCCCGGTATTGAAGGTGAAATCATCGATCACCGCAAAGCAGTGTGATTGCTCGCACTGCGCCAGGAGCTTTTCGGTCTGGCGGCGATGGCTCAGGCAGGTGGCTTCACGCACTTCAAAGCCTATCATTCCAGGCTCGATGGGCGACGCCGCCAGGGCGCGCGCCAGCGCCGCAGGCAACGCGGCATCCTCGAGGGCCTGCGCGGAAACGCCGATGGTAAAGCTCAGCGGATCGCCCTGCAGCGCCTGTGGATTCTGCTTCAGCCACGCCAGCAGCTGATTGAGGGTCGCCAATGCATCCCCGCGCTGCTTCTCGGCCACGGGCACCACCTGGTAGCGACGGGTACGCGCTCCGGCCCTGAGCCGCACCATTTCGCGCAGGCGCAGCGGCTGCACTGCGTCCGGCATCGGCACTGCCGGGGCCGGATCGCAGCTGAAGCTGATTTCCACCGAACCGGTGGTCTCAGGCTCGGACCACGCCAGTACATCGCCGGCGGGTATCGAAGCGCTGGCCGGCTCCAGAATATCCAACGCCAGCGCGTCATCCACGGGGGCCGTGGCTGGCGTCGGCTGCGGCGGCCACTCGAATGAGTCCTTCGCGAATGAAACGTTGGCCGTGTCGCCGACGCTCGCGCCGGGCATCACCGCGACTTCCAGCGGCACCGTGCCCGATGAAAACGGGCGAATTCCCGCAAAGGTCGCGGTCGCGCCGAGCTGCGGCGGCGCCAGCAGCAGCGCAATCTTCTGCAGGATCGAGCGCATGCTGGTCGTGAGGATGCGGGCCGCGAGATTGCCCGAGTTGAGCGTCTTGGCGTCCATCAGCAGCATGATCACGCCGGCCAGGGTCGCACGTGGTGTGCGTACCGCCAGGAACAGGGCGGCGCGACTGTCCGCCATCGGCGCTTCGAGATGGGCGCGGGTATTGGTGGCGGTCAGCGAAGCAATGGCCTCCTCAACCACGACTTGCTCATCGGGGCCGAGGGCGCCTTCGCTCAGCCATTGCACATCGCCTGCGGCGTTGAAAATTGACGCTGAATGCAAGCGCAGCGGCGGCAGCAAGGACAATAGTTGCTTGCCCAGCGTATCCGCTGTTTCGGCCGCTTCACCCTGCGCCTCGGTCTGCGGGCGCAGGGCGGCATTGAGGTTGGAATTCGACAAGTACAGCACCCCGGTATCTGGCCCTAGGGTGGCAGTCTCTTTGTGGCGACAGCGTGACGCCGCTCGCGTTCTGTGATTCTGATTGCAGCGGGGCGCGCACCGCACGCCCCGCTCTTGTCATAACCGCCAGCGTTTAGGACTTAAGACGGTTTTGTATCTGACTTAACCGGGCAGGAAGTCGCGCTTGCCGATTTCTACGCCATTGTGCCGCAGTATCGAATAGGCGGCCGTGGCGTGGAAAAAGAAATTCGGTATCACCCAATCGCGCAAGTATGCGAGGCCTTTGAACTCCAGCTTGGTGTCGCGCATCGGAATCACGATGTCGCGATCCTCGGCGCCCTTGAAACTGTCGGCCTTCACGCTCGACACGAAGTCGATCGTCTTTTTGACGCGCGCCTGCAGTTCGGCAATGGTCTGCTCGCTGTCCTCAAACTTCGGCACGTCGACGCCGGCGAGACGCGCGGTGCCGCTCTTCGCAAAATCGGTCGTCAGCTGTACCTGCTTGACGAGCGAAAACATGTCCGGCGCCAGGCGCGCATTGGCCAGAACCGCGCTGTCGAACTTCTTGGCGGTCGCCAATTCAGTGGCCTTGCCCAACTGCTTTGAGAGGTTTGCGAGCATGGGCAGGAAGGTCTCGACCGTCATGGTGTACACGGAAATCTGCATCGGGGTCTCCTCGTATGCGGTTGGCCTAGGGCGAGGCGGCGGATTCTACACTTGTTCCCCTGTACTTTTATGTCACAGTAATGAAACAATAGGGACTTGAATAGCTCTTATTGGAAGCAAAATGAGCCTGTTCTGGATGCCAGCACAACTGGCCACCCTTTCGAAGGTGGTCGAGCTGAATGGATTCTCGGCAGCGGCCCGAGCGCTTGGCGTCCCCAAGGCCGCCGTCAGCCGCGCCGTCGCGGACCTTGAGGTTGCCTTGGGGGTCCGGGTGCTGAACCGAACCACGCGGCGCCTTTCTTTGACTGAGGCGGGTGAGTTGATCTACCCCCACGCGCGGCGGCTGGCCGATGAGGTCGATGCCGCCCGTATGCAAATCGGACGCTGGTTCGCGCCGCCCACCGGACCCTTGCGGGTCGCGGCCGATCCGACCTACGGCCGCATCCTGCTCGCGCCCCTGGTGCCGCGTTTCATGGAAAGCTTTCCCAACATTCCGCTCGAAGTGAACCTGCAGTCCCAAGGGTCCGGCATGGACCTTGGCTCAGGCAAGGGAGTTGACGTCGCCATCCGTACCGGCACCGGTGAAGAGCCGGGCATGGCGCACTGTCTATTGGGTGCGCCGCCGGCAATTCTGTGTGCCACGCCTGCGTATCTACAGCGCCGCGGCACGCCGAAGCGGCCCGATGAGCTGCGCTCGCACGACCTGCTGACCCCTGAAGGCGAGGGCGCCGAATTTCGCATGACGCTGGTCCGTGGCGCCATGCGGGCCGAAATCCGCGTGACCTCGCGGCTGGCCGTGAATGATCCGGCCGTGCTGCATTCGGCGACGGCCGCCGGCCTCGGAATCGGCGTGCTGCCGGAATTCCTGTGTCGGCAGGGGCTGGCAACGGGTCGGCTCAAGTTACTGCTGTCCGACTGGGAGCTGCCACAGATCATGCCGCTGTACGCGGTGTACCCTGCGAACCAGGGAGCCGATACGCGGGTGCAGTGTTTCGTGGATTTTCTCGCGGCCAACGTGGTTCCGGCGCTGGCGCAGATCTGACGCAGGAGGTGTGGAATGTATCGCGCACCGCTCAAGGACCTGTCATTTGTCCTGAATACGTTGCTCGGGGCGCAGCCCCTCGCGGGTTGTCCGGCGCACGCCGAGTATTCAGCCGACCTGGCCGATTCGGTACTCGGCGAATCTGCGCGCTTCGCCGAAGGGGTCCTGGACCCCATCAATCGCAGCGGCGACCAGGAAGGCGCGCACTGGAGTGAGCAGGGTGTGCGCTCGGCCAAGGGCTTTCGCGAGGCCTATCGGCAATTCATTGCGGGCGGTTGGCCGCAGTTGCGGGCGCCGGCCGACATCGGTGGCCAGGGGATGCCGCTGCTGCTGGCCACGGCCGCCCAGGAGACCTGGGCATCGGCGAACCTCGCCTTCAAGCTGTGTCCGATGCTGACCTACGGGGCCATCCATGCCCTGGAAATTACCGCTGCCCCGGAGCTGAAAAAGCGCTACCTGCCGAAAATGGTGACGGGCGAATGGACCGGCACGATGGTGCTCACCGAGCCGCAGGCCGGATCCGATCTGGCGTTGATCCGCACTCGGGCCGTGCCCCAGGGCGGTGACCTCGCGGTCGATGAATTCCGGCTCTTCGGACAGAAAATCTTCATCACCTGGGGCGACCACGATCTGACGGACAACATCATCCACATGGTGCTGGCGCGGATCGAAGGAGCCCCGGAGGGTGTGCGGGGTATTTCGCTGTTCCTGGTGCCGAAGGTGCTGGTCGGGGACAACGGTCAGCTGGGCCGGCGCAATGACCTGCGCTGTGTTTCGATCGAACACAAGCTGGGCATCCATGCCAGTCCCACCTGCGTGATGGCCTTCGGCGAACGCGAGGGCGCCACCGGCTATCTGGTCGGCGAGGCCAACCGCGGCCTGGAATACATGTTCATCATGATGAACGCCGCGCGTCTTGCCGTCGGTCTGCAGGGATATGCCGTGGCCGAACGCGCCTTCCAGCAGGCCGCCGATTACGCGCGTGGCCGCATCCAGGGCCGAAGTACCAGCGGCGCAAAGGGCGCGGCGCCCATCATTCAACATCCCGACGTGAAGCGCATGCTGCTGGAAATGAAGGCCGGCACCGAGGCCATGCGCGCCCTGACCCTGTACGCCGCCTGGCAACTGGATTTGGCCGAATCACACTCCGACCCAGCCGTACGCGCCCAGGCCCAGGCGCAGGGCGATCTGCTCATCCCCATCGTCAAGGGCTGGTGCACCGAGTTCGGCGTGGAGCTCGCGAGCACCGGCATCCAGGTCCACGGGGGCACTGGGTTCATCGAGGAGACCGGCGCCGCCCAGTGGTTGCGCGACGTTCGGATCACATCCATCTACGAGGGTACCACCGGCATCCAGGCCAACGATTTGATCGGCCGCAAGCTGCTGCGCGACAAGGGCGCGGCCATGATGGGTCTGCTGGCGCAGATCGAACCGGAACTCGCCGCCACGAGCGGTTCGGATGCAATGTGCTACGAAGCACTGGCCAGCGTGAGGCTGCTGCGCGAAGCCACCGGGAGGCTTCTGGCGCTGGGCGCCACTGAACCGGATCGCTGCCTCGCAGTCGCCGTGCCGTATCTGATGATGTGTGGATTTGTGCTGGGTGGCTGGCTGATGGCGCGGGCCGCGAAATTGGTCAGGGCCGACGCGGCCCAGGCAGGGCAGGCATTCAACGTGAGCAAGTTGACAAGCGCGCGCGCCTACATCGGACAGCTGCTGCCGCGTGCACAGGGCTACGCGCGGATTGTCACGAATGGATCGGAGTCCGTTGCGGGCGTTGATGCGGCGCTGATCTAGGTTCCGGAGCCCTGTGTTGACCTGACAACTGTTGAATCGTTGTCGAAATCGCGGCCTTCATCCCGCCGCACCCTCATTTCGTAACAAACCTAAGCAGGCTTCGTTTTGCAAGTTTAGGGTGCCTCCGACAAGGGAGGCCAATCATGATTCGCAGTTTCATGCTGATGGTGCTCGCGGGCGGTGTAGCGCTGGCGTGTGCCGCAGACCAGCCACAAAAGCCCGACCCGGCGCCACGCGTATTCACGGCCGAACAGGCGCGCGCCGGCAAGATCGCCTACGAATCCAGCTGCGGCCTTTGCCACCAGTTCAACATGCAGGGCCGTACGGGCGCGCCTGGCGAACTTCCCGACATCAACTCGCTGCCCGAGAACATGATCAAGACCATCGATCAAAACGGGGAGCAGGTGCCACCGCTGGCGGGAGCGCGGTTCATGGCGCACTGGGGTGCAAAGTCGATGCGGGAGTATGTGGCTCGGGTGGCCAATGCCATGGGCGCTTTTCCACCGAAGAATACCGGCCGCGAGACCTCCCTGCAGCTCACCGCTTATTTCCTGCAGATGAACGGCGCTAAGTCCGGGAAAATCCCCTTGAGCGCACAAACCAACGTCACGCTGTTCATCGCCACAGGGCGGGCCCCTCAATAAATTGTTCCCAGGCGCCCGGTTCCAGGCTTTAATGCACTGCGGCATAGGTAATCGTCCGCGCGGTCGCAAAGATGGGATGGAACATCCTGACCTTGATACGCTCCAATAAGGTCTGGGCAATGAATCGAAAGAATAAGGGGTTCGGGTGTTGGGTCATTACACGCACTTGGGTCTGCGGGGCGTAGGTCGAAAATCTGGATTCGTGGTCGCGTTGTTGCTGTCGGCCTGCGCAGTCGGTCCGGATTTCCACACGCCACCGCCACCGGCCACCGAGGGCTATGCACCCGGGGCGCTCCCGAAAAGCACCGTGGCCACGGGTGTGGTCGGCGGGGAAACCCAGCGCTTTGCGTCAGGCCAGGAGCTGCCGGGGGAATGGTGGACGCTGTTCGGCTCCGCTGCCCTGGATGAGCTCATCTCGCAGGCCATGGCCAACTATCCCGACATCAGTGCCCAGCAGGCCGCTCTGCGCGAGGCCCGTGAGAATGTTCGGGCGGAGGCCGGGGTCTTTGTGCCGAGTGTGACGGGGTCCGGGCTCGCCGATCGCGAGAAGTCCAGCGGCGCCACCATTGCCCCGGGTTTCCCGGGCTTCATTACCAATATCTTTCAGGCCAACGTCAACGTCTCCTATACCTTCGATCTGTTCGGCGGCGAACGTCGCACACTCGAGCAATTGCAGGCACGGGTCGACGCCCAGAATTTCCAGCTCGAGGCGAGTTATCTCACCCTGACATCCAACGTCGCCGCCGCCGCTATCGAGCTTGCTGCGACACGCGATCTGTTGGACGCGACGCACCAGATCATTGAGCTGGAGGAGAAGCAGCTGACCGTGATCCAGAGGCGCGTGCAGCTGGGCAGCCAGACCAGCGCCGATGTCCTGCAGCAGCAGTCAAGCCTCGCCTCGGTACGCGCCACGCTGCCGCCCTTGCAACAGCAGCTTGCGATGACCGAGCACCAGCTGGCGGTCCTCACGGGACGTTTCCCACACGAGGCCACCGCGCCGGAACTGAAACTGGCGGATTTGAAGCTGCCTCAGGATCTGCCGGTCAGCCTGCCCTCCTCACTGGTCGCGCAGCGGCCCGACATAGGCGCCCAGGCCGCCGTTTTGCACCAGGCCAGTGCCGCCGTCGGTATCGCGACCGCGAACATGCTGCCGCAGCTGACGTTAAGCGGTTCCTTTGGCGGTGAAGCGCTGCGCTTCGCCAGTCTTCTAGAGCCGGGTTCCAATGCCTGGAGCATTGGCGGGCAGATCACCCAGCCCCTGTTCGAAGGCGGCGCCTTGCGCGCCAGGCGCCGTGCGGCGCTGGATGCCTATGACCAGGCCAGCGCGCAGTACAAGTTGACCGTCTTGGGCGCGTTTCAGAACGTCGCGGATACCCTCACCGCCCTGGATAACGACGCGCAGGCGCTGAGTGCGCAATATGATGCGCTCGCCGCCGCCCAGGCGGGGCTCGATCTCATTCAAAGACAATACAACATCGGCACCGCGAACTACGTGACCCTGCTGACGGCGCAACAGTCCTATCAGCAGGTGCGCCTCGCCTACGTGCGCGCGCTCGCAGGCCGCTATACCGACACCGTCACGCTGTTCCAGGCACTGGGCGGTGGCTGGTGGCATCGCAAGGACGCCGGCACCTTGCCGGGCGCTCAGTAAGGGGCAACTATGGATGATCGAGCTGAATTGCTGGAGCGGCTGCGAATTGACCGCGGCGAGGGGCCTGCCACCACCGTGGCCGGCCGCCGCTGGCGATGGCCGATCGGCATCGCGATCGCCATTATCCTGCTGCTGGCAGGTGGCGCAGCCGTCTGGTACTTCAGTTCCGCTGCCGACGCTGTGCCCGTCAAAACCGCCGTCGCCACGGCTGTCCCGACCCAGAGCGGCCCAGCGGTTGGGCGGACATTGTTGGACGCCTCGGGCTACGTCGTCGCGTTGCGCCAGGCTTCCGTATCCGCCAACAGCATCTACAAGGTCAACGAACTGCTCGTCCAGGCCGGCGATGTAGTGAAGAAAGACCAGATCCTCGCCAAGCTGGATGACTCAAAGACCAGTGCGGCCCTGCACCAATCACAGGCGCAGGTCAAGCAGCTCACGGCGGCCTTGGAGGCTGCGAAGGTCGCGGAAGCAGATCTTCGGCCGGGCTTCGTGCGCGACCAGACGCAGCTGAAGGAGGGACTGGTGAGCCAGGATGCCTTTGATTCCATAAAAACCACCTACGATGCGGCGGTTCAAGGCGTGTCGGTGGCCGAAGAGAATCTGGCTGTGGCCAAGGCCAGCGTCGTTCTGAACCAGCGCTATCAGGATGACACGATCGTCCGCTCACCCTTCGACGGGGTGGTCACGATCAAGAGCGCACAGCCCGGTGAGATCGTCTCGCCGCAGTTCTCGGGCGGCGGCGGCGTCGCGAAGATCGTCGATATGGACTCGCTGGAAGTCGACGTCGATGTGAGTGAGAACTTCATCAGCCGCGTGCACCCGAAGCAGCCCGCTGCGATCACGTTGAACGCCTATCCGGACTGGCACATACCGGCCGAGGTCATCGCCATCGTCCCCACCGCCGATCGTTCCAAGGCGACGGTGGAAGTGCGGGTGGCGTTCAAGCAGAAGGACGCCCGGGTGTTGCCCGAGATGGGCGCTCGCGTGTCGTTCCAGGAAGATGCGTCGCCCGCCGCGACCAGTTCAGCCCCGACGGTCAGCTCCACCGCGGTGGTGGTTCCGGCGGAGGCCGTTCAGACCGAAGGTGACAGCGGCACGGTCTATGTGGTTGACGGGCATACGGTTCAGCGCAAATCCGTACAGTTGGGCCTGAAAGACAGCACTGGACAGACCATTCTCTCCGGACTCGAACCCGGCACCACGGTGGCCATTGGGGACTTCACAAAGCTGAAAGATGGCGCGAGGATCAAGGTGACTGAGTAGCGCCGAGGACTGCCGCACAGGGAAAGGTTCATGCATGGCTAGCCTCGTTTCTCTCCTCGGAGTCACCAAAGGGTACTTGCGCGGCAGCCAAAGGGTCGCAGTCCTCCATCACTTCGGTTTTCAGGTGGAGGCCGGAGAGTTCGTGGCCCTGATGGGTCCTTCCGGCTCGGGTAAGACGACCCTGCTGAACCTCATCGGTGGCCTGAACCGTACCGACGCAGGACAGGTCATCGTCGCTGGCGCGAATCTCAGTGAGCTTTCGTCAAACCAGCTTGCCGACTGGCGCGCGAAACATGTTGGCTTCGTCTTCCAGTTCTACTATTTGCTACCGGCGCTGTCCGCGGAGCGGAATATCGAAGTCGCACTGTTCCTGACCAGATTGTCTACCGCCGAGCGCCGGCGCCGTGTCGAAGCGGCGTTGGACCTTGTAGGTCTCACGGACCGCGCAAAACACAAGCCGGGAGAGCTCAGCGGCGGCCAGCAGCAACGAGTGGCCATTGCCCGCGCCATTGTGGCCGATCCGACGCTGCTCATCTGCGATGAGCCGACCGGCGATCTCGATCGCGAATCATCGGCGTCAATCCTTGAATTGCTGCAACTGCTGAACCGCAAGCACGGCAAGACCATCGTCATGGTGACGCACGACCCATGGGCCGCGGAATACGCGACGCGACAGGTTCATCTGGACAAGGGAAGTCTCTCGATGACGCCGATGGGTATGGGGGTGTGAAATCTTTTGTTCTGGTATGGGCGGCCCTATGGCGCAAACCGGCGGCAAGCCTGCTCACGACGGGCGCCACCACCGCTGCGTTCATGCTCTTCGGGCTGATGATCGGGCTTTATGAATCCAAGACACAGATGCTCGATTCGGCGAGGCTGGATCAGATATTTGTCTTGCCCCGCTACGTGAACCAGCCGTACTACGGAATGCCAATCGCCGTGGGCTCTCAGATTGAACGGATGGAAGGCGTCAGCGCGGTGGGTGCTTTGAACCAGGTGGATAGCAGTCAGCGCGGACCAGGGGACTACATTCTTCTGGTGAACGAGGGAATGCGTGATAGCCGACCGGACGCACCCATCACTGCCGCGCAATGGAAACTGCTGTTTTCCACGCCGACCGCGGTGCTTGTCAGCCGGAAGGTGGCGGAGAAATATGGACTGAAGGCACGCGACAGCTTTCCGGTCACAACGCCGCTGGAAGAGGGAGGCAAAACCTATGACTTCCAGGTGCAGGCGGTGGTGCCCGAAGATCCCCAATGGGGCCAGGGAATGATCTGGGGGAACCTGAAATATCTGGACAACACGGCCCCATTGCCAAGACGGAATAGAGCGAACATCTTCTGGATCTCGATCAAGGACGCCGCGCGGGCCACCGAGATCAGCCGTTCGATTGACCAGAGGTTCGCCAATTCGGCAACCCCGACTTACTCCATACCTGTCAAACAGGACAGGCAGACCCAGGTCAGTTTGAGCATCAACCGGATTGGCATGATGCTTGGTGTGGCGGGTGCAGGACTGTTCATGATCCTCTTCCTGGTCGCCAACGCAGTTGCCCGTTCGGTGCATGAGAGGATGCCGGAATTCGCCGTCCTGATTGCGCTGGGTTTCCGGGAATCGCGGCTCAGGCGCCTGGTGATCCTGGAAGCAGCATTCCCATGTGTTCTGGGTGGCGTTGCAGGTACCGCACTGGCGGCCATTCTGATCAGGCTGCCAGCAAGGCAGCTTTCATCGAACCTCGACATGATACTGGCGCCGAGTCTTCCTTCACTCGTCCTGGTGTGGTCGACCGGCGCGGCGCTTCTGCTGGCGCTCTTGAGCTCGGTGCTTCCGTTGATTAAGCTCAAGCGCACCCGAGTCGCCGAAGTACTGGCTGGCCGCTAGCCGTGGCGACATGGCGGCAAAGCGTTGTCTTGATACGGCTGGAGCTTGCCAGCTGGCGCGCACGCGCAGGCAAATCCGTCGTGATCATCATCGGAATGTCCTGCGTCGTTGGAGTCATGGCATCCACGCTCGCCAGTCGTGCCGGCCTGATTCGAATGTATGACGCGACGGGTGACGCCTCGCGGGTCATGGTCATGTCAGCGAAATCACCCTCCGAGTTCAACGCGGACATTCTGCCGAGCAGCGTCGGCACAATTCTGAACGCACCCGGCTTGGCCAAGGGCCCCAAGGATGAGACTCTGGGAGACGCTGAAATCCGCTTTCGGGTCATTCCGCCCGCGGGCGTCTTCTGGCCGCCGATCAGCGTCGAGGGAATCGGCGGCGAGGGTATTGCGCTGCGGCCGCGTTTCCGACTCATTGCCGGCCGGATGTTCAAGCCGGGGTTGCACGAGATGCTGATCGGCCGGAGTGCCCAAAGTCTGTACCGTTTCAAAGTGGGCGACGCGATAACGATGCGAAACGGAAACTGGACCATCGTCGGGGTCTTTTCCTCCGGCGGTGATGTTCTGGAGAACGGTCTTCTTTCCGATGCGGTTACGCTGATGGCGAGCGAACGCATGGCGGCCTTTGGCGATGTGCTGGTGCGGCTCGATCGGCCCTCGTCGTTTGAATCTTTCAAACTGTGGGTGACCACGAACCCTGCAATTGCCGTTACTGCCGAAAGGCAGGCCGAGTACTACATTCGCACAGCCGGAGATTACCTGGGGTATCTCAACTTCTTCGCCTTTTTCGTCGGGGCGATCATGTCCGCCGGCGCGCTGCTGGGTTCGGTCAATATTTTCTATGCTGTTGTAAGCGCGAGGCGCTTGGAAATCGCCACCTTCCGGGCCATCGGCTACCGGGCGCTGCCCGTGGCCGCCTCGGTGGTATTGGAGGCCATTGTACTGGCGCTCGTCGGTGCCGCGGTTGGTACGGGCGTTGCCTGGCTATTGTTCGATGGGCGGCAGATGGCGACCGGTATGGGGGTCTATTCCATGTCCGTGCCACCGCAGGTCATCGCGCTTTGTGCCGGGTGGGCAGTTGCCCTTTGTTTGCTGGGCTCCATGGCGCCGGCATTTCGGGCTGCACGCCTTCCGGTTTCAGATGCGCTGCGGGCCATCTAGTGTCGAGGAAGGTCGAACGATCTGCTGCAACCACGGAACCAAGTGCTCCATGTCGAATGACTGATCCTCGAGAAGCTTTATCATGTGGCCGTAAATCGACTGTGAATCCGCATTTATCGCAAATCCATTGATTCGCAAAAATACGTCGACTACGGCAAACGCCACCCTCTTGTTGCCATCCACAAAGGGGTGATTCTGAACGAGGCTTTCCAGGAGCGCCGCGGCCTCATCAACCAGAGAGTCGTAATAGCCGGTTTGGGGTCGATGCAGGGCGGACTCGAGCGCGCCAGCGTCGCGTACGCCAGTGGCGCCACCGTAACGCTTGATCAGGTGTTGGTGGAAAAACAGCGCATCGGCAATCGTTACGTACTCCGTCACTTAGCCAATGCCCGGTACAGTTCGTCGCGTTCCCTGAGGCTTTCCTGAAAGGCCTCCAGTACGTTTCTGCGCGGGGCATTCTGACGATTGCGAGCCAGATACTCCCGCATAGCATCCCCGAGCACCGCCTGGAACTGGCGCCCCTCGCGGGTGGCCAGGTCCTGCAGCGCTTGAAGTACTTCAGGGTCGGCCTGGGAGGAGAACTTACGCAGAGCGCTCATGGCAGCCTCGTCATGATGTATCTTGATCCATCATCATAGATCAAGAGCCTCGCAATTTAAGGTAAATAAATCAAATACAGTCAACAGGTTAGGGATTAGGGCGGACCCCAACGGCTACTCCGGCTCACCGCCCCGGCGTGCGCAATCTCAGCGGCGGCGGCTCATTCAAACTCTGCATGTACACGCGCCGCGCATCCGCATCCAGCGTGGTCAGGTCCAGTTTCTCGGTATGCGTAAGGCGCAATGCCGCATCGGTGATACAACCCACGGCCCGGTTGCGTGGCGACCAGCGCCTGGCGAGACGCCGGGTGTCGCCGGTCTTGAGAATGTCGGCGACGGCACTGGCCACCAGCGGATCGCGGGTCAGCTCGCTGTGCGCGCAGGACACATAGTAGGTCTGCGCGCCTTCCAGCCGGGCGCTGACAGCGGGCACCGTGCCATCGCCGTGCGGCCTGACGGTATAGACGAAATCATCCTTGACCCGTTCAACGCCAGTGACCGTGGGTTGACCCGTGCCGACCACAACCGAACAACGCGCAGTGGTTTTGCCCATGGCAGCGCGACTTTCCCACGCGGCGCGCAGCAGTTCGGTTCGCGGACGTGGGCCCTGTTGCGGCCATTGCTGCGCATCGAACAGGTCGATGCCTTGGGTGTGGGTGGGTGTGGGCAGCAGGTGATAGAGACTGGGAAAGGTGTTGAACACCTCGTCCGCAAGTTGCTCGGCATTGATACGCGGATCGAGCCTTGCGAGTTTGCGCACCACCGGGTAGGTGCCGCGTACCGCCTGGACCCCGGCGAATGAGCCCTCATTGGGCGAGCCCAGCAATACTACCTGCTGGACCCTACGCCGCGCCGCCAGCGACAACGCGGCGCGGCTGACGAGGCCCCCCATGCTGTGTGCAACCAGGTGGACATACGCGTGCGGTTCGGCCTCGATGCGTTGCGCGAGTTGTCTGCCCAGTACGTCGATGCCGAGGCGCCAATCATAGTCAACGCATTCGACATCGAAGCCGTGGGCCACGAGGTACAGTCGCAGCCGCAGGTAGGAGAACAGCACGACGCCCATCGCGCGAATCGGCGCCGCCGCATCCATCCGCAACGCCCGCAGCCTTCCGGCGCCAATGTCCACGGGATCGACCCACAACAGGTCCGGCGGCAGCGGTGCCTGGCGCTCGAATCCCAACTGTGAACCCATGATGCCGGGAACGATGAGGACGCGCCCCATGTGCGATCCCGTGCTGGCCTTCACCGCGCGCCTGGCGAGGTACTGCAGCTCGCCATATTCGCGGTCCCCGAAGAATGCCGTGAGCTCCTGACGGTGCTCGCCACTGGCGAGCAGCGCCTGCGCCTGCACGTCGGAGAAAGCCAGTTTGTCGTAGGGAGTGATGTGCTCGGAGGCGCGGTCTAATCGCATGGCTATTGGTCGCTGAGCGAATGCGCCCGGACTCAGTTCGCCCCGAGAGGTCGTACCAGGGCCGTGACGTGCAACCTCAAGCCGTCGGCGAACACCAGTACGATCGGCACACGCTCACCGACCTGCAGCGGGTGCACGAGGCCATGCAGCATGATGTGCTTGGAGCCCGGCTTGAAGACCACGCTCGCCCCGGGAGCGAGCGACACCGATGTCAGCGCGCGCATCTGCGACTGACCGCCGGACTCCAGCGACTCGTGCAACATCGCCATGGCGGCCACCGGGCATTCCACGTCGGTCAATTTGACGGCCTTCGTCCCGACGTTCTGCAGTGACAGGTAAACCGAGGCAACATCCGATCCGGGCGGCGGCTGGCGTATCCAGGCACCCGCCACCACCAGGTTGCTGCCTTCAGACAAGGCAATCCCGGGGGTGAGTCCGGACAGCATCAGCAAGGCCAGCAGCAGCGGGCCTCGCAGGGGGGCTGTCATTAAGGTACGGCTCTTCAATAGCGCTCGCTTCATCATCGGAGTATGCCAGAGCGCTGCGCGCCCGGCCCCGCGGCCGATGGGCTACCGCTTACTTCGCATGTTTGACCAGCACCTCGCAAAAGGCCTGGATGGCAGCCGCGCGCGCACTGGATTTGCGCCAGACCGCGCCGATCTGGCGGTGTGGGGTCGGTCGGACCAGGGGCCGTATGACGACGCCGCGCGCATTGCCATAGGCACCGCGACTGGCGAGCTCCGGCATGAGCGTTACGCCGGCCCCGGTGGCCACCATCTGCCGCAGGGTCTCTAGGCTCGTGGCGCGAAAGTCCTGGCGCTCATGGATGGAGATCCGGCCGCAGACCTCAAGCGCCTGGTCACGCAGACAATGACCTTCCTCGAGCAGCAGCAGACTCTCGTTTTCGAGCTCGGCGATGCGCACCGTGGCCTGCTTCGCCAGCCTATGATGCTCGGGCAGTGCGACATTGAAGTCCTCATCGTAGAGTTTGCGGCTCGCCAGGCCTTCGTGATCGACGGGTAGGGCAAGCACCCCTACATCGATGTCACCGGTGTGCAGTTTCTCCAGGATCACGGCGGTCTGGTACTCGAAGAGCAGCAGGTCCAGCCCCGGCAGCTGCTTGCGCACCAACGGTGCCACCTGCGGCAGCACATAAGGTCCGACGGTTGGGATCATGGCGACCTTCAGCCGCCCTGACAGTGGATCGCGATAGGTCTGGGCGAGGGTGATGACCTCATCGCTGGCACTGAGAATCAGACGCGCGCGGGCCACGATCTGCTCGCCGGCCTGGGTCAAAGTCGCACCCTTGGGCTGGCGCTCGATCAGCTGCACACCGAGATAGTCCTCAAGCTTCTTGAGCTGGGCCGAGAGCGTGGGCTGGCTGACGAAGCAGCGCTGCGCGGCCTGCCCGAAATGACCGGTGTCGGCGAGCGTCACGAGGTAGCGCAGGTCCTTGAACTTGAGGTCCGACATGATTCCTCCGATATATGGCGTCTATCGGGATTATAAAGTCAATCGATTGGAATTATATGGCATCCGGCCCCAGGATCGCTCCATCGAATTTGCCCGCAATCGATTTCTCAAGGAGCAGGACCATGTTGGGTATAGGCAGGAAGTTTCCCGAATATCGGCTCAACGCCGTTGTTTCCACTGACCAGGCCAAGGCGTTTCAGGCCATCGATGGCAGCACGCATGCCGGCAAATGGCGCGTGGTCTTTTTCTGGCCCATGGACTTCACCTTTGTGTGTCCGACCGAGATTGCGGCCTTCGGCAAGCTCGACAAGGAATTTCGGGCGCGCGACGCCCAGTTGCTGGGGGCGAGTACCGATTCCGAGTACGTGCACCTGGCCTGGCGGCGCGACAAGGAAGAACTCAAGGATCTGCCCTTCCCGATGCTGGCGGATGTGAAACGTGAGCTCACGGGAGCGCTGGGCATCCTCGATGCAGAGGCCGGTGTGGCGCAGCGGGCAACGTACATCGTCGATCCGCAAGGGGTAATCCGCTTCGCGTATGTCACCGACCTGAACGTCGGCCGCAATCCCGAAGAGGTGCTGAGGGTCCTCGATGCCCTGCAGACCGACGAACTGTGTCCCTGCAATTGGCAAAAGGGCGATGAAACCCTGAAGGCCGCTTGAAGGAGAACCGCCATGACTTCGCTGGATACCATTCGCGATTCGCTGCCGGACTATGCCCGCGACCTGCGCTTGAACCTGGGTTCGGTGCTCGCAACCACCGGAGCCCCGGGTCTGACCGAGCGGCAGATCTGGGCGGTAGCAGTGGCCGCGGCGATTGCCTCACGGCATGTGCCGCTGGCGCGTGATCTTGAGGCGCTGGCGGCCGCACACCTCTCACCCGCGGACTTGAATGCGGCCCGCGCGGCCGCGGCCGTAATGGGCATGAACAATATCTACTATCGGTTCCTGCACCTGGTGGACGACGCCGAGTACCAGCAGATGCCGGCGCGGCTGCGCATGAACGTACTCGCCAACCCCGGTATCGACAAAACGGATTTCGAACTGCTGTCACTGGCCGTATCAGCCATCAACGGCTGTGGCACCTGCGTGGCCTCCCATGAACGGCAGCTGCGTCAGCATGGGGTGTCGCGCGAGGCAGTGCAGAGCGCAGTGCGGATCGCGGCCACCGTGCATGCCGTCGCAGGTGTGTTGGAGTTCGAAGCGCAATCGCCGGAGGTCACGCAGACACAAGCCGCCTGAGCGCAGGGGCTGATGCGCTTATCCGAGAGCGTCTCCATACAGCCCGGCACTGCTTATGACACGGCGCTGGTCGTCGAAGTGCAGAATTTCCGCGACCATCCGGTTGCGAGCTGCGCTGTGATAATAGATCACAATGGTATCGACGCCCGCGAGCACGTCCTGCAATGTAAAGTGCAGCGGCGGCTTCGCCGTCAATCCGATCTGCCAATACGGGCGAATGGCATCCTTGCCCCTTAGAGTGCCACTGGGTACGCCCATCTTCTCAATGATCAGCGGCGACCGCATTTCAAAATCGTCCCGATAGTGCGCAAGGATGCGATCAAGGTCGCGCGAATTCCACGCCGCGATCCAATCCTCGGCGAATTCTCGCGCCCAGGCCGCAGTGATCATCCGTTTTGCCTCTGGGTAGTCACGCCACGCGATTGCGCGTTCCGCCCTTCAGGAAGTCGGCAATATTGGCGGCGACTTCATCGAGGCAGCGCTGCCGTGCCTCCTTGGCGGCCCAGGCGATGTGGGGTGTCAGGATGAGATTGGGAATGGTCGCGTCGACCAACGGATTGCCGTCGAGCGGCGGCTCCTGCGGCAGCACATCGATCGCCGCGCCGCCGATGGTTCCATTGCGCAGCGCGGCAACCAACGCGGCCGAATCGATCAAACCACCGCGGGCGGTATTCACCAACAGCGCGTCGCGCTTCATCAACGACAGCTCCCGTTCACCAATCATATTGGTCGTGGCCGGTGTCAATGGACAATGCAGGCTAAGAACGTCAGCTTCGCGCAGCAATACATCCAGTTCGACTCGCCCCGGCGCGACCGGCTGGCCGGGGCGACCGGCAATCATCACCCGCATGTCGAGCGCCGCCTGGGCGCCTTGCGCCACTGCCCGGCCAAGCGCGCCGTAACCGACGATGCCGAGCACGCGCCCGGCCAGTTCACGGATAGGGTAATTCAACATGGTGAATTGCGGCGTACGCGACCACGAACCATCCACCGCGAGGCGCGAGAATTCGCGCACCCGATGGGTATGCGCGAGGATGACCGCCAGGACATGCTGCATGACCGAGCGGCTGCAGTAGTCGCGGACGTTGCATACCGCCACCGTGTGGTCACGTGCGGCCTCGAGGTCTATGTTATTGGTGCCGGTCGCGGAAACGCCGATGAAGCGCAGCTGCGGGTTCGCCTCGATCAGCGCCCGAGTGATATGCAGCTTGTTGGTGAGGACAATCTGGGCCTTCGCCATCCGTGCCGGAATCTGTTCCACCGGGGTGACGTCGTGCAGCACGATGTGCGGCAGTACACGCTTGAGCGCACCCATGTCAAGATCGCCATTGCTGACGGTGGCGAAATCAAGGAATACGGCTTTGACTGTCATGGCCGGCATTATACGGGGATGTTCGTTGCTACTGCTGCTGGCGGCCTCCTGGCAGGCTTTCGCGGCCCGAATCGATGTGGTCGATGATAGAGGCGTCCACCTGGCGCTGCCTGGGCCGGCCCTACGCATCGTCAGCCTGGCTCCCGGGGCTACGGAGATGCTGTTCGCGGCGGGCGCCGGCGCGCAGGTTGTCGCCACAGTGGCCTATGCGGATCAACCCGCGGCTGCCCGCCGGGTGCCGCGCATCGGGGACGCCAACGCCATCGATATGGAACGCCTGCTGGTCCTCAAGCCGCAGGTGGTGGTGTATTGGCCTGGCGGCAACAATGCAGCGCAGATCGCTCAGCTGAAGCGCCTGGGCTTTACCTTGTACGGCCAGCAGGTCAATCGGCTCGCTGATCTTGGCGGCTCGCTGCGGCGCCTGGGACTGCTGGCGGGAACCTCCGAGGTGGCGCAGCAACGCGCCGGGCAGATCGAGGCGCAGCTCGCAACGCTGCGCGAGCGTTATTCAGAGCGCGCGCCGGTGCGGGCGCTGCTGGAGACCTGGGATCAACCCCTGTACACCGTTGGCGGGCAGCAACTGATGTCGGATGCGCTGTCGATCTGCGGCGCCGTAAACATCTTCGCCGATGTGGCGCAACTGAGCTCTGCCGTGCAGGTCGAGGCCGTGATCAGCCGCGATCCGGACCTGATCATTGCGGCTGCGCCGCCGGGGGACGGGCTGCAATGGCTGCAGGCGTGGCGAAAATTCCCGACATTGAAGGCAGTGCGCTCCGGCAATCTCGTGACCTTTGAAGACCAGGCTCTGAGCCGCCTCGGCCCGAGCGTTGTTGATGCGACGGTCAGTCTGTGCCGCCGCATCGACGTGGCGCGCACGCGCCGCTGAGCCGCCTCAGTCGCGGAAATTGTTGAACTGCAGCGGCATTTCAACCTTGGCCTTGCGCAGCAATGCCATGGCGCTTTGCAGGTCGTCGCGCTGCTTGCCGACAATGCGCACCTTCTCGCCCTGTACGCCGGCCTGAACCTTGATCTTCGAGTCCTTGATCAGTCGCACAATGAGCCGCGCGGTATCCGCGTCGACGCCTTGCCGCAGGATAACGTCCTGAACGGCGGCGGCCAGATTGACCGCGGGGTCCTTGATCTCAAGACACCGAATGTCGATGCCGCGCTTGGTGAGGCGCAGTTTCAGGATCTCCAGCATCTGCTTGAGCTGGAATTCCACCTCGGCCTTGACGCTGACCGTCATGCCGTTCAATTCAAAGACCGCACCGCTGTCCTTGAAATCGAAACGCTGGCTCAGTTCGCGGTTGGCCTGGTCCACCGCGTTCGTGACTTCGTGCGAGTCCAGCTCCGAGACCACATCAAAGGAAGGCATGGCCCATTTTATGCCAATACCGGCACCGGGAAGCGGCGGCCGTGCGCCAATCCTTGACGGACCCCTGGCCTTCCGAGGATACTGCCACCACATGACTACGCAGCTTCGCAACGAGCTTGGCACCTGGTGGTGGCGCACTTCCTGACGGAGTGGGCCCTGGTTGCTGCCGCCTTAAACTTTTCCTAAAAGACTCGAGCGTCGCCAGAACCCATCTCCGGAATGCCCCGGGATGGGTTTTTTGTTGTCCGCATGATTTGAAGCCAGGAACAGAATGAAAGCGCCTTTCGATATTGCCGGGGACCTGGATACGCCGGTCTCCACTTACATGAAGCTTGCGGCCTTCAAGCCCTGCTTCCTGCTGGAGAGCGTGGAAGGGGGCGAACGGCTCGCGCGTTATTCCTTCGTCGGTTTCGGTGACAGCCTGGAGGTCAAGCTCGATGCCGCGGGTCTGCAGGTCGGCGCGCTACTGCACGCAAGGCCAGGCGATGCCAAGGAGCTCCTGCAGCAGTTGCGCGCGGCCCTGGCCGCGGCCCCGCGCCCCGAGCCGGAGATTTCCGGGGTGCCCCTGGCAGGTGGACTGGTGGGATTTGCGTCGTACGATGTCGTGCGCTTCTTCGAGCACCTTCCCAAAAGGGTCGCGACCGCCGACGGTGTACCGGCGCTGCACTATGTGGCGCCACGCTCGCTGCTGGTGTTCGATCACCTGACGCGCAGTATCGCGCTGCTGCACGCCGGATCAGCTTCCGAGCGCGCCTCGCTGCGCCGGGAAATCATCCGCGCGCTGCGCGGCGGCCTGCCAACCACCCCCCGCCCTGGCCGCTACCAGCAGCCCACGCCCTCGATGACGCGCGATCAGTACATCGCCGGCGTGAAGCGCACCCAGGAATACATCGCCGCCGGGGACGTGTACCAGCTGGTACTGGCATCGCGCTTCAGCGGGCAGCACGAGCTGGATCCGTTTCAGGCCTATCGGGCCCTGCGGCTGATCAATCCCTCGCCCTACATGTATTACTGCGCGCTCGGTGACATCACCGTGGTGGGCTCCTCGCCGGAGGCGCTGGTCAAGCTCAATGCCGGGCAGGCGCAGCTGCGACCCATCGCCGGCACCCGGCCGCGCTCTGATGACAGCAACGTGGATGTCGCCCGCGAAACCGAGCTGCGGGCCGATCCGAAGGAAAATGCCGAGCACGTGATGCTGGTGGACCTCGCGCGCAATGACCTGGGCCGCGTGGCCGCAGCAGGCAGTGTTCATGTGGATCCCTACCGGCACATCGAACGCTACAGCCACGTGATGCACATCGTCAGCGGAGTCAAGGGCCGCCTGGCGGCCGGCAAGGATGCCTTCGATCTGTTCGCGGCCACCTTCCCCGCCGGAACCCTGGTCGGCGCGCCGAAGGTGCGCGCCATGCAGATCATTGATGAACTCGAACCGGTGGGCCGCGGCCTCTATGGTGGTACGGTCGGTTACTTCGGCGCGCGCGGTGACATGGATCAGGCCATCACCATCCGCACGCTGGTCTTCCACGGCGATGAGTACAGCTTCCAGGCCGGCGCCGGCCTGGTCGCCGACAGCGTCCCGGAAGCTGAACATGATGAAGTGCTGGCCAAGAGCGGCGCCATGGTGCGCGCGCTGGCGCTGGCCGAGGAGGGTCTGTGAAGCCGCGGCTGCTGCTGATCGACAACTACGATTCCTTTACCTACAACCTGGTACAGGCCTTTCTGGTACTGGGTGCTGATGTCGATGTTCGCCGCAATGACGAAATCACGGTCGCCGCCGCGCTGGACCGGGCGCCCTCGCATCTGTGTATTTCCCCGGGTCCCGGCACCCCCTACGACGCCGGCGTCTCGATGGACATGATCCGGGCGTTCGCCGGCCGCGTGCCGGTGCTTGGCGTATGTCTCGGACATCAGTCGATCGTCGAGGTGTTCGGCGGCAAGGTCGTGCGCGCGCAGCGCCTGATGCACGGCAAGACTTCCCGCATCATCCATGACGGCCGCACGCTCTTTGCCGGTCTGCCGCAGGAATGTGAAGTCGGCCGCTATCACTCCCTGATCGCGGAAGCATCGAAAATGCCCGACGTGCTCGAGATCAGTGCGCGCACCCATGAGGAGGAAATCATGGGCGCCCGCCACCGCAGCTTGATGGTGGAGGGCGTGCAGTTCCACCCGGAGAGCATACTGTCGCCGGACGGGCCGCAACTGCTCGGCAATTTCCTCAAGCAAAGCGGCGGTGCGCGTGCGTAAGGCACTGGAAAAGCTGCTCGCCGGCCAGCATCTGTCGCAGCCGGAAGCCGCCGCCTTGCTGACTGAGCTCACGGCGGCGCAGACGCACCCGGCGGTTACCGGCGCGGTGCTCGCCGCTTTGCGTGCCAAGGGCGAGGTGGCCGAGGAGCTGCGTGGCTTCGCGGACGGCATGCGCTCGCTGGCCTTGCGACCGCAGATCCCGCCCGGACTGCGCGCCATCGATATCGTCGGCACCGGGGGCGATGCGTCGGGCTCGCTGAGCATTTCAACGGGAACGGCACTGCTTACCGCGGCCTGCGGGCTGCCCGTGGTGAAGCATGGCAATCGCTCGATATCCAGCAAGTGCGGGAGCGGGGATGTGCTGGAAGCCCTGGGAGTCAGGATTCCGATGGATGAGGCGACCGCGGGACGCTGCCTCGCCGCCACCGGGTTCACCTTCCTGTTTGCTCCGTACTATCACCCGGCCATGAAGGCCGTGGCCCAGGCCCGCGCTGCACTCGGGGTGCGCACGATCTTCAATATCCTCGGGCCCCTCACCAACCCGGCCGCGCCGCCGTTCTACGTGATCGGCGCCTACAGTCCCGAGGTCGCGCGCCTGATGGCCCATGCCATGTCCGGCATGCCCATCGAGCGCGCCTTTGTGGTGCATGGCAGTCATGGCTGGGATGAGCCGACGCCGGTCGGACCCTTCATGCTGTTTGATGTACACCCCGGCCAGGTCGACGAACAGGTGCGCGATCCGCATGATTACGGGCTGGCGCGCTGCCGAAACGAGGACTTGGCCGGTGGCGATGCGCGGCACAACGCTCGGGCGCTGCGCGCCGTGTTGACGGGTGAGGATCGCGGGCCGCATCGTGACTGCCTGTTGCTCGGCGCCGCTCTGGCGCTCGAGGTCGCGGACCGAACGCGCGCGCCTCGAGAAGGCATTGCAGCCGCCGCCAGCGCCATCGACTCCGGCGCGGCCGGCCGCACGCTCGCCGGCGTAGCGGACTTCGCCCGGGTTGGTGCAGGTGCCGTATGAGTGATCAGGACTTCCTCAGGACCATGGCCCGCGCCAGCCACGAGCGGGTGCTCGTGGCGCGCGGCAAACTGTCTGAAAATGCACTATTGCGCCAGGCCATGGCTACGGCCCCACCCCCGCCGCTGGTGCGCAACTCCGGCGGCTTTGATCTCATCGCCGAACTGAAATTGCGCTCGCCGGCTGTGGGCCAGTTGCGCTCGGCCGATACCGAGGATCCCGGCCGGCGCGCCCTCAGCTATGCCGAAGCCGGTGCCGCCGCGGTTTCCGTGCTGACCGAGCCCAGCCGCTTCGATGGCTCGCTGGGACACCTGAGCGCGGCCGGCGCGGCGCTGCGCCCCATGCGCGTGCCGGCGATGCGCAAGGATTTTCTGGTGGATCCCTACCAGGTCGTCGAGGCGCGCGCCGCGGGAGCGGGCGGCGTGCTCATCATTCTGCGCATGCTCGCGCGGCCGCAGCTGGACGAACTGTGTGCGGCGGCCAAGGCCTGCAGCCTGTTCGCGCTGCTCGAGGCTTTCGACGCGGCCGACATTGAGCTCGCGCACGAGATCCTCGACGCCCAGACGCACGAGGAACCGGGTCCCTATCGCCTGGGTCCCAGCCGCAGCGCCAACATTCGTGCGCGCCCCGGCATGGCACCGGTGCAATGGCTGGTGGGTGTCAATTGCCGTGACCTGTCGACACTGAAGGTGGTGCCGGGACGGCTCGAGGAGCTGGTAAGTCTGCTGCCTACCCACGTGCCGCGCGTGGCCGAGAGTGGCGTCACGACGGCCGAGGATGCGCGGCGCGTCGCCGCGGCCGGTTACGACATGGCGCTTGTCGGCAGCGCGCTCATGAGCGGCGCGGATCCGCGGGCACTGGCCCGCGACATGATCGTGGCCGGGCGTCGCGCGCGCCAGCAGTGGTACTGACATGCCCGAAGCCAGCCTGCCCCTGTGGCTCAAGATCTGCGGCCTCACCGACGAGGCCGCCGTGAGTGCGGCGCTGCAGGCTGGGGTCGATGCCATAGGCTTTGTCTTTTCACCCTCGCCGCGGCAGATCGCGCCCGCGCAGGCAGCGCGTCTGGCCGCCACCGCGCGTGGCCGGGTGCTGTGCATCGCCGTGACACGTCATCCGCAGCAGCAGTTGCTTGATGAAATCGTGCGCGACTTCAAGCCGGACGGCTGGCAGACCGACATCAATGACTTAAGCGTCCTGCGTGTGCCGCGCCAGTTGCCGATCCTGCCCGTGCTGCGCAGTGGTTCACCGGCCCTGCAGTCACCGCCGCGGCGTTTCCTTTTCGAAGGGCCGGTCAGCGGCCACGGCATCAGCGCCGACTGGACCGAGGCTGCGCGTCTGGCCAGCGCGTCACAGCTGATACTGGCGGGCGGGCTCACGGTGGACAACGTGGCCACGGCCATCACGAGCGTGCGGCCGTTCGGCGTCGATGTGTCCAGCGGCGTCGAGGAGCACGCCGGCCGCAAGAGCCCGGCGCTGATCGCGGCGTTCGTGGCGGCGGCGCGCATCGCGCATGCACAGCTGATGCAATAGAGATTCACGGAGATACGACAGTGACCAGTGAGATTTCCGAGGCCGAGAAGGAGCAGCTGCTGCAGGCTTGCATCGCCGGCCGGTTTCCTGATGAGCGGGGCCGCTTCGGTCCGTTTGGCGGGCGCTATGTGCCCGAAACGCTCATTCCGGCCCTGGAGCGCCTGGAGCGCGGCGTGCGCCAGCATCTGCACAGTCCCGAATTCCAGGAAGCACTGGGGCGCGAACTGCGCTCCTGGGTCGGACGCCCGACGGCCCTCACCTACGCGACCACCCTGTCGGCGCGCTGGGGTGCCGAGGTGTGGCTGAAGCGCGAGGACTTGGCGCATACGGGCGCGCACAAGATCAACAATGCCATCGGCCAGGCACTGCTCGCCAAGCGCATCGGCGCCAAACGCATCGTGGCCGAGACCGGCGCGGGCCAGCACGGCGTGGCTTCGGCCGCTGCCTGCGCACGCGTGGGTCTGCCGTGCGTCGTGTATATGGGCGAAGTGGACATGGAACGCCAGGCGCCGAACGTGGGTCGCATGCGCCTCCTCGGCGCCACGGTCGAACCGGTGACCAGCGGTGATCGCACCCTGCGCGCCGCCATCGACGAGGCAATGCGTGATTGGGTTTCCGATCCGACCAACAGCTTCTACCTGCTGGGTTCGGCCATCGGCCCTCATCCCTATCCCTATCTGGTGCGCGAACTGCAGGCCGTCATCGGCCGCGAAGCGCGCGCGCAGATCCTGGAGGCCACCGGCGGCCTGCCCGATGCGGTATTCGCCTGTGTCGGCGGGGGGTCCAATTCCATCGGCATGTTCCATCCCTTCATTGCCGATCGTGGTGTGAAGATCATCGGTTTCGAGGCCGGCGGCACGGGCAAGGGCCTGGGAATGAACGCCGCCACCTTGAGCTACGGTAGTCCGGGCGTGCTGCATGGGGTCTATTCCATGCTGCTGCAGGATGCCGAGGGACAGATCCAGGAAACCACGTCAGTCTCCGCCGGCCTGGATTACCCGGGCGTTGGCCCCGAGCATGCGCTGCTGCATCTCACTGGGCGCGTGCAGTACGAAGCGGTGGAGGACCTCGAGGCGCTGGCCGCGGTGAAGGAATGCTGTGAGTCCGAAGGCATTCTGCCGGCCATTGAAAGTGCCCATGCCCTGGCCGGTGTGAAACGCTGGACCGCGGCGCACCCCGGTGCGCGGGTGGTGATCTGCCTGTCAGGCAGAGGTGACAAGGA
>JBARBG010000023.1:0-4406 GCA_049792815.1 Steroidobacteraceae bacterium | reverse complement strand
GACTCCGGCCCGGATGGTCACAGTCTCATGTGGGCTCAGGAATAATTCAGGTTGGGTATCCGTAGACTCCCACAGCTGCCCGTTAGCCAGCTCGAAGTAATACTGATGACCCGGGCGCTGGGTCAGCCGGGTCAGCATCACGACCATGGGTTGGGGCGCTTCGGTGGGAATGTTTTCTGCCTTGCGCTTGAGAATGAGCTGCCGGCCATCCAGGCCTACCGTGTCATCGGCTGCCTTGGCTGGCGCCGTGGTCAAGCTGGCGGCAGTGTTGGGGGCCGATGCCGCCGGCGGTGCGGGCACTGACGTCGCCGCGTGACGTCGGCGCATTTCCTTATCGAAGCAGGCGAGTCGCGCACTTGAATCGCCGACGCTGGAGCACTGCTCCATGGGATCCGAAGTTTCTTGTGTGGACGCTAACGTGGGCAGCAACGCCACGCTAAGCAACCAAAATAAGGAACGGGATCCCGCCCTACCGCCATGAAGTGTGTTGCTCTTCGGGTACGTTTTGTTCATGCGTCACATGAAATATTTGTTGTTAAGCATAGTCGAGGTTGCTACGCTTTTTGTCCAATCGATGAGTTGTCAACGCATCGTCAACTCGGAAAGTAACAACAAAAGTCGGGGGGTCTATGAAATCCGTCATGGTGCAAGCCACTGTCGCAGCCCTGTTGTGCCTGCCCGCCGCGGCGCCGGTACTGGCCGGTGAAGCGGATCAGTATCAGCTGGTGATTCCGCAGCAATCCCTCCAGAGCGCACTGCAGGAACTCGCGCGGCAATCCGGCGTTCAGGTGGTGGTCACGCCCGAGGCCACCCAGGGAATCAAGGCACCGGTGCTCATCGGCCGCTATTCGCCCACGGTCGCGCTGCAGGTGCTGCTCCAGGATACCGGCCTCGCCTCCCGGCAGCTGGACGACAGGACCTTCGCCGTGTGGGTGGCGGGCCCCGCGCATCTTGTCCGCACAGCGGACGTTCAGGGTCCCGCGGCCACCTCGGGCGCGAACTTGGTGGCGCAGAATAATGCGGCCGCCCAGACGCCCAGTGCACCGGCTTCTTCGGACCAGACCCCGCTGCAGGAAGTCATCGTCACCGGCTCACGCATTGCGCGGCAGGACTTCACTTCGCTCAGTCCCATCGTCACGGTGGGCGCCGAGGCGATCACGAACCGCTCAGAGGCAAGCATTGTGACTGCGCTGCAGGAACTGCCACAATTCAATGTCGCCGGCAACAGCGGTAACTTAAGTTTAGCCTCGAACCCGTTCCCGTCGGCGACGGGCGCTGCGCCCGGCGCCGCGACACTGGACCTGCGGGGCCTCGGCACCAATCGCACCCTGGTGCTGCTTGACGGCCGGCGTGCCCAACCGGTCGATGCGTTGCTGGAGATCGATCTGAATTCGATCCCGCCCGATGCTGTCTCGAGCGTCGAGACCATCACCGGCGGTGCCGCGTCGACCTACGGCGCGGACGCCATCGCGGGCGTCGTCAACATCAAGCTCAAACATGATTTCCAGGGCTTCGAGGTCGACGCCCAGCAGGGCCTCAGCCAGTACGGCGATGATGCCACCACCTCGATCGGCGCCCTCATGGGCGGCAACTTTGGCGACAACAAGGGCAATGTGATGTTGGTGCTCGACTACTCGAAAGTGGGCGAGGCCAATCAGACCAAGCGCGGGTGGTTCCAGGCTGGCGAACTCGCTCCGGGCACGCCAGGAGGCTCGCTGTATAACGGACCGAACCTGCCGGAATTTTTCTATGATCTCCCAGGCCCATTTGGTCCCGGCAACCCGCCCAGCGGCGCGGGGTTCTTCGGCGGTACCGCTACCGGTAGCCTCGTCGATTCGAATGGCCACGTGTTCAACCAGTATGCGCCGCTCGCCTCAGGTTACAGCGGGCCCATTGGTCTGGGCACGGGCTACAAGATCAACCCGGACGGGGAACTCGGCTACAACAATCAGATTCCCAACCTGACAATTCCCCAGACTCATTGGCAGTCGCTGGCCACGGCTCGTTACAACATTACTGACTCGATCACCGCGTACACGCAGGCGCAGTTCTCGAGGACCTACACCGAGGCCGAGGGCTCACCGTCGGGCCTGTTCAGCGTCTGGGAGCTCACTATCCCCTACGGATCGTGGGACAATCCGAGTTCACCGAACTTCGGAACGCCACCGGCCGGCTCGACGTTCAATCCGGTGCCGCAGGCGCTGGCAAATCTGCTCAGCTCGCGGCCGAATCCGAACATGCCCTGGTCATATGGCGGTAGCAACAGCTACTTTGGCCCTTACTCGACGGATACGACGAGCTCCGTCTATCAGCTGACCGCCGGGCTGCGCGGCGAGATTCCGGGATTCAGCCTCACCAAGGACTGGACTTGGGATGTCAACGGGGCGACGGGCGAGTCGAATATCAATGCTCAGCTCAACGGCTTCCCGAATCTGAGCAGACTGCAAACTCTGGCCAGCGCGAATCTGTATGGCCAGAACTGGTCCAATCCGGGCTCGATCGGAGTCGGCGGCGGCTGTACCTCGGGGTTGCCGATCTTTACCGCCACTGGGGGTACTTACCCCCTTGGGACACGGGCTTCGGCGAACTGCAATGCCTACGCCGATCCGGCCTTGAACAATGTCACGACGATCGAGCAGAACGTCTACGAAGGCGACCTGCAGGGCAGCCTGCTCGACATGCCGTTCCACGCCGGGAGACTGCGTTTCGCACTGGGCGCGGATTATCGGGAGGAACAATACACATTCACGCCTGATTCGGGTTATACCGCACTGCAGGCGACTCCGAATGTGGATCAGAACATCGCATTGCCCACTGCTGTCACCGGTAGGACGGGCGTCGAGGAAGTGTATACCGAGTTTTCGATTCCGCTCGTCAAGGACCTGCCCTTTGCCAAGTCCATTGAGATCGATCCGGGTATCCGCTTCTCGGATTACAGCGAGGCTTCGCAAGGGGTGAACATTTCCAGCTCAGGCCATGACGTCAAAACCTGGAAACTGCTCGGGAACTGGGTGGTGAACGACTGGGTAAGTGCGCGCGGCGGCCTGGAAGTGGCCAACCGCGCGCCGAACATTGCCGAACTATTCACGCCGTTGGGCGGCAGCGCTCTCACCTTCGGCTACGATCCCTGTGCCAACTACCCCGGGGCGACGCCTGCCTACGGTAACGTCGCCGGTAATCCCAATCGCTACAACGTGCAGGCGGCCTGTGAGTACCTCATCGAAAGGGGCGGCACCCCGGCGGCGCAAGCTGCAGCGCTCATGGCCCCCGGCACGACTGCCGCCAACAACTACCAGTACAATGTCTTCGGCCCGTCGCCGGCACCCTTTCCCTTCGTGCTGGGTCTGAATTCCGGAAATCCGACTCTGCAGTCCGAAGTCGCGCGCACCGTTACCGCGGGCATCGTGCTCAACTCGCCCTTCCAGAATGCGTACACGCAGCGCCTGCGCATGTCAGTGGACTGGTACCAGATCCAGATCAATGGCGCCATCGGTGTACCGAGCTTCGGACAGATCTATCAGGAGTGTCTGGATGCCCAGTACAACGGCCTGATCGGTTCCGCTCCAGGCACCTATACGGGCGCACAGTTGGTGGCCGGCAATCCGTACTGCCAATACATCAACCGTGAATATGCGCCGGCGGCCGGGGACTTCTTCGGCGCGCCGCGAAATTACGTCTCTCCCTATGTCAATCAGGGAGGCATCCAGTCGCGCGGTATCGACCTGGAAGTGGACTGGGGCCTGCGCTTCGCCGACACCGATCTGTTCAAGTCGGTCCCGGGTGGCATCAGTGTCAACATCGTGGCCAACTACCTGGATCGCTATGCCGTGTCACCGTTCCAAGGCGCTTCCTACATCAACTACACGGGTACCGTCACCAACAACTCGTACCGGGATAATTTGCTCAGCACATTTGGCTATTCGGTGGGCCCAGCGTCCTTGGGCTTCCGCTGGAAGCACCTGCCTGCGGCAGGCCCGGATCCGAGCTCGGTGGGCACGACGGGTGCAGCTAATGCGTACAACAAGGTGGACTTCTTCACCAGCTATGCGTTGACCGATGCCGTCACGCTGCGCGGCGGTATCGACAATCTGCTGAACGCCTGGCCGGTATGGGTGGGTGCCACCCCCGGCACGACCACTGCGATAGGTGATACCAACGCGAACTACGACACCATCGGTCGGCGCTTCTATCTCGGCGTGAAGGCGAAGTTCTAAAGACTGCCGGTTAGTGTGATCTGAAGGCGAGGGCGGGTAGGCGTGAGCCGCCCGCCCTCGCTGCATGTGAGCCACGTCACAATCTCCACACCCACACTTTGATGCCGGCAACCAATGACCGATAACCGTTGGCGCCCCCTATTTGTGCAGACGCCCCACCATAATGCAACGTGCCCCCTCAGACTACGATCC
>JBARBG010000022.1:0-37219 GCA_049792815.1 Steroidobacteraceae bacterium | reverse complement strand
CTGCGCCGTATGCTCGGGGCATTCAAAGGGGGCATGCCGCCGGGGTTTCCCGGGGCCTGAAACCTTGAAAACCAATAGATAATTAGCGCTTCATTGCGTAGAATCCGCGCTCTTTTTGGGACGGGGCAGATTCCCCCGCGGAGATCCAATGGTAACGATTCGTCTGACGCGCCGTGGCGCGCGGAATCAGCCCTTTTATCACGTTGTCGTGACCGACAGCCGCAAGCGCCAGGGCAGCGCAAGTCTCGAACAGGTCGGGTATTTCAACCCGATCGCGCGCAAGGGCGAGCCTAAACTTAAGCTTGATCTGGGCCGTATCGAGTATTGGGTGAGCAAGGGTGCGCAGCAGTCTGACCGGGTTCGCCACCTGGTTACGACCTTCCGCAAGCAGGCTACGGCCGCAGCGGCCTAGCGAGGGCCGCCGGAAGGCGGCAAACGCATGGAATGGGTCGAACTCGGGCGCATCGGCAGCCCGTACGGCGTTCTGGGCTGGATGCATATCCAGTCCTTTACGGACCCACTGGAAGGAATTCTCGACTATCCCCTGTGGGGCCTGCGCCTCGGGCCGGGGTCCCAGACCGGCTACCGGCTGGTAGAGGGGCGGATTCAGGGGCGCGGCCTGGTGGCCCGTCTGGATGGAGTGGTGGACCGGGAGGCCGCGGCACTGTTGCGCGGCGCCATGATCGAAGTTCGCAGGAGCGCGCTACCGGCGCCCGGCGAGCACGAGTACTACCGGGGCGATCTGATCGGGTTCACCGTACGCAATCTGGAAGGGGTGGAGCTGGGCAAGCTCGACCACTTCGTTGAGGGGCCGGGCACCGTCATGATGGTGGTGGCCGGAACGGCCGAGTACTGGATTCCGGCGATACCCCAGTACCTGCGCAAGGTCGACCTTGCGGCACGGGGCTTGAGTGTGGACTGGCCCGTCGATGCGCATTGAAGTCGTCACGCTGTTCCCGGAGCTGATAGCCGGAGGCTTGAAGTTCGGGGTACTGGGCCGCGCCATCGAGCGCGGGCTGCTGGCGGTGGGGACTGAAGACCCGCGCGCGCATGCGACGGATGTGCATCGCACGGTGGATGACCGCCCATACGGCGGCGGACCTGGCATGGTGCTCAAGCCGGGACCGATGCTGGCGGCGATAGGCGCGGCGCAGGCGCGGTTGCCGGCGGGCAGTGTGCGGATCGCGCTGTCGGCGCAGGGCGAGCGACTCACCCAGGGGCGGGTGCGTGAACTCGCGGCGCTGTCGGCCATGGTGCTGATCGCGGGACGCTACGAGGGACTGGACGAGCGCATCGTCACCCTGGGCGTCGATCGCGAGCTGTCGGTGGGAGATTTTGTGGTGAGCGGCGGAGAACTGCCGGCGCTCACCGTGATTGATGCGGTGGCGCGGCTGCTGCCCGGGGCGCTCGGCGATGAGCGCTCCAGCGTCGAGGAGTCCTTTGACCAGGGCTTGCTGGACTGGCCGCACTACACGCGACCGGAAGTGTTTGCAGGGTTGGGCGTGCCCGAGGTGTTGTCCTCGGGGAACCATGCCGATATCCGCCGCTGGCGCCTGCGCCAGGCGGTGGTGCGGACCTGGCAGCGTCGACCCGACCTGATACTCGCGCATGGGCTCACGCCCGAGGCGAGCAGGTTGTTGGATGAGTATCTCGCCACGCGCGAAGTGGCGGCGACAAGCGATAAAGGTGAAGACCATGAGCAAGATCGTTCAGGACATTGAAAAACGCCGCATGACGCGGCAATTGCCGGACTTCAGTCCCGGCGACACCGTGGTCGTGCAGGTCAAGGTCGTCGAAGGCGATCGGGAGCGTGTGCAGGCGTACGAGGGCGTGGTCATTGCCAAGAGCAATCGCGGCCTTAACTCCTCGTTCACGGTGCGCAAGATCTCGCACGGCGAGGGCGTCGAGCGCGTGTTCCAGACCCACAGCCCCGCGATCAGCGACCTGTCGGTGAAGCGCCGCGGCAGCGTCCGTCGCGCCAAGCTCTACTATCTGCGCGATCTGTCCGGCAAGGCCGCGCGCATCGAAGAGAAGGTCTGAGACTGCGTTCCATACTGTCGGGGCTGTGGCGCGGCCTCGACTTCCTGCGTCGCTTCCTGCACCTGTTGGTGCTGCTGGTGATCGCAGGCTTCGTGCTGGGCGCACTGCACAGCTCGGTGCCGCACATCCCTGACCAGGCCGCGCTGGTCGTCGCGCCGACCGGCACACTGGTCGAACAGCTCACGGGTGATCCGCTGTCGCGCGCGGTGGCGCAGGCGCGCGGCCAGGGCCATGTCGAGACCTTGCTGTGGGATCTCACGGATGCCATTCGCGCCGCCGCCAAGGATGCGCGCATCCGGGTCCTGGTGCTTAATTTCGATCAGATGGATGGTGTCGCCGGCCAGCCGACCATGGCGGAGCTGGCGCAGGCGATCCGGGAATTCAAGGCCTCGGGCAAGAAGGTCATCGCCTACGGCGGATCCTACCAGCGTGACGCCTACTACCTGGCCGCGCTCGCCGATGAGATCTATGTGGATCCGCTGGGCTATGTGCTGGTGGATGGCTACAGCCGTTACCGCTGGTACTACAAGACCATCCTCGACAAGCTTGCCGTTGACATCAATATCTTCAGGGTCGGCAAGTACAAAAGCGCGGTGGAGGACTACACCCGCAGTGACATGTCGCCCGAGGATCGCGAGGAGAGCCAGGCGTATCTGAATGCGCTGTGGATTCGCTACCAGAAGGCCGTGGACGCAGCACGCCGCTTGCCGGCCGGCGCGATCGCCAAGTACGTCGCTACGCTGCCGCAGGCGGCGGTGGCCGCAAAGGGCGGGGCCGGCCAGGTCGCGTTGAAAGCCGGGCTGATCACCGCCATCAAATCGGCGCCGGACGTCGAGCATCGCATCGCCGAACTCACCGCCGAGGACGACGAGAACGGCTTCCGCCAGGTCTCCGCCGAGGACTACGCACGGGTGGTGCACGCCGAGATGGCACTGGGCCGCCGCGATCAGACGCGCGTTGCCGTCATCGTCGCCGCGGGCGAGATCCTGGATGGCAGTCAGTCCCCGGGCTCCATCGGCGGGGATTCCATGGCGCGTCTGCTGCGCCAGGCGCGGCTGGACGACAGGATCAAGGCTGTCGTGCTGCGCGTTGACAGTCCCGGTGGCAGCGTGAATGCTTCCGAGCAGATTTATCGGGCGGTACAGGCGCTGCGCAAGACCGGCAAGCCGGTCGTGGTCTCGATGGCCAATTACGCAGCCTCGGGCGGCTACTACATTTCCGCCCCCGCGGATGAGATCTGGGCCGATCCCGCGACCATCACCGGCTCGATCGGCATTTTCGCCGAAGTTCCGAATATCAACCGGACGCTTGCCAAGTTCGGCGTCGACGTTGACGGCATGGGCACGACACCGCTCGACGGCCTGCTGCGGCTGGATGTCCCCATGAGCGACGCGGCGCGCATGCTGCTGCAATCGGATGTGGAGTACGGCTACAGCCAGTTCCTGGACCGCGTGTCCAATGGCCGTCACAAGACCCCGGCGCAGGTCGATGACATCGGCCAGGGGCGGGTCTGGGCTGGTGTGGACGCACAGGCGCGCGGACTGGTCGATCACCTGGGGTCATTCGACGATGCCGTCCGGGCCGCGGCCAAGCGCGCGCATCTCAGCGACTACAGGCTGCAGTTCCTGGAACCCGAACTGTCATGGGCGCAGAGTCTGGCCATGGCCGTCAAGGTGCGGGCGGTACGGGTTCTGGCCAGCACCGGACTGGCCGATTTGTCGGACCTGACACCGTTTGGCGCGCTGACGAAGCTCGCCCAGGCAACCCCGCTGGCGCGCGAAACCCTGCGCCTAAGCCATCTGAATCAGGCCAACCGGCTCTACGCCTACTGTTTCTGTACCGCGCAGTAGCACCCGCCCCAAAGCCGCGACGTTTATACTCGCGGTCATGCGCCAGCCCTCCGACGCAGCCGATGAATCCATGCGGATCGACCGCTGGCTGTTCTTCGTGCGCCTGTTCAAGTCGCGCAGCCTGGCCAGTGAGGCCGTCACCGGTGGTAGAGTTCACGTCAATGGCGAACGCGTGAAACCCTCGCGAGTGGTGCGCAGCGGCGATCAGGTCGTGTTCAATCGTGGGGCGGTGGCCTTCGATTGCGAGGTGACGGCGCTGCCGGTGCGTCGCGGTCCGGCACCGGAGGCCGCGGCCTGTTACCGTGAGTCCGCCGCCAGTGTAGCCCGACGGGCGCAGTTCGCCGAACGCATGCGGGTGTCCGCGGCGTTCGCGCCGCGTCCCGATACTCGACCAGACAAACATGAGCGCCGCGAGCTGCGACGCATCCGGGGACGGGATTGAAGAATTTCAAATATTACGACTTGATCCTTGGCGCCTACGTGTGCGTGCTGTTGTGCGCGAACCTGATCGGACCCGGTAAATTTACGACGCTGCATCTGCCGGTCATTGGATCGGTGACTTTTCTGGCCGGCGTGCTGTTCTTTCCGATTTCATATTTTTTTGGAGACGTGCTCACCGAGGTTTACGGCTATGCGCGTGATCGCCGTGTCGTATGGGCCGGGTTTGGCGCACTGCTGTTCGCTTCGCTGATGTCGGTGGCGATAGTGCACCTGCCGCCGGCGGCCTCCTGGCGCGCAAATCAGGCGGCGATAGAGACGATATTCGGTAGTACCCCGCGCATCATTGCCGCCTCCGTCATTGCCTTCTGGAGCGGATCTTTCGTGAACAGCTTCGTCCTGGCGAAGATGAAGATCCTGACACAGGGCCGCTGGCTGTGGACGCGCACCATAGGTTCGACGCTGTGCGGCGAGCTGGTGGATTCATCGCTGTTCCTGTTCATCGCCTTCGCCGGGACGACGTCGGCTCACGAGCTGCTCGCTGCGCTGCTGACGCAATACGTCATGAAGTCCAGCTGGGAAGTGCTCTCCACACCGATCACCTACAAGCTGGTGAATTTCCTGAAGCGCGCCGAACACGAGGACTACTACGACCGCGACACGAATTTCACGCCCTTCTCCCTGCGCGTGTCCGATGGACGTTCCGGCGCTGCCTGACCCGCGCTTCCTGGCCGCAGCGGAGGCCCAGACCTCCGTGGTGGGCGATGCCCTGAATTCGCAGTTCCTGGCCCCCGAGGAGCAGGTCGTGCGGCGTCTGTGTGATCGCGCACGATTGCCGCAGGCGCAGTGCGCGGCAGTACGCGAACACGCGCTGCAGCTGGTGCTGGGGGTGCGCGCCGCGCGTGCGCGCGGTGGCGGCATGGATGCTCTGCTGCAGCAGTATCACCTGGCCTCCACCGAGGGCGTGGTCCTCATGTGTCTGGCCGAAGCGCTGCTGCGCATTCCGGACGCGCCGACCGCCGACCGGCTGATCGCCGACAAGCTGTCCGAGGGCGACTGGGAGCGGCACCTGGGGGACAGTGATTCGCTGCTGGTCAATGCTTCGACCTGGGGCCTGATGCTCACCGGCCGCCTGGTCGAATTGGACCGGGGTGAAGTCGGCTCGCTGCGCGGCTGGTTCGGACGGCTGGCCGCGCGCATCAGTGAACCGGTGGCGCGGGCGGCATTGCGGCAGGCGATGCGCGTGCTCGGACACCAGTTCGTCATGGGGCGCGACATTGCTGAGGCCCTGGAGCGCACGCGGGGCGGCAGCGAAAGCCGCTACGCGTACTCCTTCGACATGCTGGGCGAGGCGGCCATTACCGCGGCCGACGCCCGTCACTATTTTGCGAAGTATCGCGATGCCATCAGTGAAATCGGACACCACACAAGCGCGCGTGCGCCGGCCACAGCGCGTCCGGGCATCTCGGTCAAACTCTCCGCACTGCATCCGCGCTACGAATACCCGCAGCGCCACCGGGTGCTGCGCGAGCTCGCACCGAAACTTCTGGATCTGGTCCGACAGGCGCGCGCGGCGGGCATCGCCCTGACGGTGGATGCGGAGGAAGCCGATCGACTCGAGCTTTCCCTGCAGCTCATCGATATCGTTCTGGGCAACGAGGTGACCGAGGGCTACGGCGGCTTCGGGCTTGCGGTCCAGGCGTACCAGAAGCGCGCCTACGCGGCGCTGCAGTGGCTGATCCGGCAAACCCGCGAGCGGCGGCGGCAGATCACCGTGCGGCTGGTCAAGGGGGCGTACTGGGACACGGAGATAAAACGTGCGCAGGAACGCGGGCTCGCGGGTTTTCCGGTCTTCACCCGCAAGATGAACACCGACGTCTCCTACCTGGCCTGCGCGCGCCTGCTGGCCGATCACGTCGATCTCATCTATCCGCAGTTTGCCACCCACAACGCGCACACCGTGGCCTATGTTTTCCAGATCATGGCCGGCGTGGGTCCCGGCCGCTTCGAGTTTCAGCGCCTGCACGGCATGGGTGAGGAACTGTACGAACAGGTCATCGCTGGCGGGAAGGCAAGCCCGGCAGCCCGGCCGGCCTGTCGGGTGTATGCGCCGGTAGGACCGCACGAGGACCTGCTGCCCTACCTGGTGCGGCGATTGCTGGAGAACGGGGCCAATACTTCGTTCGTGAACCGGATTTTGGATGAGCGCCTGCCGCCGGAGCAGATCATCATGGATCCGGTCGCCGAGGCCGATCGCACCCACCCGGCGGCCGAGCCGCGCATAGCGCTGCCGGGACACCTGTTTGGCTCACGGCCTAACTCGCGCGGCGTGAATCTTGCGGATGGCGCCGAACTTCGCACCCTGCTCGCCGATTGCGCCCGCAGTTGCGCGATGCAGCCCGTTGAACCGGCCTCGCCCCGGGACATCGAGCGGGCGCTGGCGATCGCCAGCGCGGCGCAGCCGGCCTGGAGTCAGCGCGGCGCGCAGCGCGCTGAGATACTCGAGCGCGCGGCCGAGCTATTTGAAGAACGGCGCGCGGACCTCATCGCACGCTGCGTGCTGGAGGCGGGCCGCACCGTGCCTGACAGTGTGGCCGAAGTGCGCGAGGCCATCGATTTTCTGCGCTACTACGCACTGCAGGCACGGGCGCTGGGCGCGCCCGTCCTGCTCGAGGGTCCGACCGGAGAGCGCAACACCTTGCGGGTTCGGGGGCGTGGCGTGTTTGCCTGCATCAGCCCATGGAATTTTCCGGTGTCGATCTTCACCGGACAGGTCAGCGCGGCGCTGGTGACCGGCAATGCCGTGCTCGCCAAGCCCGCCGAACAGACGCCGCTGACGGCCGCGCTGGCCGTTGAGTTGCTGCATCGCGCCGGCGTTCCCGACGAGGTCCTGCACCTGCTGCCGGGTGGGCCGCCGGTCGGTGCGGCGCTGACTGCGGACGCGCGTGTAGGCGGGGTGGTTTTCACCGGCTCCACGCAAACGGCGCGCCTCATAGAACGAAGCCTGGCCGCGCGCACCGGCGCCATTGCCACGCTGATCGCCGAGACCGGCGGTATCAATGCCATGATTGTCGACAGCTCCGCGCTGCCCGAGCAGGTAGTGCTGGACAGCGTCACCTCGGCATTCAACAGCGCGGGCCAGCGCTGCTCGGCGCTGCGTGTGCTGCTGCTCCAGGAGGAGATTGCACCGCGAGTGCTGGAGCTTCTGGCAGGACAGATGGACGAGTTGGTGATCGGACCGGCGTGGCAGCTCACCACCGATGTCGGCCCGGTAATCGATGATGAAGCCCTCGGCGTCCTCAACGACTACGCGGCGCGGGTCGTTGCGGGGAGCCGCTGGCAGCATCGTGCGCGCATTCCCGCGGCGCTCGGCGCCGGACGCTATTTCGCCCCACTGGCCGTGGAAGTGGCGAGCCTCGCGGCGTTGGAACGGGAAGTCTTTGGCCCGGTCCTGCACATTGTGCGCTACCGGGCGAGTGAGCTCGATGCCGTGGTCGATGCCATCAATCGCATGGGCTATGGCCTCACGCTGGGGATTCACACGCGTATCGACAGTGCCGCCCAGGCGATCGCGGATCGGGTGCAGGTCGGAAATGTATATGTGAATCGCAATATGATCGGCGCCGTGGTCGGTGTTCAGCCATTTGGCGGCTGCGGCCTGTCCGGCACCGGTCCGAAGGCCGGTGGCCCGCATTATCTGTCGCGATTCGTTACCGAACAGACGCTGACGATCAATACCGCGGCCCTCGGCGGCAACGCCAGCCTGCTGTCAATGTAATGCTACCCGCAGCGATCGCATGAGCGCAGTCATGAACAGACCGGGGATTGCAATGTTGGCCGCGGTGGCGGCCGCCTGGTCCGCGGGCGCCCACGCCGGAGGCTGCGAGAGTCTTGCAGGCGGGAGCACGCCCCGGCTTGAGATCATTCTGGCGCAGACGGTCGCGGCGGGATCATTCACGCCGCCCGATGGTGCGACTGCCTTGCAGCAGCTGCCGAAGTTCTGCCGGGTCGTCGTCCGATTGAAACCCACACCAGAGTCGGATATCGGTGCGGAGATCTGGCTGCCGGCGAAGTGGAACACCAAGCTGCTGGCGATCGGCAATGGCGGTTGGGGTGGCGGGTTGGACTTTGTGTCCATGGCCGCGGCTTTGCGGCGCGGGTATGCCACCAGCGCCACCGATGATGGACACACCAGTCGCGGCGGCAGCTTCGCCCTGGGGCATCCTGAAAAGCTGGTCGACTTTGCCTATCGCGCGGAACATGAGGCGACGCTCGAAGCCAAAGCACTGATCAAGGTGCTCTATGGCCGCGTATCCAGTCACTCCTATTGGCAGGGCTGCTCGGGCGGCGGACGCGAAGGGCTCATCCAGGCGTATCGCTATCCGGATGAGTTCGACGGCATCATCGCCGGGGATCCTGCCAACATCCGCCGCAACGCCTGGGCGCTGTGGCTCGCGGTCCGCGCGCTCAGTGACCCGGCGGCCTACATACCGCCCGCCAAATACCCCATGCTCCACGAGGCGGTGCTGGCGGCGTGTGATGCCAGTGATGGCCTGAAGGATGGACTCATTTCACAACCCGAGCGCTGCCATGTGGATTTTGCCGCCCTGCAGTGCAAGGGCGAGGACGGCCCAAGCTGCCTGACACCGCCCCAGGTCAAGACCGCACAGACCATGATCAGTCCGGCGACAACACCATCAGGGGTGGAGCTGTTCCCGCGGCTGGAGCCCGGAACGGAACTGCGTTGGGCTCGCCTGGCGGGCGGACCCGCACCGGCGGATCTGTTCCTGGATGAATTTCGGTATGTGGTGTATCAGGATCCGAATTGGGACTGGCACGGCTTCGACCTGGAGCGTGATGCCGCGAAGGCCGAGGCCATCGACAGTGACCTGGATGTAATGGACCCGCACCTGGCTGCCTACGCGAAACAGGGCGGCAAGCTGCTCCTGTATCACGGCTGGGCGGATCAGCAGGTCGCGCCCGGATCCACCGTTGAGTTCTACCAGGATGTCCGCAGCCTCAGTCCGGACCCTGAGCACGCTGATGACTGGGTGCGGCTGTTCATGGCGCCCGGAATGGCACATTGCGCGGGGGGTGAGGGACCGGACAGCTTCGACAGCCTCACGGCCCTCGAGCGGTGGGTGGAGCTGGGCAAGGCGCCACGGCGAATCATCGCCGCGCATCACACCTCAGGACAGGTCGATCGCACCCGGCCGCTGTGTCCCTATCCGCAGGTGGCGCGCTACAACGGTACAGGCAGCATCGACGAGGCCGCGAACTTTACTTGCCGGGATCGCGCAGAATAGGAAATGCCCACGCCGGGTCTGAAGGTCTGACCTTCACTTTCAGTTGAACCTCAACCAGCGCCGAGTACTCGGTGTCATCGATCATGAAACTCAATTGGCGCTTGGGCGGATTGCTTTCCAACCAGAACGAACTCTGACACCCGACAAACCGGGCATCGAATTTCATTCGGATCACCTTGCCCTGGTCGCCGTCACAAATCTCGGCGGCGGCCGCGAGAATCTTGCGCGCAATCGCATAGTGGCGCGGATTGGCGCTCTGCAGACCATTGAGAGCCTCCAGGGTATCCAGGCGTACGACCCTATGCGGTTTGTAGGTTCCGGACATTATCGTGCCGTCCGGAGCGAGCAGTATCGGTGGTTGGTCGGCTGCTGATGCCGTGGCCGATGCACCGAAGCCTAAGCCAACCGCAACAACCAGCACAGAAATTCGCATGATTCGCAACTCCTGAACTATCGGGGCCTGATGGCGCCCTTGCAGATGCGTTCCAGCAATGTCGGAAAATCCATGCCTGCGGCCCGCGCGGCCTGCGGCAGCAGGCTGGTGGCTGTCATCCCCGGGAGCGAGTTTGCCTCAAGGCACCAGAATTGTCCCGCGGCATCGCGGCGGAAGTCGATGCGGCTGTAGGCGCCGAGCTTCAGTGCCCGGTGTGCGCGCAGGGCGTAGTCCTGCAGGTGTGCTGTTTCCTCCTGGGGCAGCTGCGCCGGAAACAATTCCCGGGCGCCGCCCTGCTGGTACTTGGACTGGTAATCGAAGATCTCCCCGGGCGGGAAGATCTCACCCACCGGCAGCGCCTGCTCATCCAGGATCCCCACCGTGAATTCGCGCCCGGCAATGAATCTCTCGACCATCACCTCATCGTCGAAGGCGCCCGCGGTCTGGATCGCCCCCGCCAGCCCAGCGGCGCCGCGCACCACTGACAGCCCCACGGTCGAGCCTTGTTTGCTCGGTTTCACCACCACCGGCCACCCCAGCAGCCGTTCGACCTCCCCGCTGGCCACCGGCGCCATCAGCCAATCGGCTGTGGGTACGCCGGCCGACCTGAACAGTCGTTTCGCCAGATCCTTGTCCATGGCGGCGGCGCTGGCGATATGGTTGCTGCCGGTATAGGGCATGCCCGCCAGATCGAGCAGCGCCTGGATGCGCCCGTCCTCTCCTGCACCGCCGTGCAGCGCGAGAAAAACGACATCGGTGTGGCGGATGTCGAAATGCGCGGGCGACAGACTGACGGCGCGAGCGCGCACCTGCTCAATGGCAGTACTCGAAGGGGGAATGGGGGCAACCCGGCTTGCCAGCAGGCGCTGCTCCTCGGCAGGCGCCAGCTTGCCCGTGGCAGTATCGACCGCATGGACCTCGTGACCGGCAGCGCGCAGCGCCGGAATGATCTGCGCGGCGCTGGCGATGGAGACATCACGCTCCTCGCTGGTGCCGCCGAACAGCACGGCAATTCTCATGGCGGCATCATATCCTGCTCGTACCAATCGAACCTCCGGGTCAGCGACATGACTGTGGCCAGAAGCGCGAACAGCGCGATTGAGCCTGCCAGCAGGGCGTAGCTCTCCGAGGTCACCAGCAGATAAAGCAGGGCGTAGGTGCCACCCAGAATGCCGGCCGTGGCCACCCCGGCCCGGGCGCTGCGCAAGGCGCCGGCCAGGTAGACACCCATGAGTGCGCACAACGCCGCCGCCGCGATCACATAAGCCCACAGGAACCCCAGGTGCTCGGAAAAAGCGAGCAGCAGCAGGTAGAACACACTCAGCGCCAGCCCCATGAGGCCGTACTGGATGGGATGTACCGGCCGACGCTGCAGGGCTTCCACCAGAAACAGCGTCAGAAAACTCAGTGCAATGAAGAGCCCGCCGTATTTGACCGCGCGGGTGGTGCGCTGATAGATGTCGACCGGCTGCACCAGTTCAATCCCAAAGCCGCTGTCGAGCACGGTTGCGGCCGGCGTCGCATCCTGGAACCAGCGATCCCCGTACGAGCGATTGAAGTTCAGAACCTGCCAGCGGGCCGTGAAGCCATTTGCGTCGATCCGGCGCTCGATGGGCAGGAACCCGGCGGTGAAGCCCGGATCACGCCAGTTGCCGTGGCTGTGTACCTGCATGGTGCGGGCCAGCGGCAGAAACTGCAGCGACTGCGTGCCTGCAAGATTAAACGACAGATCAAAAGCGTGCCGACCGGCGGTCAGATCGGTTCCTGCGGCCATGGTTGCCGCCAGCGTTTGAATGGGGAAGCCCGTGGCGGGCTCGAAATTCTGGAACCCATCACTGGTTGGGTTCAGGTCACGCAGGCCCCGCAGATCAGCGATGGGCAGCAGCAACCGCGCTTGGGTTGCGTGTATGTGCAGCGGTGGACCGCCGCGACTCAGCCGCGCGATTTCCTGTGCAACGTCGAACTCACCTTGGGCACGCACCTTGGCGACATACACCGGTACGGCATAAGAGCCCACGGTACGCGGTGCGTCCTGGACCTGCAGGTCGACGGTGAGATCCAGGTTGTCAGGCAGCACATACCAGTCGCGCGGATGGTCCGGATCGGCATCGGTGGTTACCGGAATGGCGATGACCGGGCCCGCGAGCCATTGACGTTCCCCCCAGCCACGCGCCACGGCCTGCACGGCGGCGTCGCGTTCATCGACGCGGTCGGTGACCTGGTGTTGCAGCAAGGCCAGGGGAATCAGCAGCAGCAGCGCAATGGCGGTGAGCACGGCGGCCTTGGTTGAATTCGAGCGGGTCGGTGATTGCATGTCTGCCTCCTGTTTGCGCCGTAGCTTTGCGCTGCAGAGTGATCGCTCGATGATGCAATCATGGCGAATTAGGGCAGCCGGAGAGGGGCCTATACTGGGCCGTGGGGGAATAAATCGGTGGCCTTGAGAGTCTAAAGCCCGTGGTGTCGAACGAAAGGCGGGGCCGCTTCGAGGCGCAGGTGTTGCAGCATCTGGACGCAGCGTATCGGTATGCCCGATGGCTTTGCCGATCCGCGAACGATGCGGATGATGTGCTACAGGAGGCGACATTGCGGGCCTACCGAAGCTTCGAGGATCTGCGTGCGTCGGACGCCAAGGCCTGGCTGCTGACCATCGTGCGCAACTGCCATCTGAGCGCCATCAGGCAGCGGCAGCGCCAGAACCTGGTGCCGCTGCCCGAAGATCATGACGAACGCGGCAATGAACTGCTGGCTACCGGGCTCGGCCCGGAAGCCGCCGCCATGGCTCGGGATGAGCAGCGCACGCTGCAGCGTCTGCTGGCGGCGCTGCCCGAAGAACACCGCGAAGTACTGGTGTTGAGGGAAGTCGAGGACCTGGACTACCGCGAAATTGCCAGCATAATGAGCCTGCCGATCGGAACGGTCATGTCCCGGCTGGCCAGGGCACGTGCGTCACTGCGGATGCGTTGGCTGCAAGAGGCCGGAGGAGATGCCCATGGCATGCGCTGAGTCCAAACGCGTTCCGGAGTATTTTGACGGCGAGGTGGACGCAGCCACTGCGGCACAGATCGAACAGCACCTGCAGACCTGCGTCGACTGCCAGGGGGAGCTTGCGGCCCTCGAACAGGTACGCAGCCTGCTGCGCAGCCCGGCGCTGCGCGTCGCCGCGCCGGCTGAGCTGCGCGGGCGGATTGTCGAGGCGCTGGACCGGGAGCCAGCGCTGCGCTTTGCTGGCAGGGCAGCGGCAGTCGGGAGGTCGCGACCGTTCTGGTTCGGCGTGTTCAGCGGCATCGGTGCCAGCGCCGTGGCGGCGGCGCTATCGTTCCTGTTCCTGATACCGCTGCTGACCAATCCGCTGCCGGGCGAGCTGGTCGCCGATCACACCCATTCGCTGATGTCCTCGCACCTGATCGATGTGGTGTCGACCGACCAGCACACCGTCAAACCCTGGTTCGCCGGCCGTACCGATGTGTCGCCGGAGGTCGCTGACTTCGCGCCGCTGGGGTATCGATTGCTGGGCGGGCGTGTCGAGGTACTCGATCACCAGCGCGCGGCGGTGCTGGTGTACCAGCATGGCGCGCATTTCATCGATGTATACGCATGGGCCATCCGCACCGGCGGCGTGCCGCAGAACACCACGCGCAGGGGCTACCACCTGGCGTTCTGGAAGCAGGGCGACCTGGGGTATTGCGCAGTGTCGGACGCGGGCTGGAGCGAACTGAAGGTCCTGGCAGGCCTGATGCAGGACCTGAGGGAATAAATCCGGCCGATTGAAAGTCTGTACTCCCGAACCACATTTTCCGGAGACAGACATGACCGATGATCAAGTGCTGCGCGGACGGCGCAAGGCGCTCAAGTGCATGGCCTTCGGCGGGGCCGGTACGCTCTTCGCCCTGTCAGGCGGCATCCTTGCGCCCATCGACCTGGCCGTCGCGGCCGCTTCCAAGGCGGATGGCGCCCAGCTCGGAAAGCCGCTGTTCGTCCAGATCAGCGACACCCACATAGGGTTTGCCAAGGACGCCAATCCGGACGTCAACGGGACGTTGAATCGCGCCATCGATCTGGTGAATGCCATGGCCGAACAGCCCGCGCTGCTCATCCATACCGGAGACATCACCCATCTGTCGAAGCCCGAGGAGTTCGATCTGGCGCAGCAACTGCTGTCACGTCTGCGAACCGGCGAACTGCACACCACCCCAGGCGAACACGATACGGCCGATCCGACGGTCAGTGAGTACTTTGCACGCTTCGGCAAAGCCTCGCAGAACCGCGGCTACTACAGTTTCGATCACGCCGGCGTGCATTTCCTCTCACTGATCAACGTCCTGAATTTCAAGGCCGGGGGCCTGGGCTGCCTGGGCGCCGAGCAGCTGGCATGGGCCAGCGACGATCTCAAGGCGCGCTCTTCGAGCACTCCGATAGTGCTCTTCGCGCATATGCCGCTATGGACAATCTACGAACCCTGGGGCTGGGGCACGGGTGATGCTGGCCAGCTCATGGATCAGCTGCGCCGGTTCGGCTCGGTCACCGTTCTGAACGGACACATTCACCAGATCGTGCAGAAGGTTGAGGGCAATATCATTTTCCACACGGCCCGTTCCACCGCCTATCCGCAGCCGGTCCCCGGGACGGCGCCCGGACCCGGACCCCTCAAGGTTCCCGCAGAACAGCTGGCCGCCATGCTGGGGGTGACCAGCGTGGCGCAGGTCCGCCATCCGCGCTCGCTGGCGCTGACGGATTGCACCCTATGAGGCGCTCAGTGAGGCGCGCCACGGGTGCGGTCAGCCTGATGGCGCTGTGGCTGGGGTCCGTGGCGGCGTCGGCTGAGGCGCCGTTCGCTGGCGCGCGGATCATGATCAAGGACTTCATGTTCACGCCCATGGAAATCACGACCAAAGTCGGGCTGCCTGTGACCTGGGTCAACCAGGACGATGAGCCCCACACGGTGGTCAGCGATTCGGGGCTTTTTCGTTCAGGCGCCCTGGACACCGGCATGAGCTATGCCTTCACTTTCGACAAGCCCGGAACGTACCGTGTCATCTGCTCCATCCATCCGCAGATGCACGCCACGATCATTGTTGAATGAGCGAGAGCCTCTCAGGTGCCCTCACAGGCCCGCGGGCGGCCCTCTGAATGACCGTGGCGCATCCGCCGGCGGCGCACCGGCGGGTGGCGAGCGTGGTCCGTAGTGCGGCACGGGCCGGCCCAGCTCATACGCCCCGAGATCGGGCGCCTTGCCGGTGAAGCCATCAGTGATGGTCGGCAGTTCGATACCCGCATCGATGGCGGCCGAACCGGGTTTCAGGCGGAAGTCCAGATCCTCAGGGTTGTACAGGTGCTGGGGATCGTTGCGTCCGGGCATGGGGACGTTGTTGAAGATTCCATAGTCGACCGTGACGCTGTGCGCCTCCTGCCCGGTAGCCGCGCGGAATTCCTGCAGCGTCCTGAAGTGGTGCACTTCCAGCTTGCCCTGATAGTCGCTGCGCAGCCCTGCGGTCGGGGTATCCCAGTCGAAGGAAACTTCCGCGCCGGGTGTGGTGCGAAAGCCGTTGTAATCTGAATCCGAGTAGCTGTTATAGGTCTTCAGCGAGAAGAGCATCGTCGTCCAGCCATCGGCCAGGATCAGATTGTTGCGGAAGTGGATGTTTGAGGCCGGTCCGGAGTAGCGGGCCTGGCCGATGAGAGTGTTCTGATAGATGAGCACGCCGGCCGGGGTGTCGACCAGCTTCAGGTACCCGCCGGTGGTCTGCGCGTAGACCAGGTTCTGATAGAAGTAGAGCGGGCCGCCGAATATTGGCTGCGCGCTCAAGGCACCGCCCGTGGAATTGAAGCAGCGGTTCTGGAACACGCGGATGTTGTGCGCACCGCCGTCGGCCTCGATGCAATTGTCGTCGGTGTTGTACATGTCGTTGTTGTTGATGTCGATGGCGACCGGAACCCGGTCGCGAAGTTCCTTCGGTGTGCCATCAGGATCGCCGTAGGTATCCACGTCGATGCCGTCGTGCCAGTTGGCGACATAGTTGTACTCGATGACATGGCCCTGGCCGTACACTTTGACGGCATATTCAGATTTTATCAGGGCCGGGTAGCCGGGGAACTTGGCCCACACCTCCGGGGTGAACCAGCTTTGCAGCTTGACCGGATCGTGGCGTCCGATGAAAACATTGTCGGCGATGTAGAAATCCTTGGATCCGGACCAGCCGGCCTCGATGACCCGTCCCACGTCATAGACCCGACTGTGCTTGAGAGTGAAGCCGCTGGAACCCGCAATGTTCTTGATGCCCAGTTTGAAGGCAACCTGGGTGTTGCGCACCGTAATGCCCTCAAAGTAGTTGTAGTTGCCGCCCATAAGGTTGAACAGGTTGTCGCAGCCATCGCCATCGAAGATCACTTCGCCATCTCCCGCGGCCTTGATGACAATGGGCTTTGCGGGGGTCCCGTTCTGCGTCAGGTAGTAAGTCCCGTCGAAGGGGGTGCCGTAGGCGGCGATGCTGCGGTCAAAGCCGCTGTAGACGAAGCGGTTGTCCTTGTAGACACCGGCATGCACCAGGATGGTGTCGCCCGGTTGTACGCGCGGCGGCATCTCGCGGGAGTGATCAGACTGATCCGATCCGAGGTAGTACGCCGCCAGTAAACCCGTGAAGCCGGGTTGCTGCCGGGTGCCCTTATAGTCGAAAGGATACACGTGGTAGAGGTGGCCACCCGCAGCCGGCTGGGGTTCAGCGCGGGTGCGAACCGTGGCGGTGCGAACCTTGATGCCGCGCACCCCGTCCGGGTCGGACAGCACCAGGCGCGCTTCATACTGCGTATCCGGTTCGAGGTTGAGGATGCTGCCCGCGAACATGTTCGGTGCAACATAGCGATTGAAGTGCTGGCCGTCGCCATCGCGTGGCAGTCCCCCCATCACCAGTTCATTCTGCACCCGCATGAGCGGCATGGCCTTGTGCCAGGCCGGTTCGCCTTTCTTGCGATAACTGACCTGAACCGTCGCGTTGCGATTGTCGTCGCCGGCAATGCGCCACTCGAAGCCCAGCGACCTCAAGGTCGCAGGCTCGGTCCAGAAACTACCGGAAACGGTCTGCCGCATCGGGGATACCGGTGTGGCACCCTGGCCTTGCGCCACGCTGACCGTGAGCATCGCCAGCGACAGAACGAAAAATCGCGATCGCGGACGGGACTTCTCTGGACCGGTTATCTTGGCCACTGTACCTGCTCTGGTTGGTTCCCCCGCGGCAGTATACGGCGCGCGCCTGTTGTTTATGATGAGCGCAGCGAAAACCATGGCGTGTACCATCAGATCGTGCCGCAAACAGTCTCCGACCTGATCGTTCACGGCACGCCGGCCTACCGGCGACTGAGTGTCGCGCTCCTCATGGCCGGATTCTCGACGTTCGCGCTGATGTATGACGTGCAGCCGCTCCTGCCGACGTTTACCGCTCAGTTCGGCGTGAACGCGGCCACCGCGAGCCTCGCGGTATCGCTCACTACCGGCACCATGGCCCTGACCTTCATTCCGGCGGCCGTCCTGTCGGACCGTATCGGCCGGCGGGCACTCATGATCTTTTCGCTGCTCGCTGCGGCTGCTCTGACCATGCTCTCGGCCGTAGTGCCGGGCTGGACGCAATTGCTGGCCATGCGAGCCGCAATTGGCGTGGCGCTGGCGGGAATTCCCAGCGTCGCGATGGCCTACGTCTCCGAAGAGGTCCACCCGAGCTCGATTGGCTCAGCCATGGGACTGTACATTGCAGCCTCCGCGATCGGCGGCATGGCAGGACGCCTCGGTGCCGCCTTCATTTCTCAATACATCGGATGGCGCGAGGCGATCGGGCTGCTGGGCGCGGCGGGATTGGCCGCAGGACTTGCCTTTGCAGTCTTCGCGCCACGCCCGCGTGCCTTTTGCCCGGTGCATCATGACTTGCGTTCGCTCGCGCTCGCCATGCGAGGCCTGCTTGCTGATAAGGCGCTGCCGCTCCTGTATGTCGCAGCCTTTCTGCTGATGGGGGTCTTCGTAACGATCTTTAACTACCTTGGCTTTCGGCTGGAAGCCGCGCCGTACCGCTTGAGTCAGGCGGCCGTAGGATTGGTGTTTCTGGTCTATCTGCTCGGCTCCTTCAGCTCGGCTTGGATGGGCGGCCTTGCCAGTCGTCTGGGTCCCGGCCGGGTGTTCTGGATGCCGATTGCGGTTCTCGCCGCGGGCATAGCACTTACCGTGGTGCACCCGCTAGCCGCTGTCCTGTGCGGCATTGCGATTGTCACCGGCGCTTTCTTTGCGGCGCACTCAACCGCATCGGGCTGGGTCGCGCGGCGCGCCACGCGCGACCGAGCCCAAGCATCGGCGCTATACCTTCTCTTCTACTACTTTGGCGCCAGCCTGCTGGGTTCGGTCGGTGGCCTTGCCTGGAACCATGCGGCATGGCTGGGGGTGGCCGGCTTCGTACTGATTTTGACCGTCGCCGCGCTGGTGATTGCCTTGTGGGCGAGACACCTTGAGCGCTGATTATTCCACCGTGGAATCGACCAGTATGCGGCCGTTCTCGACTTTGACTTTGAAGGTCCGGGCGGGCTCGTAGGCGGGCGGGGACAGCGCCTCGCCGGTCTTCAGGCAAAACCGCGCGAAGTGGCGCGGACAGATGATCTCGCAGTCCTCGACATCTGCGGCCGCGAAGGACTCGCCGTCGTGCGTGCAGCGGTCCTCCATGGCGTAGAACTCGTCGCCACAGCGGGCGATGACGATGGGAAAGCCCTCGACCTCGGCGCAGAAAGTGCGGTCCTCGCGCACCTTGTCGGCGGCGCCGACATCGATCCACTGCCCCGGCATGTCAGAACATCCCGGTCTGGAGGCGCGCGGCCTCGGTCATCATCGACTGGTTCCAGGGTGGGTCGAACACCAGTTCGACCTTGGCCTCGCTGACCGTCGGAATCAGTTTGATCTTGTCCGTCGCATCATCCACCAGGATGTCGCCCATGCCGCAGCCCGGCGCCGTGAGCGTCATCTTGATGTCCACCTGGCGCGTGCCGTCCTCCTTCGGATGCACCGCGCAGTCATAGACCAGGCCGAGGTCCACGATATTGATCGGAATCTCCGGATCAAAGCAGGTGCGCAGCTGTGCCCACACGGCCTCCAGCACATCGCTTTCACTGGCATTGGGTGGCAGCTCGGGGATCTTCAGCACCTCTTTGCCGATGGCATCCGCATCAGTTCCGGCCAGTCGATACAGATTGCCGTCGACGTAGAGCGTGAAGCTGCCGCCCAGCGCCTGGGTGATGTACCCGGCCTGGCCGGGCTTGAGGGTGACTTCCTGGCCCGCGGGCACCACCACCGCTTGGACTTCGCGGTAGATGACCACCGGTTCGTTTTCATGCGACCTCATCGGACACCTTCCGAAGAGGATTCATTGCCGGCTTCGGTTGAAATCGTGCCACCTTCCTCGAGCGCGGCATTGAGGGTGTGCCAGCACAGGCTGGCGCACTTCACCCGCGAGGGGAATTCGCGCACGCCCGACAATGCGGCCAGTTTCCCGAGGGATTCAGGCACCGCCGCTTCGGGCTGGGTGAGCAGGGCGTGAACCTTGGTGAAAAGCTCGTGAACGGCCCGGCGGTCGCGGCCCTTCACGGCCTCGCTCATCAGCGACGCCGAGGCCGTGGAGATGGCGCAGCCCTTGCCCTCGAAACGAATGTCCGTGATCGTGTCTCCGGACAGGCGCAGCGACAGGGTCAGACGGTCCCCGCACAGGGGATTGTGGCCGTCGGCCGAGGCATCCGCCGGATCCAGCCGCCCAAAGTTGCGTGGCTGCCGGTTGTGATCGAGGATCACATCACGGTAAAGGTCCTTCAACTCCATCAGCCGAAAACCTCCTGCGCGTGGCGCAGTGCGCCAGCGAGCTGCTGCACTTCCGCCAGGGTGTTGTAACAGGCGAACGAAGCGCGGGCCGTCGCCGGGATACCGTAGAACTCCATCACGGGCTGCGCACAGTGATGGCCGGTGCGCACGGCCACCCCTTCGGCATCCAGGATGGTTCCCAGATCATGGGGATGGATGCCCTCCATTACAAAGGACACCACGGATGCCTTGTGCCGGGCCGTGCCGATCAGCGTAAGGCCCGGAATGCTGCCAAGCGCGCTCGTGGCGGCATCCAGCAGCAGCCGCTCATGGGCCGCAATGGCCTCGATTCCCAGCGACTCCACGTAGTCGATGGCGGCGGCAAGTCCCACCGCGCCGGACATGTTCGGCGTGCCGGCCTCGAACTTGTAGGGCAGCTCGTTGTACGTGGTGCGCTCGAATGTCACATTCAGGATCATGTCGCCACCGCCCTGCCAGGGCGGCATGCTCGAGAGCAGTTCTTCGCGGCCATACAGCACGCCGATGCCCGTGGGGCCGTAAAGCTTGTGGCCCGAGAAGGCGTAGAAGTCCGCGCCCAGCGCCTGCACATCCACGCGGATGTGAGGCACGGCCTGCGCTCCATCGACCAGCACCGGGACGCGGCGTGCATGCGCGGCTGCGGTGATTTCCGCGATGGGCAGTATGGTTCCAAGGGCATTGGACACATGCGCGACCGCCACGATGCGGGTGCGCGGGGTCAGCAGCCGGTGGAACTCCTCCATGACAAGTTCGCCGCAGCGGTCGATGGGCGCCACGATCAGGGAGCAGCCGGTGGCATCGCGCACCAGCTGCCAGGGCACGATGTTGGCGTGGTGCTCGAGCGCCGTTATCAGGATCTCATCGCCCGGACCCAAGCGCTCGCGGCCAAAGGACTGGGCCACCAGGTTGATGGACTCGGTGGTGCCGCGGGTGAAGATGATTTCACGCGTGGAGCGCGCATTGAGGAAGCGGCGCACGCGCTCGCGCGCGCCTTCATACGCCGCCGTGGCCTCCTGGCTCAGGGCGTGCACGCCGCGGTGAACATTGGCGTGGGTATGGGTCTCGTAGTCGTCGACGGCGCGGATCACCGCCAACGGGCGCTGCGCGGAGGCGGCGCTGTCCAGGTAGGTCAGCGGCTTGCCGTGCACGGTCCGGGCCAGAATCGGGAAGTCGCGGCGCACGCGTTCGACGTCATAGCCGCTGCTCGTGGCGGCCCGCAGGGGTGTGGCGCTCATGACAACAGATCCTCCAGGCTCTGGGCATCCTGCATATGGCTGGCAAGGCTGCGCTGGACATGGGTGCGCAGTGCCGGAACATCGATATTCGCCACCACGTCGGTGATGAAGGCCCACTTGAGCAGGCGCTGTGCGACCGCAGGCTCGATGCCACGGGTCAGCAGATAGAACAGCATGGCGTCATCGAGCTTGCCGGTCGTGGCGCCGTGGCTGCAACGCACCTCATCGGTGTGGATCTGAAGCTGCGGCCGCAGGTCGATCTCGGCATCACCGCCGGCGAGCAAGCCCTTCAGTGACTGCGCCGAATCGGCGTGGTCCGCGCCCTTGCGGACGATGATCAGGCCATTGAAGCCGATGCGGGCGCGACCCGCGGCGATGCCCCGGAAATTCTCCTCGGTGCGCGTGTTCGCGGCCTGATGCTCCACGACAATCATGTGGTCATGCACCTGCTGAGCATCCGCCAGCGATACGGTGTCGATCCGGGTGCGGGCCGCAGGTCCTGCCAGCTGGATGTCGGCGGTGGTGCGCGCGGCCAGGCCGCCGACCTGCAGCAGGTGCAGCTGGTAGCTGGCGTCGCGGGCCACGGTGGCGCGCAGGGTGTCGTTCCAGGTGGCCGCGGCGGCGACCTCCTGCAGCCGGTAGTGACTGAACGCGGCGCCGTCGGCGATGTCCACGCGCACCACGGAATTGATGAACTGCGCCGCGGCCGAACCCACATGGCGCTCGATCAGCCGCAGGCGCGCATTGGGCGCAAGCCGCACGTTCAGGCGCGGATACGCGGCGCCGGCGGAGGCGCTGTAGAACAGCACCTCGATAGTGGCGTCCGCGTCCGCTGCCACCTGCAGGTCGGCACCATCGCTGGCGAAGGCTTCATTCAACAGTGCGAAGGCCTGGTCATGGCTGGGCAGCCCGCCCTGCAGACGGGTCAGGACTGCGCCACCGGCGGCGCCGCAGACGGCCGACAGAGGCGCGGCGAACACGCCATCGATGAAGACGCAGCGGGCGAACCCCGCGATCGGCGCGGGCAGGTCGGCGGTGCTGACCGCGACAGCCGCGGTTGCGGGCATGAAGCTCGCTTTTTCCAGCGTGCGCAGGTTGGCATAGCGCCAGTTTTCATCGCGGGTCGTGGGCAGGCCACGCTCCAGCAGGCGCTTGAGGGCCTCGCGGCGCTGGGCGCGGGCCAGGGGCGGCGGTGACTGGGCGTCAAGCGCCGCGTCGTGCTCGGCCGCAATGCGGGTGAGGAGGGGGCTGCTCATGGTTGCCAAGGCCTTGCCCTCAGGCCGCCTCGCTGATCACCCAGTCATAGCCACGGCGTTCCAGTTCGTGGGCCAGGGTGTGATCACCGCTGCGCAGAATGCGGCCGCCCGCCAGCACGTGCACCCGGTCCGGAACAATGTGCTCGAGCAGCCGCTGGTAATGGGTGACCAGGACGATTGAGCGCTCGGTGCCACGCAGACTGTTCACGCCGGTGGCGACGACCTTCAGGGCATCGATGTCCAATCCGGAGTCGGTTTCATCCAAAATGGCCAGGCGCGGCTCCAGCACCAGCATCTGCAGGATCTCGTTGCGCTTTTTCTCGCCGCCGGAGAAGCCCTCGTTGACGCCGCGCGACAGGAACGTCTCCGGCATCTGCATGAGCTTCATCTTCTCGCGTACCAGCCCCAGGAACTCGAAGGCATCCACTTCCTGCAGCCCACGCTGCCTGCGCGCGGCGTTCAGGGCGGCCTTCAGCAGGTAGACATTGTTCACGCCGGGAATCTCGACCGGGTACTGAAACCCCAGGAACACCCCGGCACGCGCCCGCTCTTCAGGTGCCAGCGCGAGCAGGTCCTGGCCGTCATAGGTCACAGTGCCTGACGTCACCGAGTATCCCGGACGGCCGGCCAGAACATAGGCCAGGGTGCTTTTGCCCGAGCCATTGGGACCCATGATGGCGTGCACCTCGCCGGTCGGTACGGTGAGGTTCAGGCCCTTGAGCACCGCGGTGTTGCCCACGCTGACGTGCAGATCTTTGACTACTAACATGCTGGACTTGTCCGGATATTGGTCTTAAGGCCTTCAGCCGACAGCGCCTTCCAGGCTGACGGCGAGCAGGTTCTGGGCTTCGACGGCAAATTCCATCGGCAGCTCCTTGAAGACGGATTTGCAAAAGCCGCTGACGATCATGTTCACCGCATCCTCGGTGGCGACGCCGCGCTGCTGGCAGTAGAACAGCTGGTCTTCACTGATCTTCGAGGTGCTCGCCTCGTGCTCCACGGTGGCGGTGGGATTCTTGACCTCGACGTAGGGGAAGGTGTGCGCGCCGCAGCTGGCGCCCATCAGCAGCGAATCGCACTGCGTGAAATTGCGGGCGCCATGGGCGCTGGGCAGGATTTTCACCAGGCCGCGGTAGGAGTTCTGACCATGACCGGCCGAGATGCCCTTGGACACGATGGTGCTGCGGGTGTCCTTGCCGATATGGATCATCTTGGTGCCGGTGTCGGCCTGCTGGTAGTTGTTGACCGTCGCCACCGAGTAGAACTCGCCGATGGAGCCATCCCCGCGCAGCACACAGCTGGGATACTTCCAGGTGATGGCCGACCCGGTCTCGACCTGCGTCCAGGAGATGTGTGAATTGCGGCCGCGGCATTCGCCACGCTTGGTGACGAAATTGTAGATGCCGCCGACACCGCGCTCATCGCCCGGATACCAGTTCTGCACGGTCGAGTACTTGATGTAGGCGTTGTCGAGCGCCACCAGTTCCACGACCGCGGCATGCAGCTGATTCTCATCGCGCATTGGGGCAGTGCAGTTGTGAACGGCAAAGCCCTTCACCAGATAGGAATGCGGCTCAGAGACAGTCTCGAAGTTATAGACAAAGCCATGATGCGGCGTGCGCTCGATCCTGAGCACCGGTACGAGGAACATGTCCCCATGACGGATCGCCCGCCGGCTGCGCGCGCCCTCGCTGTGGTAGAGCACCCAGGCATCGCGATGCTGGATCGTGCGCCCATCGCGCATCGTCTCCGCAAACGCCTTGCGCTCGTGAATAAAGACGAAGACGCCGTTGCGCGACCACATCTCCTGCAGCTGGAAGGCGAGCCGGCGCGAGACTGTCACGGCGCGGACGCCGCGCAGCGTGACTCGATCGCCGGTTCCGCCCTCGGCACGCTGTCGCTCGGCGACGCTGCCATCGCCGAGATAATAGGTCTCGAGTGCCAGCTTCTGCCTGGCCGGCGGCAGGTCCATCACGGCCTTGCTGAAGCGCTTGCCGTGGGCGTACTTGCCGCCATGTGTCTCCATCAGGAAGCACAGTTCCTTCGCGTAAGTCACGAGGTACACGCCGTGCTTGCGACGATCGTGCGAGACGGAGGGGCGCTTGCCCGTGAGTCGCTCCACCAGCTGGCAGGCATCCTCGACCAGCTCGGGTTCGTGCGCGCCGAATGACCACTCGACGGCGGGACAGCCGTTGAACTGCGTGACACACCCTTCGGCCACGTAGTAGCCGAGCAGGCGCAGGAAATCATCACTCAGGGAGGGATCGTCGCGCTCGACCTTGTTGATCGGGTAGCACAGGAGGTCACCGAACTGGAGCCGGCCGGCAGGGACGAACTGCGGGGTCGCGCCGGCGAGCTTGCGCGCATCAAGGTCGGCCAGTCGACCTGGCCCGCGGGAGCCGCACTGGACGGCGGCTCGCGGAATCACCAGCACCGGGTGCTCGGGTGTCACCGAGAAGCGGTTCGCCGGGCTTCGCGGGGTGATGGCGATGAGCTCGCCGGTGTAACCGCGGCGCATGATCTTTGCGACCGGCGCCTCCTCGCCCAAGGAATTGAGCACCGTGTCGCCGATCGCCACATCGCGCACGCAGCGCAGTTCATCGCCGTAGCTGACTTCCTCCTCGCCGGGCAGACAGCCCTCGAGGTAGCTCACGTAAGCGCCATCGTCTGCAATGATGAGCGTGCGCTCAAACTGTCCGGTATTGGCCGCGTTGATGCGGAAGTAGGTGGACAACTCCATCGGACAACGCACGCCCTTGGGCACGTAGACGAAGGAGCCGTCGGTGAACACCGCTGAATTCAGCGCGGCGTAAAAGTTGTCCGCGACCGGTACGACGCTGCCCAAATACTGCTCGATGAGCGCCGGGTGGTTGCGCACGGCCTCGGAGAAGGAACAGAAGATGACGCCCGCCGCTGACAGCCGCTCCTTGAAGGTTGTGGCCACGGAGACGCTGTCGAAGACGGCATCCACGGCAACACCGGCAAGTCGCGCCCGCTCGTGCAGCGGTACGCCAAGCTTGGCGTAGGTTTCAAGGAGCTTCGGATCGACTTCATCCAGGCTCTTCGGACCGTCCTTTTTTGACTTGGGCGCCGAGTAGTAGGAGATGGCCTGATAGTCGATCGGCGGATAGTGCGCATGTGCCCAATGCGGCTCGCGCAGCGTGAACCAGTGGCGCAGCGCCTTCAGCCGCCACTGCAGCAGGAACTCCGGCTCGCCCTTCTTGCGCGAAATGAACCGCACGACATCTTCGTCCAGGCCCGGCGGCACCGTGTCGGATTCAATGTCCGTGACAAAGCCGTGCTGGTACTGACGGCTGACGAGCTGTTCCAGGTCGGTAGTGTCAGTCATGGCGCGCCGCGAACTTGATTTCGTGTTCCAGGATGGGCAGGCGGGACTGCACGGAGTCCATCCCGGCCAGTTCCGCCAACGTCACATCGCTCAAGGCCCGGCGCAACGCGAGGTTCAGTCGCTGCCACACCGAAGCCACCCGGCAGTGGTGTTCGATCCCGCACTGACCATGACCCCCGGAGCAGTCCGTGAGGCTGACGGGGCCCTCCAGGGCGTCGAGGATGGCGGCAACCGTGATCTGGGCCGGGGGTCGGGCGAGCTGGTAGCCGCCGTGGAGGCCGCGCACCGAGGTCAGCAGGCCCGCCCGGTGCAGTTGCTTGAGCAGCTTGCTCACGGTCGGGGCGGCGATGTGCGTGCGCCCGGCCAGCGCCGCGGCGGTGCGCAGCTGGTCCGGCTGCTCGGCCAGAGCCGCCAGGACGACGGTCGCGTAGTCGGTCAACTTGCTGATGCGTAACATGGGTGCGGGTGCCGTGACAGCTGCGGGCTAAGTAGGACCATTTTAGTACTCTTTATGCCCCAATGCCAGTCGCCGCGGTGCGGCATGACCGGTGCCGCACGCCGATTTGCTATTCTTCCGGGCCCACTCCCGCTCAACCAGAAGTACCTAAGGGGGTACGCGACGATGAACCTCAGCGATCTGGAAAAAGTTGCCCGCGCAATGGTGGTCAAGGGCAAGGGTCTGCTGGCGGCGGATGAGAGTTCGAGCACCATCAAGAAGCGCTTCGACGGCATCAAGCTGGACTCGACCGAGGAACATCGCCGCACCTACCGCGACCTGCTGTTGACGGCCCCCGGGGCCCAGGAGTGGGTCAGCGGCGTCATCCTTTACGATGAGACCATCCGCCAGAAGACCTCGGCCGGTGTGAACTTCGCCGACCATCTCACGAGCATCGGCGTACTGCCTGGAATCAAGGTGGACCTGGGCGCCAAGCCCCTGGCAGGTTTCCCCGGCGAGACCATCACGGAGGGCCTGGACGGCCTGCGCGAGCGTCTCCAGGAGTACTACAGGCTCGGTGCGCGCTTTGCCAAGTGGCGCGCCGTCATCGACATCGCCCGGGACATTCCCAGCGCATTTGCAATCGAAGCCAATGCGCAGGCGTTGGCCCGCTATGCCGCACTGTGCCAGGAACAGCAGATCGTGCCGATCGTCGAACCCGAGGTGCTGATGGACGGTGACCATTCCATTGAACGTTGCGAGGCCGTCACCAATGACACGTTGCAGGTGGTCTTTGATCAGCTGTACCAGCATCGCGTCTATCTGGAGGGCATGGTGCTCAAGCCGAATATGGTGATCTCCGGCAAGAAGGCCGCGAATCGCGCCGCGCCCGAACAGGTCGCCGCCGCGACCGTACGCTGCCTGAAGCGCCACGTGCCGGGCGCGGTGCCGGGAATCGCCTTCCTCTCCGGCGGCCAGGCCTCGCAGGAAGCGACGTTGCATCTGTCCTTGATGAACCAGATGGCGGACCTGCCCTGGCGCCTCACCTTCAGCTACGGTCGTGCGCTGCAGGATGCGGCGCTCAAGGGCTGGGGCGGCACCGCGGCCGGCTACGGGGCGGGGCAGAAGGAGTACCTGAAGCGGGCGCGTCTGAATGGCCTGGCCAGCGCCGGCCGCTATACCCCGGACCTGGAAAACAAGGCCGCCTGAGGCACGCTCAAAGCACGTGACAGATCAAATAATCGTGGACGTCCGGGACGCGTGCTACTCGGTGCGCGGCCGGGCGATTTTCTCGGGCCTGTCAGTGCAGGCGATGAAGGGCCAGATCACGGCCGTCATGGGTCCGAGCGGAACCGGCAAGACCACGCTGCTGCGGCTGATGACCGCGCAGATCTACGCCGACAGCGGCGAGGTCCGGGTCTTTGGCGAAAATCTGGCCGATCTGAATACGCGCCAGACCTTCGCGCTGCGCAAGCGCATGGGCATGCTGTTTCAGAACAGTGCGCTGCTGAGCGACTTCGATGTGTTCGAAAACGTCGCCTTTCCGCTGCGCGAGCACTCGGACCTGCCCGAAGCGCTGATCAGAAACCTGGTGCTCACCAAATTGAACGCCGTGGGCCTGCGTGGCGCCGCAGAACTGATGCCCGAGGAGCTCTCCGGCGGGATGGCTCGGCGCGTGGCGCTGGCTCGCGCCGTGGTCATGGATCCGGAACTGCTGATCTACGACGAGCCGTTCGTCGGACTTGATCCGATTGCGTTGGGCGTGATCCTGCGCCTGATCCAGCAGTTGAACCAGGCGTTGGGCATCACCAGCATCATTGTCTCCCATGATGTGCACGAACTCGCAAGCATCGCGCAGCGCACCTACCTGATGGCGGAGGGCAGGATCGTGGCCTCGGGAACGCCCGCGGATCTGGCCCGCAGCAACGAGCCGATCGTGCACCAGTTCATGAGCGGTGATCCCGATGGTCCCTCACCTTTCCATTATCCCGCACCCGAGGTCACGGCGCAGTTGCTGTCCGGAGACGGTTCATGAACGCGACCGTTGCACCGGATGGCGTCGTCCTGCGGACCCTGGCCCGCATCGGCAAGATGGCCATTTTCTGCGTGCACGTGTTCACGCAGTGCGGGCGGGTGCTGGCCCGTCCCGACCTCGTCATCGCCCAGATCTACAATGCCGGCGCTCGCTCGCTGGTCATCATCATGCTCTCGGGGCTGTTTACCGGCATGGTGCTGGCGCTGCTGGGCTTCACGCTGCTGCAGCGCTTCGGTTCCGAGGAGGCGCTGGGCTTCGCGGCCGCCCTCGCGCTGCTCAAGGAGCTGGGGCCGGTGCTGACGGCGCTGCTGTTCGCCGGCCGCGCCGGCACGGCCCTGACCTCGGAAATCGGCCTGATGCGCGCCACCGATCAGTTGACGGCGATGCAGATGATGGCGGTCGATCCGCTGCGCTATGTGGTCGCGCCGCGCTTCCTCGGCGGCCTGATCTCTATGCCGCTGCTGACCGCCGTTTACGATGTGGTCGGCCTGTTCGGTGCCCACCTGGTGGGTGTGCGAATGATGGGCGTCGACAACGGCTCGTTCTGGTCGCAGATGCAAAGCTCGGTGAGCCTGCATGACGTCAACGAAGGCATCTGCAAGAGCCTGGTGTTCGGTTTCATCTGCAGCCTGATTGCCGTTTACGAAGGCTTCCACGCCGAACCCACCGCCGAAGGCGTGGGCCTGGCGACGACCCGCACCGTTGTGGCGTCGTCGGTATTGATCCTGTTGCTGGATTACATGTTGACCGCCGCGTTCATCTGAACTTCGCGGCAAGCATTGATTGATTGAGGGGACCCATGCGCTCGAATCGCGGAATTGAAATCGGAACCGGCCTGTTCGTCGTGCTGGGATTCATCGCGCTGCTGTTTCTGACAACACAGCTGCCGTCAAGCGGACTGAAGCTCGCCAGCACGAAGTCCGGATACCACATCAGCGCCGCATTCGACAACGTGGGTGATCTGAAGGTGGGCTCGCCGGTGACCATGGCCGGTGTAAACCTTGGCGAGGTTGAAAGCATCCGCATTGATTGGACGACTTACAAAGCTGTCGTCAGCATGCGTATCGATCCGCAGTACAATAGGATTCCGGATGACAGTGACGCCAGCATCCAGACCCAGGGACTCCTGGGTGGCAAGTACGTGGGTATCGGTGCCGGTGGTTCGGAAACCTTCCTCAAGGAAGGCAGTCAAATCGCGCTGACCCAGTCGGCGCTGGTGCTGGAGAATCTGATCAACAAATTCTTCACCAGCCAGGCCAGCAAGGGGCCGGATGCCGGCACTTCGAGCAGTCCCGGTGCCGATACCGGCTCTTCGGCGCCCAAGAAGGAGACCGCGAAATGAACACCACAGCCCCTATGAAGATCGCGCTCGGCGCGCTTGGCCTCATGGCGCTGGGTGGCGTGGTGGCGGTGCGCGCAGCCCCGCCGGCCGCGGCTGCACCATCGGCGCCCGCCGCCGCCGTCAATGCGCAGGACCCGACCCAGCTCGTTCAGGATGTGGCTTCCAGCATCCTCAAGGCGCTCGACGCCAACCGGGCGGCGTATGCCAATAATCCGAAACTGGTACGGGAGCTGGCTGACAAGTACCTGCTGCCGTACTTCGACACGCGCTATGCGGCGCAGCTGGTGCTGGGTCGCTACTGGCGTACGGCGAGCGAGGATCAGCGCACGCGCTTCATCGAGGCCTTCAAGGATTCGATGCTGCAGAACTATGGCAATGCGCTGGTGAACTTCACGGCCAATCGCCTCAAGGTGCAGCCGGGCAGGGTGGATCCGGGTTCGGATCTGGCCACGGTCAGCACCACCATCACCCGTGATGACGGTACGACGGTGCCGGTACTGTATGTGCTGCACAAGACACCTGATGGCTGGAAAGCCTGGGACGTGAAGATCGAAGGCATCAGCTATGTGAAGAGCTTCCGCGATGATTTCGCGGCGCAGATCGACCAGAAAGGGCTAGAGGCGGTGATTACGCGCCTGCAGTCCGGCGAGCGCCCCGCGGGGTTGCCGGCGGCCACCAAGTGAGTGGGCCTGATCCACAGGTGAGCGTGGCGGCGCCGGGTCGTATTGCGGTCAGCTCCGCCCTGACGTTTCAGACCGCGCGCCGCATATGCGCGGCGGGCATCCAGTGCTTCCTGCGCGACGGCAGTGCAGCGCTGGTGGTGGACTGTGCCGGGGTGCCAAATGCCGACAGCGCCGGGCTTGCGGTGCTGGTTGAGTGGCGGCGCTGGGCTCGGGAGCACGGCCGTCATCTCACCTTCGCCAATCTTCCGGTGCAGATCAGCGCCATCGCTCACCTGAGCGAAGTATCGGCGGTGTTGACCGACGCGGCGGCGTAACGACTGCTACTTGCTGTTGGGCGCCGGGGCGGCCGGCGCGGGCGCCGCATCATCCTGCAGGGATTTTTGCAGCTGCAGTTCCTCCTGGTCGACCCCGCCGCTGTCGCCATGCACCTGGAACTCACGCCGCTGCAGGTAGGCGTTGCGCGCGAACGCATAGCGGTCGAAGGCATTTTGCTGATCAAGCAGCTCGTAGGTGGGCAGCAGCGACTCGGAGAAAGTGTTGAGCAGGTCAAGCGAATAGACGCCGTAGAACACCTTGGTGTTGCGGATGTAATTCTGCGGCACCCCGAACTGATCGACGAGCTTGCCCAGGCCATCGCGCACATCCGACGGACCGTAGAACGGCAGAACCAGGTAGGCACCAATGGGGACTCCCCAGGTGCCCAGCGTGCGGCCGAAGTCATTGTCACCCTTCGGCAGGCCGAGGCCGGTGGCCGGATCCAGCAGGCCGCCCAGGCCCAGAGTGCTGTTCAGCACCAGCCGCGTGGTCTCCTGACCAAAGCCGATGAATTTGGCCTGCAGCAGGTCATTCGCCATGATCACCGGCGTGTGGGCGTTCTCAAACACATTGGCGATGCCGCGGCGGATGAAAGTCGGCGTCACGGCTCGATAGCCGTGCGCGATGGGCAGGGCCACTTTGTGGGCCAGGAAGTCGTCTAGCTTGAAGGTCGTGCGATTGAGGCGTTCGAAGGGATCGTGGGGATCCCGGACTGAACCGGGCGGCAGCGTGGCGCAAGCGGCCAGTGAAGTCAGAACGAAAAGCGCACCGCACCGCGCGAGCAGCCGTAGTTGTCTTTGCATGTGACGCCAGTGATGGAGAAACTGCCCGGTAGTGTAGCAAGTGCGAGCGGGCAACTCAGTGTATCAGCCGCCCGCACCGCCATTGTCACCGCTACCCGGGGAGCGACCGCCATGGGCGCGCCGATCCTCGAGGATGGCATCCCGGACTTCCTTGAGGCGCGCCTGAAAGCGTTTGCGCTGTACGACAGTCAGATCCGGGGCGGAAAGGGCCAGCTCCAGTTGCTGCGTGGCCAGCTGGAACTCGCCGTTGGCGATGTTGTATTCGCCCATGTAGTAATAGGCGTCCCCCGCATCCCCGGCGCTGCTCGCTGCGAGCGCCGTCAGGCGGATCTGCGCGGGACTCGGCGGCGCATTGTTGAACAGGTCCAGCAGCAGCTGATGCGCCTTGGCGGACTGATTGACGCTGATCAGCGCCTCGGCGTAGCGCACGGTCAGCGGGATATTGCGCGGAAACAGTGCCTCGGCACGCGCAAAGGTCGCAAGGCCATCCGGCGCACGCCCGGCAGCGACCTGCGCCTGCGCCAGCAGACTGTGCAGCATGATGACACCCTGGTTTGCCGTCAGCAGCGGCTGCAGGATCGGAATGGCCTCGGCCGGATGACCGCGCTGTACCAGTGCCAGCGCCTCACCGTACAGCGCCGCCAGCGGCGGATCGCGCATGTTGACCCGTTCGGCGTAGTAGGCGCGCAGGTCATAGTCATCCGCTGCCGTGAGCACCCGGAGCCGTTCCTTGATCAGCCCGAAGTCGACGCTTTCCTCGACATGCTTGGGCCGCTCGAGCTGCGCGGCGCGGTTGCGCGCCTCGGCGATGCGTTCGCTGCTGACCGGGTGATCCACCAGCATCCTTGGCATGTGCAGTTCGCCGTAACCGTACTTGCGAAAGATCACCTCGAAGAAGTTCGGCATGCCCAGTGGATCAAAGCCGGAACGCGCCAGGTAGGTCATGCCGACCCGATCCGCCTCGTACTCCTGGTCGCGGGTGAAGTTGATCTGCATCTGCGCGCCCATGCCCTCGGCCGCCATGAGGCCGCCTTCGATGGCCCCGGGACCTGCGCCTGCGACGCCGAGCGCGATGGCGCCGAGGATGGCCGCCATGGTCGCGATACTGGCGTGCTCGGCCTTCAGGGCGCCGCGCACCAGGTGGCGTTGCGTGATGTGGGCGGTTTCGTGGGCGAGAACTCCGGCGAGCTCGGATTCATCCTCCGCCGCCAGGATGGTGCCGTAGTTGCAGATGATGAAGGCGCCGGGCAGGGCCTCGGCGTTGATGTCGCCCTCGCGCACCACGTAGTAGTGGAAGACCCGGTCCGAGTCGGGCGCCTGGGAGGACAGCTTCAGCCCCAGGGTCTGAATGTAGTCGCTGACCTCCGGGTCCTCCATGATCTCGTTCTGTTCCCGCAATTCGCGGATGACCATGCGCCCGATCTGGTACTCGTCGTCCAGGTTGGCGAGGGTCCCCGCCGGACTGCCGATGTCGGGCAGGTCGGCGTTGGATTGGGCGCAGGCGCTGGTGAGGAATCCGCCGAACAGGGCGGCGGCGGCGACTACGCTGATTTTATTCAATATTCGCATAGGACTTGAGACAACGCCCGGCACCGCGGAGTTTCAGTCGGGCGGGTAAACAATCGTAACTGCCCGAGCTTTCGCGACACCCCTGCGGCCCATGCTACAACGCGTCGGAGGCGAAATCCGCCAGACGTGAGCGTTCCCCCCGCACCAGGGTCACATGGCCGGAATGGGTCCAGCCCCGGAAGCGGTTGACCGCGTAGGTGATGCCCGAGGTGGTCTCGGTCAGGTAGGGGGTATCGATCTGCGCCACATTCCCCAGGCAGGCGATCTTGGTACCCGGGCCGGCCCGCGTGATCAGGGCCTTCATCTGCTTGGGCGTCAGGTTCTGGGCCTCATCCAGGATGATGAAGCGGTTCAGAAAGGTGCGGCCGCGCATGAAGTTCAGGGACCGGATCTTGATGCGGTTGCGCAGCAGGTCATTGGTCGCGGCCCGGCCCCAGTTGCCCCCCTCCTGGCTCTGCGTGAGGACCTCGAGGTTGTCCATGAGGGCGCCCATCCACGGCTCCATCTTTTCCTCCTCGGTGCCCGGCAGGAAGCCGATATCCTCGCCCAGAGGGATGGTGACCCGGGTCATGATGATCTCGACGAAACGGTTGCCTTCCAGCGTCTGCGCCAGGCCTGCAGCCAGCGCCAACAGCGTCTTACCGGTGCCCGCCGGGCCCAGCAGGGTCACCAGGTCGATCTGCGGATCCATGAGCAGGTTCAGGGCGAAGTTCTGCTCCCGATTGCGCGCCGTCACGCCCCAGATGTTATGTCTCTCGGTGCGAAAATCGCGCGTCAACTCCAGGGTCGCGGTGTCACCGTCGACGCTGCGCACGATGCCCTCGATGCCATGGTCGGCGTTTTCGTAGACGCCGAGGTTCGGCCGCCACTCCTGCACGGCAGGCCCTGTCACCTCGTAGAAGGTGCGGTCGGCCTCCTTCCAGGAGCGCATGTCCTTGCCATGGTTTTCCCAGAAATCCGCCGGCAGCGCGCCCATGCCCGAATACAGGACATCCGAATCCTCCAGTGTCTTGTCGCTGTAGTAGTCCTCGACATGCACGCCAAGGACCGCGCCCTTGATGCGCAGGTTGATGTCCTTGGAGACCAGGGTCACGCGCGTGGGAGGGTCTTCGCGCTGCAGCTGCAGGGTCTGGGCCAGGATGGCATTGTCCGCGCCATGCCCGGGCAGGATCTCCGGGAGCACGGCGCCGCCCAGCTGCCGGGTCTGGAAGAAGAGCCGTCCGCTGGAGGCCTTCTTGCCATGGTTGCCGGAGTAACCCGAGGGCAGGGGCAGTCCCTGGTCGATCTGCTCCTTGCTGGCCCCGCGCATCATGTCATCCAGAAAGCGACTGACCTGACGCACGTTGCGTGAAGCTTCCGAGAGGCCCTTCTTGTTGGCGTCGAGTTCCTCGAGCACCACCATGGGCAGGTAGATGTCGTGCTCCTCGAAGCGGAATATCGAGGTGGGATCGTGCATCAGCACGTTGGTATCCAGGACGAAAAGGCGGCGCGCGGGGCTGTCCGCCACCGCCGGCTGCCGATCAGAGAGACTGCGCCGCTTCAAGTACTTCCTCCACGTGTCCGTTGACCTTCACCTTGCGCCATTCGCGGCGCAGGATGCCCGCGGCATCGAGCAGAAAGGTGCTGCGCTCGATGCCCATGTATTTGCGTCCGTACAGGGATTTTTCCTGGATCACATCAAACAGGCGGCAGACCTTCTCAGCGGCGTCGGACAGCAGCGGGTAAGGCAACTTCTCCTTCAGGCAGAACTTCTCGTGTGAGGCGAGCGAGTCGCGCGAGATACCCACGATGGCAGTTCCCGCCTTGCGAAAAGCCGCGGCCTGGTCGCGAAACCCCTGCGCCTCCAGGGTGCAGCCGCTGGTCAGGTCCTTGGGGTAGAAGAAGATCACGAGCTTGCGTCCCGCGGCTTGCTTGAGGCTCCAGGTCTGCTGCGCCCCGGTCGTGGGCAGAGTGAAGTCGGGGACCTTGCGGTCCAGTACCGTCTTTGGCATGGGATTGTCCGGCCGTGCTCAGGCCTTCACCGGCTCCAGGATCGCATCCAGGTTCAGCGAGTCACAGAACTCCATGAACTCCTCCCGCAGATGCGCCACGTGGATGCGGCTGGGCACATTGATGATCATCTGCACCGAGAACATCGGTGCGCCGGTATGCGCCGCCGGATAGCTGCGCGTGGAGACTTCGGCGATGTCGATGCCACGGGTGGAGAAGAACCCGGACAGGCCCGAGACGATGCCGGTCTGGTCCAGGCATACCACGTCGATGGAGTAGGGCAGCATGTCGGTGCGGGCGCTGCGCGGCTCGGTGCGGCGCAGGTGCACGGACAGATTGCTGGTCTCCATCAGGCGCTTGAGTTCGGTTTCAAGTTTCGCCAGGGCGTGCCAGTTGCCCGATACCAGCAGCAGCATCGCGAACTCGGTGCCCAGATTCGCCATGCGGCTCTCGCTGATGTTGCCCCCGCACTCGGTGATCACCCGGGTGAGTTCGTGGACCATCCCGGTCCGGTCGCTGCCGATCGCTGATACAGCGAGGTGTTGCTTCATCTTCGAGAGGGCCGTCATACGGGTAAGCGCACCGAGTGTACCGTTTGCACCCGCTCAAGGCGACCTTGGCGGCCCGGCGCGCCGGGCGCGCGGGCCGCGTCGGCGGATTTGACAGCAGCAGGCCCACAATCCGAGCTTGCGGGGGCCGGTTTCGCCTCGTACCATCGCGCGCTCCGCGCATGCCGCGCGGACTTGGGTCGCTGGGCAGTTTTGGGAATGTTTTCAGGCAGTCTGGTCGCAATAGTCACCCCCATGCACGCCGACGGCGGGCTGGATTTTCAGGCGTGGGCGCGCCTGATCGACTTGCATCTGGAGAATGGCACCAGCGGCATCGTCGTGGGCGGCACCACCGGGGAGTCGGCGACGCTTGCGGATGCGGAGCTCAAGGAGCTCACGCAGCGCGCCTGCAGCCAGGTTCGCGGCCGGATTCAGGTCATTACCGGGGCGGGAACCAGCAGCACCGCCACGACCGTGGAGCGCGTGCGCTGGGTATCGCAGCTGCCGGTCGACGGGGTATTGATCGTCACGCCGGCCTACAATCGCCCCACCCAGGAGGGTCTGTTCCGCCACTACGAGGCGGCTGCGGCGGCCTCGAGGGTGCCGGTCATCGCCTACAACGTGCCGTCGCGGACGGCGGTGGACATGCTGCCCGCGACGGTTGGGCGTATTGCGCAACTCCCGCGGCTCGCCGCGGTCAAAGAGGCCGTGCCAGGGGTGGCGCGGGTGCGGGAGATCCAAAGTTTGGTACCGGCGGGCTTCGCGGTACTCAGTGGTGATGATGCTTCGGCGCGCGAGACCGTCCAGGCTGGCGCCCGGGGGGTGATATCGGTGACCGCCAATGTCGCGCCGCGGGCCATGGCGGATATGATCGCGGCAGCGCTGCGGGGGGATGCCGCCGGCGCCGCGAAACTGGATGCCGGCATCGCGACGTTGCATGAGAACCTGTTCCTGGAGGCCAATCCCATTCCGACCAAGTGGGCACTGGCGCGCATGGGTCTGATGGGCCCCGGACTGCGATTGCCTTTGACCGAACTCGCCGCGCAGTTCCGACCCGACCTGGAGCGGGCACTGCGTCAGTGCGGAGTGCTGCGGTAACTTAATTTAGAGGTGGACTTGATGCTGAAGGGATTGCGCAATGTCGTCGTGCTGGCGCTCTTGGGTGTGGCGCTGGGTGGCTGCCATGCATGGCATTCCATCACTCACACCTGCGAGCTCGACTCCGGCGGGTATGTAAAGGCGACCAGCACCCCGCCGCTGCGGGTGCCGCTGGGCATCGATCCGCCGGACACCAAGAGCGCCCTGCAGATCCCGGCGCTTAACGAGCCGGCGCCGCCCCCACGCGGGCCCAAGGATCCCTGCCTGGATGAGCCACCGAAGTTCACCGAGCCCAGGGGACCACGGCCGGCACCGGCGATTTGATATGATTCGCCACGGCGCCGTGGGCGTCGCGCATTGATTTTTCGCCTGAGAAAAGTTTTATAAGTTATTGATGGGAGAGGTGGCCGAGCGGTCGAAGGCGCTGGACTGGAATTCCAGTAACATCTTCACGGGTGTTCGTGGGTTCGAATCCCACCCTCTCCGCCAGTTTCGGCCGCCGCACCCGCATCCGGTCCATGGTGGTCCGCATCGGCTACTCCGCGACGACCAGTCGTGAATCCCGTCAGGCCCGGAAGGGAGCAGCGGCAGCGGCGATGTCGGGTGCCGGAATCCAAGCTGGTGCGGATCACCTCCAAATG
>JBARBG010000021.1:0-9254 GCA_049792815.1 Steroidobacteraceae bacterium | reverse complement strand
CCGCAATGCCCCCGCAGACGGCCCCCGCGCCGAACCGCCATCGGGTCGCGACCTCGCCGGCGATACGGCGTCGCGCCCGCGCGGCCGGCATCGACTTGGCGAGTATTGCGGGCAGCGGCCCGCACGGGCGCATTGTGCAAGGTGACCTCGAGTCGCATCTGAAGGCCCACCAGGCGGGCGCGGTGCGCGCCGCAGGCCCGATCCCTGAGGTGCAGGAGATCCCCGTGAGCGGGCTGCGCCGCTTGATCGCCGAACAGGTCAGCCACAGCGCGCGCACCATCCCGCACTTCTCGTATGTGGAGGAGGTGGAAGTCACCGCGCTGGAATCGCTGCGTGAGCAGCTCAACGCCGGCGCGGGCGGCGCGCAGGGGGCGCTGAGCTACCTGCCCTTCATCGTGCTGGGTCTGGTCCGCGCGCTGACGCAGCATCCCCAGTGCAATGGGCGATACGATGAGACCCGGCAGCTGCTGCTGCAGTACCGGGCGGTGCACGTGGGCGTCGCGGTGCAGACCCCGCAGGGTCTGAAAGTGCCCGTGATCCGCGACGCGCAGGATCTGTCGCTGAAGGAGATCGATGCCGAGATCCGCCGCCTCAGCAGTGCGGCGCGCGACGGCCGCGCGCGGCCGGCCGAACTCACCGGCTCCACCATTACCGTGACCAGCCTTGGGAAGCTTGGGGGCATTGCCTCGACCCCCATCATCAATCAGCCGGAGCTGGCCATCATCGGCGTCAATCGCGCCGTGGAGCGCCCCGTGGTGCGCGCCGGCGTCATCGCCGTGCGGCGCATGATGAATCTGTCATCAAGCTTCGATCACCGGTTCATCGACGGCTTCGATGCCGCACGGCTGATCCAGACCCTGCGCGAGTCGCTGGAGCAGCCGGCGCTGCTGTTTCTCTAATCGGCGAATCCCAGGCCCCAGCCACCGTCGATGGTGATCTGCTGACCGGTGATGTAGGCGGACCCCGGCGAGGCCAGGAACAGCGCCAGCCCCTTGAGGTCATCGGGAAAGCCCACGCGGTGCATGGGAATGAACTTGCCCACGGTGGCCTGGGTCTCCGGCTTCTTGGCATGGCCGCCGCCGATATTGGTGACGATGAAGCCCGGGGCAATGGCATTGACCGTGATGCCGTAGGCCGCCAGTTCCAGCGCGACGCACTGCGTGAGATGGAAGGCGCCGGCCTTGGCGGCCATGTAGGCCGAGCCGATCGCAGGTTCAACCTTGTTGGCGGCCAGCGAGGTGGTGACGATGATCCGGCCCGAGCGTCGCGGCCGCATGTTGCGGGCGGCGGCCCGCAACGTGGCAAAGACGCCATTGAGGTTCACGTCGATGACGCGGTTCCAGCGCTCGTCGCTGTAGTTTTCCAGCGCGCCCTCCGGTACGCGCTTGCGATCGCTGCCGACCCAGCCATCGACAAATCCGGCACCCGAATCAACGCCGGCATTGGCGAACACCACGTCCAGGCGGCCGTAGAGTTTGGCCGCCGCATCGATGGCCGCGTCCAGGGCCGCATGGTCGGTGACATTGACGGCGACGCCGCGGACATCCTGTCCGGCCGCCTGCAGGCGCGCGCTCTGCGCGGCGACCTGCTCGGCGTTGAGGTCCAGAATGGTCACCCGCGCGCCGTTCTCCGCCAACGCCTCCGCATAGGCGAGACCCAGTCCGCTGGCACCTCCGGTCACCACCACGCCGTAGCCACGCACCGCGAACATTTCGGAGATCTGCATTGCCGTTACCTCATGATGTGCCGTCAAGCCGGGGGTCCGCATATTACAATGAAGCATGCGGTCCTGGTCCCACCTGATCTTCCACGCCACGCTCGGCCTGTACCTCGCGGGCGCCGGCGCCGCGCGGGCGCAAGACCTTGCGCCGGCCACGGAACTGTCGCCGGACCGGCGGCCGGTGCTGCTGCTGGAGCCGCCGCAGGGCCCGCTGCTGCTGGCGCGTCACGCCATGCTGCTGCCGAACCATCGCGCGCCGCTGCCGGCGCCCTGGCGCACTTCGGAGCCGGACCGCGGCTTTAGAATGGCGCTGTCGACGCAGCTATCGCATGTGGCCGCGAACTGGCCGTGGCGGATGCTGATGCTCAGTACCTCGGGCCGCGAAAGCAACAGCCAGCTGCAGACCCTGGGCGGTGAGGATGCCGTGGTGGCCGTGATGCATGATGAACTGGTGGATCTGAAGGGCAAGGTGCAGTTCCATGTGACCCTGCAATTGGTGACGGTGCGGGCGATCGCGACCCGGCACGAGACCCGCGCGAAAATCCCGGTACAGTACTTTGCGCCGCTGCTGGTGGCCGATAGCCGTATGCCGCGCCGCAGCCAGGCGGCCTTCGCCATGGACGGGTCCCTGGACGATCAGGTGAGCACCGCGGCAACCGATTTGAGTCAGTTTCTGGCGACGATTGTGGCGCGAATCTCGGAACCCGAGAGGCTGCGTGCGCACAATCCTACCCTGGGGGAGCTCGGCGCCCACCCGGTCTGCGGTGAATGCCGTGCCTCGGATCCCGTGGTCTATCAGCAACCTGGACGAGTGTGGGTGCGGGTCGCAAAGTCGGGCGGCAGCATCCTGTCACTGCCTCTACAATCGGCCCGTCCGACAGCATCGAGGAACAAAGAGTTTGGACCCCAGGCAATTCCGTGACGTCGTCGGACTGTTCGCGACCGGGGTGACGATCATCGTCGCCGAGGTCGCAGGCCAGGTACATGCGATGACCGCCAATTCAGTGACCTCGGTGTCGCTGGATCCTTTGCTGATGCTCTTCTGTCCCTCGCGCAAGGCGCGCCTGGCGCAGGACCCGCAGGGGTTGACGCGATTCTCCATCAACGTCCTGCGGCAGGACCAGCAGGCCCTGTCGACCTACTTCGCCGGCGGCTGGAAGGACTCCGCGCCCCCACCGTTCCGTTTCGTGGACAGTGTCGCCGGGCCGCGTCTGGAGGGCGCCCTGGCAACCATAGGCTGCCGCACGCACAGCATCCGTGAAGCCGGCGACCACTACCTGGTGCTGGGCGAGGTGATCTTTCTGCACCAGGGCGCCACGCCGCATCAGCCGTTGCTGTTCGTGTCGGGCAAGTATCGCCGCGTGGATTTCAGCGAAGGCGTCGTGGCGCCGGACATTACGGACGTCGAAGACGAGCCGCCGCATATTTTTTACGATCCCTGAGCAAGATCGCGCATCCAGCCCAGGCCCGCCTTGGTGGCGCCGGCCGGGTGATACTCCGCCCCCACCCAGCCGTCATAACCACTGTCGCGGATGGTGCGAAAGATTGCGGTGAAATCAAGGTGGCCGGTGCCCGGTTCGTGCCGGCCGGGATGATCGGCGAGCTGCACGTGACGGATGCGCGCCAGGTGGCGCATGAAAGCCTGCGCCGGATCCAGGCCCAGCATGGCCGCGTGATACACATCGAACTGCAATCCGGCGCGCGCGTCCGTCGCCGCAAGGATGCTGGCGGCCACCTCGAAGTCCGCCACGCAATAGCCCGGCGCATTGATCGGATTGATCACTTCCAGAAGCGGACGCGCGCCGACCGGTCCCAGGATCTGCGCGGCGAGTGTGAAATTGTCCGTTAGGCGGCGCAACGCGTCGGGTCGGTCCTCGGGCTGGCAGCGGCCGGCGAGCACATTGACCAGACCGGTACCGAGCGCCTGTGCATACTCGGCTGCGCGTTCCAGTTCGGCGCGAAACTGCGCGCCGCGGCCCGCGAGACTGGCGGTGCCGAAAGTGCGCGGATCTTCACCCAGCGGCGCGTTGATCAGAATCACCCGCACCTGTGCCGCACGTGCAGCGCTTGTCAGCGCGGCCGCCGACTGCTCGTAGGGATTTTGGATTTCCACTGTCGGAAAACCCGCTTCATGCGCCGCGGCAAAGCGCTCAAGCAGCGGCAACTCCCGGAAAAGAACGCTTATATTGACTGACAATCCCAACATGATCTGGCCTTGCTGGCGCTGTCGCCGACAGCGGACAATGTAAACAAACGTGACCTGACGGCGTTAGTATGCCCGGCGACATTGACGAGGTTCACCATGCGCTACCAGAGATTTCTCGCCCTCATTCCGGCTCTCATGCTATTGGCCACGCCGACCCTGTCACAGGCGGGCGTGGACGTGAGTGTCTCGGTGAATTTTGCGCCGCCCGAGATTCCGGTCTATGTGCAGCCTGACCTGCCGGCGCCGGGCTATCTGTTCGTGCCCGGATACTGGGCATGGGACGGCACGGATTACTATTGGGTGCCGGGCACCTGGGTGGAGCCACCGGTCAATGGCCTGTTGTGGACGCCGGGCTACTGGAGCTTTCAGGACGGGCTCTACCTCTGGAACGACGGCTACTGGGCCCCGGATGTGGGCTTCTACGGCGGAGTCAACTACGGCTTCGGCTACACCGGCATCGGCTTCCAGGGTGGCTACTGGCATGGCGGTGCCTTCTTCTACAACCGCGCCGTCGCGCGATTCGGCGGCGTGAACGTCGTCAATGTCTACGACACGCCGGTGCGTATTCACGAGACGTCGCATGTCAGCTTCAATGGCGGCCAGGGCGGCGTGCGCGCACAGCCCAGCGTCGATGACCGCCGCGCCATGGGCGAACGCCACAGACCGGCGACCGGCCAGCAGATGCAGCAACGCGCGCACGCGCAGGGCATGCCCGAACTGCATGCCCGCACCAACGGCGGCCGGCCGCAGATACTCACCACGCAGCGGGCGGGCGACTTTGCCCACCCCGGTCCCGGTCCGGGGCTGCATAACCACCCGTCCGCCCAGGCGCAGGGCGCCGGGCCGCAGCTGCACGAGGCCCCGCGGCCGCGATCCAGTGGCGAAGGCCCGGCGGGGCCGGCGATGCGTGGCGGCCCGCCCCCTGAGTCACATTTCCAGGTGCAGCCGCGTGAACAGGTGCAGCCGCGTGAACAGGTGCAGCCGCGTGAGCAGGTGCAGCCGCGTGAGCAGGTGCAGCCGCGTGAGCAGGTGCAGCCGCGTGAACAGCCCCAGCAACGCGAGCAGGTTCAGCCGCATGAACAGGTTCAGCAGCATGAGCAGGCCCCGCGTCCGCAGGAGCGGCGGCCCCCGGAATCGCGTCCGCCTGAGGCGCATGCCCAGCCCGCCGCGCCCAAGCGCGAAGAGCCCAAGCATGAATCCGATGACAAAAAGGATCACTAGCTAGTTTGCCTCGAGTGAGGAAGCGTCGGGCCCGCACGCCGCGGGCCCGATTGCGTTTGTGGCTGTGGCCGGGCGCGCGGCTGCGCCGACGCACCTGGGGCGCTGTGCGCCGGGCACCGGGCTGGGTGCAGTTGCTGATTGCACTGCTGGTACTGGCCGCCGTCGGACTCGCCATCAATGGCATCTACCAGGTGCTGCGCAAGCCCACTGAACTGTTTTTTCCGGTCAGCGGTGCGCTCAACAAATTGCCCGCGGAAACCTGGAGCCGCTATGCGCCGATCTTCAAGGAACACGCCACGGCGGTGACCACGGCGCCGTTCCTGGCGGCCCTGGCGCAGGTGGAAGCCGCGGGCAATCCGGTGGCGCGCACCTATTGGCGCTGGTCGTGGCGCACGCATTTCTTCGAGCTGTATCGGCCGGCATCAAGCGCGGTGGGCATGTACCAGATCACCGACGGCACCTTTGCCGAAGCGCGCCAGCTGTGCATACATGATCATCAGGTGGTACGCGAGGGGCCCTGGAACGACTGGCATTCGTGCTGGATGAACGGTCTGTACTTCCGGGTCATCCCCAGCCATGCGGTGGAGCTGGTGTCTGCCTATCTCACCGCCAAAACCGATGACTTGGTGGCACGCCATCACCGCGGTAAGGCAACGCTGCAGCAGCGCCAGCAGCTGGCCACGGTGATCCACCTGTGCGGCACCGGCGCCGCGGCCGCTTATGTCCGGCAGGGGTTGCATGCGACCCCGGGTCAGCACTGCGGCGACCAGGATGTTGCAGCGTACCTGGGGCGGGTTCGCGCCATGACTCGCGTGTTTGCCGGGCTGCAGGCGCAGGACCCGGCATCATAGAGCCTTTGTCCTGTCAACAGTTCCCACCCCTGGCGGGCGTGATAATCTGCGGCGCTGACGCTATCACCTGAATGGCCTGGAATGGCCAAGGGACCCGTCCATGAACAACACCGACCCGCGCCAAACCCTCCTCACCTCGCCCATGGGCATGCTGCAGATCATCGTGGTGTTCATCGCGGTGGGTCTGAACGCCCTGGACGGATTCGATGTGATGTCCATCAGCTTCGCCTCCATCGGCATCCAGAAGGAATGGCACATCAACAAGGCGACGCTTGGCGCGGTGCTGTCGATGGAGCTCATCGGCATGGCCGCAGGCTCGATTCTCCTGGGCGGCCTCGCCGATCGTATTGGCCGGCGGACCACGGTACTGGGCTGCCTGGTCCTGATGACCGTTGGCATGTTCATGGCGACCAATGCCTCCGGGGTCGTCGAACTGTCGGTCTGGCGCGTGCTGACGGGCCTGGGCATAGGCGGTGTGCTGGCCGCGGTGAACGCCATGACGGCCGAGTTCGCCAATGCCAAGCGGCGCGACGCCTGCGTCTCCTTCATGTCCATCGGCTACCCGCTCGGTGCGGTGTTCGGCGGCGTCATTGTTGCGCAGCTGCTCAAGACGCACGACTGGCGTTCGGTGTTCTACTTCGGTTCCGCTTTCACCGCCACGCTGATCCCGCTGGTGTGGTTCCTGGTTCCGGAGTCGGTGCACTGGCTGGCGCGCAAGCAGCCCGCCAATGCCCTGACGCGGATCAACCACGCCATGAAGCGCATGGGATTTGCCGCCATCGACAGCCTGCCGGCGCAGGTGGTCAAGGGGCCCAAGGGCGTGATCTGGGATATCTTTGCGCCGGCGCTGGTTGCCACGACCGTCATTCTCACGATCGCGTACTTCTTCCACGTCACGACCTTCTACTTCATCCTCAAGTGGGTGCCATCCATCATCGCCAGCATGGGGTTCCCGGCTTCGTCTGCCGCCGGAGTGCTGACCTGGGCCAACGTCGGCGGCGCCGCGGGTGGCGCCCTGTTTGGTGTGCTCACCCAGAAACTCCCGCTCAAGCCGCTGACGATTGGGACCATGGTTCTGGCGACTGTCGGCGTGATCATATTTGGCCACACGCCGGCGAACCTGGACCGGCTGTCGTTGCTGTGCGCCGGTGCCGGATTCTTTGGCAATGCCGGCATCGTCGGCATGTACGCGATTTTCGCACGGGCATTTCCCACTCACGTGCGTGCGTTCGGCACCGGTTGGGCAATCGGCGTCGGCCGTGGCGGAGCCGCCCTTGCGCCCTGGATCGCGGGATTGCTCTTCAATTCCGGCCACACCGTGCCAGTGGTGGCGCTGGTGATGGCGATGGGATCACTGGTCGCGGCCTGCGCGCTGCTGTTCCTGAAAATGCGCCCCGATGAAACCAGCGCTGAGCCGCAGGCCGTGGACACGGCCCGGGTGGGTGGTCTGTCGGCCGCTTGAGAGCTGTGTACCTGGCATCGTTGCCGGTCCTGATCTGGCTGTACCTGGCGCTGGCCCGCGGCGGTTTCTGGCGCGTGCGGCGTCTGCTGTCAACCGATGCTGCACCCCTGGGCGCGAGTGCGCGGGTGGTGGCCATCATCCCCGCCCGCAATGAGGCGCCTGTCGTCGGGCTCGCGGTGCAGTCGCTTCTGGCGCAGCAATTTGCCGGCGAGCTGCACATTGTGGTCGTGGACGATGCCAGCACTGATGGCACTGCCGCGATGGTGCGCACGGCGGCCATGCAGGCCGGCGCGCTTGAGCGCGTGACCACCATCAGGGGCCCGGGCCCTGATCCGGGCTGGAGCGGCAAGGTGTGCGCCATGGCACGCGGCGTGGCGGCGGCCGGAGCGCTTCAGGCTGACTTCTTTCTGTTCACCGACGCGGATATCCACCACGAGCCGGACAATGTGGCGCGACTGGTGGCCAATGCCGGGCGTCTGCAAACCGATCTTCTATCATCGATGGTGCAGCTCTCGGTCAGCAATGCCGCCGAGCGCTGGCTCATTCCGGCGTTCGTGTTCTTCTTTCTGAAGCTGTATCCGCCGTCCTGGATTGCGCGCGCGGGTGCCACCACGGCCGGCGCGGCCGGCGGCTGCATGCTGGTGCGTCCGCAGGCCCTGGCGCGCAGTGGCGGCCTCGCCGCGATTCGCTCGCAGATCATTGATGACTGCTCGCTGGCGCAGTCCATCAAGCGCAGCGGTGGCCGGGTCTGCCTGGGACTCACCCGCCGCGCGCGCAGCCTGCGGCCCTATGGATCGGCGGGTGAAATCGGCCGGATGATCTCGCGCACCGCCTTCAACCAGCTGCGCCACTCGTGGCTGCTGCTGGCAGGAACGCTGCTGGGCCTGGTGCTGACCTACCTGTTGCCGCCGCTGCTGCTGGTGAGTGGCAGCCGGGTGGGATTCGCGTGCGGCGTCGCGGCGTGGGGTCTCATGAGCCTGTGCTACGCACCCATGGTGCGCTTCTATCGTCTCAATCCCCTGTGGACCCTGGCCTTGCCGGCCGCCGCGGCGTTCTACGCCGGCGCGACCTTCTATTCAGCGTGGCAGTACCAGCAGGGGCGCGGCGGCCAGTGGAAGGGCCGCGCGCAGGACTCGCATGGCTAGTGATGGTGGCCGTGTGCGCCGTGGACGTGACCGTGCGCCAGCTCTTCCTCGGTCGCCGGCCGCACTTCGGTGATCGCGACCGCGAAGTTCAGGTTCTTGCCCGCCAGGGGATGATTGGCGTCGATGGTGACGGTATCGCCCAGTACCTGGGTCACCGTGACTTCACGCGGCCCTTCCTGGGTCTGCGCATGCAGTTTCATGCCCACGTGGATCTTTGCGATGCCCTTCAACTGGCGGCGCGGCACGCGCTGCACCATGGCCGCGTCGTACTCGCCGTAGCCATCAGCCGGCGTGATCTTCACATCCAGCTTGTCGCCGGCGACCTTGCCTGTCAGCTCGCGTTCCAGGCCGGCCACGAGGTTGCCATGGCCATGGATGTAGGCGAGTGGATCGCCGCCGTCGGAGGTATCGATCACCTCGCCGGCATCGTCCTTGAGGGTGTAGTGAAACGTGACGACGGAGTTTTTTTGAATGCTCATGGGTGTGGGGTCGTTGTGCACTTGGCTGCAGTTTAGCGAAATACGCCAATTGGCGGGAGTCAGGTAGCATGAGCGCAAGGCGCAATGGCGCCGCTAAGGAGCCGGACGCCTTGCCAAATCTGCTGATTCTTCCCATCGCCGCGGCCACCTGCGTGGCCACCATGCTGGGC
>JBARBG010000020.1:0-26815 GCA_049792815.1 Steroidobacteraceae bacterium | reverse complement strand
ATCTTGTACGGCACGTTCCAGCCACCCACTCCCGTTGCGTTGGCGTGGTAGCCCGTCACCGCTGCGACGATGTAGCCGCGTTCCTCGGCGGCCTTTGCCAGTGTCGGGTTGGCCATCGGACGCTGGAAGGGAGCCGCCGCAGCCTGGGCGGCACCATGCGTGACGATGACCAGCGGGAGCTTCGTCGACGGAGTCCATTTCGCGGGTACGTAAAGGTGGTAGGCAATCTGCTCGCCGGTACCGGGGAAGTCGTAGCTTCGATCCTGCTCGCCTTTTGCCTGGTATTGCGGGCTCTTCGGATCCGGCGCCGGAGCCTCCTGGGAAATTGCAGGTGTAACCACTACGCAAGCGCTGAGAAGCAGCGCGCCGCAAAGACCCGATAGCGCTTTCATAAGCCCCCGCTGTAATTGTATGTTTCGGTGCGCCTTGGTACTCCGGTCGCCGCCGCTGTGTCAATTCTCCTGGCGGTCAATCCGGGGGAGCTCACGAATATCGACGGCCCAGCTCAGCGCGGAGCGACACCAGATCTGCCGTCGGGGTGGCAGATCGTTGCGCTGCTTCAAAGTGCCGACCCGTATTCCGTAGGACCGTGCCTCATGCACGTCGGTGGCGAATAGCGGTGTGCCACAGTTGGCGCAGAAGCCATGCGCGCGTTTGTTGCCGCTCTCGGCGAGCTTTATATAGATCTTGGGAGTGCCGGAGCGCAGGACAAATTGAGCTGCGGGCGCATGTACCGTGACTCGATATGCCGACCCGGTGAGAGTCTGGCAATCCGTGCAATGACAGATCCCTACAGAATCCGGGTCAATCTCCGCTTCAAAGGTAATCTCACCACAATGACATTGGCCTTGGACTTTCATGGGGATACTCAAGTTCAGCTCTGGGTTTGGGTTCCCGGATTCGCATCGCGCGCCAGAATGTAATTCGGCTCACTGGCGCTCGCGGCCTGAAGCACGATTGCGTATCCGAGTTTTGCGGCGACCCGCAGTGATGGAGCGTTATCGCGGTGGATGATGCAGGCGGTACGCGGCGATTTGAACTGCTCATCGCCCCATGCAACAACGGCCTTCAGGGCCTCCGTCGCATACCCTTTGCCTTGTGCCCACGGGGCCAGCGCCCAACCCAGTTCCGGTATTGCCTCGAGGGACACCTGCGTGTTGCGTTTGAAGTCGGCGAAACCCAGCTCGCCGATATATCTGCCCGAGGCCTTTTCCTGTACTGCCCAATAACCGAATCCCATCAAGGCCCAATGGCCCCGATAGCCGAGGATCCTGAGCCAGGTGCGCTGCGGCGGCGATGGTTCGCCAAGCGTGTATCGAACGACCTGCGGGTCGGACCACATTGCGACGCAATCTGGAAAGTCCTGAATACCGTGACCGAGGAGCCGGAGGCGCTGCGTATCGATCTGCGGTGCCGCCGTGGTTTGGGTTGGCTGGATATTGGCATTCATTTGCTTGGTGACAACCTATTCTTCGAGTCGTGGCCCGCGGCCTTCCGGATACATCTTTTCCCATTCCCGCCCATTGGCCGCGCGCACCTCCAGCTTCGTTACGGTTCCCTCATCGAGGCACCTTGCGTTGACGCTGAATCCATCAGGGTGTGACCGTGGCACGTAGAAGGACTTGATGCCGCAGACCGAACAGAACAAGTGTTTGGCGGTGCGCGTATTGAACCGGTAAGTGGTCAGGACATCGGATCCCTGCAACAGCTTGAAGCGTGACGTCGGCACCGTGAGGTGCAGATAGCCTGACTTTGCGCAAATGGAACAATTGCAGTCGCAGACCTGCAGGACGGCGGGCGCAAGCACTTCGAACCGCACCCGGCCACAGTGGCATCCGCCCGAATGAGTAATCATTGGAGTCTCCAAACAGCGAAGCTTGCAGCAAGTGTAATCCAGCTCAGCGCTTGGCAAGGCGCGACTCTCAAGCAGCTGATTCGTGCTAAGACTGCCGGGAAATGGCTAAACTGGCGCTGTTCGAAACCAACGATCGGCTGATTTCCTCAAGGGGGAATGGGACATGAACAGGTCGAAGTTCAAGGTATGGCTGGGCGCCCTGGCCCTGGTACTGCTGGTGGGGACGGCGCAGGCCGCCAATACCGTGCTGGATCGCGCCGCGCTGCTCAAGCTGGCCGACAACTATCTGGCCGCGCTGGTTGCGCACGATCCGGGCAAGCTGCCCATCGCCGGCGATGTCAGGGTGGTCGAGAATGTCACGCGCATCAAGGTCGGCGAGGGCCTGTGGAAGACGGCCGGCTCGCCCCCCACGGCATTCAAGATCGTGGCGGCCGACCCGGTAACGCAGGAAGTTGGTGGCCTGGTGGTAATGCAGGTTGATGGCAAGGCCTCGCAGGTCGGCTTCAGGCTCAAGCTGGTGAACGGCAAGATCGCCGAGGCCGAGCATCTGGTCGTCGCGATGCGCGATCCCAACAATGCCAACCTGCAGAAGCCGCGTCCGGCCATTCCGCTGGAAATTCCCGATGAATGGGCGGATTCCCACGGCCGGATGATCCATATGGCCAAGTCCTACTACGACGCCCTGGATGACAACAATGGCCACAAAGCACCGTTTGCACCGGATTGCGAGCGTCACGAGAATGGATTTCGCACGGCGCCCTTCGGCGGTCCTTCGCTGGGCGGAGCCATACCCGGCGGCCAGCCGCGTCCGCCGGGCCTGATGGGCCTGCAGGACTGCACCTCGCAAATCGACTCCGGGACCTTCCAGTACATCACCACGATTGAAGACCGTCGCGTGGAGATTGCCGACACCGTGACGGGCCTTGCGATCGGTTTCTCGCACTTCCATCACCCGATGACCCAGAAGATCTTCAAGATCACCGGGAGTCCGGACCGGGTGCAGTCCGACATGACCAACCAGAAGCCCTTCGATATGCCGGCGATGCATATCTTCAAGATCTGGGGTGGCCAGATCCATGAAATCGAGGCGATCGGGATCAGCCTGCCGTACAACTCCCCGACCGGATGGGAGTAGCAGCGCCGCCCATCCCCGTATTTCATAACTTGTTGAAGTTATTTGGAATATTAACAATATATTCCTGTGAACCGCCTGCACGACGCTGCCGCAGGGGGGTGCTATAAACCTCAGGCCATGGACTGCCCAAAGTGTGGTCACCGCCAGGAAAACACGGTCAAATGTGACTCGTGCGGGGTGTATTTCGCCAAGCTGGCGCCACCCGCGGCGGCGCGAGTCGCCACCCTCACTGTGGAGGCGGGTCGCGGCTTCAATGTCGGTGCAATGGTGCTGGCGGCGCTCGCCGCTGGAGGGGTCGTCTATTACCTGATGCGGGGCGGGCACTCAGGGCACGCACCTGCCGTGGTTGCCACGCCAGCTGCCACGCCCGTGCAGCCTTCCGGCGCCTCGCCTGACACCGCGCCGGCTACCGCAGCGACAGTTCCGTCTTCGGTGAGCGCGGTGGAAGCGGCACGCAGTGCCACGGTGTTCGTCCGCACCGCCTGGGGATTCGGATCCGGCTTCATCATCGACGCCGACTGCCACGTGGTGACGAATCGCCATGTCGTCGAGACCGACGCGACCCGGGTCACGGCCGGTGTCGATCACAATCCGGACATTCAGGCCAACATCGCCGTTACCCAGCAGCGCCTGCAAAGCGCCCTTTATGCAGCGCAGCTGCATCGTCGCGTAATCGCGAACCAGCCGGGCGACAATCTGGAACGCATTGAGCTGGATGAGCAGATTCGCCAGCTGCAGCAGGCCCTGGTCAATTTACCCAAGCAGTTGGATGCCGATATCGCGAATCGCGTGAATGACGCCGATCGCAGCGGATTCTCGGTCACGCTGCTTGACGGCAGACACTTCGACGGACTGCATGCGCGCTTGTCCGGGAATTCGGATCTTGCGGTGTTCCAGTTGCCCGCCAACGGCTGTCCCTTCATCGCCGCCGACCGCAAGGCCGACCTGAGAGTCGGTGAGCGCGTGTACACCATCGGCAACCCTTCAGGGCTTCAATACACGGTCACGAGCGGGGTGGTTTCCGGCCTGCGCGAAATGGAGGGTCAGACCTATGTGCAAACTGATGCGCCCATCAACCCGGGCAATAGCGGTGGACCGCTGATTACCGAGCAGGGCCGGGTGATCGGCATCAATTCCAGGGTGATGCGCGGTGTTCAGGGCATAGGATTCGCGATTCCCATCGATGCCGTTTATGACGCTTTCCCGGAGATGGCCCCGACGCAGTAGTACCGCAACTTTTGGCACCCTGTGGTGTTCTACCGGGTATAGCCTGGAATAGACTGGCGTTACTCATCAAGAATCAAGGGGTTGTAAAATGACGCAGCGGATGGTGTTGGCGGTGATCGTGGCCCCGGTGGTGAGCCTGGCACTTCTGGCGGGCTCACCGGACGCCGCGGCGCGCGGTTGCCTCAAGGGGGCTGCCGTCGGTGCCGTCGCCGGACACGTGGCGGGCCATCATGCGGTGCTGGGAGCAGCGGCGGGTTGTGCCGTCGGCCATCACCTGGCCAAGAAGCAGCAGCGGCAACAGCAGCAGCTTCACCAGCAGCAGCTTCAACAACAGCAGGCGCCAAAGCCCGCACAGGCCCCGGCGCCCGCTGCTGGGGCGATTACGAGCTAGAAGACCTGCTCTCAGCCCCGAGTCGCCAAAGTGAGGTGACTTCGGCGGCGCGGGCCCGGTAAAGCGGGTCGCTGGTATCGCTTGCCCGGGCATGGCCGGGCCGCATCTCATGCCGACCAAGGACCTGCAGCTGCGCCTGCTCGAAGGCCTGTAGCAGGTCCGCCCGCGATCGCAGGCCCAGGTGTTCCGCAAGATCGGAGAGGATCAGCCATCCCTCGCCGCCCGGCGCCAGGTGTCGGGGCAGTGCCTTCAGGAATTCATGCAACATGTGGCTGTCGGGATCGTAGATCCCGCGCTCGATCGCTGAGCTGGGTCTGGCAGGTATCCACGGCGGGTTGCACACCACGAGCGCCGCGACCCCTTCAGGAAACAGATCCTGCTGCTGGATTTCCACCTGGGCCGCAAGCCCGAGCCGCGCGATATTCTCGCGGGCACAGGCCAGCGCACGCGGATCAACGTCGGTGGCGATCACCTGCCTGATGCCGCGCCGTGCCAGCACCGCAGCCAGAACGCCCGTTCCGGTTCCGATATCAAAAGCCACGCCAAGCGTTGACGTTACTGCCGGCAGGGGTGCCGAGCCGATCAGGTCCAGGTACTCGGTGCGAATCGGCGCAAAAACACCGTAATGCGGGTGGATACGAGCGCCGATGGCGGGGACTTCAATCCCCTTGAGGCGCCACTCGTGGGCACCGATGAGCCCCAGCAGCGTTCGCAAAGACATGACACAAGGTCCAGCGGCGCGACCGTAGACCTCCGTGCAGGCCTGCCGGACATCCGGAGCGCGCCGCAGCGCCATGACGTAGTCTTCGTTGAGTTCGACCACCAACGCACCCAGGGTGCGTGCCCGCTGGGCGCGGGCCTGGCGATACCGATGAAAACCCTCCGCGTCCATCTGCTTCGGTCGCTGCAACCCGCGCTCGACGCGCCTGCCCAATGCGACCAGCATCTGCCGCGCATTCTGAAAGTCACCGCGCCACAGCAGGGCAATACCCTGACCGGCGAGCCCATAGGCCTCATCGGCCGTGGTCTGATCGTCAGCGATGACCACACGGGTCGCGGGCGGTGCCGCCGTCTCGGACCGCCAGCGCGCGCAGTGCGCCGCGTCGCCTTCGGTCCAATGAATGAGAGCGTGCTCGCTCAAGCGGCCGGTCCGAGTACCATCTCGTACCGAAGCTCGCGCAGGGCACGGCCACCGATGTTGATTTCCTTTTCGCCGGCCGGATCGGGCGCGAAGCCGGCGGCTGCGTAGAAGCGGATCGCCCTCAAGTTGGCGGCGAGCACCCACACGATGGCGGTGGCAAAGCCGCGTTCGATCAGACGACGGCGCGTGACCAGCCACAGCGCCCGGCCGGCGCCGGTGTTCCAGTAGCTTGGAAGCAGGTAGATGGCTTCGAGTTCCCCAGTCTGCGGCTTTGCATCCTGATCACGGCTGGCGCCGAAGGAGGTCCAGCCGATGACCTGGGAATCAAGCTCCGCGACCCATAATTCCGGCGCTCCTTTCTGGATGGCGATGCCCCAGAGGTGTTCACGCCGGTCCAGCGACAGTGAGTCCAGGTAAGCATCAGGCACGATGCCCCGATAGGCGCTCTGCCACGAGTGGACGTGCACAGTCGCCACAGTCCTCGCATCGGATGCAACGGCCGGCCTGATGTTCATCAGGGGCGATCTTACATCGCCGCGGTACGCCGCAGTTATTGCAGATAGACGACCAGGCTGCTGGAGTAGTTGCGCCAGCCAATCGGTATGACGATGGGCCGCGCCCCTTCGGGCAGCTCGAGGGTGTTCTTGCGCCCGACGCTGACGGTGGGCACTGAAATATTGAACTGGTGGCCGAAATCCCGGCGCGCATTGCCGGAGAGGGTATTGGCAATCTCACCGACCAGGTCGCACAGGTTCTCGTGGGACATGTCGGTTTCCTGCATGCGCATGAGCATCACGCACAGCATGCTCTTCGGCGCCGTGAAGGCCACCAGGCCGGCGTACTTGCCGCTGATCTTGATCAGGCCGGTGAAATCGGAGAGCTCCGGGGCCTTGTCGATGGCCAGAAACGGCGTGCCGCACACCGCCGGCTGCTGCACCGTCGTGCCGAAATAATTCAACACGCTGTCAAGAAATACGCTGACTTCTGTTTCGGTGCTCATGATGTTCAATCTTCGGCGCTGATGAGCTTGTGGAGCGCTTCATTCAGCTGCCGGTCGGTGAACGGCTTGCACAGGAAACCGCGCGCGCCCTTCTCGAGCGCCTCGATGGCGGTCAGTTTGTCGGCCAGCGCCGAGATGACCAGGATCCGCAGATCCGGATCGCGCTCGATCAGCTTGGCGACGCATTCGGTGCCGTCCATCTCCGGCATCGTCAGATCCATGGTCACGAGTGTGGGCCGCAGCTTCGCGTGCATCTCCAGGGCCTCGCGGCCGTTGCGGGCAGCGCCCACAAACTCGACCTCAAGATCCTGCGCGCGCTCGATTCGCCGCCGGATGACATTCGAGTCGTCGACGACCATGAGGCGATGCAGCATTGTCGCTACCATGTGAGTCTCATGCCACCGAGGAGCGCATTTCGTGTGCCGCCTGCTTCGGCAGCCGCATGATGAATCGGGTATAGGACCCGGGCTTGGTCGCAATGGACAGGCGGCCATCGCACTCGCGCAGTGACTCGCTCACCATGTTCAGACCAACGCCGCGTCCGGCATGCACACTGACGGTCTCCGCCGTGGTGAAGCCGGGCTCGAGAATGAGCTTGAATACCGCCTCCGGCTTCATGGTCGCGGCCTTGTCCGGGCGCACGACGCCCGAGCGCAGCGCGCGATCGAGGATCTCCTCGTAGTTCAGTCCACGGCCGTCGTCCTCGATGCGCAGGACATAGTGTTCCGGCTCATCGGCGCCGAAGGCGATGTTGATGGTAGCGACGGGCGCTTTGGCGCCGCTCGCGCGCTCGCTGCCCTTCTCGATGCCATGCACGACCGCATTGCGGATCATCTGTACACAGATATCGCGCACGCGCACGGCGTAGGCGGGCGGAACCGCTTCCAGACCGCTGGTTACAAGTTTCACCGAGCGCTCGCAATCGGCGGCCACGGTCTCCGTAAGGGTCTTCAGCAAACTGGTCAGCGTGTTTTGCGGCCGCAATCCGGTCTCAAGGGTCGAGAAGACTTCGGTATCAACGCCCGTGTAGCCTTCGTCGTCCTTGCCCCGCGGCGCCTGCGCGGCTCTGAACTGGGAGATCCTGCTCTGCAGTTCGATGATCTGCATGCGGTAGTCCATCAGTTCGCCAAGCTTGACGACGGCGGGTACGAATTCGTTGCCGGTGAGATCGGTGCGCTGTCGCAGACCCGACAGCAGATCCTCGATCGCGTGAATGTGCCGCGCGAAGGCACTGAGCCCCAGCGCCATGGCCTCACCCTTGAGCGCATGCATTTCCCGGAAGACGCCGTCGATCTTGGACCGCAGCGTCTCGGAATCCTTGCCGGGGCTGCCCAGCATGGCGTTCGCCTTGCGGACACCGATATCGACCGAGACGATGAACCCTTCGAGCTGGGTCGGCTCGACTTTGAGCAGTTCGAGCAACGCGGCAGCCTGGGCATCACTGTCCGCCTTGACATGTGCCACTTCGCGCTGCAACAGCACGCGGTCGGTCACGTCGGCGACGACGCCGAAAATGAACGACTGTGACTGGGCAGCAGCACGGGCGCGCCGGAAGGAAAACGACAGGTACCGGACTTCCTTGCCGCGTGCCTTGTTGAACACCACCTCGATCTGGCTCAGCGGATTGACGGATTCGATCAGGTCCTCGTGCACCTTGTCCTTCCACAGCAGCCCCACGTACTTGGTCGCGGCATGCAGGGTCTTCTGGTCGACGATCGGCTCCAACAGATCTTCGAGCGTGCCGGCTGTGGGGGTCTCAAGATGCAGCAAGGTCGTGAGCGAGGCGGAATGCGTGCCACCGATGCGGCCCTGGCGGTCGATGAGGAACAGCCCCTCGCGCACGGTTCCCAGAATGTTCGCGATCTGCTGTTCGGCCTCCACGGCCCGCAGCGCGCCGCGCCGCGCGCTCCAGGCGAAGTACAGCATCAGCCCGAGCAGTGCTGCGGCCAGTGCCGTGCCACCGATGAGGTTTCCGCGCAGCCGCTCGCCTTCGGCGGTTACGGCCTGGCGCAGCAGGGTTGAGACTTCGGTCAGATCCTGGGTCAGCTGGCGGGCGCTTTGCGCCTGCTCCCTGATGCTGTTATCGACGGCGTGCTTGAGCTGTTGCCCCTGCGCCGAATACCCGGAGCCGGCGGCCGTGTCGATATACAGGTCTTCGGCACTGAAGGTACCGATGTGCTGCAGGGCGAGATCAAGGTTGTCCCACCGTCCCTGCACGGTAGCCATTCGCTGCGCCAGATCCGTGTCGTACGTCAGTCCGGCGGCCGTGATGGCGGCCTTGAGGGCCATGAGCGTGCTGTCGCCGCGGTCGCGATCGGCCGCGAGCGAGCGCATGCTGTCTCCGACATAGGTACGGTTCTCCAGGCCGCGCTGCAGCAGCGCGAGCTGGGAGTGCGCAACCTGTGGGTCACCGGACAGTTCCGAGGCCCGCTGCAGGGCCGTCGAAGTAGCCTGCAGCGTCCGCGCCGATTGCATGCCATACAGCAGCAGCGCTGTCAGGGCTGCAGCAGACGCCGAGGCAGTCACCAGGGGCCATATGGATACCTGGGACCAGACAGACTGCTTCGCCATACACGCTACTCCGCGGGCTCAGTCGCCCTTGAAATTGATCTTGACCCGGGCGCGCTGCGGGGTGGTCGGATCGGCCAGACCCGTCGTGACGAACTTTGCGCGCTTCACCGCCTCGAGGGCTTCGTAGTCGAACACCTTGGGTGGTGTTGACTCAATGACAGTGGGCGAACCTGGCGTGCCGTCCGGATTGAGCATGAACTCGATGATCACGTATCCGGTGCGATTGAGCGCCAGGGCAAGTTTGGGATAGTTCACCTCCAGCGGGCGCGTGGGCTTCGGTGACAGTATTTGCGGTGCCGCCACTGGTGCCGCCCCTGGCGCGGTCGCTGGGGCCGCAGCGGACTGCGCGCCAGGTGCCGTCCTGCCGAGGCCGGGGCCGGGGCCCTGCGCCTGGGCGGGGCCGTCGTCGAGGCTGAAGTTGATCCTGAAGCGCGCATGCTGTGGCTTCTTCGGGTCAGCGAGGTCGGCGGTGGAGAAGGTGGCGCGCTTCATGGCCGCCAGGGCCGAGCGGTCGAAGACACCGCGCGGTGAGGACTCAACGACCGCGGCCCCCGAGGCGCTGCCATTGGGGTTCAGCATGAATTCGACGATGACGTAGCCCTTGATGTTCTCCGCCAGGGCGGCAGACGGGAAATCGACCTGCAGTTTGCGCGTCGGCTTGGGCGAGAGCAGGGGGACCACCGGTGCGGCGGCGGCTACCGGGGTGCTGGCACGAGCAGCGGCCGCGGCGGCGCTGGCCGCATCGGCGGCGCGCTTGGCGGCCAGGGCCGACTCCAATGCGGCACGCGTGTCGGCGAGATCGGCCTTGCTGCCGAAGTCCTGCGCCGCAGTCAGGGTCTGCTGCGCGCCATCGAGGTCCTGACGACCGATGTCAGCCTGAACCCTGCGCAGCAGGGCGGTGAGCAGATCGTGCTGGGCGGCGACGGTCTGTGGGCTGGTGCGGTTCAGATCACGCATGGGCAGAAAGCGGGAGCGGGCGTTGTCGGCCGCCGGCTCGAGCAAAGTTCCGGCGGCGATCGCGGCATGTACCTGTTCGGCATCGGTCGTCAGCTCGGCGTCGAGCTTGCGAGCATCGAATTCCTTGCGCAGTTCGGGAACCGGGGAGCGGTCGGCATTGACTGCCGCCAGCTGATCGATGAGCTGACGGGCGGCCGGAAGGTTGCCGGCAGCCAGGGCACTGCGCGCCTGCGCCGCAAGCTGTTTCAACCGCGCGGCGGCGACGGCGGCCTGCAGCGAGCGCAGTTCTTCGGGATTGAAGGAGGCGCGCTGCAGGATGGCCAGCAGGCGCGCGGCCGTGTCGGCATCGCCTGCCGCCAGTTCGTTCTGAACGCGCAGCCGCGCCACATCCTGCAGCCGGCGCACGCCATCCAGCGCTTCATCATTCTTGGGCTGCTGCAGCAGCACGGCGCCGTACAGCTCCAGGGCCGAGGTTCCCTGCAGTGGCGCATCCGCCCTGGGCAGCTGTGCATTGGGATCGCGGAAAGCGATGCGCGCCTGGGAGAGCAGATCTTCCACGCTCTGGGTCGGCGGGGTCTGCGGGGCGCCAGCGGCGGTCGCGGGGCCGTGGGCGCCGGGGCCGCCAGTGATGATCATCTTGTGGCTGGTGGGTGCCGCTGCAGCGGGCGCGGTGTGCGAATGGCTCATCCACCAGCCAGCGCCGGCGACGACGGCGATGACGGCGGCGCCGGCGACCAAGACCAGGGGGCTGCGGGGGTTGAAGCCGGTTGCAGTCGGACCGTGGTTGGCATTGGCCAGGCGCTGTGCGGCCCGCTTGAGGGCTGTGGTGAGCGTGGCGGAGCTGAGTTCAGCGCGTGCGATGACCGCGCAGGCGCCGCCGCGCGACAGGATGTCCCGCCAATTGGGTCGGTCCTCGTCCTTGCACAGGACGATCCAGGGCTGCCGGCCATACTGGGTTTCCAATTGCGCAAAAGCGCTGCGGCCCGCGGACTGGGTGGTGGCGTCGTACAGGCCTATCCAGGAGGTGACCGCCAGATCGGCGATCTCCCCAGCCGTGTCAACGCTGAAGGTCCGGTACTCATCGCCCAGGGCCGGACCCACTTCGATGAGGGTTTCGTCTCCCGCGCCGACGATCACGACCTCGATGCGCCGTTTGCTGGCGTGCGCGGGTGCCGCAGCCGTGGTTGCGGCCGGACGCGCTCTGACCTTGTTGCTGCCTGTCATCAGTCACATCTCTGGCTGAACGGTTCGAGCCACCTCCCCATGAGGCGGTCGCATCAATCATTGTTTTCCCAGAGTTGGGGCGCATGAATCTGCGCATGTGTTCACGAACGGCGAGGTTGGTTCAGTGGGGTGGCTGAACATTGATCACGGACGTGCGCCAGTTCACATGACGGTCGCGAAAATTCCGCCGCGGCGCACAATATCCGGTCGAATATTGTTAACTGCTAGACTAGGACCATGTCCATGCTGCTGGCGCTCCTCATCACCGGTTTCATTCTTCTCTCAGGGGTGCGAATCGCACAGGAATATCAGCGCGGCGTGGTATTCCGGCTCGGGCGTTACCAGGGTCTGCGCGGCCCCGGCCTGTACTGGATCATTCCGCTGGGCATCGACCGCAATGTCACCATCGACATCCGGACACGCACCGTCTCGGCCGAACAGCAAGAAACCATCACTCGCGACAGTGTGACCATCAAGGTCAACGGCGTGCTGTGGTATCGCATCGAGGATGCCGCCAAGTCGGTGATCTCGGTGGCGGACGCACCCGCCGCGGTGTATCAGCTGGCCCTGACCGGACTGCGCAACATCATCGGCCAGCACGATCTGGACGAGGTGCTGCAGGAGCGCAACAAGATCAACGAGCTGCTGCGCGAAAGCATCGTCGGCTCCGCGACCCGCTGGGGCCTGGAGGTCGAGCGCTTTGAGATGAAGGATGTGGAGCTGCCGGGGGCCATGCAGCAGGTCATGGCGATGCAGGCCGAAGCCATCCGCGAAAAGCGCGCCCGCATCATCAAGGCCGAAGCGGAGCTCGAGGCCTCCGTGAAACTGTCCGCGGCCGCCGCCCAAATGGCCGGCAATCCGGTGGCGCTGGAATTGCGGCGGATGCAGATGGTTTCCGAGGTGGGCGCGGAGAACAACAGCACCACGGTGCTGATGATCCCGTCAGACTTCGTCGCGCTGTCCAATACCCTGCGGGACTATCTGCAGTCGCGCACGACCTGAATCAATCCGCGCCCTGCAGCCAGGATTTGCCGCGTGCGTACAGCGCTTCGACCTGCGGTCCCTTCAGCCCTGGCATGTCCTGCTTCACCTCATAGCCGATGCGGGTCTGAAGGTAGGCGAGGTGCCGATAGCCTTCCGGAAATCGTGCCAGCAGGTCTTGATCCAGCGTCAGCCGCAGCGCCGGATCGACCGGGTCCATGCGGTCTTTCTCATAGATGGGCTGGCGCAGCACCATGCCCCATTGGCCGCGGCGCCGTTCGATGAAGTCGTAGAAACGGCCGGTACACACCACATCCACCAGCACCCCATCCACGGTGGCCCGCTGACTGATGGTCATCTTGGTTTGTGCGATGGCCCGCTCGCCCGCGATGTCAATCGTGGAGCCGCCCAGGAAGTGCAGGATGCTCACGCCTTTGGCCCAGCCCTGTTGGCTGGCCTTGATGAAGCCTTCGGCATCGGCCTGGCACCAGGTCGCCATCATCCGCCCATCGGCATGCCAGACGCTGCGAAAGCGCTCCCAATCGCCGGCGTCCCGGTACAGCACCCAGTTTTCGACCAGTTCGCGCACCAGCAGTCGCTGCTGCAGGGCACTCAGACTCGTATCCGGCATCGGGGTTTTCCTGATGGGTTGGCTCATGACAGTTTATACCAGCCGCCGTTCATGACGCCGACGCGACCATTGGTGCAATCCAGCTTGCCAACAGTTCATACGTATGTTTTAAATGCGGCCATGACAGTGGACGGCAAGAAGCACAGCTCGGCGACCACGGCCACGCGGTTGCTGGACGCCGCCGAGCGGCTGTTCGGCGAGCACGGCTACAACGGCGTGGGCATGCGGGCCCTGGCGGACGCCGCGCGGGTCAACCTCGCGGCCACCACCTACCACTATGGCTCCAAGAAAAGCCTGTATGTGGAAACCTTTCTGCGTCGCTTTCGCTCCGTCAATGCGCGCCGCCTGGAACTGCTGGCGGTGGCCGAGCGGGAGAGTCAGGGCCAACCGCTGCTCGTGGAACGCATTGTTGAATGCATGATGCAGCCCTCGGTCGAGGCGGGGCTGGAACATCCGGCATTCAACAAGATGGTGGCGCGCACGCTGATGGCGCCGCCGAAGTTCCTGCATGAATCCCTGAAGGCGGAGTTCGACCCGAATCTGCGGGTTTTCACCGCGGCGCTGGAGCGCACACTGCCCGCGGTGCCGACCGACTTGCTGAATCTGCGCCTGGCGCTGGCGCTGGGCGCCACCTTGATGTTCGGCGTGCAGTTCAGCGCCATCAAGATCAAGCGCGACCCGAAGCGTGAAGCGGTGTTCCTGAAGGAACTCGTGCGCTTCACCGCCAGCGGCCTGGCCAGCCCGCCGGCCACACTGGGCGCGGAACTGGCCCGGCTGCGACCGCCGCCACATCGAAAGAGGACCCAATGACCAGCAAGTTAAAGGCGGCGGGGCTGGCGGCGGTGCTGTGGCTGGTCGGCTGTACCATGATTCCCACGTACCAGCGGCCCGCGCTGCCGGTGCCTGAGCAATATCCAGGACCGGCCCTCACCGCTCCGGGCGTCGCGGCTGCCGACATCGCGGCCCACGAGGTGTTTCGCGATGCGCGGCTCAACGCTCTGGTGGATCTGGCGCTGGCCAACAACCGCGACCTGCGCACCGCGGTGCTGAACGTGCAGCAAACCCAGGCGCAGTACCGCATTTCGCGCGCGGCATTGCTGCCAGCCGTGCAGGGCAGCGCGAGCGCGACGCGTTCGGAAAGCTCCTTCAGCAGCGGCGCGCTCGGCGGCCTGGGCGGGCCGGGCGGCTCCTCCAGCACCAGCTTCACCGAGAACAGTTTCAGCGCCAGTGTCGGCCTGACCTCCTATGAGCTCGACCTCTTCGGCCGTGTACGCAGTCAGAATGCCCAGGCCCTGGAGCAGTACTTTCAGAGCCAGGAGGCGCAGCGCGCCGCCCAGGTGTCACTCGTGGGTCAGGTGGCGACCCAGTACCTGACACTGCGTGAAACCGAGGAACTGCTGCGGCTCTCGCAGGATACGCTGGCCGCGGTCCAGTCCTCGTTTGATCTGAACAAGGCAACCTTTGATGCCGGCGGCAGCAATGAGCTGGATCTGCGCCAGTCCGAGGGCCAGGTGGAATCCGCGCGCATCGACGTGGAGACCTTTCAGCGCCAGCTGCAGCAGGCCCGCAACGCACTGCAGCTGCTGTTGGGCGCGCCAATCCCCCAGGACCTGCCGCCGGCGCAACCCTTCTCCGATGATGGCATGGTGGCCGCGGTGCCGGCCGGCCTGCCTTCGGACCTGCTTGCCCGGCGGCCTGACATTCTGGAGGCCGAGCATTCCCTGAAGGCGGCGAATGCCAATATCGGCGTGGCGCGGGCCGCCTTCTTCCCGAGCATCTCACTTACCGGATCGGTGGGCGTCACCAGCACTCAGCTGTCGTCACTGTTCAAGGCCGGCAGCGGCAACTGGAGTTTCGGGCCGCAGATTTCGCTGCCGCTGTTCGCCGGCGGCAAGAACGTCGCCGGACTGGAGGTCGCTAAAGTGGGCGAGCGGCTGCAGGTGGCCGCCTACGAAAAGGCCATCCAAAGCGCCTTTCGCGAAGTCGCAGATGCACTGGTGGAGGTAGACAGCTATGCGCGCCAGATCACTCTGGAGCAGTCGCTGATCACCACCCAGCAGCGCCGCCTGGAGCTGGCGACCCTGCGCTACCGGCAGGGCGAGGACACCTATCTCAATGAACTGGCCGCGCAACAGGATCTGTTCAGCGCGCAGCAGGGCCTGCTGCAGGCCCAGTTCAACAGACTCTCGGCCAAGGTCTCCCTGTACCAGGCCCTCGGCGGTGGTTGGCAATGAATAAGATCGGACGAACACACATGAAACACACCAATCTATGGATCGGACGCGGCCTGCTGGTGGCAGCGCTGCTGGTATCGCTGAGCCTCACCGGGTGCATCCGCTCGCGTCACAAGGGTCCGACCTATGACTATGCCACCGTGTCGCGCGCGAACGTCCTGCAACATGTCACCGCCAGCGGCGCCTTGAGCGCCGTGATCAGCGTGGACGTGGGCAGCCAGGTGTCGGGCAAGATCACCCATCTGTACGTGGACTTCAATTCTCCGGTGCACAAGGGACAGCTGGTGGCTGAGATCGACCCCACCGTCTACAAAGCGCAGCTGCAGCAGGCGCAGGGCGATCTGGCCAGTGCCCGGGCGGATGTGACGCTCAAGCACCAGAACCTCGAGCGCAAGAAAGTGCTGGTACCTTTGAAGGCGGCCTCACAGCTGGATCTGGATCAGGCCACCGCGGAACTGGCCCAGTCCGAAGCAGCGGTCACCATCAAGGAAGCAGCCCTGCAAAGTTCCCAGGCCAACTTAGGGTACTGCACCATCACCTCGCCGGTGGATGGCCTCGTGATTTCGCGCAAGGTGGACGAGGGGCAGACGGTCATCGCCGCCATGAACACCCCGGTACTGTTCACGGTGGCCAAGGACATTACCAAGATGAACATTACGGCCGACATCTCCGAGGCGGATATCGGTCAGGTGAAGACCGGGCAGGACGTTGAGTTCGGCGTGGATGCATTTCCCAATGAAGTGTTCCATGGCAAGGTGACGCAGGTGCGCAAGTCGCCCACGACCACCCAGAATGTGGTCACCTACCAGACCATCATCACCGTCGATAATCCGGAGCAGAAGCTGTTCCCGGGCATGACGGCCGATGTCTCGATCCTGGTGCAGCGGCGGAACGACGTGCTGCAGGTGCCCAATGCCGCCCTGCGATATTCACCGCCGGATACGGCGAAATTCTCTACCGACCCGCCGAAGAAGCTGGAGCGTGCGGAGCAGCTGGCGTATGTGCTCGATGCCGACAATTCGACGCTCACGCCGAAAATCGTGCATACCGGCGCCACCGACGGCGTGATCACCGAGATTCTGGACGGACTGTCCCTGGGGCAACACGTGGTCACGGCGACGGCAACCGGCGGAACGGCCAACACCGGTCAGCCCAATGGCGGCAACGGCGCGCAGCAGTTGTAAGGCATCGCCACCAATCATGTCAGCCACAGCGCAGACCCTTGCCGCCGCCGCGACGCCGCCTCTTGGGGAGCATGTCATCGCGCTGCGCGATATCACCAAGGTCTATGTCACCGGCGAGGTGGAAGTCAGGGCCGTTGCCGGGGTCAGTCTGGACATCCGTCGCGGCGAGTTCGTGGCCATCATGGGCGCGAGCGGCTCGGGCAAATCCACGATGATGAACATTCTCGGGTGCCTGGATCGGCCGACGGCCGGGAGCTACCTGCTGGATGACGTGGACGTTTCGCTGCTGAATCGCAAGCAGCTCGCGCAACTGCGCAATCGCAAGATCGGCTTCGTCTTCCAGAGCTTCAATCTGCTGGCGCGCACCACGGCCATGGAAAATGTCGAGCTGCCGTTGTTTTACAGTGAACCGGCAGTGTCGCTGCGGGATCGGCACCGCCGCGCCCGCGAAGCGCTCGAGAAAGTTGGCCTGGCAGACCGGCTGCATCACCGGCCCAGCCAGCTGTCCGGCGGCCAGCAGCAGCGCATCGCCATTGCGCGGGCCCTGGTGAACGGCCCGGAGCTGCTGCTGGCTGATGAGCCCACCGGCAACCTCGATACGCGCACCAGTATCGAGATCATGGGGCTGTTCCAGGCGCTGAATGATTCGGGCATCACGGTGATCATGGTGACCCATGAACTCGACATTGCCGCCTACTGCCGCCGCAGCGTTATCATGCGCGACGGCCGGGTGCTTGAGGACCGCGTGAATTCCACGCCGAACCGCGCGGAAGTGCTGCGGGCACGGCTGGATCAGCAAGAGCTCGCGGCCCAGATCGGCGAGCGACAGGAGACGTTGTGATGCTCACTGGGCTGCGCGGAACAGTGTTGCGCGGGGCGCTGACTTCCCTGACGGCACTACGTGCCCTGCAGCGCAATAAGCTGCGCTCCAGCCTTACGGCACTGGGCATCATTATCGGTGTGTTTGCCGTGGTCGCGATGGTCGCGCTCGGCAATGGTGCGCGCGCCCAGATCGAGTCGCAGGTCGCCGGCCTCGGCCAGAATATGCTGATGGTGTTCGCCGGCAGCACCCGTTCCGGCGGCGTCCGGGGCGGAATGGGCAGTGCTGCCGCCATCACGCTCGAAGACGCGGAAGCGCTGCGCCGGGAGATTCCGGATGTGGCGGCCTCCAGCCCCGAAGTCACAGCAACCGCCCAGGCCATCGCGAACGGACGCAACTGGTCGACCACCATTGCCGGTGAGGCGCCTGAATACCTGGTGATCCGCGATTGGGCCATGGCCTCCGGCTCCATGTTCACCGACCGCGAGGTGCACAGTGCCGCGAAGGTTGCGGTCCTCGGTGACAAGACCGCGCATGAACTGTTCGGAGTGCTCGACCCGGTCGGACAGACGGTGCGCATCAACAACATGCCCTTCGTGATCATCGGTGTCCTGGCCAGCAAGGGGGCCGGAGTCGGCGGCCAGAACCAGGATGATCGGGTCGTGATTCCCTTCACCACGGCCATGAAGCGGATCACGGGCGACAAGTACCTGCGTTCGGTGTATCTGGAGATCGGCGACGCCAAGCGCATACCGATCGCGCAGGACCAGATCACGCGCCTGTTGCGCCAGCGGCATCGGCTGCTGGCCGGCACCAATGACGATTTCAATATCTTCAATCAGCAGGAAATCGCCGATACGGTCAATACCGTGGTGTCGACCCTGACGCTGCTGCTGGGCGCCATTGCGGGACTGTCCCTGGTCGTCGGGGGCATCGGCATCATGAACATCATGCTGGTCAGCGTGACCGAGCGGACCCGTGAAATCGGCATCCGGATCGCGGTGGGTGCCCAGCCCGGGGACATCCGCGTCCAGTTCCTGATCGAGGCGATCACACTCAGTTTGCTCGGCGGACTGGCGGGTGTACTCCTGGGTGTGGGCACCACCCGGGTGATCGCCGCGACCTCAAACTTCAAACCCATTGTCACCTTAGGTTCGATCGTGCTGGCCTTCACGGTGAGCTTCTGCATCGGCGTATTCTTTGGCTTCTACCCGGCCCGCCGTGCATCGCTGATGGATCCCATCGACGCGCTGCGTTACGAGTAGTTGCCAAAGCAACGCCTCAGGGTGGGGCAGCCCCCATTTGCTGCGGCAAGGTTGTCGTTCCAGCCGGGATTGAATCAGCTTTGCCAAAGAGTGCATCTGCGCACTTCAGGTATGCCAGAATCCGCCCGCCCGACATTACAATCCCGGAGGGGGACGATCATGAAGCTGCAAACGCTTGTTCTGCTGGCGGCCGCCCTGGCCGCACCGAGTCTGTATGCCCAGGCGCCCCCGGCGCCTTCACCCGAAGTGCAGGCGGCCCGCGACGCGGTCGTCAAGGCCTGCGCCAACGAGGCGCCATGCACCGGCAAGACCGGACGTGACATGTTCGTATGCCTGCGCGCCAACACCGCCACGTTGAGCGCCGGCTGCAAGGACGCCATGTCAAAGCTCCCGCAGCGCCCGGCGGGCCCGCCGCCCGCCCAGTAAACCGGTACCCACCGGCATGCCGGCACCTGTTTGGGGTGCCGGCATTCTGCAGCGCCGCAAGCGCGCGGCCGCGCAATCCTACTTGAAGAGTTTCATCGCATTGAGGAGCGTCTCGTAGACGCCCCAGAGCAGCGGCACGCCCACCAGCGCCCAGGCCAGGAATACCAGCACGGGTGCCGAGCGGGTGGGAGCGGCTAGCGCACCCACCGGCGCGGCCGCGGCCGGGGTGGTCCCGCCCGCGTCGATCTTCATATGGAAGCGCGCATCGACCGCGGTGACCAGGAAATTGCAGATCAGGCCCACCACCAGCAACCCGGCCATGATGTACATGGTGATGTTGTAGGACTCGGCCTTCGCGATCCCATGATCGATCTGGTACTGGCGGATGTAGTTGACCAGCACCGGCCCCAGTACGCCCGCCACGGACCAGGCGGTGATCAGCATGCCATGGATGGCCCCCACATAGCGGGTTCCGAACAGGTCGCGCAGATAGGCCGGGATGGTGGCGAAACCCCCGCCGTACATGCTGAGGATGATGGCGAAGCAGGCCACGAACAGCGTCACGCTGCCGATGGCACCGGTATGCGGCACCAAGGCATAGAGCACAATACCCAGCAGGAAGAAGCAGAAATAGGTATTGCGGCGCCCGATCAGGTCCGAGGTGGACGCCCAGAAAAACCTGCCCGCCATGTTGAACAGGCTCAGCAGGCCGACAAAGCCGGCGGCGGCCACGGCCGTGACCCGTCCAGGGAAGATCTCCTGGCTCATGGGCGAGGCCTGGCCCAACACCCCGATGCCGGCGGTGACATTCAAGCACAGCACGCCCCACAGCAGCCAGAACTGCGGCGTCCGCAATGCGTCATAGACATACACATCGGGCGTGGTGGAGCGTGGGTGGGCAGCGACCACGGCGGGCTTGAAGTCCGCTCCCGGCACCCGCACCAGCGCCGCACCAATCATCATGAATACAAAATAGCCGGCGCCCAGGACGAGGAAGGCCTCGCTGACTCCCACGTGCGCCGGGCTCGAGAACTTCTGCATCAGCCACACCGACAGCGGTGAGGCGATGAACGCGCCGCCGCCGAAGCCCATGATGGCCATGCCGGTGGCCATTCCGGGACGATCGGGGAACCATTTCATCAACGTTGAGACCGGCGAGATGTATCCCAGACCGAGTCCGCAACCGCCGAGCACCCCGTACCCCAGGAACACCAGCCACAGCTGGTGCAGATTCACGCCCACGGCAGCGACCACGAAGCCCAGACCAAAACACAGTCCGGCCGCGAACATTGCGCGCCGCGGCCCACCATCCTCGACCCAGCGCCCGAAGACTGCCGCGGAGGCGCCGAGGAACACGATGGCAATGGAGAAAATCCAGCCGACGTCGGTCAGTTTCCAGTCACCGGTAACCGAGTGGCTGATTCCCAGGAGCTTGGTGAGCGGCAGGTTGAAGACACTGAATGCGTAGGCCTGCCCGATGCACAGATGGATACACAGTGCGGCGGGTGGCACCAGCCAGCGATTGAAACCCGGACCGGCAATGGTCCGGGACCGTGACAGGAAGCTGTCGGCCATGCGTCATCCCCCCCTTCAAAGCCTCGCGCGATGCTACACCCGCGGCGGGGCTGCTGTGTTACAGCCTAGAATGCCGCGTCGAAGCAAATCTCGCCCTTGACCCCCACCTGGTAGGCCGACACCCGGCGTTCAAAGAAATTGGTCAGTTCCTGGACGTCCTGGAGTTCCATGAAGGCAAAGGGGTTGCGGGCATTGTAGCGCTGCGGCAAGCCGAGCATGGCCAGACGCTGGTCGGCCACGTATTCCAGATAGCTGCGCATCTCGGCGCGCGTCAGGCCGACGACCCCGCCGGCCAATACGTCTTCGGCAAATTCGCTTTCGCACTCCACGGCCTCTTCAATCATCTGCACCACCTGCCGTGCCCATTCGGCATCAAACAGCCCCGGCTCCTCGGCGCGTACGGTCCTGATGACCTCGAAGGCGAAGGCCATGTGGGCGCTTTCATCCCGGAACACCCAGGCGGTGCCGGCCGCGAGCCCCGGCAGCAGGCCGCGTGAGCGCAGGAAGTACACATAGGCGAAGGCGCCGAAGAAGAACAGCCCCTCGATGCAGGCGGCGAAGCAGGTCAGGTTCAGCAAGAAGCGACGCTTGTCGGCGGCGTCGTTGATGCGCGGCAGTGTCGCCACCTCATCGATCCAGCGCTGGCAGAACTGGGCCTTGCGACGTATCGAAGGGATGTTTTCGATGGCCGCGAAGGCCTGCGCCCGGCGCTGCGGATCACTGACATAGTTGTCCAGCAGCGTCAGGTAGAACTGCACATGCAGCGCTTCCTCGTACAGTTGACGCGACAGGTACATGCGCGCTTCGGGCGCATTGATATGCCGGTACAGGCTGATCACGAGGTTGTTGGACACGATGGAGTCGCCGGTGGCGAAGAAGGCCACCAGGCGCTCGATGAGATGCCGCTCGGCAGGGGTCATGCGGGTGCGCAGGTGCCCGAGGTCGATCTGGAAGTCGATCTCCTCCACGGTCCAGGTGTTCTTGATGGCGCCGCGATACATCTCGTAGAAGCGCGGGTAGCGCATGGGCCGCAGCGTGAGATCAAAACCGGCATCCAGCAGGCGCGCAGCCGTGCTCATTGGCAGGCCTCGCAGCTGTCGGGATTTTCCAAGGAGCAGGCGATGGCCTGTGCTTCGGTGGCACGCACGGTGGTCTTGGTGATTTGCGTGGCCGGGCGTGAACGCAGGTAGTAGGTGGTCTTGAGGCCGCGTTTCCAGGCGTACATGTACATCGAGGACAGGCGCCCGATTTCCGGATTTTCCATGAACAGGTTCAGCGACTGGCTCTGGTCGATGTAGGCGCCGCGCTCGGCCGCCAGATCGATGAGTGCCCGCATCGGCACTTCCCAGGCCGTGCGGTAGATGTCGCGCAGTTCCTGCGGCAGCTCCTCCAGGCCCTGTATGGACCCGTCGGCGAGCTTGATGGCGTCGCGCAGCTGCGCGCTCCACAGTCCCAGCTGCTTGAGTTCCTCGACCAGGTAGCGGTTCACCTGCAGGAAGTCCCCGGACAGGGTTTCGCGCTTGAAGAGGTTGGATATCTGCGGCTCGATGCACTCATAGCAGCCGGCGATCGAGGCGATGGTCGCCGTCGGTGCGATGGCGATCAGCAAACTGTTGCGCAAGCCATGCGCGGCGATGTCCGCGCGCAGCGTCGCCCAGGGCAGATCGGCATCCGGGACCACGTCCCAGGCCTCGGGCTGCAGTTGCCCGCGGGCCGCGCGGGTCAGCGCAAAGGTCTCATGCGGCCCGTGCTCGCGGGCGAGCTGCATTGAGCTATGCAGGGCATGAAAGTAGATGGTGCGGGAAATCCGCGTGGACAGTGCGCGGGCGGCGTCACTGTCGAAGGGCAGGCGCAGACGGAAGAACACATCCTGCAGTCCCATGATGCCCAGCCCCACGGGGCGCCAGCGCATGTTGGAGGAGCGCGCCGTGCCAATCGGATAGAAGTTCAGGTCAATGACCCGGTCCAGCTGGCGCACGGCGATTTCCACGGTGTGCGCGAGCTTATCGAAGTCCAAACCCGCCGCGCCCAGGTGGTGTGCGAGGTTGATGGAGCCGAGATTGCACACGGCGGTCTCCCCGCCACTGGTGACTTCGAGGATTTCGGTGCACAGATTCGACAGGTGCACGGTGTGACCCGGCAGGGCGGTCTGGTTGCAGGCGCGGTTGGATTTGTCCTTGAAGGTCATCCAGCCGTTACCGGTCTGCGCCAGAGTGCGCATCATCCGCCCATACAGTTCGCGCGCCCGCAGGGTCTTGCGGGCCAGGCCCTGCGCCTCGGCCTGGCAGTAGGCCGCCTCGAAGGCCGGCCCGAACAGATCCGGCAGGTCCGGCACGGTGCTGGGGTCGAACAGCGACCATTGGCCGTCCTCCTCCACACGCCGCATGAACAGGTCCGGGATCCAGTTGGCCAGATTCAGGTGATGGGTGCGTCGACCGTCATCGCCGGTGTTGTCGCGCAGTTCCAGGAACGATTCGATATCGGCATGCCAGGGTTCGAGGTAGACGCAGGCCGCCCCCTTGCGCTTGCCGCCCTGGTTTACTGCGGCCACCGAGGAGTCGAGGGTCTTCAGCCACGGAACGATCCCGTTGGACAGTCCGTTGGTGGCGCGTATCAGCGAGCCTTCCGAGCGCACCCGGTGCCAGGCGATGCCGATGCCACCTGAGAACTTGGACAGCAACGCCACATCCTTGTAGCGATCGTAAATGGACTCCAGTGAATCCTCGGGCGAGTCGAGCAGGAAACAGCTGGACAGCTGTTCGTGGCGTGTGCCGGCATTGAACAGCGTCGGGGAACTTGGGATGTAGTCCAGCCCCGAGCACAGCTGGTACAGCTCGATGGCCTCGTGCACACCCGGCGTCAGGGCGACCGCGATGCGCATCCAGAAGTACTGCGGGTTTTCCAGCACGTTGCGGCGCGTCGGGTGGCGCAGCAGGTAGCGGTCATAGAGCGTGCGCAGGCCGAAGTATTCAAGCCGCTGGGTGCGGGTGGCATCGATGGCCGCGTTGAGCTTGCGGGCATTGGCTTCGACGAAGGCCAGCACCCGCTCATTGATCAGGCCCACATCAAATCCCTGGCGGATGGACTGCGAGAAGGAGTGCACGCCCAGGCCCTGCACCTCCTTGTCGATGAAGGCACTGAGCAGCCCCGCTGCCAGCTTTGAGTATTCGGGTTCCTCGAAAATGAACGAGGCGGCGGTGCGGATCGACAGCTCATCGAGCTCGCGCGTGGTCGCGCCGTCGTACAGGCCGGCGATGGTCTTGAGCGCCACCCGCATCGGATCGACATCATGCAGGTGCTCGCAGCAGCGGGTGACGGCGCGCACGATCTTGTTGACGTCCACCGGTTCGCGGGTGCCATTGCGCTTGGTGACGCCCATGGGATTGCGTGCGGCATTGGGCGCAGTCAGACGGAAGCTGGACTGAAGGTGTGCCCCGGGCGCGGCGGCCGCGGCGGTCATTTCTGTTGTCATTGCATATCCCCCACTGTTGGTGGGAGGAATGCAGGGAATCCGGGTGCAACGGAGGTAAGGCCGTACCCGATTCCGGAAGCTCCTCCCACGAGAGCCCGAACCATTACCGCGGCGTCGCGGTCACAACGGCAGGTCTTCGGGCTCTCGGGCAGGCCCACTCCTGGTGTGGGCGAGCTACTGGACGCCGCTTCCCGAGGTTCTTGCAAACCCTAGTGCGATGGCGCCGGTCGTTCCCGATTACCGCTGCGGGGCAGCTCCGGAATTAGCGCTGGTGCGCCGCACCGGATTCCCTCTTAGGCCCACCCCTTGGGGTAGGCACCGCTGTTGACCACAAGATATTGTGGTCGGGGGGTGGCTGTCAACGGATGAACAGGCCGATCGTCAGCGCGAGTCCGATCAGCACGATGACCACGCGCAGCAGCCGTTCGTTGAGCTTGTGCAGCAGCAGGCCGCCCAGGATGCCACCGGTGATGGCTCCCGCGCTGGCGATGCCCGCCTGCAGCCAGCGCACCTCGGGGGAGAACACGAAAATCAGCACGGCCGAGGCGTTCATGACGCCGGCCAGCGCATTCTTGGTGGCGCCCGCGTTGCGCATCAGCAGGCCCGCCGCGGTGAGCGCGGCCAGCATCAGAAAGCCGATACCGCCGCCGAAGTAGCCACCATAGATGGCGATGGCGAACTGGGCCCCCGCGGCGCCTTGGCGCGACAGATGCGCCCGCGAGTCGCGCCGGGGCGCAAAGCTGCCCCAGGCAAAGACCAGGGTCGCAAACAGCACCAGCCACGGCACCAGGTGCGCGAAAAAACTCGATGGCGTCACCAGCAGGAGCACCGCGCCGATCGCGCCGCCGAGCAGGCTGATACCGACCAGGGCAGGGAAAGAGAGTCCTGCGGCGCCGGTGACCAGGCTGCGTCCGGTGAGGGCGGTGGCGATCTGGGCCGGAAACAGCGCGATGGTGGAGGTGATGTTGGCGGCACGGGCATCCATTCCCGTGAACATCAGTGCCGGCAGGGTGACGAATGAGCCGCCGCCGGCGAGCGCGTTCTGGGCACCCGCCCACAGCGCCGCCAGGAACAGGACCACCAGGGTCATCAGGCCGGGTCGGCCACGCTGTGAATCAGGTAGCCACCTGATTTGTCATCCCGTTCCAGTGTGAGCAGCCGCCGCGCCGCTGCTTCCTCCAGCAGCTTGTTGAAAGAGCGGAAGCCGTAATAGCTTTCGTTGAAGCCGGGTTTGCGGCGCTTGAGCGCCTGTTTGACCATCGAGCCCCAGATTTTCTCGTCCTCACCGCGCTCGGCGATGAGCGCGTCGATGGTGGCGAGCACCAGGTCGAAGGCATCGTGCTCGCGCTCATGTTCGCGATCCTCATCCTTCGGCGGCAGGGTTTCCGATGACGCGCTGGTTGCCGCCGGCGCCGCTGCGGCTGGGGCCGCCGGCTTGCGCCGTCCGGTGCGCCGTGTCTTCTGCTCGCGCACCAGGTCATCGTAATAGATGAACTCATCGCAGCTGGCCATCAGCAGGTCGGAAGTGGAGTTCTTGACCCCCAGGCCAATCACGCCCTTGTCGTTCTCGCGCAGCTTCGCCACCAGCGGCGAGAAGTCAGAGTCACCGCTGATGATGACAAAGGTCTCAACATGCGGCTTGGTGTAGCACAGGTCCAAAGCGTCGACGACCATGCGGATGTCGGCGGAGTTCTTGCCCGACTGCTTGACGTGCGGAATCTCGATGAGCTCGAAGCCCGCTTGGTGCATGCCGGCCTTGAATTCCTTGTACCGCTCCCAGTCGCAGTAGGCCTTCTTGACGACGATGGAGCCCTTGAGCAGCAGCCGCTCCAGCACCCGGTTGATGTCGAACTGCGTCAGGCGCGCATCGCGCACGCCCAGTGCGATGTTCTCGAAATCGCAGAACAGCGCGAGGTTGGTGGTATCGGCCGCGGTCGTCATGCCGGCAGCGGGCTCGCGGGCATGGCATCGACGATATGCAGGCGTTTGCTGATCGGCACGCAGAAAATGTCGATGGGCGTGGTACGTCCGCGCAGCGTCATTGAGGGCAGTTCCACCGCGTTGATGTCATGGCCGCGCTCGTCCAATGAGCGCTTGAGTGCGCGCGACAGCACCATCTCACCCGCCCGGGCTCGCTGGCACAGCCGCGCGGCCACATTCACGGCGTCGCCAATGATGGTGTAGTTCATGAACATGGCGGAGCCCACGTTGCCCGCCACCACGTCGCCTTCGTTGATGCCTATCCCCAGGCCGGTCTCGATGTTGAGGCGGGTGCGCCAGCTGTCAGCCAGCAGCGCAAAGCGATCGAGCATCTCCTGCGCGGCGCGTACCGCCCGCTGCGGGCTGTCGTTCTGTTCGAAAGGCACCCCGAAGCCAACCATGAGGCAGTCGCCGGCCATGTGAAACACCGTGCCCTCGTGCTGGAAGGTGATCTCGGTCAGCAACGAGAAATACTCATTGAGCAGCGGCACCACCTCATGCGGGCTCAGGCGCTCGGAGATGCCGGTGAAGCCGCGCAGGTCGGCGAACATGACCACCGCATGGGCGCGGATGTCGGCCGCGGTGAGAATGCTGTCGCGCAACCGCGAGCTGTCCAGAATGCGGTCGGCCAGCTGCGGTGATACATAGCGTCTGAAGGTCGCCTGCAGCTCCTCGCCACGCCGTTCATCGGTATTGCGCGCCGCCGCCGCCACCTTGCGGCGCCGCGAACCGGCGCGGGCGAGGGC
>JBARBG010000019.1:0-23473 GCA_049792815.1 Steroidobacteraceae bacterium | reverse complement strand
AGCCGCCGGCTGAGCGCCTGGGGCCACGGCGTGCGCAGCAGCGCGTCGGGCTCGACACCGAGCGCGGTCAATTCATCAAGCGGCAGTCGCACACGACCGGCGCGCGCCGCTGCCTCGAGGCCTATCAGCATCTCCAGTTCGCAAATTGCCACACCCAATGCATGGCCGAAGGGCGCTGACCCCTGCTGCGGCGGGGATGCGGCCCAGCCGGCCGCCAGTTGCGTGACGGCACGCGCCCAGCGGTCGCAGTAACCGGCCAGCTCCCGCCCCGACTCAAAAGTTGCGCAGGCAAGGTCCCAGGTGGCGACATCCACCAGTCCTGAAATATCGGTGGCGGCGGCAGCCGGAGGACGTTGCGCCAGCAGCGCACGCGTCAGCGGGTGCAGCGGCTTTCCGGCGCGCAAGCGCTCGGCTTCCTCGGCCCACCAGGTCATGCGCACATGGGCCACGCTGTGCTCAAGACCCGGCTGCAGTGCGGCGTTAATTTCCGCTTCGATACCGAACAGTGGCTCAAGGACGGCCTGCAGCCGTGCGCCGCTGTACAGCCACGCGAAATAGCGTGGTGTGCCCGCCAGTGAGGGAGTCACTTGAGATCCCGGGGCGTGACTTCCAGCGACGTCGGAGCCTCCAGCGGCGCATCGGCCGTGGCGCCCAGGTCCCGCAGGCGGCGCGCCTGCGGGACCACCTGCCGCTCCAGAGATCCCGTCGCGGCATTGAAGGCTTCAACGGCTCCGCCCAGGCGCTGACCGACCTTGGCCAGGTGTGCGAGGAAGGTCGCGAGGCGCCCGTGCAGCTCACCGCCCAGTTCCTGGATCTGGCGCGCATTGCTGGCCACCTGGTCCTGCCGCCAGCAGTAGGCGACGCACTTGAGCACTGCCATGAGCGTGGAAGGGGTCGCGAGCACCACGCTTTGCGCGAGCGCCTGTTCGATGAGCTCGGGCTGCACCGCAAGCGCCGCCGACAGGAACTGGTCGCCCGGAATGAACAGGATGACGAATTCCGGCGCACGGGGAAATTGTGTCCAGTAGGCCTTGCCCGCGAGCTCGCGCACGCGGGCGGCAACCTGCTGCGCATGCCGCTGCAGGTGCTGTTGCTGGCTGCTGTCGTCCTGCGCCTCGAGCGCCGCGAGGTAGGCATCCAGCGGCGCCTTGGCGTCAATCACCACTTCGCGCTGATCGGGCAGGTGCACAATCATATCCGGGCGCACGGGGCCTTGAATTGTGCCGTTTACCTGGACCTGCTCGATGAAGTCGCACTGGTCCACGAGGCCTGCGAGTTCCACCACGCGGCGCAGGGTGAGTTCGCCCCAGCGGCCGCGCACCTCCGGCCGACGCAGGGCGGTGACGAGATTGCGCGTCTCCCGTTCCAGTCCGGTCTGGCCGCGCACCAGCTGCACGATCTGGCCGCGCAGATTGGCCTCGCTGTCACGATGCTCGGCGTCGAGCCGCAGGGCTTGGGTGCGCGTGGCTTCCAGCGCCGCCTGCAGCGGCGACACCAGCTGCGACAACCGCTCTTCACGGCGCCGGCTCGCCAGCAGCTGGGCAGCCAGGAACCCCAGGGCGACCCCGACCAGCAATGCCGCGCCGATCAGTGTCAGTTCCAATTCTGAAAACATGGCTTAAAGGCTTGTGGCCGAAGTCGGCTGGATGCCAGACTCATTGCACCGATGATTGCGGAGATTAGCATGAAAGCTTCTTGGAACAACGTCGTGATCGCGGACAGCGATGACACCGTGGTGGTGGAAGGCAATCACTATTTTCCACGCGCCGCGCTCAAGGACCAATACCTGCAACCCAGTGCCACGACGTCGGTGTGCCCCTGGAAGGGCACGGCCAGCTACTACTCGCTCGATGTTGAGGGCAGCACCAATAAGGATGCCGTCTGGTATTACCCGGAGCCGAAGCCCGCCGCCGCACAAATCCGTGACCGCGTGGCGTTCTGGAAAGGTGTCAAGGTCGCACCCTGATGGAACAGTTCGACGCGCTCATCATCGGCGCAGGGCAGGCCGGACCCGCGCTGGCCGGGCGTTTGAGCGCGGCCGGGCAGCGTGTCGCCATCATCGAGCGCAAGCTCATCGGCGGAACCTGCGTCAACACCGGGTGCATGCCGACCAAGACGCTGGTGGCCAGCGCCTATGCGGCCCATCTGGCGCGTCGTGCTGCGGACTATGGAGTCGAGCTCGGCGCGCAGGTGCGCGTCGACATGCGCAAGGTGCAGCAGCGGGCTGCGACGGTGACCCTGAACGCGCGCAATGGCCTGGAGCAGTGGCTGGGTCAGATGCCCCACTGCACCCTCGTGCGCGGTCATGCGCGTTTTGACAGTGCGACGCAAGTGCGGGTCGGCGAGCGCGCCTTGAGCGCGCCACGGATATTCATCAACGTCGGCGCACGCGCCATCGTGCCGGACATTCCGGGGCTCGCCGAGGTGACCTATCTCACCAACACCTCGATCGTGGCGCTCGATCGTCTGCCAGCGCATCTGCTCATTCTGGGCGGCAGCTACATCGGTCTAGAGTTTGCGCAAATGTACCGACGGTTCGGCAGTGCGGTGAGCGTGATCGAGCGATCGGCGCGCCTGGCACCGCGTGAGGACCCCGACATCTCTCAGGCCATCCGCGAAATCCTGGAAGCCGAGGGCGTCAGTGTTCATACCGGGACGCAAGTTGTGGCGGTGTCACACGCGGCCCAAGGCGGCATCACCGTGCGCCTGCGCAATGCCGGTGTCGAGACGGACCTGTCGGGCTCTGACCTGCTGCTCGCGAGCGGGCGCCGACCCAACACCGATGATCTGGGCCTGGCGGCGGCGGGCGTGAAGCTCGGTGCCTCGGGGCACGTCCTGGTGGATGACGCCTTGAGTACCACGGCGGCCGGCATCTGGGCGCTGGGCGAGTGCAATGGGCGTGGCGCCTTCACGCACACGGCCTACAACGATTTCGAAATCGTCGCCGCCAATTTGCTGGACGGCGCCCAGCGCAAAGTCAGTGCGCGCATTCGCGGCTACGCCCTGTACATCGATCCGCCGTTGGGACGGGTGGGGATGACGCTGACCGAAGCCCGGCAGACCGGCCGGCCGCTGCTGGTGAACACCCGACCCATGCGCCGCGTCGGGCGTGCGGTCGAAAGAGACGAGACGCAGGGGTTCATGAAGGTCGTGGTCGATGCCGGGACGCAGCGCATCCTGGGCGCCGCCATTCTGGGGCTCAACGGCGATGAGGCGATCCACGGCATCCTCGATCTCATGAATGCCGATCAGCCTTACACGACCTTGCAGTGGGCGGTGCCGATCCACCCGACGGTGTCAGAGCTGCTGCCCACCCTGGTGGGTGAAATGCGCGAGGTAGTTGATGCTGGCATCAGGGCTGAGCCTTGACTGTGCTGTGAAGGGATCGAAGGTGAGGCCGCTGACATCCTGCAGCGCAAGTCCCGAGTCGCGGCCCCAGCGCGCCAGCTCCGAGGGGCGTATCAGCCGTTCATACTCGTGCGTGCCGCGCGGCAGCAGCCGGAACAGGTATTCGCCGGCGATGATGGCCTGAAGGAAGGATTTGGGCGTGCGGTTCAGGGTCGACACGAATACCGCGCCGCCGGGGCGTACCAGGGTGCCCAGTGCGGCCACCACCCCCGCCGGGTCGGGCACGTGCTCAATCATTTCCATGCAGGTCACGACATCGAAGCAACCCGGTTCCGTGCCGGCGAGGGTTTCGGCGCCGAGCAGGCGGTAGTCGATGCTCACGCCGCGCTCGGCTGCGTGCAGCCGGGCGGTTTCCACCATGGCGGGCGCGAGGTCGATGCCGGTGACCCGGGCGCCGAGTGACTCGAGCGCCTCGCACAGCAGGCCGCCACCACAACCCACATCCAGGATGCGCGCCCCCTGTACCTGACAGCGCGCGCCGATGTAGGCGGTGCGCACCGGATTGATCAGGTGCAGGGGCCTGAATTCCCCGTGCGGGTCCCAGAAGCGATGGGCGATGGCGTCAAATTTGCCGATTTCCATGCGGTCCGCGTTCATGGTCGCCATTATGCTAAAATTTCGGCTTTGTGCCAGCCTGAAAACCCTCGGACTCAATGACAGAATTCGCGCGCGAAATCCTGCCCGTCAATCTTGAAGATGAGATGCGGCAGTCATACCTTGACTATGCCATGAGCGTGATCGTGGGTCGCGCGCTGCCTGATGTGCGCGATGGCCTCAAGCCCGTGCACCGGCGGGTCCTGTACGCCATGCGGGTGCTCGGTAATGACTACAACAAGGCCTACAAGAAATCCGCGCGCATCGTCGGGGATGTGATCGGCAAGTACCATCCGCACGGCGACAGCGCCGTATACGACACCATGGTGCGCATGGCCCAGCCGTTCTCGATGCGCTACATGCTGATCGACGGCCAGGGCAATTTCGGTTCGGTGGACGGCGATGCCCCGGCGGCCATGCGCTACACCGAAGTGCGCATGTCACGCATCGCGCACGAACTGCTGGCGGACATCGACAAGGAAACGGTCGACTTCACGCCCAATTACGACGAGTCAGAGAGCGAGCCGGCGGTGCTGCCGGCGCGCGTGCCCAACCTGCTGATCAACGGTCAGACCGGGATCGCGGTGGGCATGGCCACCAACATCCCGCCGCACAACCTCACCGAAGTCATCGATGCGCTGATCGCGCTGCTGGCAGATCCGCAGCTCCAGCTTGCCGCATTGATGCAGCATATTCCAGGCCCTGATTTCCCCACCGCCGGCATCATCAACGGCGCCCAGGAAATTGCCACGGCCTACCGCACCGGCCGCGGCCGGCTGTCGATACGCGCGCGCACCAATGTCGAGGACATCGATGGCAAGGGACGCGAGGCCATCATCGTCACCGAGCTGCCGTACCAGGTGAACAAGGCGCGACTGCTCGAGCGCATCGCCGACCTGGTGCGCGCCAAGGAAATCGACGGCATCTCGGAGCTGCGCGATGAGTCCGACAAGGACGGCATGCGCGTGGTCATCGAGTTGAAGCGCGGCGAGATTGCCGAGATCGTGCTCAACAATCTGTACGCCCAGACGCCGATGGAGACCGTATTCGGCATCAACATGGTGGCCCTGCAGGACGGTCAGCCGAAGCTGCTGTCGCTGAAGGAGATGCTGGAAGCCTTCATCCGTCACCGGCGCGAAGTCGTCACCCGGCGCACGATCTATGATCTGGCCAAGGCACGCGAGCGCGCCCATGTGCTCGAAGGTCTCGCGGTCGCCCTGGCCAATATCGATGACGTCATCGCCCTGATCCGTGCCGCGGCCTCACCGGCGGAAGCCAAGACGGGGCTGTTGTCGCGGACCTGGAAGGGCGGCGTGGTGCCGGATCTGCTGCTGCGCGCCGGCGCGCTGTCCACGCGGCCGGCGGATCTGGCGCCGGAACTGGGCATGTCGGACAGCGGCTACCGGCTCTCCGAAGTGCAGGCCCAGGCCATACTCGACATGCGTCTGCACCGCCTCACGGGGCTGGAGCAGGACAAGATCATCGAGGAATATAAAGAGCTGCTCGTGACCATTCAGGCTCTCAGCGATATCCTGACGCGGCCGGAGCGCCTCACCGAAGTGGTGCGCGACGAGCTGCTCGAGGTTCGTGAAAGCTATGGTGACGCGCGCCGCACCGAAATCAATCGCGATCACCTGGATCTGACCACCGAGGATCTGATCGAGCCTCAGGACGTGGTGGTCACCTTATCCCATGCCGGCTATGCAAAGTCCCAGCCGGTGACCGAATACCAGACCCAGCGCCGCGGCGGCCGGGGTCGTTCGGCCACCTCGGTGAAGGACGAAGACTTCGTGGAGAAACTATTCGTGGCCAACACTCATGACACCGTCCTGTGCTTCTCCAATCGCGGCAAGGTCTATTGGCTGAAGGTTTACCAACTGCCGCAGGCCGGGCACAACGCCCGCGGCAAGCCCATGGTGAACCTGCTGCCGCTGGAGGAGGGCGAGAAGATCAATGCCGTCCTGCCGGTCAAGCAGTATGACGAGCAGCATTCGGTGTTCATGGCGACCAGCCAGGGCACGGTCAAGAAGACTCCGCTCACCGCATTCTCGCGGCCGCGCACCAGCGGCATCATCGCGGTCGACCTGCGCGACAACGACCGCCTGGTCGGGGTGGCGCTCACGGATGGACAGCGTGACATCATCCTGTGCACCAGCGGCGGCAAGGCCATCCGCTTCCACGAGGACGAGGTGCGCCCCATGGGACGCGATGCCGCCGGAGTGCGCGGCGTCAAGCTCGACGCCGGACAGGAACTCATCGCCTTGATTGTCTGCGGCGAGGGCAATGTGCTCACCGCCTCGGAAAACGGTTACGGCAAGTTGACCCCGCTGGATGACTTCCCGAAACACGGGCGCGGCGGGCAGGGCGTTATCGCGCTGCAGACCTCGGACCGCAACGGCGCACTGGTGGCGGCGCTGCAAGTTACCGCCGGACAGGAAATCATGCTGATCAGCTCCACCGGCACACTGGTGCGCACACCGGTGGATGAGATCTCGGTGCTGGGGCGCAATACCCAGGGCGTGCGGCTGATTCGCCTGGCCGACGGTGAACGGCTCACGGGCATCGAGCGCATCGAAAGTCTGGAGACGGAGGGTGACGCGGACGCCGTGGATCCGGACCCGCTGCCTCCCGCGACGCCGTAAGCTGCGCTGTCTGGAAGAACGCTAAGCGCCTTCCGAAAAGTTCTAACCGGCGCGAGGCGTGCTTGGTACCATCCCGGGCACCCCTCAAGTGATTAAACCGGAAGGCTTTTGTGCGCGTATTCAATTTTGCCGCGGGGCCGGCGACGCTACCCCTGGAAGTTCTGGAGCAGGCCAGGAACGAACTGACGGACTGGCGCGGCAGCGGCATGTCCGTGATGGAAGTCTCCCACCGCAGCAAGGCCTTCCAGGGCGTTGCGGCCGAACTTGAAGCCTCGCTGCGCGAACTGCTGGCGGTCCCGGCCGGCTACAAGGTGGTCCTATTGCAGGGGGGCGCCACCGCGCAGTTCGCCGGCGTGCCGTTGAACCTGGCGGCCGCCGATGCCACCGTTGATTACATCAATACCGGCGCCTGGTCCAAGAAGGCCATCGGTGAGGCCAAGCGCTATTGCAAGGTCAATGTCGCGGCCGATGAAAGCGCTTCGGGTTACAACACCGTGCCGGCCCAGGGCGCCCTGAAACTCACCCCGGGTGCGGCCTACGTGCACTACACACCCAATGAGACCATCGGCGGGGTTGAATTTGGCTACGTGCCGCAAGTCGGCGCCGTGCCACTGGTGGCGGATTTCTCCTCGACCTTTCTGTCGCGCCCCCTGGACGTCAGCCGTTTCGGTCTGATCTATGCGGGCGCGCAGAAGAATGTCGGGCCGGCGGGCCTGTGCATTGTCATCGTGCGTGAGGATCTCATCGGCAAGGCGCGTCCGGGCACACCAATGGTCCTGGACTACAAGGCCATGGCCGACGATGGCTCCATGCTCAACACTCCGCCGACCTTTGCCTGGTACCTCGCCGGCCTGGTGCTGAAGTGGATACTGGGCCAGGGCGGCCTCGTGGCCATGGAGAAGCAGAATCGCGCCAAGGCTGAAGGCCTGTATGCCGCCATCGATGCTTCAGGTTTCTACCGCAATCCGGTCGCCAGGGAGTGTCGCTCCTGGATGAATGTGCCCTTCACGCTGGCGCGTCCGGAGCTGGACAAGACGTTCTTGTCCGAGGCACAGGCCGCGGGCCTCACCAATCTCGAAGGTCACCGATCGGTGGGTGGCATGCGGGCCAGCATCTACAACGCCATGCCGCTTGCGGGCGTGCAGGCGCTCATCGGCTTCATGAAGGAGTTTCAGCGTCGCAATGGTTGACACTTACCGGATTCTAACGCTCAACAATATCTCGGCGCGCGGCCTTGCGCGGCTGCCGCGCGAGCGCTACGAGGTGGCCTCGGATCTGAACCAGCCAGACGCCATTCTGGTGCGCTCGGCCGACATGCACAAAATCACCGTGCCCACTTCGGTGCTGGCCATCGGTCGCGCCGGCGCGGGCACCAACAACATTCCCGTGGCTGAACTGAGCAAACGCGGTATTCCGGTGTTCAACGCCCCGGGTGCCAATGCCAATGCGGTGAAGGAGCTGGTGCTGGCCGGGCTGCTGCTGGCGGCGCGCAATATCTGCCAGGCCTGGGCCTTCGCGCGCGGCTTGAGCGGGGATGACCACGCCATCGATGAGGCGGTGGAGAAGGGTAAGAAGAAGTTCGTCGGCTTCGAGCTGCCGGGCCGGACCTTGGGTGTCGTGGGCCTCGGCGCCATCGGCGTCGAGGTCGCAAATTCCGCCGAGGCGCTGGGCATGAAGGTGCTGGGCTATGACCCGCAGATCACCGTGCACCGGGCCTGGCAGCTGTCCTCAAGTGTCGAGCAGGCGCTGTCCCTGGATGACCTCTTTTCCCGCGCGGATGCCATTTCGGTGCACGTGCCGCTGAACAATGACACCCGCGGCCTGGTCAGCGCGGGCCGCCTGAAGCTCATGCGCAAGGGTGGGGTGATCCTGAACTTCGCGCGTGCGCCCATCGTGGATGACGCCGCGGTCATCGCCTCACTGGACGCCGGGCACCTGGGCGCCTACGTCTGCGACTTCCCCACCAATGCGCTCAAGGATCACTTAAGCGTCGTGACCCTGCCACACCTGGGCGCCTCCACCGGGGAGGCCGAGGAAAACTGCGCGGTCATGGTGGCCGACACGGTCCGGGAGTACCTGGAAAACGGCAATATCCGCAACAGCGTCAACTTCCCCGAGGCGGTCCTGCCGCGGGTCCCGGGTGTGACCCGTCTGGCCGTCGCCAACCGCAACGTGCCGAACATGGTGGGGCAGATTTCCACCTGCCTGGCCGCTGCAGGCCTTAACATTGCCGATCTGTTGAACAAGTCCCGGGGCGAATACGCCTACACTCTGATTGATATCGATTCGGCCGTTCCGCAGTCCATTCTCGAACAGATTCGCGACATCGAGGGCGTACTGGCGGCGCGCATACTTTAAGAAAAACATGACCAAGCCCAAATCCGTGGATCTGGACGCCGTGCGTGAGCAGATCGATGCCCTCGATGAGCAGCTGCACACGCTGCTCAACGAGCGCGCGCGACTGGCCCAGCAGGTGGGCATTTCCAAGACCGCCACGGGTTCCACGGTCGACTTCTATCGCCCCGAGCGTGAATCGCAGGTGCTGCGCAGGGTCAAGGAGCGCAACCAGGGACCGCTGCGTACCGAGGATGTGCTGCGGCTGTTCCGGGAAATCATGTCTGCGTGCCTGGCGCAGCAGGAGCCGCTCAAGGTCGCGTTCCTGGGACCCGAGGGGACCTTCACCCAGACCGCGGTGCTGACGCACTTCGGCCATGCAGTGCGCGCACTGCCGCTGCCCTCCGTGGATGAGGTGTTCCACGAGGTCGAGTCCGGCGCGGTGGATTTCGGTGTCGTCGCCATCGAGAACTCCACCGAAGGCATGGTCATCAACACCCTTGACCGGTTCCTGAATTCCTCGGCGCGCATCTGCGGGGAGATCGAACTGCGCATCCATCACTTCCTGATGGGGCGCATGCAGTCGCTTGAAGGCATCAAGCGCATCTGCTCGCACCAGCAGGCCCTGGCGCAGTGCCGGCTGTGGCTGGATGAATATCTCCCGGGCGTCGAGCGGGTGGCGGTCACCAGCAACGCCGAAGGGGCGCGCCGGGCGCGTGACGAGCAGGGCACCGCGGCGATCGCCGGCGTCACGGCGGCGGAGGTCTACGGCCTGACGGTGCTGGCGCCGGAAATTGAGGACCGGCCGGACAATACGACCCGGTTCTTCGTCCTCGGCCGCAAGCTCTTCAAGCCCAGCGGCCAGGATCGCACGACGCTCATCGCCTCCATTGGCGAGACCAATACCTCCGGTGCCTTGCTGAAGCTGCTCGAGCCGTTCGCCACGCATCACATCAGCATGACGCGCATCGAGTCGCGGCCTTCGCAGAAGCGCAAATGGGACTATGTGTTCTTCATCGACATCGAAGGGCACGTCGAAGATGCGCCGGTCGCAGCGGCGCTTGAGGATTTGCAGAAACGCGCCTCGCTGCTGCGCGTCCTGGGGTCATACCCGCGCGCCGTCAGCGCTTAGCTGAGCGCCGACACCGTGGCGGCTGTGAAGGAATATCTGGTCACGCCGGGCTCGCAGGTCCAAGGCGTTGCCACCGTTCCGGGCGACAAGTCCATTTCGCACCGTTCGCTGCTGTTGGGCGGCATCGCCACCGGTGAGACCCGTATCCGCGGCTTCCTGGCCAGCGAGGACTGTCTGGCCACCTTGGGCGCCCTGGCGGCGCTGGGCGTGCGCATCGAGCGGCCCGAGGCCACGCGGGTGATCGTCCAGGGCGTGGGCAGCGCCGGTTTGCATGCGAGCCCAAAGCCCCTGGACATGGGCAATGCGGGTACCGCCATGCGCCTGTCGATGGGCCTGTTGGCCGGCCAACCCTTCGCCTCGACCCTGATCGGCGACGGCTCACTGATGCGCCGGCCGATGGAACGCGTCGCCGCACCCCTGCGGCAGATGGGCGCGCAGATCACGACCCACGAGGGTCGCCCGCCGGTGCTGCTGCACGGGGGCAGGGTGCTGCACGGCATTGACTACACCATGCCCATGGCCAGCGCCCAGGTGAAATCCGCCGTGCTTCTCGCAGGGCTTGGGGCGCAGGGGCGTACGCGGGTGACCGAGCCCGCCCCCACGCGCGATCACACCGAACGCATGCTCGCGGCGTTCGGTGTAACGGTCGAGCGTGACGGGGCGAGCGCCAGCGTTGCGGGCGGACAGCCCCTCATCGGCACCGACATCGAAGTCCCCGCGGATTTTTCGTCGGCCGCTTTTTTCCTGGTGGCCGGTGCCCTTGCCGCACAGCAGGGCCTGCGGCTGCGCAACGTCGGGGTCAACCCGACGCGCACCGGCCTGTTGCAGATGCTGCAGCTGATGGGGGCCCGCATCAGCGTGCACCCGCACGGCAGCGCGCAGGGCGCCGGTGAGCCCATCGCCGATCTCGAGGTGCACGCCAGCCGGCTGCGCGGCATCGAGGTGCCCGCAAGCCTGGTGCCCCTGTCAATCGATGAGTTTCCGGTGTTCTTCATCGCGGCGGCCTGTGCCGAGGGCGAGACCGTGGTGCACGGCGCTGAAGAGCTGCGGGTCAAGGAAAGTGACCGCCTGGCCGTCATGGCCGAGGGCCTCAAGGCCCTGGGGGTCGATCACACCCTGCTGCCGGATGGCATCCGCATCCGCGGCGGCCGGGGCTTCACCGGCGGCACGGTGGACAGCCATGGCGACCACCGCATCGCCATGGCCTTCACCATGGCGAGCCTCAAGGCCGATGGGCCGATACGCATCCTTGATGTGGCCAATGTCGCCACCTCCTTCCCCGGCTTCGTGGAGTTGGCGCGGGCGGTTGGCATCCGCATCGCCGCCCCCTAGCCTTCACCGATGGTCACAGTCGTCACCATCGATGGTCCGACCAGCTCGGGCAAGGGCACCATCAGCCGCACCGTCGCCGCGCGCCTGCAGTGGCATCTGCTCGACAGCGGGGCGCTGTACCGCCTGGTGGCCCTGCGCGGGCAACAGCTTGGTCTTGAACCAGACAATATATCGGGGCATGCCGCGGCGGCGGGGGCGCTGGAGGCCGACTTTGGCGCGGTTGAGGACGAGGAGCGGATCTGGCTGGCAGGGCAGGAGGTGACCCAGGAGGTGCGTACGGCCGCTGCCGGCATGGGCGCTTCCCGGGTGGCCGCCTGGCCGGCGGTGCGCGAGGCCCTGCTGGATCGTCAGCGACGCTTTGCCCGGGAACCCGGCCTGGTGGCCGATGGCCGCGATATGGGTACCGTGGTCTTCCCCTATGCCCCCCTCAAAGTGTTCCTGACCGCGAGCCCCGAAGAGCGGGCCCGAAGACGCTATAAGCAGTTGAAAGACAAGGGGTCCGGTGTTAGCCTTGCCGCCCTTTCGCGAGAGATAGCCGAACGGGACCTGAAGGATTCGACGCGCGCCGTCGCGCCCTTGAGGCCCGCTCCCGACGCCCACGTGATCGACTCCACCAACCTGAGCATTCAGGAGGTGGTCGAACAGGTACTGGCGCTGGGACGCAGCTGCTCGCTGTGGCCTTGAGGCCGCTCACGCGTTACGGGAACGAAGGTGCACGAGGAAAGTGGAAAGTCCCGTGCGCCGTAGCAACCACAATTCCGGCACGGGCTGCAAAGCGCCTGCGCAAGTAGAAGGTATGACAGAAAGTTTCGCTCAATTATTCGAAGACAGTCTCGCCAACCAACGCATCCGTCCCGGGATGATCCTCCAAGGGTTGGTAGTCGATGTCACCGAGGACATCGTCATCGTCAACGTCGGACTGAAGTCCGAAGCCGTCATCCCCGTCGAGCAGTTCAAGAACGAGCGCGGTGAGCTCGAAGTCAAGACCGGCGACATGGTCGAGGTGGCGCTGGATTCGGTCGAGGATGGCACTGGCGAGACGCGACTGTCGCGCGAGAAGGCCAAGCGTGCCCGCACCTGGACGCGCCTGGAGACGGCCTTCAATGATTCGCAGATCGTGACCGGTGTGATCACCGGGCGCGTCAAAGGTGGCTTCACCGTCGAGATCGAGAATGTCCGCGCGTTCCTGCCCGGCTCGCTCGTGGATGTGCGTCCGGTGCGTGATACCTCCTACCTCGAAGGCAAGCCGCTCGAGTTCAAGGTCATCAAGCTGGACCAGAAGCGCAATAACGTCGTGGTGTCGCGCCGCGCCGTGGTCGAGCAGGAGTTCTCCGCCGAGCGCAGCGCGCTCATGGACAACCTGCAGGAAGGCGCCGTGGTGAAAGGCTCGGTCAAGAACCTCACCGATTACGGTGCGTTCGTGGACCTGGGCGGAATCGATGGCCTGCTGCACATCACCGACATGGCCTGGAAGCGCGTCAAGCACCCTTCCGAAGTCGTCAAGGTCGGCGATGAAATCGAAGTGCGCATTCTCAAGTTCGATCGCGAGCGCTCGCGGGTATCGCTGGGCTTAAAGCAGCTCGGTGCGGATCCGTGGGAGAACATTGCCCGGCGCTATCCGCCCAACCCGCGCGTGTTCGGCAAGGTCACCAACATCGCCGACTACGGCGCGTTCGTTGAGATCGAGGATGGTGTCGAAGGCCTGGTCCACGTGTCCGAAATGGACTGGACCAACAAGAACGTCAATCCGGCCAAGGTCGTGCATACCGGCCAGGAAGTCGAGGTCATGGTGCTGGATGTGGACGAGGAACGTCGCCGCATCTCCCTGGGGTTGAAGCAATGCCAGGCCAATCCGTGGAAGGAGTTCGCCGAGAACTTCAACCGTGGCGATCGCGTCAGCGGCCAGATCAAGTCCATCACGGACTTCGGCATCTTCATCGGCCTGTCGGGCAACATCGACGGCCTGGTGCATCTGTCGGATATCTCCTGGGACATGCCCGGCGAGGAAGCCGTGCGCAACTACCAGAAGGCCCAGCAGGTCGAGGCCATGGTGCTGGCGATCGATCCGGATCGCGAGCGCATTTCACTGGGCATCAAGCAATTGGCGAAGGATCCGTTCTCGGCGTACATCGCTGAATTTCCCAAGGGCACTATCGTCAAGGGCACGGTCAAGGAAGTGGACGCACGCGGGGCCATCATTGACCTGGGCAATGGCGTTGAAGGCCAGTTGCGCGGTTCGGACCTGGCCCGTGATCGCGTCGAAGACGCACGCACGGTGCTGAAGGTCGGTCAGGAAATCGACGCCAAGTTCACCGGCGTGGATCGCAAGACGCGGACCATCTCGCTGTCCATCAAGGCCAAGGAAATGCACGAAGAAGCCGAGGCGGTGCAAAGCTACCGCTCCGAGCAGACCTCGACCTCGGGCACCAGCCTGGGAGACCTGCTGAAGGAACAGATCGGCGATCGCAACTGAAGGCGACTCATGACCAAATCGGAATTGATTGAAGTCATCACGGCCAAGCAGAAACACCTGCCGGCCAAGGACGTTGAGCTGGCGCTGAAGCAGATCCTCGAGATCATGAGCGACGCCCTGTCGCAGGGCGAACGCATCGAGATCCGCGGCTTTGGCAGTTTCTCGCTGCACTTCCGGCCGCCGCGTCAGGGCCGTAATCCCAAGACCGGAGAAGCCGTCGCGCTGTCCGGCAAGTATGTGCCCCACTTCAAGCCCGGCAAGGACCTGCGCGAGCGGGTCAATGACGGCGCCGACCAGCCGATCCGGGACTGATCGTCAAACGCCGAGGTTCGCGCATGAGAACACAGTCGGCCATCCGGACCGCCGTATTCCCGGTCGCCGGACGCGGCACCCGCTTCCTGCCCGCCACCAAGGCCAGCCCCAAGGAAATGCTGCCGGTGGTGGACAAGCCTCTCATCCAATACGCGGTCGAAGAAGCGCTGCTTGCCGGAGCGCGCAAGCTGGTGTTCATCACCGGCGCCTCCAAGCGCGCCATCGAGGATCATTTCGATCCTGATGCCGAACTCGAGCACCTGCTGGAGGCCCAGGGCAAGACGGACCTGCTGAACCAGATCCGCAACGTGCTGCCCTCGTATGCCACCTGCATCTATATCCGCCAGGCCGCGCCCCTTGGCCTGGGCCATGCGGTGCTGTGTGCGCAGCCGGCCGTGGGCGCGGAACCGTTTTTCGTGCACCTTGCCGATGACCTGATACGCGGCAATCCTTCCAGCTGCCTGGAGCAGATGGCCGAAGTCTATGAGGCCAAGCGCGCCAGTGTGCTCGGCGTCGAACTGGTGCCGAACAAGGACACCGAGAAGTACGGCATCGTGGAAATCGAGGCCGACAAGTCGAGCACCGGCAGGGTGCGCAGCATCGTCGAAAAACCCAAACCAGCGCAGGCGCCCTCGAATCTCGCCGTGGTCGGGCGCTATGTGCTGACGGCGTCGATATTCGAGCACCTGGCGCGCCTCGGGCGCGGCGCCGGTGGGGAGATCCAGCTGACCGATGGCATCGCGGCGCTGATGGGCGAGGAGGCCGTGTACGCCTATCGCTTCAGCGGCAAGCGCTACGACTGCGGCAGCAAGCTTGGTTATCTGCAGGCCACGGTGGAATACGCCCTGGGCCATCCGTCGCTGGGGGCGGATTTTCGCAAGTATCTGACCAGCATCGCCAAGACCGTCAGCACGCCGGACAAGGCCAAACGTCAGGCTGCGGGGCGCAAGTCTGGCAAGGCCGGCAAGGCCGCACGCAAGGGCTGAGCGTCGGGCACTACGCTTGCATGAGCCTGGGGAGTATCGTTCCCGTTCTCACGCAGGAGACCCCTCATGGCCAGCCGTCGCATGCCCGATGCCGAACAAAAAGCCCGGTCCGCGCCGATCAAAAAGTCAGTCAAGCGCGCGCCGGTCAAGCGCAAGCCCGCGGCCGGCACCCAGTCCGTGCTCGCGGCGACCGCAGTGCCTGTGGTCTCCGCAGACGAGCGCCGCGCGATGATTGCCCGCGCGGCCTATCTGCGCGGCGAGAGTCGGGGCTTCCCACCGGGAGGCGAGGCCGAGGACTGGCTTGCGGCCGAAAAAGAGGTCGATGGCTTGCTCAGCGGCGGCTACCGCGCGGACCAGTAGGCCCCACTGCATTCCCGCATCGGTAATCTCCCCGCAACGGGAAAATGTGATTAATTGCGACCTGAAGTGGTCTTGCCAAACTGGTTTGGTGTGGTATAACACCATCACAACACTCGCGCCAATCCCGGGGGATTCGACTGGCGTATGGACGAAAAGACCAAGCTACTCGAGCAACTGCGCATAGATCGCGGAGAAGGCGTAAGTTCGGCGCCGGTTTCGCGACGTTCGGTGCCTATTTGGGTGGTTTACCTGCTGTTGCTGGTGATCGTGGCAGGCATCGGCAGCGGGTTCTTCCTGCGTTCTCATGGGGCGACTTCGGTGGCCGCGGGAGCCACGACCGCGGCTGATTCGGGTGCTGCCGCCGCGAGTGTTCCTGCGGGGGCCACGGCGCTGGACGCCTCGGGCTATGTGGTCGCTCAGCGCCAGGCCACAGTATCCGCCAAGACCACCGGTCGGGTGGTTGAGCTGCGCATCGAGGATGGTCAGCGGGTGCGCGAAGGCGAGATCATCGCGCGCCTGGATGACACCAACACCCAGGCCGGCTTGTTTGCCGCCAAGGCCCAGCTCGCCCAAGCCGAGGCCAGCCTGGATGCGGCCAAGGTTGCGGTGGCCGACGCCGGACCGATCTATGATCGCAATCAGAAGCAACGGGCCGCCGGCGTGATCAGTGCACAGGACTTTGACGCGGACAAGTCCAATTTCAACGCCGTGCAGTCCGACCTGCTGGTCAAGCAGCGCATGGTTGACGTGGCGCAGGCAAACGTCGAGGTGGCGCAGCGCAACGAGGACGACATGACCGTGCGGGCGCCCTACGATGGCGTCATCACCGTCAAGGCCGCACAACAGGGCGAGATCGTCTCGCCGATCTCGGCCGGCGGGGGTTTTACGCGCACCGGTATCGGCACCATCGTCGATATGAATTCGCTGGAAGTCGAAGTTGACGTGAGTGAGAACTTTATCAATCGTGTGCATGTCAACCAACCGGTGACCGTGCGCCTGAATGCCTACCCGGACTGGAACATTCCGGGCGCCGTCATCGCCATCATTCCGACCGCGGACCGTTCCAAGGCCACGGTGATGGTGCGCGTCGGCTTCAAGGAGAAGGACGCGCGCATCCTTCCGGAAATGGGTGCGCGCGTGTCCTTCATGAACGATTCAAGTCCGCATACATAACTGAAAGAGGGGAGACTCCATGGCTGCTGTTGTCTCGTTGCAGAATGTCGTCAAGAGCTATACACGCGGACGGCAGCGTGTCGAGGTGCTGCACTCGCTGAACCTCGAGGTGCAAAGCGGAGAGTTCCTGGGCCTCATGGGCCCCTCCGGATCCGGCAAAACCACATTGCTCAACCTGGTAGGCGGTCTGGACAAGCCCGATGAGGGCCAGATCACCGTCGCCGGAGAGCGTCTTGACAGGCTTTCCGGATCACAGATGGCCGCCTGGCGCGCCCGCCACGTGGGCTTCGTGTTCCAGTTCTACAACCTCCTGCCGGTACTGTCGGCCGAGCGTAATGTCGAAGTGCCGCTGCTGCTCACCAAACTCTCGCGTGCGCAGCGCAAGACCAACGTTGCCGCGGCCCTGGCGCTGGTAGGTCTCTCGGACCGCGCCAGCCACAAGCCCGCGGAGCTGTCCGGCGGACAGCAGCAGCGCGTCGCGATCGCCCGCGCCCTGATCGCCGATCCCACACTGCTGGTGTGCGACGAGCCCACCGGCGACCTGGATCGTGAGAGCGCCGAGGAGATCCTGCAGCTGCTGACCATCTTGAACCAGAAGCAGGGCAAGACCATCGTCATGGTGACGCACGATCCGCGCGCCGCCGCCTACGCCTCGCGCCTGCTGCACATGGACAAGGGCACGCTGGCGCGCGACGAATCGAGGACCGCTGCTTGAAGTACCTGCCGCTCATCTGGGCGGCGCTGCGTCGCAAACCGACGCGGACGCTGCTCACGTGTCTTTCCATCGTGACGGCGTTCTTCCTGTTCGGCACGCTGGAGGGCATCAACGTCGGTATCGACAATGTCCTGAAGCTCACCAGCGTCTCGCACCTGGTGGTGCAGAGCCGGGTGAACCAGGGTGCGGCCATGCCACTCGCCCACGAGGTGCAGATCGAGGCGATCCCGGGTGTCATGGCGGTCTCGCCCTTCACCATAGTCATCGGCACCTACCAGCGGCCCAGCAATCCGATGATCGTCATCGGTGCGGACTTCGATGCGATGCTGAAGATCAGCACCGATCTGATGGTTGCACCGGAGGCGGCGGCGGCGATGCGCCGCACGCGCAATGGCGTCGTCGTTGGCGTGACCACGATGAAGCAGTACGGCTGGAAGGTCGGGGATCGGGTTCCGGTGCGTGGCTTCACCCCCAAGGCCGACGGCTCCACTGACTGGCAGTTCGATATCGTGGGCACCTATACCCTGCAGCAGCCGGACTGGGCCACACGCATTTTCGCCAACTATGACTTCGTCAACGAGGCGCTTGCCACGGGCAAGAACACCTCGGTGCTGTTCTATGTCGGCATCAGCGATCCGGCCAAGTCCGCCGCGATTTCCCAGGCCATCGATGATCGCTTCGCGAATTCACCTAATCAGACCAACACGGCCAATGAAAAGGACTCGATCGAGACCACCTTGGGTCAGATCGGCAATTACAAGTTGCTGATCAATGGCGTTTGCGTCGCGGTGCTGTTCACCCTGCTGTTCCTGACCGCCAATACCATTGCGCAGTCGGTGCGCGAGCGCACCTCGGAGCTGGCGGTATTGAAGACTCTCGGCTTCACGGATGCGAGCGTGCAGTGGCTGGTACTGGCCGAAGCACTCACGCTGGCCATCGTATCGGGTGCGCTGGGCGTGGCGCTGGCCTCACGGGTGCTGCCCTGGATCACCTCTGGTCCGAACTTGTCCGCGCAGGGCATCGGCGCCCAGCATGTGCCCGGCCTGGTGTATGCCAGCGCCGCTTTGGTCGCCTTGCTGCTCGCGCTCATGAGCGGCGTGCTGCCGGCGGTGCGCGCGCGACGGCTGAACATCGTCGCCGCTCTGTCAGGACGCTAGGGGCCATATCATGAAGTTAGCGGCCCAACTGCTCGCGGTTTCATCGATCAGCCTGCGCAGCCTGCCAGGCCGGGCGGCGTCCTCGGTGGTCATTGTCATAGGCACGGCGGGTGTGGTGTTCGTACTGCTCGTGGTACTGGCGATGTCGACCGGCCTCGCCGATTCGCTGAACGCGACGGGCAGTACGGACCGCGCCATTGTGCTGCATCAGCAGGCGGCCAATGAGATCGGCAGCAGCCTGCCACACGATTCCATTGCGACCATCCTGGATGCGCCGGGCATTGCCAAGGATCCGGCCCACCGGCCGATCGCCTCCGCCGAGGCCATTGCCTCGGTGAATCTTCCACGCCTGGACAACGGCAAGCTCAGCACGCTCATCCTGCGCGGTGTGTCGACGGATGAGCTGCTGCGGCTGCGGCCCGAACTGCATCTGGTGCAGGGGCGGATGTTCACGCCCGGACTGCGCGAGATCATCGTGGGCAAGGCCGCCTCGGAGCGTTACGCGAATCTGGCCATGGGCGGCCGTCCGAGTTTTGGCGCCAATCAATGGACGGTGGTGGGCATCTTTGATAGCGGTGGTGGTGCCCATGACTCGGAAGTGCTGGGCGATATCGACACCGCCCTGGCGGCCTACCAGCGCACCACCTACAACTCGGTGGTCCTGAAGCTTGACGGTCCGACGGGCTTTGCGAGCTTGCGTGCAGCGCTGCAGCACGATCCGACTCTGTCGGTTGACGTGTTCAAGGAAAGTGATTACTACTCGCGGCAGTCGCAGACCTTCGCCAGCTTTCTGTCATTGATCGCGAAGGCCATCTGCACCATCATGGCGATAGGTGCGGTATTTGCCGCATTGAATACCATGTATTCGGCCGTCAGCGCGCGCGCGGTGGAGATCGCGACATTGCGTGCCATCGGCTTCGGCGCGGTCGGCGTGGTGGTGTCGGTCATTGTCGAGGCGCTGGCGTTGTCCATCCTGGGTGCGACAGTCGGTGCCGCCCTGGCCTGGGCCACGTTCGACGGCGACACGGTGAGCAGTCTGGCAAGCGGTGGTAGCCTGGCGCAGATTGTGTTCCACCTGCATATCGGTACGGCGCTTTTCACATTGGGCATCATCTGGGCCTGCGTGGTGGGCCTGATCGGCGGCCTGCTGCCGGCGATTCGCGCTGCGCGGATTCCGGTCGCCGTGGCGCTGCGCGCCATCTGATCTCTCAAAGGATGCTGCATGCCACTGGCGCGAATCGATGTTCCCCGGGGCCGCACGGCGGCCTTTCGGCGCACGGTCGGGGATGTGGTCTATGAGTCCATGCTCGATTCCCTGAAGGTTCCCGCCAACGACAGGTTCCAGGTGATCAGCGAGCATGACGCACAGGATTTGCTGCTGGATCGAAGCTACCTGGGTGTGCAGCGTTCCTCCGCCTGCATCGTCATTCAAGTGACCCTGAACGAGGGGCGCAGCGTGGATCAGAAACGTGAGTTCTATCGCAAGGTGGCCGATGGCCTGCACGAGCGTGCCGGGATGCGCCGCGAGGATGTACTGATCAGCCTCATCGAAGTGAGCAAGGAGAACTGGTCCTTTGGCAATGGCGAGGCGCAGTACGCCTAGATCTCCGCGACGCCTTCCAGATAAAAGACACAGGACCCTGCCATTTCGACGCGCTCGCCGAGCAAACGGCATTGCAGTTCGCCGCCGCGCGCTGAAGCCTGAAAGGCGCGCAGGCTGGTCTTGCCCAGGCGCCGGGCCCAGAAGGGCACGAGCGCGCAATGCGCGCTGCCGGTCACCGGATCCTCATCAATGCCCTTGGCGGGCGCGAAGTAACGGCTGATGAAATCGTAGGGCTGTCCGGAGTCTCTTGCGGTCACGATGATGCCGCCGCGGTCCAGGCGCGCCAGCGCCGCGAAGTCGGGCGCGAGTGCGCGCACGCTGGACGGATTGCCGAGCAGCACCAGATAGTTGTGGGCATCGGCCTCGATCTCCACGGGTGTGGCACCGAGGGCCGCCGCCAGGCCGGGCGGCGACGCGACCGCCGCCGTGGGCCGCGCCGGGAAATCCATGAGGTAACCGCGGTCGGTCCGGCTCACCGTCAGCGCGCCACTGGCGGTGTGGAACACCACCCGCCGGCGCTGCGGCTCCAGATGCTGCATTACCACGGCGGCACTGGCCAGGGTCGCGTGGCCACACAGCGGTACCTCGACCGTCGGTGTGAACCAGCGCAGCGCGTAGTCGCCGTCCCGGGGCACCAGGAAGGCGGTCTCGGCCAGATTGTTCTCAGCCGCGATGCTCTGCAGCACCGCATCGGACGGAAAACTGTCCAGGCGCATCACGGCGGCGGGATTGCCCGCGAAACGCCGCGTGGTGAAGGCGTCAACCTGAAACATCGGTACCCGCATCAGAACATCGTATTGGCGTTGTCGGCGGTTTCGGGGATGGGCTGGATCACATCCCAATGCTCGACCACCTTGCCGTCCTTGATGCGGAAGATGTCCACCACGGATTCGCCGTGCGGGTTCGGTCCGCTCTTGCCATGCAGGTGCAGCACGACCAGGTCGCCTTCGGCGATGACCTTCTTCACTTCATAGTGGTGCTGCGGGAAGCTATCCTTGAACTTGCGCAACCACTCGGCGATGCCGCCGTGGCCATCAGCGGCGTAGGGCGCATGCTGCCGGTACTCGGCGCCCATGTAGGCACGGGCCGCTTCATAGTCCTTTTCGCCGATCAGCTTGTGATAGAAGTCCAGCACCAGTTTCTTGTTGCGTGCCAGCTGATCCGCGATCGATGGTTCCATTTTTTTGGACGCCTTGCGGAAGGTGCGGCGGGCGGATGGCTTGGCCTTCATTCCGGGCTTGGCTTTGGCTTTGGCCTTGGGTTTTGCGCGGCGGGTGGTGGTGTGGCCGCGTTTGGATTTTTTCGCCATGTACCGTTCCTTGAAATAGTGCCCGCTTGAATAGGTAGGAACTAGAGCAGAGGCGGGCGCGAGCCGCAAGTCGGCCGATGCCTCAATCGTCCGGCGACTTGGGCGCACCCTTGCGGCGATTGACGGCCTGGCGCAGCAGAAATTCAATCTGCGCGTTGATGCTGCGCAGGTCATCCGCGGCCCAGCGCTCCAGATCCTTCCACAGCTCGGGCGACAGGCGTAGCAGGAAGGCCTTGCGGTCGGCGGCAGCCACGGCTACGCGTACAGGGTGCCTGTATTGATGACCGGCGAGGCGTCCGAGTTGCCGCACAGCACGACCAGCAGGTTGCTGACCATGGCAGCCTTGCGCTCGTCATCCAGTTTGACCGTGTTGTGCCGTTCCAGCTCGTCCAGGGCCATGTGCACCATGCCGACGGCATTCTGCACGATGATCTGGCGGGCGGCGATGATGGCCTCGGCCTGCTGCCGGCGCAGCATGATCGGCGCGATCTCGGCCGCATAGGCCAGGTGCGTCAGCCGCGCCTCCTCGACCTGGACGCCGGCCTTGGACAGTCGCTGCTGCAGCTCATGCGCCAGCTCCTGTGCTACCTCATCGGCGCTGCCGCGCAAGGTGGGCTCGCTGTCATGGCCGTGGTCATAGGCGAAGCGGCTGGCAATGCTGCGCAGGGCGGACTCGGACTGGACTTCCACGTAGCTCGCATAATCCTCGACATCAAAGACGGCCATGGCGGTGTCATGGACGCGCCAGACCACCACGGCAGCGATCTCCACGGGGTTGCCGCGCTTGTCGTTGACCTTGAGGGTCGGGCTGTTGAAGTTGTTGGCCCGCAGCGAGAGCTTGCTCGGCCACCATTGCTGCCCGGCCATGCCCATGGCGGATCGGCCGCCGATACGAGTGTTGGCCACTGAATCAGGCCGCCACTGGCCCTTGCTCGGTACCCGCCCGCGATAGCGCGAATAGAAGGGATTGGCCCAGTGAAAGCCGCTGTCCCGCACCGTGCCGCGGTACTGCCCGAACAGGATCAGCACCCGCGCCTGATTGGGCTGGAGGGAAAAATGCCCGCCCAGCGACAGCACGCCCAGGGCGCTGACCAGCAGCGCCACGAAAATCAGGCCGGCCGGCCGGGGTTGGCTGGTGGCCGCGAGGGCGATGGGCGCCGCGCTCACCAGGATCAGATTGACCAGCAGCATCGGAAAGCCGCTCAGGGCGTGCAGCGGCCGTTCCTGGGAGGGCGCGGTGGGACTTGGCGTGGGCATGACTGAATGCTCCGAATTGATACCAGAGTGATATCATCGCGCAATCACGCCCTCGTTGCAAGCGGGTCTTCAGTGAAAGTCACAGGTCCGGGGCGGTGCGCCCCCAGATGAGGCCGGTGCGCGCGGTGAAACTGCCATCCGGTTCGATGGTCAGTGCCCGCTGCACCTCGACCGGCGCGCCCGCCTGCAGCAGGCGGATGGCGGTGACCAGCGCCTGTGGGGTACGCATGCGCTCGATCCAGGAGGTGAACTCCAGGCGCGTGTTCCAGGTGCAGTGTTCGAGACCGCAGAATCCGGCCTCATTCAGCAGGGCCTGCCACTCGCCGAGGCTGCGATCGCGCACATGGGAGGTGTCGCGCAGCAGCTCGAAGCTCTGCAGGTGGGTATCCACCAGCGGATCATCCTCGGCGAGCAGATCGATGATGAGAATGAAGCCGTCCGGTTTGACGACGCGCCGCATCTGCGCAAGCGCCCGCGGCACATCCGGCCAGTGATGGGCGCTGTAGCGGCTGGCGACCAGATCGAAGCTCGCGGCCGCGAAGGGCAGGGCGGCGACAGATGCCTCGCAGGTTTCGATCTGCATGAGCCCGCGTGCGGCAGCCGCCTGGCGCACCATCGCCAGCATCCCCGGCGCGGGGTCCAGCGCCACCACCCGTGCGGCGGCCGGCGCCAGCGCGAAGCTCAGG
>JBARBG010000018.1:0-4859 GCA_049792815.1 Steroidobacteraceae bacterium | reverse complement strand
GGCCCAGGCCGCCGGCGCATGCAACATCCAGGCGCCGATGATGAGTGCCGCGACGGCACTTGCGGCTCCATGCTTCAGGCAGATTCTCATGGGACTCTCCCTTTGGGATGCGAGGTAACCAAATCAGGGCAGGGTGAACACCCACACCTCGGAGCCGCGATTGGGCGGGCTGCGCAGTTCGGGCACCAGGGGCTGAAAGCTGCGGGCGTGAAATCCGCCTTCGCCCACCACCAGCGCGAGATACTGCTTGCCGTTGACCGCGAAGCTGATCGGACTGGAGCTGGAGATGTCATTGAGACGGGACTGCCACAGTTGCTTGCCCGTCGCACTGTCATAGACATGCAGCACGCGATCGTAGGTGGCCGCCACGGTCAGGCCGCCGGCCGTCGTGAGTACGCCGGATGACAGCGGCGCGTGCTGGCGCACCGTCCACAGCGGTTTGCGTGTCACCAGGCTCAGCGCCTCGAGGCGCCCGAAGTTGCCGTCGCTGTCGGGGCGCGGCCGGATCCCCCAATTGACACCCGAGGACAGTGCACTCAGATCGCCACCGCCTGGAACCGGATACAGATCCATGCATGCCTCGTTGAGCGGTACCACCAGTACCCCGGCGCGCTGATTCCACGACGCCGGCAAGTAGTTCTTGGCACCGGCGCCGTGCGGACACACCAGTTTCACCGTGCCATCCGGGTACAGCGCCGTGTTCGGGTCCTTGCGACCGGTGACCGGATCGATCGACTTGGCGACGTTCTGCAACCCAAGATCGATGGAGAACAGGTATTTGCCTGTGCGCGCATCCAGCGCGTCGTAGATCGCGCTCTTGCCGGCGGTGATCACCACGCGGCGCAGCGCACCGTTGATCTTGAGATTCACCAGCTGGCGCTCGAAGGCCCAGTCCAGGTCCCACTGGTCGTTGGGAAAATGCTGGAAGTACCACGCGAGCCTGCCGCTGTGCGGATCGACCGCCAGCGTCGAGTCGGTATAGAGCGCCGCGTTGCTGATGCCAGGCAGCTTCTTCAAGGGCAGCAGCGGCCCGGTGTCGTAGGTGTTGCCGGTGCCGAAGTAGGCAAGTCCGGTGTCCGGGTCGAAGCTGCCGGGTGTCCAGATGGAGGCGCCGCTGCGTGATGCGAAGGGGATGCCGTTCCAGCTGTCCCCGCCGGGTTCACCGGGCTTGGCGATGGTGCCGAAACGCCATAGTTCGCGGCCGCTGGCGGCGTCCAGGCCGACCAGCTGCGGACCGCCGAAGCGGGCGCTGACCCCCGTGCCGGTGGTGCCCACCATCACGATGCCGTCGGCAACCAGCGGGCCTGCGCTCAAGCCCTCATGACGCTTGAAGTCGCCGATCTTCCGGTCCCACACCAGCGCGCCCGTACGCGCATTGAGCGCCACCACGTGCACGTCCGAGGTCCCGAAATAGAGCAGGTCCCCCCACAGCGCCAGTGCGCGCTTGACGAAGGGCGCCGCGCCCGGCTCAAGAGCATGGCTGTATTGCCACAGCAGGTCCCCGGTCTGCGCATTGATCGCCTGCACGATCTCCCCGTAGCTCAGCACGAACATCGTGCCATCCCGCACCAGTGGCACCGCTTCGGCGGAGCCTGCCGGCAGTGTCCAACTCCAGGCCAGGCGCAGGGCGCCGGCATTGGCTTGCGTGATCTGCGTGAGCGGGCTGAAGCCATGGGCATCCCACCCGCGACGCCAGGTCAACCAATCCTGCGGCGGCGGATCGGCCAGATCGGCGTTGCCCACCGCAGTGAAATGCTCCAGCGGATTGGGCAGCCGGACCGGCTTCTGCGGCGTATAGGGCGAGTAGTCCATGATGCTGAAGCCGCCGCCGGGAACCATCATGCGCGCCAGCTGCTGCGGATCGCTCGGCAGCGCTGCAGCGCCGGCCACGATCGCGTTCTGCTGCAGAATATAGGCCACGAGCGCCGCGTAGGTGGCGGCATCCAGTGACCCGGGCTTGGCGCTGGGCATGGTCGTGCGGGTCACCTCATAGAGTTCCCGCACGCTGCGTCCGCCGTACTTGCGCATGAATTCAGGCCCTCTTAGCGGCTTGCCGAGCGGGCCATCGCTTAAGTGCGGACCGTGGCACATGACACAGCTGGCGGCGTAAGCGACCCGCCCGGCCTCGCTTTGTTGCTGAGTGTAAGAAAGGGCGCGCTCCTGGGCGCGAACGCCGAGCGCAGCGCCGGACAGCAGGCTGAAGCAAAGCAGCGCCCGCAGTACCGTCGTCGATGTCGCGAAGGTCCTCATTGGGGCGCGATTGTACGTGCAGTGGCGGTGGTGGCGCCTGTGAGCCCATAATTTCCTCTGTGGTAGCATGGCCATCCGCGCAGCCGCGGCACCGCGCTGCGCCCGCCTGTTCGGAGTAATCGATGCTCGAAGATGCCGTGAACCGGCTGGCCCCAGCGCCCGCAAACGCCCCCAATGCCTTCGACCTGCGGCGCGTCGGTACCCATCCTGACTTCTGGTATCCCCTGGCCTGGGGGGATGAGCTCAAGAAGGGCAAGCTCCTGGGGCGACGCTTTGCCGGCGAGCCCATCGTCCTGTACCGCGGTGCCAACGGCCAGGCGTACGCCCTTGAGGATCGCTGTGCGCATCGCCAGGTGCCCCTGCACCTGGGCGTGGTGTGCGAGAACCAGCTGAAGTGTCACTACCACGGCTGGTCCTACAGCGGCACCGGGCAATGCGTGGATGTGCCCTACCTGGGCAAGGAGCGGCTGCCCAATGGCGTGCGCAGCTATCCGGTTCACGAAGTCGACAATCTGATTTTTGTATTCCCCGGTGACCCGGCGCTGGCCGAAGCGCGCAAGCCCGCCGCCCTGGGCGCCTATGCCAACAAGGCCTACAAGACCCGGCAGTTGAACCGCGAGGTCGCCTGCCACTACACCTTCATGCACGAGAACCTGTTCGACATGAACCATCAGTTCATGCATCGCAGGCAGATGGGCTCCATCACCGCGAAGTGCCTGGGACGCGATCACGGCGAGAACTGGGCGCAGGTCGAGTACAGCTTCAGTCGCGCCGGCGGCGGCAAGTCCGCCGGTGAGCGCGCGATCGTCGAACTCACCCGCAACCGGCGCACGCAAAAGCGCGGTGATTTCTCCGACCATATGCGCATTCGCACCGACTACCCGTACCAGAGTTTGCGGGTTTGGCTGGGGCGCAACGTCGACTACGATACCGCCGCTCCGGTGCTGTCCGTGTGGCTGGGCTACACGCCGCTGGATGCCCAGCAGCGCACCAACCGCACCTTCGGCTACCTGTCGGTGAAGAAGCCGCCCGTGCCCGGGGTCATCCAGCTCGTGTGGCCGTTCGTCACGCACTTCACGGAAAACATCTTCCGCGAGGACAAGGACATCGTGGAATTCGAGCAGCGCGCCTACGACGCACAGGGCGCGGACTGGAACAACGAGGTGTTTCCTCCGATCCGCGACCTGCGCACGGTACTGGCGCGCTGCGGCAAGCCGCTGCCCTGATCGATCAGGCCGTGGTTCAGGCCGGCTCGCGCAGGCAGTAGCCGCTGCCGCGGATGGTGTGGATGAGATGGACCTCGAAGCCGCGGTCAATCTTCGCGCGCAGCCGGCTGATGTGGCTTTCCACCACATTGGTGCGCGGATCAAAGTGACAGTCCCACACATTCTTCAGCAAGGTCGAGCGGTCCAGCACCTTGCCGACATTGCGCGCCAGGAACTCCAGCAGTCGGAATTCGCGCGGCTGTAGCGCCAGACGCTTGTCGCCGCGTCGCACGCAACGCGTCAGCAGATCGATCTCAACGTCGGCAACCTTCAGCAGGGTCTGCGGCTGCGCCCGAATCGGGCTGCGCCCCAGCGCCGCGACGCGCGCATTCAGGTCGGCGGCGGTGAAGTTCTTCGCCAGGCATTCATCGGCACCGGCCACCAGTCCCATCCCCGACTCATCCGCGGCATTGATCAGCATCACGATCGGCGTTGCCACGCCGCCGCTGCGCAGCGTGCGCACGATTCCGGAGCCGTCGAGCTCGGGCGAGGTGCGGTCAACGATGAGCAGCTCCCATTCCTGGCTTGCGGCCAGGAACAGCGCATCAACAGCGTTGGTGGCAACTGTGACGCCATGTCCGCAGTCCTTGAGGTCACCGCACACCAGGCCGGCGGTCTGTTTATTGTTCTCGACCAGCAAAATCCTCAAGTGCGGTCACCTCCGATTGCCTGAAGTCATTATATGCTGATCGCATATTACTCGCGCAATCGAATGCGGGCCGCCGTATTGTGCAGGTGCGCCGGCTACTTGTCGGGTTGCCGCAGATTCTCGTCGTAGGCGGCGCGGAAGGCGTCCAGGAACACGCGCGGCAGCTGCGTATCGCCTTTGGCGGCGATGGTGCGGTAGAACTCGCAGTACAGCTCCCAGTTGCGGGCGCCGCGATCATGTCGTCCGAAGCGCGATTCCAGCTCCGCCGGGTCCAGGCGCGCCACGAAGTCCACGAAGGCGGCGTGCAGGGCATCGCAGGTCGCGCGGTCATGCGCCTTGGCGCGATCGATCACCTCGCGCAGCCACTGAACCGCGTCCAGGCGGCGGCTCTCGTGCTGACTGAGGATCTGCACCAGCAGGTCCTCGACACTGGCGCGGGCCAGCGACGGCCGCGGGTCATCCTCATCCATCGGGATTTCGATCTGCATGGGTAGCAGCGTTGCGCGGCGTACGCGTTCCAGGTCCTTCAGGCCAACCAGCGCCTCGCGGATCAACTGCCCGGCCAGGTGCAGCAGCCGCACCTGCAGTTCGGGCGCGAAGTGATCCGCGGCCACCCCGGCGCCCTTGCAGAACGCCGCCAGGCCGCTGTTGGCATCCGGCACGGGTGGGCTCGCCACCGCACGGCGGTCCTGGGC
>JBARBG010000017.1:0-15378 GCA_049792815.1 Steroidobacteraceae bacterium | reverse complement strand
GGCCCAGGCCGCGCCGCCGCCACCCAACGTGGGCAGCGGTGATTGTGATCGCGCCTGTTTGCAGGACCTGGCGGAACAGTTCATCGCGGCGCTGCTCGCGCATGACCCGGGCAAGGTTGCGCTGGCCAAGGGTGTGCGCTATTCCGAGAACAGCGTGCCGCTGCCAATCCCCGACGGCTTCTGGAAGAACGCAACCGGGGTTCGCAATTATCGGCTGTACGTCGCCGACCCGGACTGGGGCACGATCGGCTTCTACGCCCGCATGTATCAGAACGGTGATCCGGTGATCGTCAGCACCCGGCTGAAGGTCTACAACCGCCAGCTGACCGAAATCGAGACCATCGTGACGTCCGAACGCGCCCGCGTCGGGCCCGCGGCAACCGCCGGCAACCCGGATTATCTCGGCGAGAATCCGCGTCCCGAGTACACCCAGGTCGTGCCGCCGGCACAGCGTCGCTCGCGCGAGGAGTTGATGAAAATCGTCAACACCTACTTCACCGGCATCGAGAACAACGCGGGCGACAAGCCGCCCCGGTTCTCATCGCACTGCCAGCGCCTGGAGGACGGGCGGCCTACTTCCAATGTTCCGGTCGCTGCGGGCCAGGAGCGCGGCGGCATCAACATGAGCTGCGCCGAGGATCTGGCCATGGGCTATCACCGCAATGACAACCGCATCCGCAGCCGGCGCATCATGGCGGTGGACCTGGAGCACCAGGTGGTGATGACCAGTGTGTATTTCGATCACGAGAACGATGCCCCGATCCGCAGCTACCAGCTGAAGAACGGCAAGACCGTGACCGTGGCCGACTCCGGTCCCTCGACGCTGCAGGCCCATGAGACCTTCTCAATCGATCGCGAGGGCGTCAGCCAGGTGGAGGCGGTTTTCACCAATGTGACATATGGCACCCGGCCGTATTTCACCACGGGCTTCCACATGGCCAGTCCGCAGGCGGTGAAGGACGGGTTTGACGAATACGAACGTTAGAAATTGGCGGAGAGGGTGGGATTCGAACCCACGTGCCGGAATTACCCGACCATCCGATTTCGAGTCGGCGCCGTTGTGACCACTTCGGTACCTCTCCGGGTTGCGATGGCCCGCACAGTTTTTTCGTTTTGAAAACAATCACTTGCACGCTAGAGGGACCGTTGGACATAATCCAGCCGGGTTCTGTCGCACCGTGGGCCTGCGCGGGGTCCGCGGCTGGTATTCTAGCCCAACCTGAAGGCTTCAAGTGAGGTGCCCATGAGTCGATTGTTGACCATGGAGTCGTTCTACCGGTTCTCTAAGGGCAGACAGGTCACCCGGTGTGTCATGGCCGCGGTTGCCATGATGGTCCTGGTCGCGAGCAGCTATTCGCCCTCGCCCCGGTCAGTGAACCCGGTTCGTGGCAAGGGCGAGCTGCGCGTGGTGACCCTGGAGGGTCCGACCACCTATACCAAGGGCACTCGGGGTACCGAGGGCCTGGAATTTCGCCTGGCGCAGGAGTTCGCCCGCCAGCAGGGGTTCGACCTGTACATCTATCCCGTCGCCAGCCAGGCGTTGATGCGCGCCGAGCTCGCGGCCGGTCGCGCCGATATTGCTGCAGCGCAAATAACCTCCGACTCAAGCTGGGCGCAGGTGGGCAATGCCGCGGCCGTCTACGACCATATTCCCCAGCTGGTGGTGTACCGCCGGGGCGACGACGAGCCTTCCGCGCAGGATCTGGGATCATTGCAGCTGCTGGTCAGGGCCGGCAGTCCCCAGGAGGCGATGCTGCAGCGGCTGAAGGCCCGGCTGTTCCCCAAGCTGGCCTGGACCGCGGTCTCCCCGCACGGCGTGGATCCGGTGCAGGACATTCAAAACGGTGCCGGGGACTATGCGGTGGTGGATGCCAACGAATACGCCTACGCCCGCCACCTGTATCCGGATGTGATCCCCGCGTTTTCGCTGCCCGAGTCGCGTCCGGTGCAGTGGGTGGTGCGGCGCACGGACCCGGACCTTTATGCCGCAGTGAACGACTTTGTCGCCGCCGCGCAGCAGTCGGGCCGGCTCCTGGCCCTGCTGACGCCGCCCGTGCAGGATCGTCGCGTGCTGGCTTATGAAGACACGCGCCAGTTCCATCACGACCTGGACGCGCGGCTGCCCCAGTACCGTGCCTGGTTCGAGGAGGCCTCGGAGCAGACCGGCATCGACTGGCGCCTGCTGGCGGCAATCGGTTACCAGGAGTCCAAGTGGGATCCGGAGGCGCAGTCATCGATGGGCGCCTCAGGCATGATGATGCTGACCTCGAACACCGCCGATGAACTGGGCGTGGAGGACCGCTCGGACGCCCGCGAAAACATTCTCGCCGGCGCGCGTTATTTCCAGGAGGTGCGCGCCAAGGTGCCGGCGCATGTGCCCGAGCCGGACCGTACCTGGCTGGCGATCGCGGCCTACAACGTGGGCTACGGCCATCTTGAAGACGCGCGCCGTCTGGCACAGATGCGCGGCAAGAATCCGGATTCCTGGCAGGACGTGCGCGAGCAGCTGCCGCTGCTGGCCGATGAGAACTGGTACGAGCGACTCAAACATGGTTTCGCACGCGGCACAGAGCCCGCGCAGTTCGTCGATCACATCCAGCGCTTCCTGAAACTGCTGGAATGGCAGCCCGGCAATGCTGCCAAGGTGCAACCGGCGAGCGCCAATCCGGACGCCACCTGGGTCGGACGGCCCGCGGCCTGATCCGACCTCAGCGGCGCTTGGCAAAAAACTCCTGCAGCTGCGCGCCGCACGCCTCGCTGAGCACGCCGCCGAAGACATCGACACGGTGATTCAGTCCGGGCAGCCGGAAGACATCGACGATGCTGCCCGCGGCACCGGCGTGCGGGTCCCAGGCACCAAACACCACGCGGCGCACGCGCGCATGCACCATGGCCGCCGCGCACATGGCGCACGGCTCCAGGGTCACATACAGCGTCGTGTCGCTGAGGCGGTAGCTGCCCAGGGCCTTGCCGCCGGCGCGCAGGACTTCAATCTCCGCATGCGCGGTCGGATCATGCGTGGTGATGGGGCAATTGCTGCCCTGAGCAATCACCCGCTCCCCGAGCACCAGCAGCGCGCCCACGGGCACTTCGCCGCGCTCACCAGCCTGCGTCGCCAGGATCATGGCCTCGCGCATGTAGTCGGAATCGGAGCGGGGCATGGCGGAACATTAGCCCATGAAGCCCAGCCACCGCTACGAACTCGTCATCCGCCCCGCCCTGATCTACTCATGCAAGCGCCCGGTTGAATTCGCGCCTGGAGCGGGCGCATAGCGTTGCGCCAGCGTCTGGTACAGCGGGGGCGTAAGCAGCTTCGAGACAGCCGTGCCAATGGCGGCGGTGATCATGAGGGGCAGCACCATCGCATGCTGCGTGGTCATCTCCATCACAATCACCAGGGAGGTGAGGGGCGCCTGCGTGACGCCGGCCAGACAGCCACACATACCGAGAATGGCAAAGGGCACCGCGCTGGGCTCGTGCGCGAAGTCGGCCATGGTCTGGCCCAGACCCGCACCCACGGACAGGGAGGGCGACAGTATGCCCGCGGGCACGCCGCTGAAAAACGCCGCCAGAGTGGCTGCCGCACGCGCCGGTGCGTAGTACCAGGGCAGATGCGCCCCGGACACGAGGATGCTGCGGGCTTCATCATAGCCCGTGCCATAGGTCAACCCGCCGCTGGCCGCGGCGATTCCCGCCACCGCCAGTCCGCACAGGAAGGCGAACACTTCGGGGCGGTTGCGCCGGATGCGCCCCAGGGTCGCGGGCAAGTGCATTACACCGATGAGGGCGATGCGACTGAAAAGCCCCCCGACGAGCCCGCCGGCAATGGCCACCGAGATTGTCGTTGCGGCAAGCACGCTCGGCACCGTCACCACACCGGGCTGACCGAAGTAGGTGTAGTCCCCGATCAGTGCGATCGCCATGACCCCGGAAATGATGACCGCCGTCAGGGCCGTGCCGCTGGCCCGCTCCTCGAAGGAGCGCGACAGCTCTTCGATGGCAAAAACGATACCCGCCAGCGGGGTATTGAAGGCTGCGGCGACCCCGGCCGCGCCGCCGGCGAGAACCATCGCGCGCTGCTGGGCCTGAGTGCCGCCGTGAGGCATGAAGCGGGCGAGCGCCCGGGTGATGATGGCACCGACATGCACGGTAGGCCCTTCGCGACCAATTGAACCGCCGCACAGCAGTCCGGCGACCGCCAGCAGCATGCGGCCGACCGCCACCCGCACCCGCAGCAGGCGCTCACCCACGGCACCGGCCTCAGGGGTCAAAGCGAATATGGTCTGCGGGATACCGCTGCCCTCCGCGCCGGCGAAATACCGGCGCGTGAGGAAACTCAAGGTGGCAAATCCGAACGGCGCCAGCAAATACGGCAGCCAGTACACGGCATGCGTCATACGGTGCAGCCCGGCCAGCGCTAGATCGGCGCACTTGGCGAAGGCCACGGCCATGCCGCCCACGGCGGCGCCACCAGCCCAGACCACCAACCGCGCACGCCACTGCCCAGCCGAAAGCAGCGAGCGCTGGGTCCGCTGCGCAACCTGTCTGGCGGAGGGAAGATTCATCGTGCCAATTGTAATGCTTGTCCGGGTCCGAACGCGGTGCTAACGTTTTTATCGTTTCTTGCTCAAGGGGATTGCATATGCTCGGATACATCACGCTCGGCACCAATAACCTCGCCCGATCCGCCGCGTTCTATGACGCGCTGGCGAAAGAACTGGGCGCCTCGCGCACCATGGAAACAGAAAAATTCATCGCCTGGGGAGCGCCAAACTCCGCCATGCTGTTCGTGATCAAGCCGGCTGACGGCAATGCGGCGACAGTGGGCAACGGTGTCATGGCGGCGCTTGCGGCCAAGGATTCCGGCCAGGTCGATAGGATCTACAAAATCGCGATGAGCCTGGGTGGCAAGGATGAAGGCGCCCCGGGAGACCGCGGCGGCGGCTTCTACGCCGCCTATTTCCGTGACCCGGAGGGCAACAAGCTCAACGCCTTCCACCACGGTTGAAACAAAAAAGGGCGATGCCCGTGCATGGCCCTTTTTTGCGCCTTGACATGCAACCATTTGGTTGCATAATATCCGAATGAGCGAGGACGAGGTTTTCCGGGCCCTGGCCGATGCCAGTCGCCGCACGCTGCTTGACCGCCTGCAGCAGCGCAACGGACAGACATTGAACGAGCTGTGCGCGGCGCTGGACATGACCCGTCAGGCGGTGAGCAAGCATCTGTCGATCCTGAAAAACGCCAACCTCGTTGCCGTGCAGCGACAGGGGCGCGAGAAGCTGCACTTCATCAATCCCGTGCCCATCAATGCCATGGCCGAACGCTGGATCAGCAAATTCCAGCGCAGTCATCTGCGCGCGCTTTCGGCGCTGAAGAGAACCCTCGAGGAGGACCACCATGAATGAGGCCGCCCAAAGCACTTTCGTCTACGTGACCTACATCCGCACCAGTGCCGAACGGCTCTGGGCCACGCTGACCCAGCCGCAGTTCACCCGGCAATACTGGTTCGGCATGGACTTCGCCTCGGAGTGGAAATCGGGGTCCGCCTGGCAGCTTAAGTTTGCGGACGGTCGCATTGCCGATCACGGCAAAGTGCTGGAAGTCGATCCACCGCGCAGGCTCGTCATACAGTGGGAGCATGAACTGCGTCCGGAGCTGAAGGCCGAAGGCCCCGCCCGCTGCAGCTTTGACCTGGAGCCCACGGGCGAGATCGTGAAGCTCACCGTGACGCACACCAGTGCGAAGCCGGATTCCAAGCTCATCGTCGCCGTATCGGGCGGCTGGCCCAAGATCCTTTCGAACCTCAAGTCGCTGCTGGAAACCGGCAAACCGATTGTGACCGAAAAGTTCTGAAGCGCGGCGGTGCGCTCCAACGGGCTAGGCGCTGGCCTGGTCCAGGCGCCTGATCGAATCCGCGTCGAGCTTCAGATTGGCGGCGGCCACCAGGGCCTGCAACTGCGCGGAACTGGTGGCGCTGGCGATCGGTGCCGTGACTCCGGGACGTGCCATCAGCCATGCCAGCGCGACGCTGGCCGGGGTACTTGCGTGGGCCGCGGCGACTTCATCGAGGGCCGCCAGAATCCCCATGCCGCGTGCATTGAGATACTGCTCCACGCGCGGCCCGCGCGGGCGACCCGCGAGGTCGTGGCTGGAGCGGTACTTGCCGGTGAGGAAGCCACTGGCCAGGGAGAAATAGGTAATGGCGCCCACGCCACGCGTCACGCACAGCGGCGCAAGTTCCTGCTCGAACACCGCCCGGTCATAGAGGTTGTACAGGGGCTGCAGGCTGTCATAGCGCGGCAGGCCGTTTCGCTGCGCCAGATCCAGCGCCTGCGACAGTCGCACCGCACTGTAGTTGGAGGCGCCGATGGCGCGCACCTTGCCCTGCCGCAGCAGCTCGCCGAAGGCCGCCAGGGTCTCCTCCAAAGCCGTGTCCTGATCGTCCACATGCGCCTGGTACAGGTCGATGTAATCGGTCTGCAGGCGCCGCAGCGATTCATCCACGGCCTGCATGATACGGGACCTGGACAGGCCCTTGCGGTCCGGCGGCATGAGCCATCCCACCTTGGTCGCGATGATCACCTGCGAACGGTTGCGGCGCCGGCGGCACCACTTGCCGATGATGGTTTCGGACTCCCCGCCGCCATGCCCCGGCACCCAGGTCGAGTAGACGTCAGCTGTGTCGATGAAATCGAATCCCGCCGCCACGAATTCATCGAGGATCCGGAACGAGGCCGCCTCATCCAAGGTCCAGCCCAGGACGTTTCCGCCAAAGCACAGTGGCGCGGTGTGAATTGCGGATTGACCCAGCCTGCGCTTTTCCATGGCGCAGTTACTTGCGGTCGATCTGGATGTTTTCCTTGGTACCGCTGTTGCTGACGGCGATCATGATGCCAAGACCCAGCGCGATGGCGATTCCGATCACCGTCCAGGTGGCGCCGATGCGCGCCAGAATGCCCAGTTTCCACAATCCCGCGAGCAGCCCGCCCAGGAGGATGACAAATCCAACAAAGTACATGCCCGCAAATTTCATGACGCCTCCCCTAGTTGTGAAGAAGCTTACCAGAACCCACCGCGGCCACTCGCCGTGCATGGGTCCGGCCTTCAGGCGGAAAGCCCCAGCGCCAGCGAACAGGCCGCCAGCTCATCCACCGCACCCGGGCTTTGTGCGCCCGCGGCATCCCACTGTGGCCCCAGGTGTTCGGCCAGCGCCTTGAGCGCGTCGGCACGCATGCGCTTTTCGACCGGACGTCGACGTGATTGCGCACGGGCCTCGTGAGCTTCATCGGAGCAGCCCGCAACGCGCAGCGCCGCCCCATAACGCTGGTCGACACATGCCAGCAAAGTCATCGCATCGAGCACCTTGTACAGCTCCCGGGTGTCGAGCCTTGATGCGAGTTCATGGATTTCTGCGCCCGTGGCGCGCGCCTCGTCGATCGCGCCGCATATCAGCAGCGCACTGAAGATCAGCGCCAGCAGTTCAAACTGAGTCTCCCGGCTGCCCAGGTGGCGCAGACTCAGGAGCATGGGCCGACCCAGCTGCAGCGCACCGGCGACGTCGCCACAGGCGATATCAAGCTCCACGATACTCACGCTGGCCGCCAGTGCCTGGCGCTCGCTCGTCGTCAACGAGAGTCGCACGGCGCGCTGATAGGCGGCACGCGCTTCCACGAAGCGCCCCGCCTCCATGAGCATGGCGCCTTCGGTCAAGGCGCCATGGGCCAGCAGCCGCGCCGGCCAGCCGGGATCTTCGAGTTGCTTTGCCCCGGCGAAAGCCGTGCGCGCGGTGTCCGCCGCCACGCGCCAGTTTGCGGCCAGCTGCATCAATGCGAAGTAATGGGAGCGGGGTTCATTCGTCGCCGCATACATTTCGGCGGCAAGCTCCGCGGCGTAATGCGCCCGGTCCCGCTGCCGGGTCGAGTCGTAGACGCTGATGGCCTCCCAGAAGCGGCCAATGCGGTTGCGCGGCACGCCATCGGACAGCAAGGCGAGCACCCGCGAGTAGCGTGCGCGGCCTTCGGCATGCAGGTCGGTCTCGACGAACAGTGGCCACGCCGAGCCATATAACGACACGCCGAGTTCACTTTCGTGGCGAATGGCCCAATCCATGGCGGCGCGCACATTGGCAAGTTCAGGCTCGTAGCGATGCAACCATATCGCCTCATCCAGCGACCAGTATTCCGCGTAGGCCACGTCGAGCAGCTCCAGAACGGTGGCGGCCATGCGCTCCCCGGCCGTCTGCAGGTCACCTCCCGCCGCAAGCTTGTCCAAAGCGTAGGCCCGCGCGGTTTCAAGCAAGATGTAGCGCGGCGGATCCACCGCCAGCGCGGCCACCAGCGACCGGTCCACGAGTCGGCCGACCAGGTCGATGGCCTCGGCGGCGTCGATGTCGCTGTCGGCGACACAGCGCGCGGCGGCATTGAGCGAAAAGCTGCCGGCGAAGGTGCCGAGCCGGTTGAAGACGCGCTGCTCCGCGGCCGTAAGCAGGCCGTAACTCCAGTCGAAAGCAGCATGCAGGGCGCCATGACGTGGATCGGACTGCCGACCGGGGCCCCGCAGCAGCCGAAATCTGTCATCAAGCCGCTCGAGCAGATTGGCGAGCCCCAGGGCGGGAACCCGGGCCGCTGCCAGTTCGAGCGCGAGCGGAATGCCATCCAGCCGTCGGCAGATAGTGCTTACCAGCGGCGCGTTCGCTTCAGTAAGTTGAAATTTTTGATCAGCCGCCGCGGCCCGCTGCGCAAACAACATGACGCCCGCGTACTGCGCAGCCTGCGCGGCGGGAATCCCCGCCTCGGGAACGGGCAGCACCGAGAGCCGGTAGACGAGTTCGCCGGCGACTCCCAGCGGCGCCTGACTCGTCACCAGCACACGCAGCGCCTGGGTCTGTGAGATCAACTCCGCCAGCGGGGTGGCCAGGGTGTCGCCCAGATGCTCGGCGCAATCCAGAATCAACAGCAGCGGCACATCTTCGAGCGCCTGCCGTAGCGCCGCCAAGGCGTCCTGGCCTTCAGGAAGCGACAGTCCAAGCGCCACGGCGATGGCGGAGTAGACAAGTTCAATCTTCTCCAGAGGTCCAAGCGCGACCCATGCCACCGCGGCCTGCGGTACCGCCGACTCGCGCGCCAGAATTTCCTGGGCAAGTCGGGTCTTGCCCACGCCGGCGATGCCCACAATGGTAACCAGCGAGGAGCGCGTGAGCGCCTCCTGCACGTCGCGCACGTCGCTGTCCCGTCCGACCAGCGGCCCCAGCCGGTTCGGCCAGGTGCGCCGTGATACGGCCAGCCGCGGCACGCTGTGTTCGCGCACTGCGGTCGGTGCGCTCGTGTCCGGCCCCGGGGCCGCCGACACCTCAAGTTCCAGACGGTAGCCGAATCCCGGCACGGTGCGTATGGCCCCGGCACCGAGCACGCGTCTGAGGCTCGCGATCTGCGCCGGAAGATTGTTTTCATCAACGACGAGGCGTGGCCAGACGCGCTCGAGCAGCGTGTTCTTGTGGACCAGTCGCCCGTGCTGCTCGACCAGGACCAGCAGCAGATCAAAGGCGCGCGCACCTAGCTCAACGGGTTTACCCGCCGCGCACAGCATGCGCTCCGATGGGAAGATCTCAAATGCTCCGATGCGGATGTTATCCATTGTTCTGACTATACCTGCTGGTCTTCGCGCGGGCATAGCGGCAATTCATGGAAGTTTCAGGAGCGATTCAAGACTCAAACATTAGCCGGCGAGATCCTCTACCCACGCGCTGCCGTGCCAATGAAGGCAGTGCGCGACACTCACAACCAACACTGGGAGATGGCCATGAAGAAGCTGACAGTCCTGATCGCCGTTGCCGGAATCACTGCCGTGATCTGCGCCAATGCACAAGCCGGCGGCATATCCGACGTACCCACCGAAACCGTGCGCTATGCCACCGCCGATGCGGCCACTGTCGCTGCGGTAGCCGTACTTTATCGCCGCATCGACGCTGCGGCCGGCAGAGTCTGCGGCGAGCGCATGGCGCCGGGAACACCGTTCGTCTCACGCACCTGGCAGCATTGCGTGCAACGGGCGACGCGCGAAGCGCTGGCCCATATCAATACGCCGGCCGTCGCGGCCTATGCCGCGGCTCACGGAATTGTGGTGCTGGACGCCCCCACCGCCAGCCGCAATTGAGGCATCATCGGTTGCGCCCCTGGCGCCGGACGCAGGGGCTCGACCGCCATAAAATCAGCTCTAAGCTATTGATATACTGACGGTTGGCCGTAAATCGACGCGGCGCCGGCGCAGTTTTCAGAAAATTTTCAGATGCATTTCAGGACAAGCCCGGCCGCCCGCGGGACACTCTTGACCCACACAGTCACTGCAGGAGAACACCATGCCGAAATTTGTAATCGAACGGGACATTCCAGGTGCCGGCAAGATGAGTCCGCTGGATCTGAAGGCGATCTCGAAGAAGTCGTGCGGAGTCCTCAGCAGCCTCGGACCCAGCGTGCACTGGATTCACAGCTACGTCACCGCAGACAAGATTTATTGTGTCTATCACGCTGCCGATGAATCCCTGGTGCGAAGGCATGCGGAGCTCGGCGGGTTTCCGGCCAACAAGATCTCCGCGGTGGTCAACGTCATCGATCCGGCGACGGCTGAATAGATCCGCAACCGCAGGAGTCCGCCCATGCACAGGATTACCCCCTGTCTCTGGTTCGATGGCAAAGCCGAAGAAGCAGCCGGATTCTACGTCTCGGTATTTCCGGAGAGTCGGGTTGACGGCGTCCATCGCGCCCCCGGCGAGTATCCCTCAGGCGCCGTGGGCATGGTGCTGCTGGTGGAATTCACTCTCATGGGTCAGCCTTTCGTCGGACTCAATGGGGGCCCCGCATTCCGATTCAACGAGGCCATTTCGTTTCAGATTCCGGTGCACACGCAAGAACAGGTCAACCGCTTCACCAACGCACTGTCGGCCGTACCCGAAGCCGAACAGTGCGGCTGGGTGAAGGACCGCTACGGCGTATCGTGGCAGATCGTTCCGCAGCAGCTCACCCGGCTGATCACCGACGCCGACCCGGCACGGGCGAAACGCGCCTTCGAGGCCATGATGACGATGAAGCGCATCGATATTGCGGCGCTAGAGCGCGCCGCCGGAAGTTCGGCCTCTGGCAGCTAGCTGACTGACTGCCAGCGCTCCTGAATTGCGGACTCACTCCGGTCTGGCAGCAGAATCCGGAAAGCCAGCACATGGGTGATCAAGAGCAGCGGCACCACGAGAGTCGGAAGGAAGTAGGCGGCGCCCAACTGGCCGGGCATGAGCCCGGATTGCCGCGCCTGGAAGAACGCGTTCAAGATATCCGCTGAGCCCCAGAGGTTGAAGATCCATGCGCCGACAATGCCGGCGCGGCGTGGCAGCGCTATCAGCGAGAGCAACGCCAGGATCGCCGCAATCATGTCCCCGTAGGCGGCGCAGTGCGCAAAGGCAGCCGGCAGCTCGGGGGCGACGACGCCTGGGACGAGGAATGCCAAGCCGATAAAGCGAAAGCTGTGCAGGACAAGCAAAGGCCGCAGCGCCTCGACCCGCGGCAGGGCACGCAGTCTTGGCCAGATATAGAGCCTCGCGACGAACCCCCACGCTATGAAGCTGAATCCGATGCTCACGAAAAAGGCGACTTGCGGCAACATGAGTTTCTCCTTTGCTTCGAATGCCAGTGCCCGACCGTGGCTGAGAAGTCATGCGGGCTGCGTTCGCAACCCGCGGTCGCGCCGGTCACGAGGATTCTTGGCTTGAGCATGATCGACTCCTGGCAGTTTGGTACCCGTTGGTACCAACATGTGAGGCGAGTGTGGTACTATGCGGTACCACCTGTCAAGAGGTACGTTGATGCCCGCCATATCGCGGTCAAAAGCTCGTCCGGAAGGTCGCGACGAAACTGAGGTCCGTGCGCGCATCCTCGATGCCGCCTTCGCGGCGTTCATCAAGACTGGCTACGCGCCGACCAGCACCCTTGAGATCGCCACGCGCGCGCGCGTTTCGAAACGAGAGCTGTACGCACTGGTGGGCAACAAGCAGGAAATGTTGGTCGCCTGCATCAGCGCGCGTGCCACGCGACTTCAGGTCCCCGTTGACCTGCCCGTGCCGCAGGATCGCGAGACCCTCGCGCAGGTATTGGCCGCCTTCGGGACGCAGCTGGTCCGCGAGATAACCGATCCCACCGTCATTGCCGTATTCCGACTGGCGATCGCCGAGGCGGTTCAGGCGCCAGAGGTGGCACGGGCGCTGGACTCCATAGGCCGCGAGGCCAGTCGTGCCGCCATGCGCCAATTCATGGCACGCGCCCAGGCGTGCGGACTTCTCAATGGTCGTCCCGCGGATCTTGCCGAACAGTTCGGTGGGCTGCTTTGGGGAACATTGATGATCAGTGTGCTGCTCGGCGTGACCGAGCGACCGAACTCACGCGACGCCGCGGCCCGTGCCCGCGACGCTACCGCTGCATTTCTGCAACTTCACCCGCAGCCCAGTAACGCCCGGATGCCATAGGCGCCGTATTCACTCCCACTCAATAGTCTCCGGCACCTGTAAGCAACTGAAACTAAGGCATTTCTTTACCGAGTTCGCCGGACTTACCGTCAAATCTACCGCCAGAAACTTCCGCTTGGGGGCGATAGACGGCGATAGATCCCGACTGGTCACGACTGATAACGCGAATCCAGGCGCTCGCATCACACATGGGTCCGATTCTGATGCTCATTGTGATGCTATAATACATCTGTTCTGATGCTCTGGAGAAAACCGTGAGAACCACCGTGACCATCGACGATGAGCTCTTTCAGCGCGCCCTGGAGGCTGCCGACCCCGGTACGGACAAGGCCGACCTGTTTCGGGAGGCTATGAAGGTATTTGTTCGCGTTCAGGCAGGCAAACGCCTGTCCGCGCTGGGCGGAAAGGCGCCGCGGATGAAATCAGTTCCGCGCCGCAGGCCTCTCTAGGATCCACGTCCAATGAGCCTTGTGCTCGCGGATACCTCGGTTTGGGTTGCACATTTTCGCAAGCCCAATCCAGTCCTGCAGACTCTGCTGTCGGCCGACCAAGTGCTTTGCCATCCCATGGTCTTGATAGAAATTGCGTGCGGCACCCCACCGGCACCGCGGGAACGCACATTGAGCGACCTGAAGCAGCTACGCTCCGCTACCGTCGCCAACGCAGATGAAACACTCGCATTGATTGAGCGAGAGCAACTTCAGGATTCGGGCTGCGGCGCCATCGATCTACTACTGCTTGGGTCAGTGCTGTTGAGTTCCGACGCCGTGCTTTGGACACTTGATAAGGATCTTCGAGCTCTCGCTGCGCGCTTCGATATCTTATTCGGCTGAACCCGCTCGCGTGTCGGAGTTTTGATGTCCTTGCTGAAACCGCACCACATTTCCTTCCGGATCGTGGCCGTCGCATACGCGATGCCCCTGGAAGATCCATTCGCTCTGCGCAGGACGCGGCCGTTGAGCAGGCCTGCCCTGCCCAACCGATCCTCGTATCATATGGCAACTGCGAATTGAGCCTCGATTGATCGTGGGTGGCGGCGGATGAGACAGCAAATACGCTTCTGCAGATCACGCGACGACGTACGGATCGCTTTTGCGACCGCGGGTGAGGGTCCGCCCCTGGTGCGTGTCAACAACTGGTTTACGCACCTCGAACTCGATTGGGACAATCCAGTCTGGCGCCACTGGTCCGAGACCCTCGCCGAACGGCGAATGCTCGTCCGTTACGACCCCCGAGGCTCGGGACTTTCCGATCGGGACGTGACTGATTTTTCTCTCGATGCCCTGGTGGCTGACCTCGAGTCGGTCGTCGACGCGCTCAAGCTTCGCCGCTTCCCGCTGCTCGGCTTGTGCCAGGGCGGCGTGATCGCCATCGCCTACGCGGCGCGCCATCCCGAGCGCGTCAGTCGCCTGGTGCTCTACGACAGCTACCCTTATGGGGCCTTCGTGGACGATGCCGGCGAAAAGCTGGCCAGACAGGCACAGGTGTTCTCGCAAATGATCGAATTCGGCTGGGGCAGGAAGGTCGGGGCGTTTCGAGAATTATTCGCGAATCTACTGATGCCCGACGCCGCCGGACATCAGCTCAAGTGGATCGGCGAACTGCAGCGGCGCAGTGCGTCGCCGGCAATCGCATGCCAGCTATGGAACGCCTTCAACACCTTCGACATTCGCGGCGAGGCGCCGAAGGTCACCGCGCCCACGCTCGTGTTTCATGTTCGAGGCGACGCCATGGTGCCGTTCGAGGCGGGCCGGCGTCTCGCCGCAGCGACACCGAATGCAGGCTTCCTGCCACTCGAAGGGAGGAACCACATCCTCCGTGCCGACGAACCGGCGTGGCCGATCTTCAAAAAAGCGCTGAATGATTTCCTCGGCGTGGACGAGCCAGCCGATGACTCTGCGGCAGCGGAGTTTGCCGCCTTGACGCCACGTGAGAGAGAGATTCTGGACTATATCGCACGCGGTCAGACCAACTCACAGATCGCGGACTGTTTGCGCATCGCCGAGAAGACGGTCCGCAATCACGTCACCAGCGTCTTTTCCAAGCTCGGTGTGAAGCATCGCGCGCAGGCCATCGTGATCGCCCGCAAGGCCGGCCTCGGCCGCGACTAGCGGCTGCGGTTGAGACCCGGGACCTGCGTCCCACAAATCGTCGTCGCCCCTCCGCGACCATCACTCTGTCTGTGGCCGTCGTCCCATGACGACGGCCACGAGCCCGTGTCACCCTCCGAGCGTCAATTCAACACGAAACGGAGATCGCCATGGGCACGACACGAGCAAGCCTTGTTCAGCGACGGCAAGATCCGCTGCGAGCGCGTTACCGCAGCGCTCCGGCCGAGGCCCGGATCAACGACGGCGCGCAAACAATCAGCGCGTGCAGTGGGGATCCGTTTCACGGCGTTGTCGTACCTGCCAACAGTGGCGATGCGACGTTGCAATTCGAGATCCACCGGGCCGTCGGCGGATTTCACGACTACCCGAATCCGGGCGATCTCCTGAGCGCCGCACTGGCCGCTTGCTTCGACTCGACGTTGCGGATGATCGCCGAGCATCTTGGCATTCGCCTGGAGGCTCTGGAAGTGAGAGTCACTGCGCAATGTGACGTGCGTGGCTGCCTGCAGGTGGAGCGCGCGGTTCCTGTCGGATTCCAGCACATGCATTGCGGCGTCAGGCTGCAGACGAAGGATCGCGTCGACGAGGAAGCAATCAAGAGGCTTATTGCCGCCGCCGAACACAGTTGCGTCGTCATGCAAACGCTGCGGAACGGCGTCAATGTGCAAACGCAAGTCGAGACAAATCTGGCTGTGCCGGCGGTAGCTGCGGCCGCAAGCCATGATGTGCACGCCTCGACGCCGCATCGGAATCCCGGTC
>JBARBG010000016.1:0-10262 GCA_049792815.1 Steroidobacteraceae bacterium | reverse complement strand
AATGGTGCCGACTCACAGAATCGAACTGTGGACCCCATCATTACGAATGATGTGCTCTACCAACTGAGCTAAGTCGGCGCCGGAGGGGAAGAAATGACGGGCGCGGATTGTACTAAGAATCGGCGCGTTTTCAGGAAATTTTTCGCACCCTGATAACGAGGTCAATACCCGCCAGTTCCATGCCCGCGGGCAGGGCCGGCAGGCGCGCGAATTCGACCTCCGGGACCGGCAGGTCCATCAGGGCGCCGGTGTCCAGGTCGTGAAAATGGTAGTGCGGGGCCACATTGGAGTCGAACCAGGTCCGGGCGCCATCCACCGACAGCTGGCGGATGAGGCCGCGCTCGGCGAACAGGTTCAAGGTGTTGTAGACGGTGGCCTTCGAGACCCTGGCACCGGCGGTGCGCAGCGTCGCCAGGATCTGCTCGGCGGACAGGTGCTGCGGGGAGGCCAGGAGCAAGGCGGCGATCCTCACGCGCTGCGCCGTGGGCCGTATGCCAAACCCGGCCAGGCGTCGGGCACACTGCCCGGGTGGGTCAGGTAAGCCGTTTTCCTGCATGGCTGCCATTATACCTTAGGAGGACGGGCCCACTTCGGGACGGCGCAGTTCCCGGGGCAGGCCAAAGATCACGTGTTCCTCGCGCCCGGCGATCTCCTGCGGGACTTTCGCGCCCCACTCACGCAGCTGGTTGATGACTTCCTGCACCAGAACCTCCGGGGCTGATGCCCCCGCGGTGACTCCGACGACATTCTTGCCCTCGAACCAGTCGCGGTGCATGTCGGCCGCGCCGTCGACCAGGTACCCGGGAATACCCGCCCGTTCGGCAAGTTCCCGCAGGCGGTTTGAATTCGAACTGGCCCGCGAACCCACCACGACCAGTACGTCGGCCTTCTCGAGCAGTTTCTTCACCGCATCCTGGCGGTTCTGCGTGGCGTAGCAGATGTCTTCCTTGCGCGGCGTCGCGAGGCCCGGGAAGCGCTTGCGCAGCGCCTCGACGATCTCGGCCGTGTCATCCACCGATAAGGTGGTCTGGGTCACGAAGGCGAGCTTCGAGGGATCGCGCACTTTGAGCTGCTCGGCATCCCTGACGTTCTGCACCAGCCAGATGTGGCCGCCAAAGCTGGTATCAAATCGTCCCAGCGTGCCCTCGACCTCCGGATGACCGTGGTGCCCGATCAGGATCACATCGAAGCCGTCGCGCGCATAGCGCTGGACCTCCATGTGCACTTTCGTGACCAGCGGACAGGTCGCATCAAATACCGTGTGCCTGCGTTCCTTGGCGCCGGCCTCGATGGCCGTGGAGACGCCATGCGCCGAAAAAATCAGCGTGGCGCCCTCCGGAACTTCCTCCAGCTCCTCGATGAATACGGCGCCCAAGTTGCGCAGGCGATCCACCACATGCTTGTTGTGGACCACTTCATGGCGCACATACACCGGCGCGCCGAACATTGACAGCGCCCGCTCGACGATCTCGATGGCGCGGTCCACGCCGGCACAGAAGCCGCGGGGATTGGCGAGCAGTACTTGCATCAGTTCGAACTCCTGCGATCCGTGAAGGCCTCCAGCAGCATCAGCGCGGCGCCGACCGTGATGGCCGAATCCGCCACATTGAAGGCCGGAAACTGCGCATCATTCCAATGCGCCAGTATGAAATCCACGACCTGTCCGTTGAGCAACCGGTCGCTGAGGTTGCCCAGCGCGCCGGCCAATATCAGCGCCAGGCTCAGGCACTGCAGTTTTTGCCGGCGCCCGTCGAGCCTTCGCAGCCAGACCATAAGCCCGATGCCGACCACCACCGCCAGGCCCGAAAACAGCCACCGCTGCCAGCCCGAGGCATTGTCGAGCATGCTCCAGGCCGCACCGCGATTGTACCTGAGGGTGATATCCAGCACCGGCAGCAGGGTCCTGATACCCCCATACGGGATGTGGTTCACAATCCAGGCCTTCGACAGCTGATCCGCGGCGATCACCAGGACCACCAGCGGCAGCCACAGCCAGCCGCTGCGCAGGGCCGCGGGCCTCATGCGAACCTCCGCACTTCCCCGGGTCCTTCCAGGTTCGAAAGACAACGTCCGCACGCTTCAGGGTGTGCCGGATTGCGACCCACCTCGGGGCGGTGGTGCCAGCAGCGTACGCACTTGGGCGCTGTCGACGCCCGCACCTTGAGCCAGACCCCTTCGCGCGCCGTCTCGGTCGCGGGTACTGCGCCCGGGGGCGCCGAAGAGCTCTTGTGGACGGTGGCTTCAGAAGTGATGAGCAGGAAGCGCAGCTCCTCGCCCAAGGCATTGAAGCGTTCAAACTCCGCCGGCACGCAGTACACGTCCACTTCCGCATCCAAGGGGGCGCCGATCTGCTGCGCCTCGCGCAGCTTCTCAAGCTCGCGCGAGACATCGCGCTTCAACTGCAGGAACGCCGCCCAGTCAATGTCATGCGCCGCGCCCTGCGGCAACGCATGCCACTGTGCCATGAACACCGATTCGGCAGGCTTGCCCGGCAGGTGCTGCCAGATCTCATCGGCCGTGAACGACAGCACCGGCGCAAGCCACCGCACCATGGCATGGGTGATGTGGTACAGCGCGGTCTGCGCCGAACGGCGCGCGTGGCTGCCGGCGGGCGTCGTGTAGAGCCGGTCGCGCACGATATCCAGGTACAGGGCGCTCAAGTCCACGATGCAGAAGTTGTGGACCTTGTGATAGACCAGGTGGAAGGCGTACTCGCGGTAGGCCTCGACGATCTCCGCCTGCAGCTCTGCCGCGCGGCTCACGGCCCAGCGATCCAGCGCCACCATCTCGGCCGGATGCACCATGTCGCGGGCCGGATCAAAGCCGTGCAGGTTGCCCAGCAGGAACCGCGTGGTATTGCGGATGCGCCGATAGGCATCGGCGGTGCGATTGAGCAGCGCGTCCGACACACTCATCTCATTGGCGTAGTCGGTGGCGGCCACCCACAGCCGCAGCACGTCGGCGCCTAAGGATCCGACGACCTTCTGCGGCAGGATCACATTGCCGACGGACTTGGACATCTTGCGGCCCTTCTCATCCACGGTGAAGCCGTGGGTGACGACGCCGCGATACGGCGCCTGACGGTACAGGGCTTCAGACATCAGCAGTGAACTTTGGAACCAGCCGCGATGTTGATCTGAACCTTCGATATACAGATCCACGGGCATCGCAAACTCTGGACGCGTTGCCGCCATGAAGTCGAACGACACCCCCGAGTCCGCCCAGACATCCATCACGTCCTTGAGCTTCTCGTAATCGGCAGCCTCTGCGCCCAGAAGCTCCGCCGGGTCGAGCGCGAACCAGGCCTCTATCCCCTCGCGCGCGACGCGCTCGGCCACGGCCTCGATCAATTCCGCGGTGCGCGGATGCAGTTCACCCGTTTCCTTGTGAACGAACATGGCCAGCGGCACGCCCCAGGTACGCTGGCGCGAGATACACCAGTCCGGACGGTCGGCGATCATGCCGCTGATGCGCTGCTCGCCCCAGGCCGGCGTCCACTTGACCTTGTGAATGTCGCGCAGCGCATTCGCCCGCAGACCCTTCTGGTCCATGCTGATGAACCACTGCGGGGTGGTGCGGAACACCACCGGGGAGTGATGCCGCCAGCAGTGCGGATAGCTGTGTTCATAGGGCTCATCGTGGATCAGCGTGCCATTGGCCCGCATGGTCTCGACGATGAGCTTGCCGCCCTCCTCCAGTTTCATGCCCGCCACCAGCGGCGTGTCGGGCAGGAAGCGGCCGTCATTACCTGTGGGATTGGGCACGGCAAGGTTGTAGCGGCGCGCCACCGCGAAGTCTTCGTGGCCATGCGCCGGTGCGGTGTGCACCGCGCCGGTTCCCGTATCCGCGGTGACGTGATCCCCCAATATCACCGGCACATCGTAGGCCTGGAAGGGATGCGCGACGCGCAGGCCTTCGAGCACGCGGCCCTTGAAGGAGTTCAGATCGATGCCCGGGGCATCACCCAGCCCGAGCCCATAGCGCGCCAGGCACTGCAGCGCCAACTGCGAGGCCAGCACCAGGTTGCGGCCCGGGGCCGGGTAGAGCACGTAGTCAAACTCGGCATTCAGTGCCACGGCCTGGTTGGCCGGCAGCGACCACGGTGTCGTCGTCCAGATCACGATGTCAGTGGGGGTGGACCCCAGCACACCGGGCGTCAGATCGATGCGCGATTCCAGATCGCGATTGTCGAGCACTCGGAAACCCACATCGATCGCGGTGGAGGTGTGATTCTCATACTCCACTTCGGCCTCGGCCAGCGCCGAGCGGCAGTCAAAGCACCAGTGGACGGGCTTGACGCCCTTGTACAGGTGCCCGTTGGCGATGATGCGGCCGAGCACGCGTATCTGGTGCGCCTCGTAGCGCGAGTCCATGGTGAGGTAGGGATGATCCCAGTCGCCCAGCACCCCCAGCCGTTTGAAATCCACGCGCTGCAGGTTCACCTGTTCATTGGCAAAGGCGCGGCAGGCGGCGCGGAAGGCGGCCGCGTCCAGCTTCTGGCCCGGCCGGCCGTGCTTCTTTTCGACCTGCTGTTCGATGGGCAGGCCATGCCCGTCCCAGCCCGGCACATAGGGCGCATCGAAGCCATCCAGCTGATGCGACTTGACGATGATGTCCTTGAGAATCTTGTCCAGCGCATGGCCCAGGTGAATGGGGCCGTTGGCATACGGCGGCCCATCCAGCAGCACGAAGCGCGGCCGGCCCTTGGAGCTTTCGCGAATGCGGCCATAGAGGTCCGATGATTCCCACTCGGCCAGCATTTTCGGTTCGCGCTGCGCCAGATCCGCCTTCATGGAGAAGCCGGTCTGCGGCAGGTTCAGGGTTTGCTTGTAATCAGGCACTTTCAAACTCATTCAAAGGTTCAACAGCTGTCGCGCTTGCACTGAGTCCTTGTCGATCTGCGCGACCATCGCCTCCACCGACTCGAACTTAAGCTCGGGCCGCAGATACTGCACACACTGCACCGCGATTTCGCGGCCATACAGATCGCCGTCGAAATCGAATATATGCACTTCGAGCCAAGGCTCGGTGCCGCCCACCGTGGGCCGTGTGCCGATGCTGGCCACCCCGCGCAGCCCCGTATCGGCCGCGCCGTGGACCCGCACCCGCACCGCGAAAATCCCCGCCACCGGCAACCGCCGGTGCGGGAACCGTAGATTGGCCGTGGGATATCCCAGCTTACGTCCCAGCTGTTCCCCGCGCACCACCCGCCCGGTCATCGTATAGGGACGGCCGAGCAGACGCTCGGCCCCCGCAAGGTCCCCCGCCGCCAGGGCCTCGCGGATGGCGCTGCTGCTCAGGCGCTCCCCGCTTAAGGTGACCGGCGCCACGATATCCACCGTGAACCCCAGGCGCTCACTGGCCGCCTGCAGCATTTCGGCCGTTCCTCCGCCCCCCTTGCCGAAGCGAAAATCATGCCCCACGACCACCACGGAGGGCTGCAGCCGCTCGGCCAGGAGCGCGGCAAACTGATCGGCCGTGAGGCTGCGGGTCGCCGTGCCGAAGCGCAGTACGCACAGCCGGTCCAATCGCAGATGTTCAAGACAGCGCCAGCGTTCCCGGAACGAGGTGAGCCGGGCCGGCGGATTCTCGGGGGTCAGGAACTCCCGAGGCATGGGTTCGAAGGTGACCATGAGGGTGGGTACGCCCAGGCGCCGGGCATGCTCGCGCAGCCGCTCGAGCAGCGCCTGATGCCCCAGGTGAAGGCCGTCATAGGTACCCACGGTGAGGGCCTGGCCGCCCTTCAGGGCGCCGGCTGGCGGCAGTCCACGAATCAGATGCATTTCATTGAAATTATAGGCAAGTCGGCCCCACTCAAGTTGACAACCTTGAGGTCGATCAGCAGACTACCGCCCCCTTGAATCGGGCAAGTCCCGTCCCTTTTTGGAGAGTCCTTTGGCCAATACCAAGTCCGCGGAAAAAGCCGCCAAGCAGGCTGAGAAGCACCGCGCACGCAATGTTGCCCTGCGTTCGCGCATGCGCAGTGCCGTTCGCAAGGTCACTGCCGCCGTCGAGGGGGGAAACAAGGAAGTCGCAGGCACCAGCTACCGCGAAGCCGTCCCCGTCATCGACTCCCTGGTCAACAAGAACATCATTCATCGCAACAAGGCCAATCGGCACAAGAGCCGGCTCGCAGCGCGCATCGGCGCGATGCACTAGTCACTCTTCCTGCGCTTCCTCGGCAGCCTTTTGGTGGCGCTCGAGGAAGCTCATCACGGCCTGCACCAGTTCCGGCGTTCCCGCACCCGTCGCCCCTGAGATCAGGAAGTGCGGCCCGCGAAAGCGCAGTCGCCGGACGATATCCTTGGCACGCGCTGCAGCCTCGTCAGGCGGCAGCAGATCGCTCTTGTTCAAGAGTAACCAGCGCGGCTTCTTGGCCAGATCGGCACTGAATTTCTTCAACTCCGCGACGATGGCCCGCGCATCCTTCACCGGGTCGGCCGCAGGATCCAGCGGCGCGATATCCACCAGGTGCAGCAGCACGCGGGTGCGCTGCAGGTGCTTCAGGAAGCGTATCCCCAAGCCAGCCCCTTCGGCCGCGCCCTCAATCAGTCCGGGAATGTCGGCCATCACAAAGCTGCGCTGATCCCCCGCGCTCACCACGCCAAGGTTGGGATACAGGGTGGTGAAGGGATAGTCGGCGACCTTGGGGCGGGCATGGGAGACCGCGCGGATCAGGGTGGATTTGCCGGCGTTGGGCAGACCCAGCAGCCCCACATCCGCGATGACCTTCATTTCCAGTTCCAGCAGGCGCTTTTCGCCGGGCAGGCCGGTGCCGAACTGGCGCGGCGAGCGGTTGGTGCTGGATTTGAACTTGGTATTACCCCAGCCGCCCTTGCCGCCGCGCGCCACCAGCAGTTCGTCGCCGACCTTGGTCAGATCCCCAAGCTGTTCCCCGGTGTCTGAATCCTTGATCACCGTGCCGACGGGCACAGCGACATAGAGATCGGCGCCCGCGGCCCCGGTGCAGTCATTGCCGCTGCCGGCGGTGCCATGGGGCGCCCGAAAGGTACGCTCGACGCGAAAGTCAGCCAGGGTATTGATGCCGGGGACGGCCCGCAGCCACACGCTGCCGCCATGGCCGCCATCGCCGCCGTCAGGACCGCCAAAGGGGACGAATTTTTCGCGCCTGAAACTGGCGCAGCCACGGCCACCATTGCCCGCCTGGGCTTTGAGGCGGGCTTCATCGACGAATTTCATGAGGGGACCTGCGAACCGCGTGCCGGCCCTCGAGCGATCAGTTGGTGGTGGCAGGCGCCTCGGGCAGCACGCTGACATAGGTACGCTGCTCGACGCCCTTGCGGGCGAACTGCACGCGACCGGTCACCAGCGCGAACAAGGTGTGGTCCGTGCCCACGCCCACATTCGGACCGGCGCGCATCGGGGTGCCACGCTGGCGAACGAGGATGTTGCCGGCCGCCACCAGCTCGCCGCCGAAGCGCTTGACGCCCAGGCGCTTGGAGTGTGAATCGCGGCCGTTCCGGGTACTGCCGCCAGCCTTTTTATGTGCCATTTTCTGATCCTTCGAATAAGTCGCGCGCTCAGGTCGCGCTGATGTCGGTCACTTTCACTTCCGTGAACAGCTGCCGGTGCGTGCCCTGACGCAGATAATGCTTGCGGCGGCGAAACTTGACGATGACCGCCTTATCACCCTGGCCATGGCGCACGACGGTGGCCACCACCTTGGTGCCCGCCACGGTGGGGGTACCGATCTTGACGGTGACGCCCTCACCCACCAGCCGAACGTCGGCAAACTCGACCGTGTCGCCGGGGCTGGCGTCCAGCTTCTCTATCTTCAGGACCGCGTCCTTGGTGACCCGATACTGCTTGCCGCCTGTGGCGATAACCGCGTACATGTTGAATTCCTGCAATGAAGTTGCGCGCAGACTCGAAGTCACGGTCGACGCGAAAGGTCGCGCATTCTACTGACCGGGGCCGGGCGGGTCAAACCTTGAGTTTTCCAGCCCTCACGCGGACTTACGCGCCGGGACCCTGTCAGCTACGATGCCCCAGTTCACACAGCCTGGCAGCCATGACCCTCGTAGAAATCCGTTCCATAGTCCACTTAGACCTCACCGCCGTGGACGCGGTCATCAGGGCCCGGCTCAAGAGCTCGGTACCCCTGGTGGACCGCATTGCCGAGCACATCATTGCGGGGGGCGGCAAGCGCCTGCGGCCCCTGCTCGTGGTCCTGGCCGGCCGGGCCTGCAATTGCACCGGCAACGCTCACGTTGAAGCTGCAGCCTTTATCGAGTTCATCCATACCGCCACCTTGCTGCATGACGACGTGGTGGACAGCTCCTCCATGCGCCGCGGCCGGGACACCGCCAACGAGGTCTTCGGCAACCAGGCCAGCGTCCTGGTCGGCGATTTCGTCTACTCCCGTGCCTTCCAGATGATGGCGGGCCTGGGCAGCCAGCGGGTGCTGGCCATCATGGCCGACGCCACCAATGTCATCGCCGAGGGCGAGGTGCTGCAGCTCATGCATGCGCACGACCCGGAGACCACCGAGCAGCGCTACCTCGATGTCATCTACAGAAAGACCGCGCGACTTTTTGAGGCGGGCGCGGAAGTTGCCGCGGTGCTGGCCAACGGCTCACCCGAGGTGCAGCGGGCCTTGGCCAACTACGGCCGCCACCTGGGGACCGCCTATCAGCTGGTGGATGATGTGCTCGACTTTCGTTCGAACCCCGCCGAACGCGGCAAGAACCTGGGCGATGATCTCGCCGAGGGTAAACCCACGCTGCCACTGATTCATGCACTGCGGTCGGCCGGTGAAGCGGACCGTGCCCTCATCCGCACCGCCATCCGCCAGGGCGGCCTGGCACAATTGGAGCCCATCGTGGCCGCCATCGAATCCACCGGCGGCATCGATTACGCTTCGCGCGTCGCGCAGCGCGAATCCGAGCTCGCCCTGCAGGCGCTGACCGTATTGCCGGAAACACCGTACCGCAAAGGCCTTGCCGCGCTGGCTGAATTCGCCGTCGCGCACACCACTTAGTGTCGGGGGATCTATGAAACTCACCATCAATTTGCGCACCCTGCCGCTGGCCCTCGCCTGGGTCCTGCTCGCCACTGTCTCACTCAGCGGCTGCATCAACTCCCACGACACCGAGACCGCAGACAACGCCCCTCAAGGCTCTGGCGCCGATGTCGGGGAGGAAGATCATGACGCCAATGGCACCCATTCCATCAACGGCTCGATTCATGTGAGTTCCAGCGCCCCGGGTGGCGAGGTCAGCACCATCAATGGCTCCATCCGTGCCGATGACAATTCCCAGATTACCGGGGGCCACACCGTCAATGGCAATATCAGCCTTGGCGATCACGCCACAGCGACTTCATTGACCACGGTCAATGGCGGCATCACCCTCGGACAGGGTGCAAAGGTCAGCGAGACCGTGACCACGGTCAACGGCACACTGGCGCTGCGCTCCGGATCCGAGGTCGGCGGTCATCTGGCGAATGTAAACGGCACCATCATCCTCGCCGCAGCCACCGTGAACGGCGGCATCACCACCGTGAACGGCAATATCGATATCGGCGCCAATTCGCATGTGCAGGGCGGCATTACCGTCCACAAACCCTCGACCGGCTTCTTCCAGTGGTGGAGCGACAGCGACAAACCGCGGGTGGTTATCGGCCCGGGATCCGTCGTCCAAGGCGACTTGACCTTCGAACGTCCCGTCCGCCTCTATGTCAGCGATACCGCGACCATCGGCAAAGTCGCCGGCGCCAGCCCGGTCAAGTTCTCCGGCGACCACCCGCCCGGCTGACCCGCCAGCCGGCGCTTGTTCCTGCGCCTTGGGGTCCGGTACACTGCGCGCCCCCGCATGGGCCCCCGAAGGCCTGCGCCGGCCGCCAGAATCGGGATGTAGCTCAGCCTGGTAGAGCACTACGTTCGGGACGTAGGTGTCGCAGGTTCAAATCCTGTCATCCCGACCAATGATTCCATTGAAGTTTTTTTGACCCAGAACCTCGTTGGTTCCATGTTTCTAGAGCATTTGGTTCCAGAATTGGTTCCACTTTTTGCTCCGACGGTCCGCAGTACTGGATCGTTCAATTCGTCAGCCGAAACATCGGCCGGATTGGGAGCACCAGTTAGCTCGCGTTGATGCCGATCGGGGCGAGCCTCGGTGACATCCACGGCGGCATGCGGTTCACGCCCCGAATTTCAAGCAAGCTCCCGTGTTGAACACACCTACTCTGGTCTCCAAACGATTACCGTTCAGTTGATGAGAGATCCATTCAAACGATGAGAC
>JBARBG010000015.1:0-3623 GCA_049792815.1 Steroidobacteraceae bacterium | reverse complement strand
GCGCGGGCGTGGGCGCGCTGGTCCGCCGCCAGTGCCGCAATCAGTCCCTGCATGTCATCCGGCAGCGGCGCCTGCCAGGACAGGGCCGCGCCCGTGACGGGGTGCTGCAGGGCCAGCTGCGCAGCGTGCAGCGCCTGGCGGCCAAAGCCATCGAGGGTCGCACGCAGCTCATCAGAGGCACCGGAGGGATAGCGGCGGCGGGTGCCGTACACCGGATCCCCGACCACTGGGTGACCGATATGCGCCAGATGCACGCGGATCTGGTGGGTACGCCCGCTCTCGAGCTGCGCCAGCACCTGGGTGTGGGCGCGGAAGCGTTCGATGATCCGGACATGGGTGACGGCCTCGCGGCCATCGGCGCGCACCGCCATTTTGGTGCGCATTGAGCGGTGCCGGCCGATGGGCTCATCGACGGTCCGGCCACCCGTGAGGACCCCCAGACACACCGCGACATAGCGGCGCTCGATTTGCCGGGCCGCCAGCGCTGCCACCAGCAGCCGGTGGGATTCGACGCTGCGCGCCACGACCATAAGTCCACTGGTGTCCTTGTCCAGCCGATGGATCAACCCCGCCCGCGGCACCAGCGCGAGCTTCGGATCAAGGCCCAGCAAGGCATTCTGCAGCGTCCCGGCGGGATTGCCGGCGCCTGGATGCACGACGACCCCCGCGGGCTTGTTGATGATGCACAGCGCCTCATCCTCGTAGAGAACATTGACCGGCAGGGATTCGGCCGCGACGGCGGTGGCCGCCTGGATCTGCGCCTCGATGCGCACCTGCTCGCCCCCCAGGACCTTGTCCCGGGAGCGCGGCAGCAGGCCATTGAGCCGCACCGATCCGGCCTCGATCCATCCCTGCAACCGCTGCCGTGAATACTGGGGCAGAAGGCGCGCCAGGGCCTGGTCCAGGCGCAGGCCCACCAGGTCCTCGGGGATGTCGATTTCGTGGGTACGGAACTCAGCGCTCAAGCAACAGTCCTAGTGCTAATCGTGAATTGGCTATACTGGCGGGCTACGGCCAGCCAGCCAGGCTTAACCAGGGGGCCCTTTACAACATGTCTGCCAATGGCCTTGTCCGTGGCCTGATCCTCGCATTGTGCATCACTTCGGTGGTGCTGACCGGCTGTGAGTCCAGTCGTGAGCGAAAGTTGCTGAATTCCAATCCTGCGGCCATCTACAAGGTGGCGCATGAGCGCATGGAAAGCGGTGATTACAAGTCGGCCGTCAAGCTGCTGGAGGGACTGACCGCCCGCTTCCCGTTTACCGAGCAGGCCAAGCAGGCGCACCTGGACCTGATCTATTGTTACTTCAAGGACGGTGAGAGTGAATCGGCCACCGATGCCGCCGATACCTTCATCCGCGAGAACCCGATCAACCCGCGGGTCGACTACGCCTACTACCTCAAGGGCCTGGTGGACTTCGAGCGCACGCCGAACATCATCGAGCGCTGGTTCCGCGCCGACCTCACCAAGCGCCCGCCGGTGTCGGCGCGCAAGTCCTTCGATTCATTTCACAAGATTGTGCAGACGTACCCGAAGAGCCCCTACGCCCACGATGCCATGCAGCGCATGGTCTACCTGCGCAATCGCCTGGCCGACTACGACGTGCACGTGGCGCAGTACTACATGGAGCGTGGCGCCTATGTGGGCGCGCAGGAACGCGCGGTCGAGGCCATACAGCAATATGACGGCGCGCCCGCCAACCAGGACGCGCTGAAGATCCTGATCGCGGCCGATGAGCGCCTCGGCCTGAACGAGAAAGCCGAGCAGGGCCGCAAGGTCTACGACGACAACTTCACCGGCAAGACGCCCAATCTCAAGGCCGAGAAGGACCGCCGCTGGTGGCAGTTCTGGAAGTGAGCTAGCGCCGGTAGCCGTTGGTGATGGGATAGCGCCAGTCGCGGCCGAAGGCACGGCGGCTGACGCGTACACCCGGCGGGGCCTGACGGCGCTTGTACTCGTTGCGCTTGACCAGATCCAGCACCCGGCCGATGGTTGCGCGATCAAAGCCGCGGGCCTGGATCTGATCCACCGACAGGTCCTCCTCGATGAAGGCCTCGAGGATGGCATCCAGGACTTCATAGGGCGGCAGCGAGTCCGAGTCCTGCTGGTCCGGGCGCAGTTCGGCCGAGGGCGGCCGGTCGATCACCCGCTGCGGAATGACCTCCCCGTTGCGATTGCAATAGGCCGCAAGCCGATACACCAGCAGCTTGTTGCAGTCCTTGATGGGCGCGAAGCCGCCGGCCATGTCGCCGTACAAGGTGGCGTAGCCCACGGCCATTTCGCTCTTGTTGCCCGTCGTCAGCAGCATGCGGCCGGTCTTGTTGGAAATGCCCATGAGCAGCAGCATCCGGCAACGTGACTGGATGTTCTCCTCGGTGGTATCCGGGGCGCGGCCCGCGAACTCACCGGCCAGCGCCGCCAGCGTCGCGGCGAACATGCCCTCGATCGGAATCACGCTGTAGTGCACGCCCATGCGGCGCGCCTGCGACTGCGCATCATCGAGGCTCATCTGCGCCGTGTAGCGCGAGGGCATCATCACTGCGTGGATGCGCTGCGGCCCCAGCGCGTCCGCGGCGATCGCCAGCGTCAGGGCCGAGTCGACGCCGCCCGACAGGCCCATGACCACCCCCGGGAAGCCGTGCTTGGCGACGTAGTCACGCACGCCCAGAACCAGCGCCTGATACACGGTGGCGACATCGGAGAGTTCCGGCGCGACCTTGCCCGGCACGGGTACGACGCGCCCATCGCGACGCACGAACTCGATCAGAAACGTGCCTTCCTCGAAGCCCGGCGCGCGCATGACCACCGAGCCTGCCGCATCCATGACGAAGGAATTGCCGTCGAACACCAGCTCGTCCTGGCCGCCCAGCATGTTCACGTAGACCACCGGCAGCTTCACATCGGCGATCCGCTCGCGGGTGACGCTCTCGCGTTCGCCCTGCTTGTGCACTTCGAACGGCGAGGCATTGATGATGATCAGAAGCTCCGCGCCGGCGGCGCGCGCCTGGCGCGCCGCTTCGCACTCCCAGATGTCCTCGCAGATCAGCAGGCCGATGCGAAAGCCGCGATGCTCGAACACCGTGGCCTCCGCGCCGGCACGAAAGTAGCGCTTCTCATCGAAGACCTTGTAGTTGGGCAGCTCGCGCTTGCGGTGATTGGCCACCAGCTTCCCGTCACACAGCAGCGCCGCGGAATTGTAGATGTCACGGCCGACGTACTCCGGATAGCCGACGATGACCCCCATGCCGCGCACTGCATCGCGCACCGCCGCCAGCGCGCGCTCGACGGCCTGGCGGAAGCCGCCATGGAACAGCAGATCCTCGGGCGGATAGCCCGAAAGGGTCAGCTCGGGAAAGACCAGCAGGTCCGGTTGCAGGCCGGTGCTGGCGCGGGCCACCGAGTCGATGACGCGCGCCGCATTGCCCTGGGCATCCCCGACCAGGAAGTTCAGCTGCGCCAGCCCGATTCGCAGCCCCGCCTGAGTGCTCATGGCATCTGGCTAGCGTCCGCGGCGGGCACCCTTGCGGGCGGCCTTGCCCCGGGCCGCCTTGCGCGCCGGCCGGGCCTTGGACTTCTTGCGCTTCGGTTTGGCGCTGCTCAGCCGCTCGGTACCGCGTGCCAGCAC
>JBARBG010000014.1:0-33489 GCA_049792815.1 Steroidobacteraceae bacterium | reverse complement strand
TACCTGGCCGGGTGCGTGCCGCATCGTGAAGCCGGCGGCAAGGCGTTGGCTGCGGTGGGCAGGACTGCCTCCCAGATGCTGCAGACACCGCTCAAGGCCTACATCCTGTTTGGCGGCGTGGAGCCTGAAGCCGACACCTTGAGTCCGGAAGGCTTGAAGGCCCTGGCGGGGGCTGACCTCGTCGTGGCCATCACGCCCTACATGACCGAGCAGTTGAAGCAGATTGCCCATGTGGTACTGCCCATCGGCACATTCGCCGAGACCTCCGGCACCTATGTGAACCTGGAAGGCTTGTGGCAGAGCTTCACCGCGGCGGCCCGCGGGTTCGGTGAGTCGCGCCCGGGCTGGAAGGTGCTGCGGGTGCTGGGCACGGAGCTGGGCATCGAGCGTTTCGACTACCAGACCTCCGAGGAGGTGCGCGAGGAGTTGCGGCGTATCTGCGCCGAAGGCCTGCCGCCGCCCTGGGTGGGGTCGCGCAAGGTGAGCGACACCAAGGCCGCCGCCAGTATCGTCGATGTTCCCATGTACCAGGTCGATGCGGTGGTGAGGCGCGCGCCGTCGCTGCAGCGCACCGCCGAGGGGCGCAGTGCGCCCGCGATCTACTGAAACCCAAAAGGTCAAGGCGCGACTGTGCTCAATAATCTGACAACCCGCTGGGCCGCATTGCCGGACATCGTGCGCTCGACGACGATTTCGACCTTGTGGATCCTGGCCGTCACCATTGTCCTGATCCTCTGCGTGGCCCTGACGACGCTGTGGGAGCGCAAGGTCATCGGCTGGATGCAGCTGCGCCGCGGTCCCAACCGGGTCGCCATCTTTGGCATGCTCCCGGGCCTCGGCCAGCCCTTCGCCGACGTCGTCAAGCTGATCACCAAGGAAGTGATCATTCCGGCCAAGTCCAACAAGTTCCTGTTCACCCTGGCGCCAATCATCACCCTGGTCACGGCCTTCGCCGCATGGTCGGTGATGCCGCTGTCCCCGGACCTCGTCATCGCCAACGTCAATGCCGGCCTGCTGTTCCTGCTGGCGCTGACCTCTGCCGGTGTCTACGGCGTGATCCTCGCCGGCTGGGCCTCCAATTCCAAGTACGCCTTCCTCGGGGCCATGCGCTCAGCCGCGCAGATCGTCGCTTACGAGATCGCCATGGGGTTCGCGCTGGTGGGTGTGCTCATGGCCGCCGGGAGCCTCAACCTCGGCGACATCGTGCGTCACCAGCAGGGGGGGCTGTTCACCTGGAACTGGACCTGGCTGTTCCCATTGTTCATCGTCTACTTCATCTCAGGGGTCGCCGAGACCAACCGCGCGCCCTTCGACGTGGCCGAGGGCGAATCGGAAATCGTGGCCGGTTTCCATGTCGAATACTCGGGCATGGCATTCGCGCTGTTCTTCCTGGCCGAATACGCCAACATGATCCTGATCTCCTTCCTGACGGCGATCTTCTTCATGGGTGGGTGGCTGAGTCCCTTTGAAGGCTGGCCGCTGCTGGGTCATACGCCGCTGGCGACCCCGGGGTTCCTGTGGCTGTTCTTCAAGGGCTTCCTGTTTCTGTTTCTGTTTCTGTGGTTCCGCGCCACTTTCCCCCGCTACCGCTATGACCAGATCATGCGGCTGGGCTGGAAGGTGCTCATCCCGGTGACCATCGTCTGGATTTTCGTCGAGGGGGTCCTGTCGTGGGCTCACGTCGGCCCCTGGCACACGACCTGAAGGCGAACCATGGCCAGTCAATTGCTCAAGACGCTGCTGCTTCCCGAACTTCTCAAGGGGATGGCGGTGACGTGGCGGATGTTTTTGTCGCCCAAGTACACCCTCAACTACCCGGAAGAGAAGGCGCCGCAGTCGCCGCGCTTTCGTGGCCTGCACGCCCAGCGCCGCTATCCCAATGGCGAGGAGCGCTGCATTGCCTGCAAGCTGTGCGAGGCCGTGTGCCCGGCGGTGTGCATCACGATCGATTCGGAAGTGGCCCCTGACGGCACGCGCCGCACCAGCCGCTACGACATCGACCTGTTCAAGTGCATCTACTGCGGGTTCTGCGAGGAGGCCTGTCCGGTGGATGCCATCGTTCTGACCCGCATCCATGAGTACCACATGGAGCATCGCGGCGAAAACATCATGTCCAAGGACAAGCTGCTTGCGGTCGGCGAGCGTTACGAGGCGATGATCGCGGCCGACCGGGCTGCGGACGCGCCGTTCCGCTAAACGCCGGCAGCAACAGATCCTTAAGGGGAGGGCAGCGTGCTCGTTCAGATATTGTTCTACGCCTTTGCGGTGGTGCTGGTGGCCTCGGCATTGGGCATGATCATCTCGAAGAACCCGGTGCATGCGGCGCTGGCGCTGGTGATGTGCTTTGTCACCAGCGCGGCCATCTGGCTGCTGATCGGCGCGGAGTTCCTGGCCGTGGTGCTGGTGCTGGTATACGTCGGTGCGGTGATGGTGCTGTTCCTGTTCGTGGTCATGATGCTGGATATCAACCTGGAAGAGCTGCGTGAAGGGTTCACGCGCTTTTGGCTGCTGGGAGTAGCGTGCGCGGGCGCGGTGATCTTTGAAATCGTCGGGGTGATCGTCGCGCGCACCCTGGGGCCGGATGTGACCCAGGGTCCGGCGGCGCTGCCGGCGACCTACAGCAATACCACGGAACTGGGCCAGACCCTGTACACGAAGTACGCCTATCCCTTTGAGCTGGCCGCGGTGCTGCTGCTGGTCGCCATCGTCGCCGCGATCTCCCTCACCATGCGCAAGCGCAAGGGCCACAAGGTGCAGAACGTGGACCTGCAGGTCGCCGCCCGCGCCGGCGACCGGGTGCGGATCGTGAAAATGGACGCGGAGAAGCGCCCATGATCACCCTGGGACAATTGCTGACGCTGTCGGCCGTGCTGTTCTCGATCGCGGTGGCCGGCGTGTTCCTCAACCGCAAGAACGTGATCCTGCTGCTGATGTGCGTGGAGCTGCTGCTGCTGGCGGCGAACTTCAACTTCGTGGCGTTTTCGCGCTACATGGGCGACATCAACGGCCAGGTGTTCGTGTTCTTCGTGCTCACGGTGGCCGCGGCCGAGTCCGCCATTGGCCTTGCCATCCTGGTGGTCCTGTTCCGTGAGCGGCGCACCATCAATGTCGAAGACCTGAGCACGCTCAAAGGGTGAGCACAAGACGATGAATCCGAATCTGCTGCTGGCCATCCCCGTGCTGCCCTTGCTGGGCGCCATCATCGCCGGTCTGTTCGGCAAGGTGGTCGGTCGCGCCGGCGCGCACTGGGTCACCATAATCGGCGTCGCGATCTCCTGCGCACTGTCGATCTTAGTGTGGAAGGACCTGGTATGGGGCGGGGTCGCCACCTACAACGGACCGGTCTACAGCTGGCTGGTGAGCGATGGCATCCACTTTGAGGTGGGCTTCCTGATCGACCGGCTGTCGGCGCTGATGATGGTCGTGGTGACCTTCGTCTCACTGTGCGTGCACATCTACACCATCGGCTACATGGCCGATGACTCCGGCTACCAGCGTTTCTTCAGCTACATCTCGCTGTTCACCTTTTCGATGCTGATGCTGGTGATGTCGAACAATTTCATGCAGCTGTTTTTCGGCTGGGAAGCGGTGGGCGTGGTGTCGTACCTGCTGATCGGCTTCTGGTACACGCGCCCTTCGGCCATTTTCGCCAACTTCAAGGCCTTCCTGGTCAACCGCATCGGTGACTTTGGTTTTGTGCTGGGCATAGCCGGCGTCGTGTACTACACCGGGTCGCTGGACTATCAGGTGGCCTTCGCGGCGGCGCCGCACATCGCCACGCAGAGTCTTATGCTCAGCTCGCACAGCTCCGTGCCGGCCATGACGCTGATCTGCATCTGCCTGTTCGTGGGCGCCATGGGCAAGTCGGCCCAGGTGCCGCTGCACGTGTGGCTGCCGGATTCGATGGAGGGCCCGACGCCGATTTCCGCGCTGATCCATGCGGCCACGATGGTGACCGCGGGAATCTTCATGGTGGCGCGCATGTCGCCGCTGTTTGAGCAATCCGACCAGGCGCTGTCGTTCGTGCTGGTGATTGGCGCGACCACCGCCTTGTTCATGGGCCTGCTGGGTATCGTCGCCAATGACATCAAACGGGTGATCGCGTACTCCACGCTGTCGCAGCTGGGCTATATGACGGTTGCGCTGGGTGTGTCGGCCTATAGCGGCGCCATGTTTCACCTCATGACCCACGCCTTCTTCAAGGCGCTGCTGTTCCTGGCGGCAGGCTCGGTGATCATCGGCCTGCACCACGAACAGGACATGCGCAAGATGGGGGGGCTCGCCAAGTACATGCCCTGGACGGCCGTGACCAGCTGGATCGGCTCACTGGCCCTCATCGGCACGCCGTTCTTCGCCGGATTTTATTCCAAGGACGCCATCATCGAGGCGGTCGGGGAGTCGCATCGCTGGGGTCATACCTATGCATACGTGTGCGTGCTGAGCGGCGTGTTCGTCACGGCGTTGTACACCTTCCGCATGCTGTTCATGACCTTCCACGGACCGGAGCGTTTCCGCGAGGCTCGGGCGCATGATGATCACGGCCATGGCCATGGCGGTACGCCGCATGAGACCCCCTGGGTGGTGCGCGGCCCACTGGTGGCGCTGGCGATTCCCTCCATCATCATCGGCGCACTGTGCGTGAAGTCGGTGCTGTTCGGCGGTTACTTTGGAAATTCGATCTTTGTGCTCCCCGTCAATGATGTGGTGGGCAAGATCGGCGAGGAGCTGCACGCTCCGATCTGGCTCAACTTTGGCCTCAAGGGCTTCCTGGGCGCGCCTTTCTGGCTGGCGCTGGCCGGTGTGATCTCGGCTTGGGTGTTCTTCCTGAAGAAGCCCGAGTTGGCCGACGCCTGGGCCAAGGCGCTCGCGCCGCTGCGCACGCTGCTGGTCAACAAGTACTATTTCGACTGGTTCAACGAGAACGTCCTGTGCGTCCTGGCGCGCGGAGTAGGCAAGGGTCTATGGCGGGCGGGTGACCAGATCCTCATCGACGGCGGCATGGTGAACGGCACCGCCGCTACCGTAGGCCGGATCGGCGGTTTGCTGCGGCACCTGCAGAGCGGTTACCTGTACACCTACGCATTCTTCACCATGATCGGACTTGCCCTGCTGCTGGGCTGGTTCCTTTTCCGCTAAGGCTAAGGGCGCTCATTACATGTACGGTTTTGGTCTCTTATCGGTTCTGATCTGGTTGCCGATCCTCGCCGGCCTCGTGGTGCTGGCGCTGGGTGATCGTTCCATCGTGCTGGCGCGGTGGGTGGCGCTCATCGCAGCCCTGGCCACTTTTCTGATCTCGATTCGGGCCTACACCGGCTTTGATACCGCCATGGTCGGCCTGCAGTTCACGGAGAAATTCTCCTGGATTCCATCGCTGAACGCCTTTTACAGCATCGGCGTGGATGGCATCTCGCTGCCGCTGGTGCTGCTGACGACGTTCATGACCGTCCCGGTGATCATCGCCGGCTGGACGGTGATCCGGCAGCGACCCGCCCAGTATTTCGCGGCCTTCCTGATCATGGAAGGACTGATGATCGGCGTGTTCTGCGCCGCCGATGCGCTGCTGTTCTACTTTTTCTGGGAAGCGATGCTGATCCCGATGTTCCTGATCATCGGCATCTGGGGTGGACCGCGGCGCGTCTATGCGACCATCAAGTTCTTCCTGTATACCTTCCTGGGCTCGGTGCTGATGCTGGCGGCGCTCATCTATATGTACGTGAAGGGGCATGATTACTCGATCGCCGCCCTGCAGGGCCTGCCGCTGTCACTGATCGAGCAGCGCTGGATCTTCGTGGCTTTCCTGCTGGCGTTCGCGGTGAAGGTGCCGATGTGGCCGGTGCATACCTGGCTGCCCGATGCGCACGTCGAGGCGCCCACCGGCGGTTCGGTGATCCTGGCGGCCATCATGCTGAAGATGGGTGGCTATGGGTTCCTGCGCTTCAGCCTCCCCGTCACGCCGGATGCTAGCCGCGAGCTGGTCATGCTGGTGATCGCCCTGTCGCTGATCGCCGTCGTGTACATCGGCTTCGTGGCCATGGTGCAGCAGGACATGAAGAAGCTCATTGCCTATTCATCCATCGCGCACATGGGCTTCGTGACCCTGGGCACCTTCGGCATCTACGTCGTGGTGGCCGCCACGGGCAGCTTGAGTGGGGCGGTGCTGGGCGTGGATGGCGCCATGGTGCAGATGATCTCTCATGGACTGGTTTCCGGCGCGCTGTTCCTGTGCGCCGGGGTGCTGTATGACCGGATGCACAGCCGCGAGATCGCAAGCTACGGCGGCGTGGTGAATGTGATGCCGTATTTCGCGGCGCTGATGGTGTTCTTCGGCCTGGCCAATTCCGGCCTGCCAGGCACCTCGGGCTTCGTCGGGGAGTTCATGGTCATTCTGGCGAGCTTCAAGGCGAGCTTCTGGTATGCGTTCCTGGCGGCGACCACGCTGGTGCTGGGCGCGGCCTACACCCTGTGGATGGTCAAGCGCGTGATCTTCGGGCCGGTGGCCAACAGTCACGTGGCTGAACTCACCGACCTGAATGGTCGCGAATCCCTGGTGCTCGGCGTGCTGGCGGCGGCGGTGCTGCTGCTGGGCGTGTACCCGGCGCCTCTTCTCAACATCATGGAAGTTTCGGTGCACCACCTGGTCCAGCAGGCCGTGCATTCCAAGCTGCCGCTTTGAACTGACATGCCAGATACCACATTGACCTGGGCTTCGGTTGCTCCCGCCAGCGGGGAGATCTTCCTGACCTTCGCGATCTGCGCGCTGCTGCTGATCGATGTCTTTGCGGCAGACAAACGTCGCGGCCTCACCCCGACGCTGACGCTGATGGCGCTGGCCGCCACGGCCGCACTGATGGTGGGTGTGGGCCAGGTGGACAGCCGGGTGGTGCTGTTCGACGGCCTGTATGTCGCCGATCCGGTCGCCTGCCTCCTGAAGCTCGCCGCACTGCTGTTCGTGGCCATCGCGCTCATGTATTCGCGTAGTTACATGAGCCAGCGCGGCACCAGCCGCGGTGAGTACTATGTGCTGGCCCTGACCGCGTTGCTGGGCATCTTCGTGCTGGCCTCGGCCAACAGCCTGCTCACCGTATACATCGGCGTCGAACTGCTGGCGCTGTCGGTCTACGCCATGGTGGCCTTCGATCGCGACAATGGCATCGCGGCCGAGGCGGCCATGAAGTACTTCGTACTCGGCGCCATCGCCTCGGGCATGCTGCTCTACGGCATGTCGATCATCTATGGCATCACGGGCACCCTGGGGCTGGATGAACTGGCGGCGCGGTTGACCACGACCCACGGCGTGGGTGCGGTCCTGGGTCTGACCTTCATCGTCGTTGCGGTAGCCTTCAAGCTGGGCGCGGTTCCCTTTCATATGTGGCTGCCGGATGTGTACGAAGGCGCGCCCACCAACGTCACGCAGTTCATCGCGACGGCGCCCAAGATCGCCTACTTCGCGCTGGCATTGCGCCTGCTGACTCACGGGCTGACCGGCGCCGAGCACGAGTGGTCGCAGATGCTGGCGGTGCTTGCCGTGCTGACCCTGATACTGGGCAATGCGGTTGCCATCGCGCAGAGCAATCTCAAGCGCATGCTGGCGTATTCGGCGATCGCGAATGTCGGCTTCATCCTCTTGGGGTTCGTCACCGGCACCCAGGCCGGATATGGCGCCGCGCTGTTCTATACCCTCGTCTATGTACTCGCGACCATCGGCATCTTCGGCGTCATTCTGCTGATGACGCAGAAAGGCTTCGAAGCTGATCGGCTCGATGACTACAAGGGACTGTACAGCCGAGATCCGCTGCTGGCCCTGGTGATGATGGCGCTGATGTTCTCGACCGCCGGGGTGCCACCGTTCGTCGGCTTCTGGGCGAAGCTGTCGATCCTGCAGCAGTTGTGGGTGACCGGCCATATCTGGCTGGTAATCATCGCTGCGGTGGTCTCCGTGATCGGCGCCTTCTACTACCTGCGCGTCGTGAAGCTGATGTACTTCGACGAACCGGAGGCCGGGCAGCCGCTGCCGCAGTGGCAGCCTGGAGTACGCCTCGCCGTCGGGGTCAACGGGCTCGCCGTGCTGGTGCTCGGCATACTGCCCGGGCCGCTGCTGGCGCTGTGCGGCCGGCTGTTGAGCTGATCAGAACTGATAGCCCACGGCCACCACGAGTGCCCTGGGATTGAACTCAACATGCGAGGTACGCAGGATCCCGGCGGTGTCGGTGGTGAGTCGCGTGTCCACCCATGACGCCGAATAGGACAGGTTCACCACAACCTGATTGAAGGGATGGTAGGACACGCCCACGTTGGCCACCGGACCCACCGACACGGGCAGTGAGAGCGAGGTAGGTCCGCCGCTGATGGCCTCACCGGCTGCGGTTACCTGCCGCGATTCAAACTTGGTGTAGTTGACGCCGACGCCCAGGTACGGGCGGAACATCGCGTCCGGGCTGAACAGGTAGTACTTGACCAGCAGACTCGGCGCCAGCCAGCGCGTGGTGGCAATGGTCTGGCCATTGAAGGGCACGGAGCCCACCAGCGCGGGTCCCTTGCCGACCGAGCGCGTCACCGGGGGCGCGCCCAGCGTCAGCTCCGCATCGAAGTGCGGTGACAGCCGCCTCATGTAGGCGATGTACAGGGTATCGACGCTGGGATTGGTGACGTTCAGGCCCGGCGGCGTGTAGGGGCCGGAGATGTCATCGGCGTGTACGTGGAAGGTGACGTAGTACAGACCCAGCGCGACGGTGTTCGGATGATCACCGGCGCCCACGTCATTGTCGGCATGGGCCGCGCCCATGCCCAGCGCAGCGGCGAAACCCAGGGCCAGGCCCAGGACAGTGGCGGTGCGGTTGGTGACTCTCATTGTTAAAACTCCGCAAAGAACCCGCGGGCCACGGCGGTACAGAAGGGGGCCTCGGTGGCATGAGTGGCCTGCACCGCCGCACTCGGGCCTTGGGTAGCGGCGATTCCGGCGATGGTGGTCTGGTAGCCGACCTTGGCGGCGGCAAAGGGATCGTTGGGTCCGCTCACGGGCGCGGCCACGTCGACGACCGTGATCAGTCCGGGCGGCAGGGCAGCCCAGTACTGCTGCATCACCTGGGTGTTGACGCTGAAATAGACCGTGGGATCCTGGTCGCCGCCGCACATCAGCAGCGGCGCCTGTGGCGTCCAGTTGCGCAGATCATTTGTCTTGAATGCGATACGCAGTGTGTTCTGCGGATTGGCGGCTTGGGGAACGCCCGCGCTGGGAGTCGGCACGGCGCCATCGGGGCTGGCCACGGCATCCAGTACATAGGCCAGCCGGAATGCGTTCGTCAACAGGTTGCTGGTGCCGAATCCCGCGGCAAACAGCGGGTTGGCGGGCACCGCCAGGTAACCATCGAGGGTGGCATTGCCGGTTTCCGGTGGCGTCGAGTTGAACAGCGCCAATTCGGGCAGGGTGCCGTTGGCAAACAGGGTGTCCAACGGTGTCGTGCTCGGCAGCACGTCGGCCATCTTCGGGGCGTAATTGGCTTCGTAAACGTTGGTCAGAGACACGTAAATGTTGCCATAGGCCTTCTGGTAGCTCGTCACCAGCAGCGGCGTGAAGACGGTGGAACCGATGTTCACCTGGCCGTAGAACACGGCATCGCCAAAGGCTTCAAGGGCATAGGGGCCTGACATCGGGGCCGAGGCGGTGACCGGCATGCCGGCGGCCTGCATGGCCCTGTGGGTGGCCATGGCCACATGGCCGCCCTGGGAATAGCCGGTGATGAAGAGCTTGCCACCGTCTGTCGTCGAGGTCGTCAGGGTGTGTGGCAGGGCCAGGCGCGCCGCGGTCAGCGCATCGATCATATCCTTGGATTGCTGATCGGCATTCAGATAGGGGTGATAGGTCAGCGTCGAGGTGTCGTACCCGGCGTAGTTCGGTGCCACCACGATATAACCCTGCGCGGCGAACATCGCGGCGATCAGCGCGCCTTCGGTGTTGCTGGTGTTGGTGATGTCGGCGATGTTGAGGGTGCGGTCGGGGTTGGTGCCGTGGGCGTACAGCACGATGGGCCGCCCGCCGCTGCACTGGGCCGCGCTGCCCGTGGGTACCATCAGCGCGCCCGAGGCGGTCGTAGCCTCACCGGCACCGCCCACCGTGTTGTACTGGAGATAGTAGAAATCCACGCCGCAGGTGGGCGCGCCGGCAACCTCCAGCAGCTGCGCGCCGGAGGCGCTGGCCGCGAGCTCGGCGTTGAAAGTCGCCGCATCCAGCGAGGCGATACGGAATGGCGGATCGTGGATCAGGGTGCCGCGCCCAGTGACGCTGCTGGTAATGCCGCTCGTGGTATCGCTGCCGCACGCGACCAGCCCCAGGGCCACCGCTGCGGTGAGGCACAGCGCCCGGGCCGCGCGATGCCGGTTTGATTGTCCTGACATGGCAATCTCCTTGCGGCTGAGGCCACCTTACAATTCTGTCGGCGGGCCCGCTCTTATTGGATCGGTGCGGCAAACGATACCATAGTTGCGCGACCGCCTCATGGACGCGGTTGCGAACTCAACCCTTCAGGCATGCGGCTGCGGTAGCCCAGGCTCCGGTTCGCCGCCACTGGCTTCCCAGCGCAGCTGAAGCAGCGTGATGGCTGCTTCGAGGCGGCGGCTGGCGAACCAGTCGCGCAGCAGCGCGGCGAGCGCGACGGCCAGCGCGCACAGGGCGATGAGCCGGGTGTCGACGAGCATGATGCTCAGCAGCCCCATGGCTGCGACCACCACAATCAGCAGTATCATCGTGGCTCTGAAGCGGGTCCGGTCGAGAAGGATGCGGCGGGCCTGCCATTCCAGGCGCAGGCGGCGGGCTTCGGCAACGACGTCAGATTCGACGGTCACTGTACTCATGGCTTGCACCTGCTTCAGGTCGAGGTGGCCCGTCACCGTTGTATTCCTCTTCCTTGGCCCTGACAATACTTGGACGCCGGGCGCCGGCGCGTCCAGGGGTGGGGGATGTTTGACGGTTTGAAGGGCTGGACGGCCGTACAGCGCAAGGTCGTGGCAGCCAGTTTCCTGGGCTGGACGCTGGATGCCTTTGATTTCTTCCTGCTGGTGTTCGTCCTTGATGACGTGGTGCGGGAGTTCGCCACGACCCGCGCTGCGGTGGCTTGGGCGGTGACGCTGACGTTGGCGTTGCGACCCGTCGGCGCATTCATTTTCGGCCGCCTGGCAGACCGCTTCGGTCGTCGGCCCATTCTGATGCTCGATGTGGGCTTGTACTCGCTGATGGGTCTGGCCACCGCCTTTGCACCGAATCTCGTCACCTTCCTGATCGTGCGGGCGCTGTTCGGCGTCGCGATGGGTGGGGAGTGGGGTATCGGCGCCTCACTGACCATGGAGAGCGTCAACCCCAGGGCGCGTGGTGTGGTATCCGGGCTCTTGCAGTCGGGCTACCCGACCGGCTATCTGTTGGCCTCCGCGGCCTTCGGGCTTCTGTATTCCACCATCCACTGGCGCGGCATGTTCGTGGTTGGATTTCTGCCCGCGCTGCTGGTTCTCTATATCCGCCGCCATGTACCGGAGTCGCCGGCCTGGAGCGCGCAGCGCAGCCGGCGCCGGTCACTGGCGCAGGTCCTCAGCCGCGACTGGAAACTTGCGCTCTACGCCATCGTCCTGATGACGGCGTTCAATTTCTTCAGCCATGGCACCCAGGACACCTATCCGACCTTCCTCAGGGCCAACCAGCATTTCGATCCGCACACCACCTCAGTGGTCGCCATCATCTACAACATCGGCGCGATCCTGGGAGGCTGGTTCTTCGGCTCATGGAGCCAGCGAATAGGGCGCCGGCGCGCCATGATGGTCGCCGCGCTGCTGGCGATTCCGTTGACCTATCTGTGGGCATTTTCGAGCGCAGTCGTGATGCTGGCCGTCGGCGCTTTCCTGATGCAGTTCTGCGTTCAGGGCGCATGGGGTGCAGTTCCCGCTTATCTGATTGAGGTTTCCGCGCCCGAGGCCCGCGCGACATTTCCTGGTACCGTCTACCAGATCGGCAATTTCATAGCGTCCTCGAATCAGGTGCTGCAGACCCTGTTCGCGACCTACCTGGGCGGCAATTACCGCGTGCCGATGGCCGTCGTGTGCCTGGCGGCCGCGGCGTCGATTGCACTGCTGGCCTGCCTCGGTCGGGAGACACACGGCGTGGAATCGGCGTTAAGCTCGGAGCCTTTACCGGATTCATAGTCAGGGGATCATCATGTTAGGCAATTCAGCCCGTTGGTGGAAAGTCCCGGCCGCGGCACTCTTGTGCCTGTTGCCGGTGTCCGGGGTGGCGGTGGCCCAGGGTGGCGCGCCGGCTGCGCAAAGCTCCGCGCCCGCAGCGCAATTCTCCCTGGATGCGGCCACGCTGCAGCGCTATGTCGGTCACTACCGCGTCGGCGCTACGGACACCCAGTCCGTCATGACCGTGGCACTGTCGGGTACGCAATTGACGATGCAGCCCACCGGGGGGCCGCAGCTTGAAATCGATCCGCAGTCAGCCACGAATTTCAGCTTGAAGGGCCTGCCTGTCAGCCTGGACTTCGTGGTGGCGGGCAAAGGGCCCGCGACCGCGATGATCGTGCACCAGGGTGGCCAGGACGTGACCATGCCGCGCATTGATGACGCGGCCGCCGCGCAGTTCACCGCGAAGCTGGCGGCCCGAATCCAGTCGAAGACGGCCCTGCCGGGTTCGCAGGCGGCCGTCAATGACTTTCTCGACCGCTTGGGAAAGGGTGTGCCACTGGACTACAGCAAGATGTCCCCGCCGCTGGCGGAGGCCATGAGGGCGCAGGCCGATCAGGCCGCGGCTGCGATCAGTTCCCTGGGGGCATTACAGAGCCTTACGTTCCAGGGTGCCGAGGCGAACGGCGCCGACGCCTACCTGGCGAAATTCCTCACCGGCTCGCTGGTGGTCCACATCGTGCTGGATTCCAAAGGCATGATCAACGGCTTGGGCCTGACGCCTGCTGCTCCCTAGGGGCCAATCTTGAACTCAATTGAGGATGCGGCCGCCGCCCGGCACCTGCTCGATCTGATCAACGGTAGCTGGGTGGCGCAGGCCTGCTATGTCGTCGCCCGCTTGGGCATCCCCGACCTGCTGGCCTCAGGACCGCGCACGGCCGAGGAGCTGGCCGCGGCCACCGCGACCCACGCCCCGGCGCTGCGGCGTCTGCTCGGCGCACTGGGCAGCGTGGATATCTGCCGGCAGCGCGCTGATGGCTGCTTCGAGATGACGCAACTGGGGGCGCTGCTGCGCGTGGATGTGCCCTGCTCGATGCGCGCCTGGGCCCTGCAATGGGGCGGGGAGGCGTGGCAGGTGTGGGCCAATCTGCTCCACAGCATCAAGACCGGGCACAGCGCGCGCGCGCTCATCACCGGGGATGAGGGCTTCGGCCACCTGGATCGCGACCCGCAGGCCGCGCAGATATTCAACCAGGCCATGGTGGACCTGACGCGGCTGGCGGCGCTGGATATCGCACGGGCCTACGATTTTTCAGGTAAGCGGATCGTGGACGTGGGCGGTGGCTACGGGGCGCTGCTGGCGCAGATCCTGGTGGCGTATCCGGCGGCAACCGGCGTGCTGTTCGACATGCCGCACGCCATCTCCAGGGCGCGCGAGTATCTGGCGGGCCGCGGCGTTGCCGAGCGCTGCGAATTGGTGGCCGGCGACTTCTTCGCCAGTGTTCCCGCCGGGGCCGACCTTTATGTCTTGAAAACCGTCATTCATGACTGGCCGGATGACAGGGCGCGCGACATCCTGCAGTGCTGCCGGCAGGCCATGAAGCCCGGTGCACGCTTGCTCATCATCGAGCGCCTCATGCCAGAACGGCTCGAGCCATCGGCCGAGAACCGGGCGCTGGCGCGCGTGGATCTGCACATGCTGGTCGCGCTGGGAGCCCAGGAGCGCACGGCGGCGCAGATGCTCGCATTACTGGCGGCGGCGGGCCTGAAGCAGGTGCGGCAGATCGCGACGCCTTGCGAGTTCCAGATCCTCGAAGCGCAGGCCTGACCCGGCGGGTCGTCTAGATCTGGGCGCTCAACGACAGGCCGGGGACGCTGGCCAGCGAGGCCGAAATCCGCAAACTGACCTGCTGCAGCATCGCCAACCGTCCGCGCAGCAGTTTGCTGCGGCTCATGCGGCCCGAATGGCTCGAGGAATTCAGGGCCGCGACCACACGACCCTGGTGATCGACAACCGGAACGGCGAGCGCGATGACGCCGTAGGCGAGCTCGTCTTCGACCACGGAATAGCCGTTGCGCCGCGCCTCGTCAATGAGGGCGCGCAGCTTCTGCGGGTCGGTCACCGTATGCTCGGTGAGCGCCGCGAACTTTCCGGATTCGAAATACAGCCGCAGACGCTCCGGGCCGAGGCCCGCCAGCAGCACTCTGCCGGTGGAGGTGGCGTGGGCGGGAAAGCGGCTGCCCACATGGGCCTCAAGACGCAGCAGGGTGCGCACCGAGGTGCGCGCCACATAGGCGATCTGCGTGCCATCCAGTACACACAGGGCGGCGGAGTCGGACGTGGCGCGCGCAAGCTCCTCGAGGTGGGTGCGAGTAAGCTGTTCGATATTGATCGATTCAAGGTACGCGGCCCCAAGTTCCAGCACCTTGGGCCGCAGCAGGAAGGTGCGCGCGTTGCGGGTTACATATCCCAGCTCCTCCAGCGTGAGCAGACAGCGGCGAGCCGTGGCGGCGGGCATGCCCGCACCGCGGGCAATGTCACTGAGACTGAGCGCGGCATGGTCGCGACCGAAGGCGCGGATGACGGCGAGACCCTTGGCGAGCCCGCCCATCGCTTCGCGGCGGACGACTGTAGTGCGCGTGTTTGCCATGGCCTTGACACTCTTTGCAGCGCGGGTCCAGTATCGTTTCGGATACCGACAATGTTTTCGATATCCGAAAATAACACACCGGGGATCAAAGTGAAAATCGGCCGCCAGGACCAACGCAGTTCGGGAATCTCCACGTCCAACGCCGACACCATTGTCGTTCGCGGCCATGACCTGGCGGCGCAGCTGGTCGGCTCGATCACTTTCACCGAGCATTTCTGGCTGCTGCTGACCGGCACGCTGCCAACGCCCGCCCAGCTGCGCATCCTCGACGCCACGCTGGTGGCGATCGCCGAACATGGCATGGTGCCAAGCGTGCAGGCGGCCCGCATGACGCTGGCTGCGGCGCCCGAAGCGCTGCAGGGCGCCGTGGCGGCCGGAATCCTGGGTTGCGGCTCGGTGGTGCTGGGATCATCCGAGGCGGCCGGACGGCTGTTTGCGGAAGTTCAGGCGCGCTCCGCGGCGGTTCCGGCCCTGCGCGACGCCGCCCTGGAGGTCATCGGCGAGTACCGTGCCGCCAAGCGGGCCATTCCCGGCTTCGGCCATCCCCTGCACAAGGGCAGCGACCCGCGCGCCCTGCGGCTGTTTGCGGTGGCCGCCGCAGCCGGCACCGCCGGCCGGCATGCGCAAATCGCCACGCTCATCGAGCAGCTGCTGCCCGAGGTGGTCGGCCGGCCGCTGGCGTTGAACGTATCCGGAGCCATTCCGGCGGTGCTGCTGGACGCCGGCTATCCGCTGCTGGCCCTGAAGGGCGTGCCCTTGCTGGCGCGTACGGCGGGCCTCGTCGGGCACCTGCTGGAGGAACAGCAGCGCGGCATCGGCTTCGTGATGTCGGACGCCGCGGCGCGCGCCATCACCTACGATGGGCCGGTGCCGCCCGGCTTTGTACCCAGCGAGGAAGGCTGATGCAATCCGCACTGACCGGAATACGCATTGTCGAGCAGGGGACCTTCATCACCGGGCCGTGCGCCGGCATGTTGCTCGCTGACCTGGGCGCGGATGTCATCAAGGTCGAAAGTCCCGATGGCGATCCCTACCGTGCCTACCAGGGCGGCCAGTACTCGCCGCATTTCCAGGCCTACAATCGCAACAAGCGCAGCCTGGCGCTGAACATGAAGCAGCCCGCTGACAGCGGGCTGTTCGGCTCGCTGATCCGCGAGGCTGATGTTTACATCCAGAACTTCCGTCCCGGCGCGGCCGAGCGCATCGGTGCAGGCTGTGAGCAGCTGCTGCAGATCAATCCGCGCCTGGTCTATTGTTCCATCAGCGGTTTCGGCGCCACCGGGCCTTACGCCGACCGGCCCAGCTACGACTCGGTGGCCCAGGCCCTGAGCGGCTTCCTGAGTGTCGTCGTCGACTATCGCCGGCCGCAGTTTCTGGGGCCGGCCCTGGCCGATGCCATCACCGGCATGTACGCCGCGCAGGGCATCCTCGCCGCGCTCGTGCGCCGCGGTCGCACCGGTACCGGGGGTCTGGTGGAGATCTCGATGCTCGAGGCCATGGCGCATTTCGCCATCGAGCCCTTCGCGGCCTTCTTTGCCTTGGGCGAGACGCCGACTTCGGTCGACCGGCCGCGCCTGGCGCAGGCCTACATCCTGCGCACCGGTGATGACCGGCTGATTGCCATCCATCTGTCGTCGCTTGAGAAATTCTGGACGGGGCTGGTCGCGGCCCTGGAGTCCCCGGAACTGGGGACCGATCCGCGCTTCAACCCCCGTGAGCGGCGCATCGCCGAGTACGATGCCCTGCGCTTGGAACTGGACGAGCGCTTCGCGCGCCGGCCGCTGGCGTATTGGGAGGAGCGGCTGCGGGCCGCCGATGTGCCCCACGCTGCCGTGAACCGCATCAACGAGGTCATCAATGACCCACAGGTAAAGCACCTGGGCGTTGTTGTGCCCATTGACTCCCCGCATACTGCGACCGAGGCGGTGCGGCCGGCGGTCCGATTCGATGGCAATCGTGCACTTTCAGTCAAACCGGCACCACTGCTGGACCAGCATGGCAACGCGATCCGCGCGGCCCTGGCACAGACTACGGCATGGCCGGATATAGGAGGGAAAATATCGTGAGCAAGCTCCCGGCGCGTCTGCATCACACCGCGTATGTGACCAAGGACCAGGAAAAGACGCGACAGTTCTACGAGGAGGTCATCGGCCTGCCGCTGACCGCGACCTGGTGCGAAACCGACATGTTGTTCGGCAAGGAACGCACCTACGTGCACACCTTCTACGGCATCGGCGACGGCGGCGCGCTGGCGTTCTTCCAGTTCGCCAATGCGTCGGATCAGGCCGAGTTCGGCCCCAGGATGCCGCAGTCACCGTTTCATCATATTGCCTTGCAGGTGGATGCCGAAACCCAGGCCGGCATCGAGGCGCGGATTGCGAAGGCCGGCATCAAGCCCCCTGACACCTACGTGCTCGAACACGGGTACTGCCGTTCGGTGTACGTCAACGATCCCAATGGCTTGATTCTGGAGTTCACGCTGGACGCCCCGCAGGTTGAGCAGATCAACCAGACGCGGCGTGCCGATGCGCACCAGGAACTGAAGCGCTGGCTGGCCGGCGATCATCATTCCAACAACAACTATCGTTCCGCCTGAAGGGCAACACCCAGATGGGCAGCCGAATCGACCGGATCCTGACGACCCATGTCGGCAGTCTGCCGCGCAGCCAGGCGGTGACGGACGTGGTGTTCGGGCGCGAGAGCGACGCGCAGCGTGACCTCGCCCGCGACGATGCGGTGATCACCGCGGCGGTCGCCGAGGTGGTCGGCCATCAGCATAAGGTCGGCATCGACCTCGTCAGCGATGGGGAGATGAGCAAGATCAGCTATGCCACCTACATCGCGGATCGTTGCTCCGGATTTGACGGCGACTCACCGCGCCAGCCGGGACAGGATCTGGTGGAGTTTCCGGGGTTGCTGCGCAAGCTCGCGGAGCGTGGCGCAACCGCCAAGTACCGGCGCCCGCGCTGCGTCGGACCGGTGGCCGTCAAGACCCTGCGGCCACTTGAAACCGACATTGCCAACCTGAACGCGGCGGTCGCCGCGGTGAAGCCCCATGGCGCCTTCATGAATTCGGCATCGCCCGGGGTGATTGCGCTGTTTCAGCCGAATGACTTCTATCCCACCCAGGATGCGTATCTGGAGGCGCTGGCCAATGCGCTGGCGGTTGAGTACGAGGCCATCGTGCGCTCCGGTATCATCCTGCAGATCGACGCGCCGGATCTGGCCATGGGACGGCACACCATGTACCGTGACCGTACGCTCGAGGAATTCGAGGTGCTCGCGGCACGGCATATCGAAGTGCTGAATCATGCGCTGCGCAATGTCGCGGCGGATCGGGTGCGCATGCATGTGTGCTGGGGAAACTACGAGGGGCCGCATCATCATGACATTCCTCTGGAGCGCCTGCTGCCGGTGGTGATCAAGGCCAAGCCGCAGGGCCTGCTGTTCGAAGCCGCCAATCCGCGCCACGCGCATGAATGGTCGGTGTTCAGGAACATCAGGATTCCGGATGACAAGATCATGATTCCCGGACTGCTTGCGACTACCACCAACTACATCGAGCATCCGCAGCTGGTCGCCGAGCGCATCGAGCGTTTCGCCCAGGTGGTCGGGCGCGAGCGGGTGATTGCGGGGACTGACTGTGGATTTGGGACCTTCGCCGGATTCGGACCGGTGGAGCCGGACATTGCCTATCTGAAGCTGCGCTCGCTGGTGGAAGGGGCGCAGATCGCCTCAAGCCGGCTGTGGCGTTGACAGTTACGGGAAGGGGGAAGCATGCGCGAGTTCAATGAGAAGAGCATCACCCAGGCGGTCATCGAGCGGCTCTCCCAAAGTGATGACCCGCGCTTCAAGCGGGTCATGACGTCGCTGATCACGCATCTTCATGACTTCGTCCGCGACGTCAAGTTGACCGAAGCGGAGTGGATCGGGGCGATTCAGTTCCTGACCGACGTGGGCCAGACCTGCACCGAGAAGCGCCAGGAATTCATCCTGCTGTCGGACACACTGGGCGTGTCGGTGCTCGTCATTACGTTGAATCATCCGGCGGAGCAGGGCACCGCCGAGTCGACGGTGCTGGGCCCGTTCTACTGGGAGGGTGCGCCGGACTTGCCGCGGGGCAGCAATCTGGCCGTGGGCGTCAAGGGTGAGCCCACGTTTTATTCCGGGCGTGTGCTCAGCGCCGATGGCCGGCCGTTGGAAAACGCGCTGCTGGATATCTGGTCCGGCGACGGCGACGGCGACTACGACATGCAGATCCCCGGGGAGACGGGCATGAAGGCGCGCGGCCGGATCCGCACCGACGCCCAGGGACGCTACTGGTTCCGCTCCATCCGACCGACGTTTTACCCAGTGCCGACCGATGGTCCGGTGGGACGCATGTTGCGCAAGATGGGCCGACACCCCAATCGCCCCGGGCACATTCACATGATTGTCTCGGCGCAGGACCACCGTCCGGTGACCACCCATCTGTTCGTGGCCGGCAGCCAGTACCTGGATTCCGACGCGGTGTTTGGCATGAAGGAGTCATTGGTCGCACAGTTCGAGCGCCATCCGTCCGGGGTGGCACCCGATGGCGAACGCATGGAAGTTCCGTATTACACGGTCAACTACGACTTCAGGTTGCGGCCCGCGAGCCCGTCCTAATATGTGCGGCAGCGCACATATCTTCTTGACGCAGTTCTGGTAGACTGCGCGCCCTTAGTTTGGGCTAAAGCAACAAGAAAGACGCCCGGGCCATTTGCTCCGCTCATTGGACTAGCCACGGGGGACGCTCCATCACAACGCTGATCGAGTGTATCAAGCAGCAGAAGCAGGGAATGATCGGACGCTACGGCAGGTCCGATGATATTCGCGGGATCATCGAGGTTTTGCTGACCCTGGTGCCGCTGGCATTGCTGTGGTGGATGGCGGTGTACTTCGGGCGCGTTTCCTACTGGTTTGTGCTCGCGTGCCTGCCACTGCTCATTCTGTTCACGCTGCGCGTGTTCGCGCTGATGCATGAATGCGGGCATCGCAGTCTGTTCCGCAGCGTGACGCTGAATCGCTGGGTTGGGTTCACTCTCGGGGTGCTATCAGGCATGCCGCAGTACGTGTGGGCGCAGCACCACAACTATCACCACGCGAATAACGGCAACTGGGAGCGTTATCGTGGGCCGTACTCAACATTGTCGGTGGATGAATACGCCGCACTCAGTGTCGCCAAGCAACGCTTTTACCGGCAGAAGTGCAGCATCGTCGCGGCGCCCTTGGCGGGTTTCATCTACCTGATCCTGAATCCGCGCCTGACGTGGATCCAGGGCACCCTTGGACTGTGGCTGCATATCATCCGCGGCAAGCTCAACGGCTCGGGTCTGTCGGTGAGCGCACTGGCGGGGAGCTACCAGACCCGGTTCTGGAAGAATTCCAAAGAGTATCGGCACATGCTCTGGAACAACCTGGTGCTGTTGAGCGCGTGGGCCGTGATGTGCTGGTTTTGCGGTGCGGCATTGTTCTTTACCATCTACCTGCTGACCGTCTCGATCGCAGGCGGCATGGGGATAGTGCTGTTTACGGTGCAGCACAATTTCGAGCATGCCTACGCGACCGGATGCGAACGCTGGGACTACGACACCGGCGCCATCCATGGAACGAGCTTCCTGGTGCTGCCGGGTTGGCTGAACTTCTTCACGGCCAACATCGGCTATCACCACATCCATCACCTCTCCTCCAGCATCCCCAGCTACCACCTGGTCGCGTGCCACAACGAGTATCAGCACCTGTTTCCGGAAGTGGCGCGGGTGAAGCTCTCGCAGGTGTGCGGCGCCATGAAGTGCATTCTCTGGGATATGCGTGCCGAGCGGATCATCACCCTGGCGGAGTACCAGCGGCAGACCTGATTGTCTGCCGCTGCGTTGCGCGTTCCCGCGTCTACGGCATCGGGGTGGTGCCGGTGAAGTAGGTGATGACATAGGCCTTGACCGAGCCAACAGGCTGCGGCACGCCCGACACCAGCACCTTGGTGCCCGTGGCCATGCCGTTGGTGAAGCTGGTCTGACCCGCAGCGGTGGTGATGTCGATCGGGCTCACCGTCACGATGCCACCGCTCATGTCCACCTGGTACACCAGGGTGCCCGAGCCCATCACCGTGCTGGCGTCCACCGTCACCGGATTGGCGCCGTTGGCCGCCGTGATGGTGAAGGTGTCCGCGGTCATGCCGGCCACCGGTGCGCTGGCGACTGTGCCGACCGGCAGCGGCGTGGGTTCGAGTATCGACGCGGCCGCACTCCAGCCGGTGGCGTTCGACGGATCGCCCCACAGAACATAGCTCACGCCCCAGGGAATGATGGCACCGGCCGTGCCGCCAAAGCTCGCCGAACCGTTGGTGGCCGATACAAAGTCGCCCACGGCTGTGGGGCCGGAGTCAACGATGGTCGGCAAGGCGAAGTTCCACCACTTGTAGCCCATGATGGCATTGCCGTTCGCCGGATCGTTGCCGTTGGCGGTCGCGGCGGCAATGAACGGGAGCGTGACGGTGTAGTCATTGACGGTGCGCAGGAAGTTGTGGGTGTAGGTGAAGCCGCTGTTGCTCGGCGCGGAGATCGCCCCCGAATACACGGCGGTTTCGATGTCGATGGACTGTGCGACCAGCGGCACTGCGAGCGGGTCCACGACGCTGGCATGTACCTTGAAGCCGCGCACGATGTCCTGGTTGGCGAGGAACGCGGTCCCGGTGCCGATCGGGGTCGCATCCGCGATCGCGCTCCAGGGCTGGCGGAAGAAGAACTGGGTGCCGGAGTTGACGGTCAGCGGTACCGGAATACCGGCCTCATTGGTCACGGTGATGACATTGGTGTTGGCATTGACATCCAGCACATGGCCTTCCGGGCTCAGCCAGACATTGTTGAAGGTGCTGCTCGCCCAGATGCGTGTGGCCACCAGCGTGCCGTCCACCTGGTAGCGTGCGGCGATGCGCACAAACTTGCCGCTCAGAGTGGTTTCGCTGGAGAAGTTCTTGATCGTCGCGGTGGTCTTGGCATCCAGGTCATAGAACAGCGTGCCGTTGGCCGCGTCGGCCTCTATCGTCAGCGTCTGGGTGCCGGTGGTCTCGGTTTCCGGGGAGACTATCGGCAGCGTCGGGAAATCCTTGTCGATGGTGATCGAGGAATCGTCCGTCGAAATTGCCGTCACCGTGCCGTAGGTGTGGCGCAGTATCAGGCGACGCAGGTCGTGAAACGGGTGGTGGCGTATCGGACCGTTGAAATTGATCGCCCACTGCGTGGCAGTGGCGGCGGGCGGGTTGTGGCCGATGATGAACGCCGGATGGGCGAGATCAAACTCCAGGTCCAGCGCCGACGTGGCGCTGGTACTGACGACCAGGGGAGACACGAAATCAACAGTGACCGGAACGGTCAGATTCGTGCCGCTGCCCTGGGTATTCACCACATGAATGTTGGCAGTTGCGACCGCCGTGCCAGCGCTCAGCGCGAATCCTGCTTGCGGATCGGCCGCAGCCGTCAGCAGTACGTCGCCCGGGTTGCCGCTGACCGTGATGACGGCACCGGTGTAGGTGCCGACCGGAACCGTGGCATTGCCGAGGATTTCGCCCAGCTGATCCAGCTGTTCGAGATTCACAAAAGGCGCGGGCGATGGCGCGGTGTATACGGTGACATTGGCACCGCCGCCCTGCGGGATCAGCGCAATGCTCAATACCTTCACGCCGATGGTGGCCCAATCATCCGAGGATGCATCGCTGATCAGCATCGGGACGGTGGCGGTTTGCGCCGCGCCTCCCGAGCCCAAGGTCGACCCCGAAGAGCCCGAAGAGCCGCCGCCACAAGCCGTCAACGCGGCAACAATTGCGCCGCAAACGGCATAGTTGAGCTTCCTGGTATCCATGCCTGTCTCCCTTTGATTGATGCACCGCCGCTACGCGAGGCAGTCGCGTAATCACAGCCGGCAATGGGAGTCAGTAGCGAACGACGCGGGATATGGTTGACGCAGTTCAAGCAAATGATGCGTTTTGCATCGTTGTCACCGATTGGCGACAGGGCGTGATGTCAGGAGGGCGAAAGATTTAACCTAAGCAATCATTCTTCCCAGCGGAAACGCCAGATCGCAATCACCATGCAGGCGAGGGCCGATGCACCAATCACCACGAGCGGCGCCACGGCGGTTGCGAATCCCAGGCCGCGCCAGGTCATGGCGTCAAGGCCGTCAACCGCCCAGCGTGTCGGCGCCGCCAGCGAGGCCTGTTGCAACCACTTTGGGAAAACGAACGCGGGCACCCAGGCGCCGCCGAGCATCACGAGCAGCAGTATCACCATCATGGCAATGCCGCGCGTGGCACCGGCGCTGCGTCCGATTGCGGCCAGCATCAGTCCAAAGCTGGCGTTGAGCACGCAGAACAGAACCGCAAGCGCCACGAATCCCACCCGGCTGCCTTCGATGCGAACATGAAACACGAGGTATGCGACGGCATAGACGACGATGAATTGAAACAGGCCGATCAGCGTTGTGGCCAGGACCTTGGCCAGCAGGAACTGCGCCTTGGAAATGGGTGCCGTGCGCAGTCGCTGCCATACCCCGCGCTCGCGTGCCAGGAGCAGCAGTACGCCAGCGTCGATTCCGGTAAAGAGAATGAATTGTACAGTCATGCCCGCGAATGAATGGGCATAGCCGTTGTAGGGAATGTTTTGCGCCGAGGTCATCGAGGTCGTCGCGACCTCATAGGGAATCGAAAGGCCGCGCTGTAGACCCGATCCGACGGCGGTTCCCGATTTGGCGGTACGCGCATTCAGGGCTTGCGCCGCCTCGAGCATGGCTTTGAGTTCGCTGCGCTCGGGCACCTCCTGCGTCGTCGCGCGATTGACCCAGTCAAGGCCGTTGGCGATCGCGTCGTGGCCGGATGCGCCGCTGAAGGCCGACTTGGTGATCTCCTGCATGCCGTACTGGGCAAAAAGCCCCTGCACGATGCGCGCAGTGGTCGGCTGACTCGGATCGACCAGCAACAGCACTTGGGGCTTGTCGCGGTTGCTGAAGAGTGCTTTGGCGGCGCTGTCGCCGAAGGCTTTGGGCAGAATTGCCGCCGCCTGCACCGCGCCGGCGCGTACCTGGGCCTGCGCCTGGGTACGGGTGAGTAGCCGTGTTGACAGCAGCGGGTCCTTGGCAAGGTCAGCGGCAATCCCGCGCGATACCTCGCCGTGATCCTCGTCGACCACGGCAATCGGAATCTTGCCCGGGTCCGCGGTATTGCCGTTGCCGCCGAACACGTAGCCGAAGAACGCGGCGACCAGTATCGGTACCAGTATGCCGATGAGCAGGGCGCGCCGGTCGGTGCGATACACACGCAGGTCGTTGCGCACCAGCGCATGAATGGCCGTCAGATTCATGCCTGGACCGCGGACGGTGGGTCATCACGCAGTGCACGACCGGTGAGCGCGATGAAAACCTCCTCGAGACGGACCTGTCCGGTGTGCACGGCGGTGACCCGCGCGCCTCTGGCCGTCAGGGTTTCAAGGCAGCGCATCAGTGGCGCGCCAAAGTCGTCGGTGTCGATGCGGATGCCGCCGGTGATACGCACCACGGCGCCAATACCGGGCAGCGCGCCCAGTTCGGCCAACAGTCCATCGGTCGCGGGCGGGCCTGCCAGTTGCAGCGCTGCGGAGCGCGCGGCGGGGAGTTTGCGGTGCAGTCCCGCCACTGTGTCATCGGCGATCACCCGGCCGTGATCCATGATGACCACGCGGTCGCAAAGCCGTTCGGCTTCCTCCATGTAGTGGGTGGTGTAAAGCAGGGTCTTGCCGCGCCGTTTGAGTTCCTCGAGGTTCTCGAATATGGCATTGCGCGACTGCGGGTCCACGCCGACGGTGGGTTCATCGAGCAGAATCAGATCCGGGTCGTGAAGCAGGGCACTGGCGATGTTCAGGCGGCGTTTCATGCCGCCGCTGAAGCCAGCGACACGATCCTTGCGGCGATCGTTCAGCCCGACCAGTTGCAGGGCGTCCGTGGCGCGCTCAGCAAGCCCGCGGCCCTTGAGGCCGTAAAGACCTCCGAACAGTTCGAGGTTGGCCCAGGCCGACAGTTCCTCGTACAGGGCCAGATCCTGAGGCACCAGTCCCACATGTCGCTTCAGTTCGTCGCCGTCCTGGTTGACGAGCTTGCCCTGGAATGACACCGAACCCTGGTCGGGTTGTGCCAGTCCGCTGATCATCGCCAGGGTCGTGGTCTTGCCGGCGCCGTTGGGTCCGAGCACGCCAACCGTTTCGCCGCTGCGAATCTCAAAAGACACGTCGGCGACCGCGGTGCGCTCGCCGAAGCGCTTTTCAAGGTGGCTGACCGAGAGCATGGCGCGCAAGGTAGCACGGAAACGCTCATTGCAGCAGGCGCTGCGCCCGCACGGCGTTCAGCGCGAACGGTTGTACGGGTCGCCGCACCAGTGTTGGTTGCGATCCAGGTCGTGCTCCAGCGCCAAGGGCATGGGATCAACCAGTTTGCTGAGCAATTCAGCGACGGTCGCCTTGGCCAGCACGCCGGTCTCTATGGTCCAGTCCCAAATTGCGTTGCCACGCGGGTCGTGAATGACTTTGCCCAGCTGCGGTGCTATGGGGGGACTGAGGTTCTGATTGCTCGACACGCGCCATCTCCTGAGTTCTCTTCTTGCGTTGAAACATTTATCGTCTGGATTGCGCGACAATGGAGCGGCAATGTTCATGACATCGACCGGATTCACAGCGTGGGAAAAATGCCGGACCAGGGCTCAAGAAACCGGCGCCGCGGCCGTTATGGCATATGACTGATCCTTCCCATGCGCCGATGCTGGACATCGCGCTCGAGGAGGCCCGCCTCGGGCTCGCCGAAGGCGGCATTCCCATTGGCGCCGCGCTCTTCACAGCCAATGGCCAGCTGCTCGGTCGCGGCCACAACCGCCGGGTGCAGCAGGGGGATCCTTCCCTGCACGGTGAAACGGACGCCTTTCGTAACGCCGGCCGGCGTCGCAGCTACCAGGACACGGTGATGGTGACGACGCTGGCGCCTTGCTGGTACTGCAGCGGCTTGATTCTGCAGTTTCGCATCGGTGCGGTCATTGTCGGGGAGTCGCGCACCTTTCGCGGCGGCATCGACTGGCTGCGCGAGCGCGGGGTCAGCGTCATTGATCTGGATTCGCCGCAGTGCGTGCAGCTGCTGGGCGGCTACATCAGGGCGCATCCCGAGATCTGGCATGAGGACATTGGTGAGGGCTGCGAGCTCTGACGACTGCGATACATAAAAATCAATAGGTTACCGGGGTATTCTGATGAACAGTGTAACGGTCGTGTCGCATCCGCTCGTGCAGCACAAACTGACCTTGCTGCGCGACCGGACCACCTCGACCAAGACCTTCCGGCAACTGCTGCGTGAGACCGCGACGCTGCTGTGTTACGAAGTGACGCGGGATCTGCCGCTGGATCCGGTCGAGATCGAAACACCGCTGATGCCCATGAGTTCGCGCAAGCTCTCCGGCAAGAAGCTGGTGTTCGCACCCATATTGCGTGCCGGCATGGGGTTGCTCGACGGGATGCTTGACCTCGTGCCCTCGGCGCGGGTTGCCCACATCGGGCTGTACCGTGACCCGCAGTCACTGGCCGCCGTGGAGTACTACTTCAAGGCCCCGACTGAGCTGCGCGAGCGGCTCGTCATCGCCGTAGATCCCATGCTGGCCACGGGCAATACCGCGGTCGCGGCCATTGACCGCCTGAAGGAGCATGGGGCCAGCGAGCTGCGCTTCGTGTGCGTGCTGGCCTGCCAGGCGGGCCTGTCGCGGTTGCATGCGCAGCATCCTGACGTGCCGGTGTGGACCGCGGCGGTCGACTCGCAGTTGAATGATCATGGGTATATCCTGCCGGGCCTGGGCGATGCCGGCGACCGGCTCTACGGCACCCGGTAGATTCACCGCCATGGATATTCAATTGTCATCCATCGACCATATCCGGCAGCAGGTCATCGATCTGCTCATTCAGTTCGGCCCGAAGCTGCTCACGGCCATTGTGATCATCGTGGCCGGTGTGATCGTCGGCGGCTGGGCGGAGCGCTGGCTGACGCGCGCCCTGCGGCGCTTCGATCTGGAGCCGCCGCTGCGCCAGCTGCTGTCACGGGTGGTTCGCGGCCTGGTGCTGCTGTTGTTCCTGGTCATGGCGCTGCAGAACCTCGGCGTGCAGCTGCTGCCGCTGATTGCCGGGTTGGGCGTAGCCGGTGCAGGCCTCGCCCTCGCGATGCAGGGCGTGCTCAGCAACATTGTCGCGGGGCTGTCGATCATCCTCACCAAGCCCTTCCGCGTGGGGCAGTACGTCCAGGTGGCGGGCGTTGAGGGGCAGGTCGAGCGCGTCTCCCTGTTCAGCACTATCCTGCTGCACTCGGATCGCTCCCAGGTCGTGATCCCCAACCGCAAGATCGTCGGCGAGATCCTCCATAACTACGGTCATGTCCGCCAGGTCAGCATCCAGGTCAATGTGGCGTACGACACGGACCTGGCGGTAGCGCTGCAGGTCATCCAGGACCTGGTGCAGGCGAACCCGCGGGTGCTCAAGGATGTGCCGCCGGTGATCGGCGTGGCGCGGCTGGCGGACTCAGCGGCGCAGATCAGCATCCAACCGTGGGTGTCCGTCGATGACTACGGAACGGCCAGCGCCGAGCTCACGCGCGCCACACTCGAGGCGCTGCGCGCCAACCACGTGAGCCTCGCCCGGCCGCAGCATGAGGTGCGGCTGTTGACCACGCCGACCTGAACGCGCCGCCGCTCAGCGCGGCAGGGACTTCGCAAACACCTCGATCTGCGCCACATCGGACCAGCCCCCGGGTCCATGTCCGCTGCCCGGCATCAGATCGATGAAACCGATCTGATCCACTTTGGACAGATCGACATGCTCGATCGGGGTTCCCGTCGTCACGGCGCGCGTTATATCCAGTTTCAGCCAGTGCAGATCCGCGACGAACAGCTCACTTTGCTGCCAGTCGCGCGCCGAACCTGCGGTGCGGTCCGCTGCCAGCCAGGTGCCATCGGCCAGCTTCACGATGGGCCGGATCTGGTGGTAGCCCGACATCTTGGTGTTCCAGCGGATGCGGGCGAGGCCGGTCAGGTCCGCAAAGCGCTGCTTGCTGCGCAAGGCGAGACCGCAGGGTGTCGTGCACAGACCCTGCCACACATGGACGGGATTGCCCTCATCACCGGCATTGCCCGTCAGCATGATCTGACCACCGGGTACGATGAGCGTCAGCTCCAGATCCGGATTCCCCAGCGAGGCGGCCGTCACGGAGTTCTCCCCGCCTTTGGGTCCCTGCTGCCACTCCTCGCGCAGAAACAGGGGTGGGCGCTGCGGTCCATGGTCCCCGGTGCCGGGGGCGGGTGCCGCGCCGGGCGTCTGGGCATGCGCCGGGAGCCCGGACAGCACCATCGTCAGTGCCAGCAGCGAGCCCGCCCACACACGCAATCCGATACCGGTAGCCGCCATAAGCCCCTCCTCCTGCAGCGAGTCCGGGAGTCTACATCCGCCGGACGGTGATTCAAACCATGGGCGGCAGCGCTTCGTAGCTGTTGAAGAGGTAGGCAGCCGGCGCCATCCCGGATGCAGGGAGACTTAGACGACGAGGGGAACCGGGGCGTGCAGGCAGTCGAGCAGGGCGGTGGCACTGACGGGGCGAGCGATCAGGAAACCCTGCGCGTGATCGCAGCCCAGGGATTCCAGGATGCGCAGCTGCTCCTCGGTTTCCACGCCTTCGGCGGTGACGGTGCAGCCCACGTCCTTGGCCATGCGGATGATGGCGGACACGATGGCACGGCTGCTGTCCTGTGTCTGGATTCCGGCCACAAAGCTGCGGTCGATCTTGATCGAACCGAAGGGATGGTCGCGCAGCCAGGTGAGGGAGGAATAGCCGGTCCCGAAATCATCCAGTGCTACGCGCACGCCCATCTTTTCCAGGGTCCGCACATTGCCGACGCTGACGCTGTCCGGGCGCAGCAGGGATGTCTCGGTCAGCTCCAGGCTGAGCATGGCGGGGCTGAACTGGGCGTGGGCCAGGGTCTGCCGGACCCACAGCGGGAAATCCGGCTGCGACAGCTGCCGCGCGGACACATTGACCCCGAGCTCGAGGCGGTGACCGCCCTGGGCGAGAGTGGCCAGAGCGGCGCAGCTCTCCCACAGCACCCAGGCGCCGATCTGCAGAATGCTGCCGTTGTCCTCCGCGATTGGAATGAACTCGCTGGGCGCGACTTCCCCAAGGGTGGGGCTGTTCCAGCGCAGCAGGGCTTCCACGCCGATGATCCGCCGGCTGGGCAGCGCAATGACGGGTTGATAGACCAGGGACATCTCGCCGCGGGTTTCCGCCCCGTGCAGCGCTCTTGCCAGCTCGAGCCGGCGACCGGCCCGGGCGGTCTCGCCGATTTCCGCGAATACGCAGCGGTCGCGGCCGGTGCGCTTGGCTTCATACATGGCGGCGTCAGACCTGCGGATGGCTTCACGTGCTTCAATGGCGCTGGTGCGGATCAGGGCGATGCCGATGCTCGCCGTGATGACGCGCGCACCAAGACCGGGGAGCGGTTGCGCAATCGCACTGAGCAGGCGCTCGCCCAGGTGACCCGCTTCCTGCGGGCCACCGATATCCTCGGCGACCACGATGAACTCGTCGCCGCCGAAGCGGCCGACGAAGTCGCCGATGCGCACGCTGGCCAGCAGGCGCTGCGCGACCTCGCGCAGCATTTCGTCCGCGACGTCATGTCCGAGCGTGTCGTTCAACGCCTTCAGGCCATCCAGATCCACGAAGAACACGGCCAGCGGGGTTTCCGTCTGTACCTGCTCGATGGCCGCATCCAGCTTTTCGAAAATGGCAGCCCGATTGGGCAGGCCGGTCAGGCTGTCATGACGTGCATCGTGCCTGAGCCGCTCAATGGATCGGGTTCTTTCAAGGGCGGTGCTGGCCACACGCGCCCAGTCGCGCATCAGGGCGATATGCTCCGGCTGCGGGGAGCGCGGGCGCCGTCCGTACAGGGCGAGCGTGCCCAGAACTTCTCCGGAGTGTTCCTTGATGGGCATCGACCAGCAGTGTGCGACGCCGGCCATTTCGGCCATCGCCCGGATCGGGGTCCACTTGGGGTCCTGGCTCAGATCCACGGAGATCGCAAGTTCGCCAAACCACGCCGCCGGACCACAGGTGCCGATATTGGGACCGATGGGGGCTCCGTCCACGGAGTCCAGGTAGGCCTTGGGCAGGGAGGGTCCTATGCCCGAGTGCAGGGTATTGGAAATCGGGTCACGCAGCAGCACCGACGGGATGAAGGAGGAGTCGTAGCGCTCGATGATCAGGCACACCTCACTCAGGACATCGCGCAGCGCAGCGCCATTGGCGATCATGTCGTGGACGCGGTTGTGGGAGGTCACCAGCTCCTGGACCCGCACCACCTGGGCGCGCGCCAGGCGGCGCTCGAGCTCAGTGGCCACGCCGGCCGCGGCGTCGCCCAGCGCCGCGAGGTCATCTGCCGACCAGCTCGCCCGCATCGCGTCGGTCATGGCCAGTTGCCCGATCACTTTGCCGCCGACCGTCACCTGAACTTCGGCGAACGCGCCGCGGGCATCACCGGGGTGGGGCACGGCGGTTCCGAGCAGATAGTCCTCAAGAGGTACGGCGCTGGACACTTCGCACACGCGCTCAGCCGCCCCACGGGCTTCGCCCACCAGGCGTACGATCTGGCGGGGCCCGCGGACCAGGGACAGGGCCACGCAGTTCACATCCGCCTGCCGGCGTGCCGTGGCGATCCAGCGTTCCAGCTCAGGGTCGGCGCCGGCCGCGAAGGCGGTGTCATCCCCCAGCAGCGCCAGGTACTCGCCCTCATCCGGGGTAGGCGGAGTCTCTTTTAATGGAACTGTCATCACGGCGGCCATCAGCTTGAGTATCGGCCATCCTGCGGTGAACTTCGGGTTGCCTCGTTAAGATTGGGACCCCAGGCACAGTTTTAGGGCAGGCCGTTTGGACATTAATCGCGCTGCGGCGCAACAGCGGGAGCGGGAGCTGCGCCTACGAGCGGGTATGCAGTCCTACACGTGGAGGCGGGAAGTCGGGTCGCAACATCAGACCGAACCCTGGCAGCGACTTGGCGCGGGTGGGTCGAGAATCTGACCTCGATCCCGAATTTGCAAAGGACACGCCATGAAAGACGTCAAACGCATCGTGATAGGCAGCATTCTCGTGGGTCTCGCCCTGTTTACCGCGGGGTGCGTGGTCGCACCGGCCGAGGGCTACTACGACCGTGACCACCACCGGTACTATCACGAGCACGTATGGGTCGCCTGCGGCGACCGCGACGATCACTGCCGTTGATTGCAACCGGAGCGGCGCCGGCTAGGGTTGCAGCGTGGCCTGCAGCACGCGCAGTGCCGCCTCCGGGGTATCCACGTACTTGAACAGATCCAGGTCCTCGGCACTGATCATGCCGTGCCGGAGCAGAGCCTTGAAATTGATGATCTCGTTCCAGTATTCGGTGCCGTAAAGGATGACGGGCACGCGTCGCCCCAACTTGCCCGTCTGCGCCAGGGTCAGGATTTCAGTGAGTTCATCCAGGGTGCCGAAGCCACCGGGAAAGGCGACCAGGGCACGCGCCATTTCGGCGAACCACAGCTTGCGCATGAAAAAGTAGTGGAATTCGAACGCGAGCTCGTGGGTGATGTAAGGATTCGCCACCTGCTCATGGGGCAGACTGATGTTCAGCCCGATGGTCTTGCCACCGGCTTCCGAGGCGCCCCGATTCGCCGCCTCCATGATCCCTCCGCCACCGCCTGAGCAGACCACATAACGGTGAGCATGTGTGGGCAGTGCCATCGACCATTGCGTGATCGTGCGCGCGAGCGTCCGGGCGTCCTCGTAGTAATGCCCCATGGGACCTTCTGGCGTGAGGCGCGCTGAACCGAAGAAAACTATGGTGTCACGCACGCCGGCCTGCGCGAAGCGGTGCAGCGGCTCCAGGTATTCGGCGATGATCCGCAGCGGGCGCGCCGCCTCGCTGGTGAGAAAGTCCGTATTCTCGTAGGCGACTCTGGCGGGCCTGACCGGTCTGGCAGTCATGGTCTATCTCTCGCAGGCAAAATCGATGAAACCGCGGCTGACGTCGGTGCTGAGCAGCCGCACTCTGACGTGCTGGCCGACCTTGAGGCCCTGAAAGCCACGCATGATGCGGCCCTCGACCGGCGGCACCAGCGTCCGTGCCCAGGTGCCCTTGTCCGCCGCACCGGTGACCATGGCGTCGAAGGTCTGTCCGATCCGGGAACGCAGCAGCAGCGCGGCCGCCGACTTGCCGACGCGCCGCTCCACCTTGGCGGCATTGTCCTCCTGCAGCGTGCAGTGGTCCGCCAGTTCCTCAAGCTCGGCCTGGGTATAGGGCGCCGGCGTGGCCGCGAGGACGGACTTGATGAGCCGCTGCACGATCACGTCGGGAAAGCGGCGGTTCGGTGCCGTGGAATGCATGTAATCGGTGACGGCCAGCCCAAAATGGCCTGCGACCGTCATCCCCGGCAGCTCCAGCGCGTACTCACCGCGGCCCAGGAGCTTGATCACGGCCAGTGACAGATCCGGAAATTGCGCTGGGTTCTCCTTCCGGGATTGCGCCAGAAAAGCATTCAGCGCCACCGGATCCGCTGTCGCCGGCAGCCGTCCATGGTACTCGGCCGCCAGGGCCACGATCCGATCCCAGTGCTCAGGCGTACGCAGTACGCGCCGGATCGAGGGTTGTCCCTTGTTCTGCAACCAGCGCGCCGCCACGCCGTTGGCGGCAACCATGACGTTTTCAATCAATTCGTGGGCCCGATTCTTGTGATCCGGCACCAGGTCCCGAAGTACCGCCCCGTCAAAGACGGCACTCGTCTGGATGGTCTCCAGGGTCAGGGCTCCCTGCGCATGACGCACCCTGCCGAGGGCTTGAGCGACCCGGTCCTGAAGGCGTACCTGATCTTCAAGTCCCGCGGTTTCGAGCGCCGGTGGCGCACGGCCGCCCCCTTCGAGCCAGCCGGCCACGCTGTCGTAGGCCAGCTTGGCCTTGTTGATGACGGTCGCCTGATAAATGTCAGAGCCGGTGATCGCCCCGTCAGCCGTGACATCGATTGCCATGACCACTGCCCGGCGCTCCTCGCCCTGGACCAGTGAGGTGAGGTTCGTGGACAATCTCTCCGGCAGCATCGGAAAAATGTGGCCCGCGGCGTAGACCGAGGTGGTGTTGTGGCGCGCATGGTCATCGATGGGCGAGCCGCGGCCGACGCTGGCATCCACATCGGCAATGGCCACCAGCAAGCGGGTGGTCGTGCCATCCAGCGGCTGGGCCACCGAGAGCTGATCCAGATCTCGGGAGTCGTCGTTGTCGATGGAGACCCAATCCGCGCTACGCAAGTCGCGGGCGCCGGACTGGGCAGCGGGCAGCGTGATGGCGCGCGCCTGCGCCTGCGCTTCGGGGGAGAAGTCCGGCAGCAGGTCGTAGTCCCGCATGGCCTGCCGCGCGAGGTCCGTCAGGATTTCCCGCGGACCCTGATGTGATGCGCTCATGCGGAGAGATCGAATTCCTCGCTGCGCACGGCGGGCAGCGGGACACCCGCGGCGGTGTCGGCGTGGCTGGCCGACAGCTTCTTCATGAACGGCAGCATGCCAATGGCGATGACGGTACACACCACACCGGTCAGTCCCAGCT
>JBARBG010000013.1:0-3240 GCA_049792815.1 Steroidobacteraceae bacterium | reverse complement strand
AAACCGGCGCACCGCTGGTGCCGGCGGCAGTATTGACCGTGCTGGTATTGACGGTGCTGGCGGTCGTCATCGCGAACTACTCCGAAAAAGGCGATGGGTGGGAGCCTTGCGGAACCCACCCACCCCTCGTCTGAAAGTGCTTTCAGCTCTTCGATGCACCGTTACGGCAGCTTCTGCAACAGGGTCAGAATGTTCTGCGGAATGGTGTTGGCCTGGGCCACCATCGCGGTGCTGGCCTGCTGCAGGATCTGGGCCTTCGACAGGTTGGAGGTCGCCTGCGCGTAGTCCGTATCCACGATCGAGCTCTTCGCGCTGCTCAGATTCGTGGCATCGACGTTCAGGCCCGTGATGGCAGCCTGGAACCGGTTCTGGTAGGCGCCCAGTGAAGCGCCGGTCGTGGCCAGCTGCTGCAGGGCATGATCCACCGAGATCAGGACCAGGTTCGAATTATCAACCGTCGTCACGTCCGGGTTGGCCAGAGTATTGGCCACCGCGTTGCCGACGAGGCCGGTGTTGGCGTTGGAACCAAGGGCGTACGCCGCCGTCGCCGGGCCGACAACAGCGCCGGCGCTGCCCAGACCCAGGTTCGCCAGCGTTCCGGCAGTGGTGTTGAACGTGCCGGTGGACGCCGTGATACCCAGCTGCACCGACTGTTCGTTGGTCGCGTCAGCCGTGCTCAGGCTGATGCTGCCGGTGGCCGCGTTGACCGTGGCAATGATGCCCTGGTTGGAGCCAACCGCGCTGTTGATGGCCGTGGCGATGTTCGCCAGGTCGGTCGTCTGATTGCCCGTGAGGGTGATCGGGCCGGTCGAAATGGCCGTCGCAGCGCCGGCTGCGACCGAGGCCGCTCCGTCATTGGCGCCGGTACCGACCTGAATGCTCAGGGTCACCGTGTCACCATTGGCGACGTTGGCGGTCGCGTAGGTGTTGCCGGCCGTCGCGGCGGTCGTGTAGTAGTTGCCGATGGCGCTGGTGGCGGCGCTGGCAATCGTGGAGACGCTGATGATCTGACCGGCATTGGCGCCGATCTGGAAATCCGCGCCCTGGAACGAGCCGTCGAGCAGGTTCACGCCGTTGAACTGCGTGTTGGCGGCGACATTGTTGATGTCGGCGGCCAGCTGCTGGAACTGCGAATTCAGGTCCGCGCGGTCAGAGGCGCTGTTGGTGGCGTTGAGTGACTCAACCGCCAGATCGCGCATCGTCTGCAGATCGTTGGTGACCTCGGAGAGCGCACCCGAGGCGGTTTGAGCCAGCGACACGCCGTCGTTGGCGTTCTGTGCGGCCTGATGCAAGCCGTTGATCTGCGAGCTCATTCCCTGGGCGATGGCGTATCCGGCGGCGTCGTCGGCTGCGGGGTTGACGCGCAGGCCTGAAGACAACTGCTGGAGGGCCGTGGCCAGCTGAGCACCAGACGCCGTCAAGCTGTTCTGGGCGACCATCGAGTCGATATTCGTATTAAGGACTAGTGACATTGCCTGTAACTCCTGAAGTCTGTTTCAGGCGCCGGACACCGGTCCGTCGCGCTGCTAGATGGCCGCCTTGGCCATTTCCTGTGTCAGATTGGTTATCGGTGCCTGTTGCCGGAACTTGAGTGGCCTTGAATCTGAAGGTATGAACTGCGTCACGATTCACCCTAAGTATTGGAACAGGGACATCTTGGCGATCGAGGCATAGGACTCCTGGGCGGCCTGCAGGGCCAGTTCCTCGGTCGACAGCCGAGTCGTGGCCGCGGCGTAGTCCACGTTCTGCAGGGAGGACACCGAGGCGGTCATGCTGGTCTGCACGCTCTGGGCCGAATTATTGGCGGCGGTGACGGCATTGATGCGCGCACCCACGGAGGCCTGGACCTGGTTGAAATTACTGACGGCGCCGTCGATCTGTTCCACCGCCGTGCCAATCTGGGTTGAGATCTGTGCGGCACTCAGGCTGGGATCATTCAGCGTCGTGATCAGGCTCGACAGCGTATTGAAGGCGCTGGAGGTGCCCGCCGGCGCTACCGCGAAGGTATCCCCGGCGGCCGGCGTTCCGGTCACCGTCATGCTGATGCCGTTGAAGGCGATCGTCCCCGGACTGGTGTAGGTGCCGCTCGCCACCGTGTTGCCGGCGCTGTCGGTCACCGTATAGTCCGTCGGATCCTGGAAAGTAATGGTGTAGGTGTCGGGCACCCACTGCGAAGCATTGACCACAGTGCCCGGACCGATGGTGGCGGTGCCGGTGTTGGCGGCGCCCACCGCCGTGGTGAAAGTGCCGTTGCCGCCGGGAATGTTCACGAAAACACTGGATCCGGAGTCCCCGCTGGAAACGCGCTGGTTCGGGCTGATCTGCACCTGGCTGACGCTGGTCGAGCCGTTGTAGGTGACGGCGGTGCCGGACTGCGCGAACGGCTGGGTGGTCGTGGTCTCTCCTGAAAACAGGAAGTTGCCGTTCGAGTCGGTGGCGTTGGCGGTGCCGACCAGCTGCTGCAGCAGCTGCTGCAGCTGGGTCGAGATGTCCTGGCGCTGCGTCTGGGTGATTGCCGAATTGTTGGCCTGCAGCGCCAGGTCGCGCGCGCTTTGCATGACCGAGGTGGCGTCCGTGAGGGACTGCTCCTCGATCTGCAGATTGGCACCCAGGGTGCTGCCGTTCGTCTGGTATTGCTGCGAGGCCGAGATCCTGGCGTCGAGCAGATCGACCTGCGCCATGCCCGCCGGGTTGTCCGACGCGCTCTGCAGCTTGATGCCGGTGGAGAGCTGGTGCTGGGTCTGGGAGATCTCAGCTTCCAGCGCTTGCATCTGCTGTGAGGCATCAGTCTGGAATCCGACGGTTGAAATTCGCATGGTGTTACGCCGTGCTGACTGCAGTGATCAGCGAGTTGAACATCGTGGTGGAGGTCTGGATCATTTGCGCGCAGGCCTGGTAGGCCTGCTGGTACTTGACCATGTTCGCCGCCTCCTCATCCAGGTTCACGCCGGAGAGGTTGTTCACCGAATCGGTCGCGGCGGTGTTCACGGCCTGCTGCGCCTGGGCATTGGCCTGCGCTTGCTGAGTCTGCGCGCCGACCTGACTCACCAGCGAACTGGTGGCTCCGGTGAGGGACGTCGAACCGCCATTGAGGACGCTGGAGTTCAGTGCGTCGATCATGGCGAACAGATTGGTGTTGTCGCCGACATTGCCGGCATTGCTGCTGAGCGTGAAGGTGTCACCCGCAGCCGGCGCGCCACTGATCGAGGTCGTCCAGCCATTGGCCGAGATGGCCGCGCC
>JBARBG010000012.1:0-13626 GCA_049792815.1 Steroidobacteraceae bacterium | reverse complement strand
GCTTCGCGCTGGATGGTGCCGCCACGGGTGCCGGTGCCGGCCGCGGGCGTGGCAACGCCCGCCGCTGCCGGGGCAGCCTGACCCTGATCCGGGGTAAACACCGGCGGGTCGAGCAACACGGTGTACTCGTGGGTCACATGACCGCGCGCCCAGTTGATCTCCACCAGCAAGGTGACAAAGGGTTCGGTGATCGCAACCCCGGAGTGCACCTTGATAATGTCGCGCCCATCGCTGGTATGCACGGGCTTCAACGTCACGCTCGAAAGGAAGGCCGGCCAATCCAGGCCGTTCTGCTGGAAAACATCCCGCGACGCCACCTGGGCTTTGAGGCTCGTGAGGTCGTCCGGCGTCGCCCCTACCAGGTCGATGTCAGCGTCGAGTGGGGCGTTAAGGGACGAATGCAGGTGGATGTCACCCAGGCCAAGCGCCATCGCGGCTGGCGAGCCAACGATCAACGCCGCCAGCGTCCACTTAAGGGAATTGGCAGTCATGCACGATACTCCGCACCACAGCGGCCGAGAAATGTCCTAAAAAACAAAAGCATGGACAGGAATACGCAAATCCACACTACGGACGGCAATATAACTTATAAATAGTCGCGCGCCAAAATCTCGGCGATCTGAACGCTGTTCGTAGCCGCCCCCTTGCGAACATTGTCTGCGACTATCCATAGGTCAAGCCCACGCTCTGACGACATATCATCCCTGATGCGCCCCACATAAACTGTGTCGCGGTTCGCTGCCTCGACGGCTGCCGTGGGGTACCCCCCGGGGCGCCGATCGTCCATCACCGTCACTCCGGGAGCCTTGCGCAGCAGGTCCCGCGCTGCAGCAGCGGTCAGCTTACGGTGGGTGGTCACGTGCACCGCCTCGGAGTGCCCATAGAACACCGGCACGCGCACCGCCGTCGGATTCACCAGGATGTCCGGCGACTCGAGGATCTTGCGCGTTTCCCACGCCATCTTCATCTCTTCGCGCGTATAGCCGTTGTCCTCGAAGCGGTCGATCTGCGGGACACAGTTGAAGGCGATCTGCGCGGGTATCACGCCGGCCTTCACCGGGCCCTGGCCACTGAGCAGCGCGGCCGATTGCGTGGCCAGTTCAGCGATGGCCTCACGGCCGGCGCCCGATACTGACTGGTAGGTGGCGACATTGATATGGGCAATCCCGGCAACATCGTGCAGCGGCTTGAGTACCACGACCATCTGGATGGTCGAACAGTTGGGATTGGCGATGATGCCGCGGTGGGTGTACTGCGCGATGGCGTGTGGGTTCACCTCCGGCACGACCAGCGGCACCTCATCCAGATAGCGGAACTCGGAGGTGTTGTCGATGACCACACAACCGGCCGCGGCGGCCTTCGGCGCGTACTCACGGGAGACCTCGCCGCCCGGGGAAAACAGTCCAATGTCCGCCTGGCGGAAATCGAAATCCGCAAGGTTGCCCACCGCGTGGCGCTTGCCGCGAAAGGTCACCGACTTGCCGAGCGAACGTTCGCTGGCCAGCGCAAACAGCTGCCTGACCGGGAAATCGCGTTCCTCGAGCACCTCGATCATGGTCTCCCCGACGAGGCCGGTGGCGCCCACCACCGCCACATTGAAACCCTCGCCGCCTGCCTTGCCGCTCATGTGCCGATAACCGGGGTCACTGACTTCACATCCAGGTTCTGCCCGCGATGCCGCAGGTAATGATCCATCAGCACGATGGCCAGCATCGCCTCGGCAATGGGCACGGCCCGCAGACCGACGCAGGGGTCATGACGCCCGGTGGTGGCGATCTGCACCGGCTCGCCGGCGAGGTTGATGGTACGACCGGGCACCTGGATGCTCGAAGTGGGCTTGAACGTCACGTGCGTGACGATATCCTGGCCCGAAGAAATCCCGCCCAGAATGCCTCCGGCATGATTGCTTAAGAAACCCTGCGGCGTCATTTCATCGCGGTGCTCGCTACCTTTCTGGCTGGCGCTGCGCGTGCCGGCACCGATCTCCACGGCCTTCACCGCGTTGATGCCCATCATGGCGCTGGCGATGTCGGCATCCAGGCGCTCAAAGACCGGCTCACCCAGGCCCGGCGGCAGGCCGCTGGCAATGACCGTGATTTTCGCGCCCACCGAATCCCCGCCAGCGCGCACCTCCCACAGCAACGCCTCCAGCTCCGCGATCCGCGCCGGGTCCGGGCAGAAGAAGGGATTTTCATAGGCAAAGGGCGGATTCACCGGCTCAAGGGTGAGCGGGCCGACCTGGGTCACGTAGCCATGAATCGCAGCCCCCAGGCGCTGGCCTAAGTATTTGCGGGCGATGGCCCCGGCCGCCACCCGCATGACGGTCTCGCGGGCCGAGGAGCGGCCCCCGCCGCGGTAGTCACGAAAGCCATACTTCTGCTGGTAGGTGTAGTCCGCGTGCCCGGGACGGAAGCGGTCCTTGATCTTCTCGTAGTCGCGCGCGCGCGCATCGGTGTTCTCGATCAGAAGGCCGATGGGCGTGCCGGTGGTACGCCCTTCAAACACGCCGGAGAGAATGCGCACCGCATCGGGTTCGCGGCGCTGACTGACGAACTTGGAGGTTCCCGTGCGGCGCCGGTCCACATCAGCCTGCAGGTCCGCCTCGGTGAGCTCAAGGCCCGGCGGGCAGCCGTCGACGATGCAGCCGAGGGCCGGGCCGTGGCTTTCGCCAAAGCTGGTCACCGTGAAGAGCCTGCCAAAGGTATTTCCGGACATGTTGCTAACTGCCTTGGACCCGAAGCTGCTGCGCCGTGAGCATGAATACGCCGCCACCACCGCGTGCAAACGTCAGCCAGGTGAAGGGCAGTGGGCGAAATGCACGCCGCACCGCGACTTCCGTATTGCCGACCTCCACGACGAGAATGCCTCCGGGGTTCAGATGCCGCCGCGCACCTTGCAGGATTGCCCGTACCGCGTCCATGCCATCCCGGCCTGAAGCGAGCGCCATGCGCGGTTCATGGCGGTATTCCGCGGGCAGCGAGCGCATCTCGCGCGCCCCGACATAGGGCGGGTTGCTGACAATGATATCGTAGCGCTCGCCGGAGAGGGCGCTGAAGTAGTTGGAGTGCAGCAGCCGCACCCGCCGGCCGAGCCGGTGGCGGCGCACGTTTTCGGCTGCCAACTGCAGGGCGGGCGCCGAAATGTCGATGGCATCGACGCGGGCGCGCGGCAGCATGCGTGCGGTCGCGATGGCAATGCAGCCGCCTCCGGTTCCGATGTCGAGCACCCGGCGCACCCGGCGCGGGTCGACCCAGGGCGCAAACCCGCGCTCGATCAACTCGGCGAGCGGCGAGCGCGGAATCAGCGCCCGCGGGTCAGTCCTGAACTGCAGACCTGCAAACCAGGTCTCACCGGTCAGATACACGGCCGGCCGGCGCTCGCGGATGCGCCGCGTGAGCAGCTCGTACGCCAGGCGCTGCTGCCGAGCGCTCGCGACCCGGCGCAGCATTCGCGCCGTGGGCGCTGACCACCCCAGGGCATGACACACCAGCGCCGCGGACTCATCCCGGGCGTTGTCGGTGCCATGGCCGAAGACAACCTGTGCGCGGCGCAGGCGCCGCGCGCCGCGCTCGATCAGCCCCTGTACCGTCACAGACCCTGAAACCCGGGAGCGGCTGCGCTTGTGGGATACTTTATTCATGAATCTGCGTCCGACCCGCATCCTGATGGTACTGGTGGTGGCCGCTGCAGCCCTGGCGGGCTTCTGGCTGGCGCACCGACTTGACCATTCCGTGCCGGCGCTGACAAGTGGCACGTGGCTGCCGCAGCCGCGCGATCCGGGTGAATTCTCGCTCATCGACCAGAACAACGGGCCATTTACCGCGGCGCGCCTCAAAGGCGCCCCGACGCTGGTCTACTTTGGCTACACGCATTGCCCCGATGTCTGCCCGCTGACGCTGCTGCAGCTGGCGCAGGTGGTGAAAACCGGCGTGGTGCCAGGGTTGCGCGTGGTGTTCATCAGCGTCGACCCGGCGCGCGACACGCCGTCCCAGCTTGCCCAGTATATGCGCGCCTTCGACCCCGACTTCATCGGTCTGACCGGAACCGCGGCCATGCTGCAGACCGTGGCGCGAAAATTCGGCGTGGCCTACCTGCGCGTGGACCTGCCCGGTGGTGACTACAGCATGGATCACTCCTCGACGATTTTCCTGATGGACAGCCACGCCCACAATGTGGCCGTGTTCAATGCCCCCTATGACGTGAAATCGCTGACCGATGACCTGCGGCGCGCCGCCGGCGATCTGTAGCCGATGCGTGACCGTGCCTTCATTGTTCTGCAGCGCCTGCTGCCGCAGCACACCTTGTCGCGGGTTGTCCATGCGCTCACCCGCGTGCGCTGGCGCGGCTTGAAGAATCTGCTGATCCGCGCCTTCGTGCGCAGCTTCAGGCCCGACCTGCGCGATGCGCGCGAGCCTGATCCGCTGCGCTACGAAAACTTCAACGCCTTCTTCACGCGCGCACTGGTCGCGCACGCCCGGCCGCAGCCGCAGGACCCCCGGTCGGTGAGCTCGCCGGTCGATGGCACCATCAGCCAGATCGGCTACCTCGACGGTGAGTCCATCGTGCAGGCCAAGGGCCGCACTTTCAGCCTCGCAGCGCTTCTGGCCGCAAATGACGCACAGACGGCGCAGTTCAGCGGCGGCGCCTTCGCGACCTTGTATCTGGCGCCGTACAACTATCACCGCATCCATATGCCGCGCGACGGCCAACTGCGCAGCGCGCGCCATGTTCCTGGCAGGCTCTTCAGCGTGAATGCGGTGACGGCCGCCGCAGTTGCGGATTTGTTCGCCCGCAACGAGCGCGTGGTGTGCACCTGGGACGAGGACCGGCAGCCGTTCTGCATGGTGCTGGTTGGCGCGCTGTTCGTGGGCAGCATCAGCACCGTGTGGCATGGCGAGATCACGCCGCCGACCCGGCACGCAGCCCGCGAACTGCCCCCCGTAACAGGTCCGGGCGCGCGGCTGGCGCGCGGTGCCCTCATGGGCTGGTTCAACATGGGTTCAACCGTGATAGTGCTGTTTCCCAAGGGTCGGGTGCGCTGGCAGGCGCAGCTTGCCGCCGGCATGTCCGTGCGCGTCGGCCAGGCGCTGGGCCAGATCCAGGCGCCGCAATGACCCAGACGCCCGCGGACTGGCGGCCCACGGCCTCGCGCGAGCGGCTGCAACTGCGCGCGGCGCTGCTGGCGCGCACGCGCGCCTTCTTCGCCGCACGGCGGGTCTTGGAGGTGGATACCCCGGTGCTGGTCAATGCGCCGGTCACGGACATCCACATTCACTCACTGGCGGTGCAGGCCGGCGCCGGCGTGCGGCTGTTCGTGCACACCTCGCCCGAATACGCCATGAAGCGCCTGCTCGCCTCCGGCGCGGGTGATATCTACCAGATCTGTCACGTGGCGCGCGGCTTTGAACAAAGCCGCATTCACAACTGCGAATTCACCCTGGTGGAATGGTATCGGCTCGGCTTTGGCCTGCCGCAATTGATGGCTGAAGTGGAATCACTGGTGCGCGAGCTGTGCGCCGGCCATCCGGCCGCGCGCCGTCCCGCCGAGCAGCTCACCTATTGCGAGGTCTTCAAGCGCCATGTGGGGCTGGACCCGCTGCAGGCGCCGCTGCCGGAACTTCAAGCCGTGATCGAGCCGCTGGGATACCGGGAAGCCGCGCCACGCGACACCATCCTGGATCTCATCATGGGCGCGGTGATTGGCCCAAGACTGGGCACTGAGGCGCTCACTTTCATCCACGGCTATCCGGCCTCGCAGGCGGCGCTGGCGCGTCTTGATCCGGCCGATCCGCGCACGGCGCAGCGCTTCGAGCTGTATATGGACGGAGTGGAGCTCGCCAATGGCTTTCACGAACTGGCCGCGGCGGGCGAGCAACGGGCGCGCTTTGCGGCAGACCTCAAGGAGCGCGAGCGCCGCGCACTGCCCCGGCACCCCATGGACGAGCGACTGCTGGCGGCGCTCAGCGCAGGGCTGCCCGAATGTTCGGGCGTGGCGCTGGGATTTGACCGGGTGCTGATGCTGGCGGCCGGCGCCGCCCACATCCAGGAAGTGCTGCCGTTTCCGACCCCGACGGCCTGAGGCCTACTGCTTGGCGCGCGAAATGTACTCGCCGGTGCGGGTATCCACGCGGATGGTTTCGCCCTCGTTGATGAACAGCGGCACCCGTACCACCGCACCGGTCTCAAGCTTCGCAGGCTTCTGGCCGCCGGTGGCGGTGTCACCGCGCAGCCCCGGATCGGTCTCGACAATCTTCAGTTCGATGTGCGACGGCGGGGTGACCTGCAGCGGCTCGTTGTTCCACAGCGTGACGATGCAGGTGATGCCGTCCTTCAGCCAGATGGCGTTATCGCCCACCGCGGCTCGGCCTGCGGTGTACTGCTCGAAATTCTCCGGCACCATGAAAATCCAGAACTCCCCGTCCTGATCCAGGTACTGCATGTCCATGTCGACCACGTCGGCCGCATCCACCGAATCGCCCGACTTGAAGGTGCGCTCAATGGTGCGCCCGGACTTGAGGTTGCGGATCTTGACGCGGTTGAAGGCCTGGCCCTTGCCCGGCTTGACCATCTCGTTCTCGACTATCGAGAACGGTTCGCCGTCCAGCAGTATCTTCATGCCGGACTTGAATTCGCTGGTGTTGTAGCTGGCCATTTCTTTCTCGCAGTGCCGGCCCCAAAATGGGTCGCGAATGATACCGGCAACCACCAAGGGCCGCCACCTGGCCCCTCCCCCCACCTGGCAGCACGAGCTGGCGGGCGCTATTACCGATCCTGAGGCCCTGGCGCGCGTCCTGGGCCTGGATCCGGGCCTGTTCCCGGGTGCCGCCGAGGCCAGCGAGCTGTTCCGACTGCGGGTGCCCTTGAGCTTCGTGCGGCGGATGCGCCACGGCGACCCGGCCGATCCCCTGCTGCGCCAGGTCATGCCCACGGCGGCCGAACTGGCCGAAAGCTCGGGATTCGGGCCCGACCCCTTGGGTGAACGGGCCGCCTTCAAGGCCCCGGGACTGCTGCAGAAGTACCAGGGTCGGGCGCTGCTCATCACCACCGGCGCCTGCGCGATCAACTGTCGTTACTGCTTCCGGCGCGAGTTCCCCTACGCCGAACAGATCGGCAACGCCGCTTTGAGCCAGGCGCTGGGCGCCATCGCGGCCGATCCGGGCATCGAGGAGGTGATCTTGAGCGGCGGGGACCCGCTGAACCTCAGCGACACCCGGCTGCGCGCCCTCACCGAGCTGCTGGCCCCCATCCCGCACCTGCGCCGCCTGCGCGTGCATACGCGCCTGCCGGTGGTGCTGCCCTCGCGGGTCGATGCCGGGCTGCTCAAATGGCTGGGCGATCTGCCCTGGCCGGTGGCCATCGTTCTGCACGCCAATCATGGCAACGAAATCGATGCCAGCGTCCGCGCAGCCTGCGCCGGCTTGCGCGCCGCGGGCGCTACCTTGCTCAATCAGGCGGTGCTGCTGCGGGGAGTGAACGACTCCGTCGCGGCCCTGTCGGATCTGTCGCAGCGCCTGTTTGCCGCCGGCGTGGTCCCCTACTACCTGCATCTTCTGGATCGCGTGCGCGGCGCAGCGCACTTCGAGGTGCCCGAACCGACCGCACGACAGCTGGTCGGTAATCTGGCCGCGACGCTCTCGGGGTACCTGGTGCCGCGCCTGGTGCGCGAGGTGGCTGGCGGCCCTGCAAAAATCACCGTGGCGCCACAGTTTCCGCCTTGGAAAATGTGAGACCCGTCGCACGCGGGCCCCCGTGGGCCCGGTGCTAGACTCGGTCGCGAAAAACCGACGCCGCGCAGCGCCGCTATCAGGATGGGCCTTTGTCCGAGCAGACCGCAGTTCCCTTGATCGTACTGTCCGCCACGCGGGATCCCGTCGAGGTGATCAACGGTGCGCTGCGCAAAGCCGGCCATGCCGCGCACTGCACGTGGATTCCGGCGCTACGCGATCTCGGGGACGCGTTGAGTCAGCTGAATCCTGAAATGATCCTGCACTTTGAACCCAGCAGCGAGGACCTGGTGGCCGCAGTCGCGATACGCGATCAGCTCGCCCCTTTGGTACCGCTGGTCGTGGTGGATGATTCGGTGACCGAGTCGCGCATCGCCGAGGCGATGGCCAAGGGTGCCCGTGACATGGTCTCCTCCGGCAGCTCCGAACGCCTGCAGGCGGTCATGTCACGCGAGCTGCGCTCACATCGCATGGAACGCGCCCTGGAGGGCACGCTGCGCACCGCGCGCGACGCGCGCCGGCAGCTGGCCTCGGTGCTGCAGCATTCCAATGACGCCATCGCCCAGGTCCAGGAGGGCATCCTGGTGGATGCCAATGCCTCATGGCTGGAACTGTTCGGCTACGAGCTGACGGCCATTGCCGGCCAGCCCGTCATGGACCACTTCGAGCAAACCACCCACGCAGCGCTCAAAGGGGCGCTGGCCGCCTGTTTGCAGGGCCGGTGGAGCAATCATCCGCTGAGCACGGAAATCCGCTTCGCCGATGGCACGCACCGCCAGTTGGACCTGGTGCTGGCGCTGGGCGAGCACGAAGCTGAACCGTGCGTGCAGCTGATCATCACCTCGCGCAAGAACGAGGCGCGCAGGCTCGAGGAGGATCTGGCCGATGCGGTGCGCCGCGATCCGACCACGGGGCTGCTGTATCGCACGCCGCTGCTCGCCGCGGTCAATGAGCAGGTGGCCGCGCCGGTGCGTGGCGGCGTGCGCTATTTCGCCGTCGTCAAACCGGACAAGTTCGCTACCGTGGAACGTGACGTGGGCCTGTCCGCCAGCGAGGATGTGCTGGGTGCCTTCACCGCCCAGGTACGTGAGGGCCTGCACGCCAACGAAATCATCGGCCGCCTGGGTGGCACCAGCGTCATGGTGCTGCTGGAGCGCGGTAACGATCACGACATCGAAGCCTGGGGCGCCCAACTGGTGGCACGGGTCGCGCGCCAGGTGGTGCCGGTGGGCGAAAAATCCGTGGCCATCACCTGCTCGGTGGGCCTGAGCGTGGCACCCAGCACCGGTGCGCAGACCGACTGCGACGCCGCCATTGCCGATGCGCTCGATGCCTGCTCCAAGGCCCAGTCACGCGGGGGCAACCAGATCGCGCTCTCCGACAAGGCCGACAACGATACCCGCGTGAAGGCCTACGATCAGGTCTGGGTCAAGCACATCAAGGCGGCGCTGATGGAGAACCGCTTCCGCCTGGTGCAGCAGCCCATTGCCAGTTTGCAAGGCGGCGACCAGGCCATGTTCGACGTGCTGCTGCGCATGCTCGACACCAATGGCAAGGAAGTCCTGCCGGGCGAATTCATGCCGGCGGCGGAACGCAATGACCTGCTGAAGAACATCGACCGCTGGGTGGTGGGGGCATCACTGTCCTTCGCCGCGCAGCGCAAGCCGACCTGCCTGTTCGTGCGCCTCTCGCACGACACCCTGAAGGACGCATCGTTCCTGGGCTGGATCGACAATCAGGTTCGCGCCACGCGCTCGGATCCGAGTCGGCTGTGCTTCCAGGCCCACGAGGAGATCGTGGCCACGCACCTGGAGCGGGTGCAGAAGCTCAGTACCGAACTGCGCGGCCGCGGCTTCAAGTTCGCGATCGAGCGCTTCGGCTCGGGGCGCGATCCGCAGGGGCTGATCCAGTCGACGGCCCTCGACTTCGTCAAGATCGACGGTGCCCTGGTGCAGGGACTGACCAGCAACCAGGAGCTGCAGCAGCGGGTGCGCACGCTGGTGGACCTGGCCAAGGCGCGCAATATCGAGACCATCGCCGAGCGCGTGGAGGACGCGAACACCATGGCAGTGCTGTGGCAGCTGGGCGTGCAGTACATCCAGGGCTACCTGGTGCACGCGCCCGAAGAGATCGTGCTACGCGGCTAGCTGCGGGGCGACTTCGAAGGCGAACAGCCGCGCCGAGTGCTGCGCGAACTCCAGGGGCATGTCGCCGAACATCAACTGGCACAGGAAGTAGTTGCCGCCCGCCGCCTCGTTCTGGGCCCGTACATAGTCGGCGACGTGCTGCGCGGTGCCGGCGATGGCCATGCCGTTGGCCTGAAGCTCATCCCACTGCAAGGGCATCGCCACCGGCAGCGGTACGCCGCGCCGCTCCCACAGCGCCGCGAGCGATGCGCGCCAGCGGGGAAACGCTGCGCGGGCCGCGGCCTGGGCCTCGGCATCGGTTTCGGCGACGACCACATGGCGGCATACGCCCATGAAGGGCAGATCCTGCGACGCACGTCCCAGCGCCTCCCAGGCCTCCCGATAGCGCTGCAGCGCGCTGCGCGCAAGCGTCGCCGGCCGCAGGGAAATGACATTTGCGGCAACGGCGGCCGCCCAGGGCGCGGCTTCCGGATTGCCCAATCCATACCAGATCGGGGGTCGCGGCTTCTGCAGGCACTGCAACACCATCGGAAAATCCCGCACCTGGAAATACTCACCGACGAAATCAACCTGCGCTGAAGTGAGCGCGGCGATCACGATGTCACGCGCTTCCTCGTAACGCTTGTTGGTCGTCGCCGGATCTATGCCGTACAGCTCCTGTTCCAGCGCCACCGCACCACGGCCCATGCCCAGTTGCAGCCGCCCGCCACTCATCTGGTCGAGCATGCAGATTTCCTCGGCCAGACGCATCGGGTGATACAGCGCGGCCACGTAGACCATGGGTCCGAATCGCAGCTTGCGGGTGCGCTGCGCGACCGCGGCCAGGTACACATTGGGCGACGGCGCAAAGCCCAGCGGCGTGCCGTGATGTTCGGCGACGTGATAGGAATAGAAGCCCAGCTGATCCAGTGTTTCGGTGAAGCGCAGGCGCGCCTCGAAATGCTCATGCGCGGGCCTGCCACTGTCATCGACGTGGTCCATGACCCCGAACTTCATGACTTTCGTGTCAGCAACCATTGCGCCAGCAGGCGCAGCGGATCGGCGCGGGTGCCGAATGGCGTGAGCGCGTCGAGCGCCTGCGCGTGCAGCCGCTGCATGCGCTGCTGCGAGGCTGCGACGCCGATGACGGCCGGATAGGTGGGCTTGGCGCGGGCGCTGTCGGCGCCGGTGGCCTTGCCCAGCGTCGATACATCCCCGAGTACATCCAGCAGATCGTCCTGGATCTGGAACGCGAGCCCAACGGCGGTCGCGAAGCGACTCAAATTGTCCGCGAGCGCGCGACTTAACGTGGGCACGCAGGCGGCGGCCATCATGACGCTGACCTTGATCAGAGCCCCGGTCTTGCGGGCGTGCATCTGCTCGACCGCGCCAATGTCGATAGCCTGGCCCTGCACACTCAGGTCGATGGCCTGGCCACCGGCCATGCCGAAAGTGCCGCTGGCCTCGGCCAGCAGGTCGATGAGCTTCAACCGGATCGCCGGATCCGCCGGCAGCTGCGGGTCACGCGCCAGGAGCTGGAAGGCCAGCGGCTGCAGCGCATCGCCCACCAGCACCGCCGTGGCCTCGTCAAAGGCCTTGTGGCAGGTAGGGCGGCCGCGCCGCAGGTCATCATCGTCCATGGCCGGCAGGTCGTCATGGACCAGGGAATACACATGCACCAGTTCGATGGCGCAGGCGGCGGCCTCGACCTGCTCGTCAGCCAGTCCCAGGGTGCGCCCCGTGGCGAACACCAGCGCCGGACGGACGCGCTTGCCGCCGCCCAGAACGCTGTAGCGCATGGCTTCGTGCAGCCGTGTCGGGATCTCATCCGCGCCCGGGAGCCGGCTGGCCAACGCCTGCTCCATGCGACTTTGCCACTGGGTCAGTTGCTGACCGAAGGCGGCGAGGTCGCCGCGCACCTGCGTCAAAGCAGATCACCCTCGATCTTGCGATCGGGACGTTTGATGGCGTCGACGGAAATCATGACTTCAGCGGCCACCGGAGCCGCGCCGCCCTCAAGGTTCAGCGCCAGGTCCGGCGCCATCGGCCCGGATACCCGCGGCCCGCGCAGCGAGGTCAGGAGCGCCTTGAAGGGATGCCGGAAGGCATCATTGACGGCCGTGCCTTCGAAGCCGCAGTGAGCCATGCAGTTATTGCACTTGGGGTTGTTACCGATCCCGTACTTGTGCCACTCGGTGTCCTCGATCAAGGACCGGTAGGAGCTCGCATACCCCTCGTCGGACAGCAGGTAGCAGGGACGCTGCCAGCCGAACACGTTGTACGTGGGATTGCTCCAGGGCGTGCAGGCGTAGGTCTGGTTGCCGGCCAGGAAGTCCAGGAACAGCGAGGAATGGTTGAAGGTCCAGCGGCGCTTGCTGCCATCGGGCTTGTGGGCCTGGCCCTGGCGCTTGAACACTTCGCGGAACAGTCGCTTGCTGGCGCTGCGGCCCAGGAACACATCCTGGCGGGGCGCATGCTCGTAGCTGAAGCCGGGGGACACGGTGATGCCCTCGATGCCCAGCTGCATCGCGGTATCAAAGAACTCCGCCACTTCATCCGGGTTTTCGCCGCTGAACAGCGTGCAGTTGATGGTGACGCGGAAACCCTTGGCGCGGGCCAGGCGGATGGCCGCCACCGCCTTCTCATATACGCCCTCGAGGCACACCGACTCATCGTGGCGCTGCTCGTTGCCGTCCAGGTGGACGGAGAAGGTGAGGTACTTCGAGGGCCGGTATTCGTCGATATGCTTGGACAGCAGGATGGCGTTGGTGCACAGGTACACGAATTTCTTGCGCGCGACGATGCCGGCGACGATCTGCGGCATCTCCTTGTGGATGAGAGGCTCGCCACCGGGAATGGAGACCATCGGGGCGCCGCACTCATCGACCGCCTTCAGGGCATCCTCGAGGCTCACGCGCTTTTGCAGAATCTCCTTCGGATAGTCGATCTTGCCGCACCCGGCACAGGCCAAGTTGCACTGAAACAACGGTTCCAGCATCAGCACCAGGGGATAGTGGCGGTCACGGCGCAGCTTGCGGCCGGCGATATAGGTAGCGACCTTGAACTGCTGAATCAACGGTATGCCCATGCGGACTCCTGAACGGCTGACATGCTTCGGCGCATTATGAACGTGTTGCGAGCACCGCGGGGCGATGATCGCTCCAGATGCGTTCCCATTCCATAATGAACCAGGGCGTAAAGTGCCCCGGGATGGGCTGCACCATCTCGGCCTGCAGCTGTTCGGGGCTCACCCAGCGCAGCTGCGCGATTTCATGCGGATCCGCCCGGACCTGGCTCTGGGTTCGACCGATGTAGACCGAGCAAAGTTCGTTTTCCGCCCCGGTCGCATCCCATTGCGCCTGGTATTGGAATTTGAACAGGAACTGCATGGGGCAGCGCACGCCCAGTTCCTCGTGCAAACGGCGCTGAACCGCCGTGTCCATGCTCTCGGAACGACGTGGATGGCTGCAGCAACTATTTGACCAGTACAATGGCCACAGGCGTTTGCAGGCCGCGCGCTGCTGTAGCAGCAGCTCGCCCTGAGCATTGAAAATGAGCAGCGAGAAAGCCCGGTGTAAGATGCCTCGGCCATCATGGCATTGCGCCTTGCTCATGTGCCCGACCTCGCGGTCGGCCTCATCGACGAGGATGAGGGCATCGGCAGCATCGTTCATCAACAGGCACCTCCAATTCCGAGCATGATAACCGTCCCCGAAATAGCGACGCCAGCCTACCTGCCAGAACTTGGCGGGCTCGCTTGGACGGGCGTGCTGCTG
>JBARBG010000011.1:0-13288 GCA_049792815.1 Steroidobacteraceae bacterium | reverse complement strand
CCGCGATGCTGGGCGCGGCGGGTGCCGCGGCCGCCTTGGCGCGCAGGCGCTTGCCCGGCGCCTCACCGGCCCAGGCGCCCGGATAGATTTCGCGCACCACGGGCAGAACATCCTCGGCCTGCAGCAGCGAATCGAAATATCCCATGTGCAGGCGGAAGCGCTCGCGACCGTCCTCGAGCCGCCGGCTGACAAAAAATTTGAAGTTCTTGAGTTCCGCCAGCTGTGGCTGCGTCAGGGCCATCGGCGTTGTGGACGAGCACAGATTGATGACAAAGGAGTCCTGGTCCGCAACCGGCGGCAGCGCCGCGGGTGGAACTGGAGTCGCTGAATCGGCCTTCGACATCGACACTGTCATGCTGCATTCCCCGGAACTGCGATCGGTCGTGCCGGGCTCGCGGATTGCGCTCATGCGTGCGGATGACCGCAAATTCCAGCGCTGGCGCGCCGGAAGAAGTGGTGACCCCGCCGTCGTAGGAACAAATCCGTTAGACCGGTGGCTTTGCGTCCCCGTCTTTCAACGGGTTTGCCTTTTTCACGTAAGCAGTGTCGGGAGGAAGAGACTCTCAGTCAAGCGACAAACTGCGGATTGTCTCTCATCCGCGAAATGTGGCAGCGCAGGGGCCCAATTGGACACGCAGCAACACACGACATAATTTGTGAACGGCCGTCGGCGCGCAACAGCGCGCGCAAGATGTTAACCCGCGGCGCGGGCGTCCTCCGGGGAGTTGTCGTAGATACGTGAGCTCAGTAGCTCGGTCACCGATGCCGCCGGCAGCGGCCTTGCAAGGTAGAAGCCCTGCGCGCAGTCGCAGCGGCGCTCGCGCAGGAAATCAAGCTGCTCGATGGTTTCAATGCCCTCGGCGACCACCCGCTTCTGCAGCGAATGCGCCATCACAATGATCGTTTCAATCATCGTAGCCGCAGTCGAATCCTGCGGCACGTTGGCCAGGAAGCTGCGATCGATCTTCACCGCGCTGATCGGGTACTGTCGCAGGTAGTTCAGCGAGGAATAACCGGTGCCGATGCCATCCAGCGCCAGGCACACACCGGTTTGCGCCAGACGCTCGATCATGGCGCTGTTGGCCGGATCCGCGAGCACCTGCTCATCGATATCCAGTTCGAGAATGTCCCCGGGCAGGCCGAAGCGGTCCAGCATCCGCCGTACCGAGCGTACAAACTCCGGATGCCGCAATTGCTGCAGCGAGACATTCAGCGCCAGGCGCGGCGGCGACAGGCCCTGTTCGCGCCAGGACGCGAGCTGCGCGCAGGCAGTCTCGAGCACCCAGCCGCCAATATCCACGATCAGGCCGCTCTCTTCGGCTGCCGGAACGAAGTCCCCCGGCTGGCGCAGGCCCTCGCGCTGGGTCTGCCAGCGCAGCAGCGCCTCGAGCCCCGTGAGCGAGCCATCCGTGATCGAATACTGCGGCTGGTAGAACAGCGAAAATTCGCGCCGCCGCAGCGCCAGCTGCAGGCCGGTGTCCGAGAGCGTGGGCCGCTGGCCGCCCATGTCGTCGTCGTAGAACATGGCGCGGCCGCGCCCCAGATCCTTGGCGCGATACATGGCAGTGTCGGCATTGCGCAGCAGCGCATCGATGGCCTCCCCGTCGCGCGGAAACAGCGCGATGCCGATGCTCGCGCATACCGTGTGTTCGCGTCCGGCGAGCAGCAGTGGCTGCTGCAGCGAGATGACGATGCGCTGCGCGACCGCATCGGCGGCTTCAGCGCTGACCACATCGCGCAGGATGACGGCGAATTCATCACCGCCCAGGCGTGCCACGGTGTCGCCTTCCTTGACGCAGGCCCGCAGCCGCTGCGCGGCGATGCTCAGGACCTGATCCCCGGCGGCGTGACCCACGGTGTCGTTGATCTTCTTGAAATGATCCAGGTCGATATACAGTACCGCGCCATCGGCCATACCCGTGGTGGCAATCTGCAGCTGCGCGGACAGCCGGCTGCAGAACAGAACACGATTAGGAAGACCGGTGAGCGGGTCGAAGTGCGCCTGCCGGTACAGCTGCTCGTCACGGGCACTCTTGGTGAGAGCAATGGCCAGGCGTGCCGCGAACTCGCTGCCACAATGGGCAATGTGCGGATCGGCAACGGGCGGGTCCTTGTAGCCCACGGCCAGGATGGCCTCGACATGCGCCCCCAGCTTCACCGGCCATACCCAGAAGAACTCCGAACCCAGACCCTTCATCGGCGCCAGGAAGCTGTGCCGTGCGTCCTCGCAGCGCGTGACCGTCAGCGCTTCGGGCTCGGCGGCAAGCGTCGTCATCATGTCATCGTCGAGGGCCACGCGGCTGACCGGCAGGTCGCGGTGGCTCTTGGCCGCCAGATAGACCCGTCCGCGCCAGGGCGCGTCGGGATCGCGCAGGACGATGCCGGTGGCGTTGCATCCGGTCACGCGCTGCACCCGAGTGAGGATGGCATCGAGCACCGGCTCGAGGCCGCCGGGCTGGAGCAGCAGCCGATCCACTTCGCTCAGGGTCTGCAGGTTGGCGAGCTGCTGGCGCACCCGCTGCGCGCAGCGATTGAAGGCCTGGATCAGGCTCTGCATGTCATCGCGGCCGACCGCCGGCACCTCAGCGAAGCCCGTGGCGGCCAGATCCTGGAAGCCATCGCGCAGGGCCACGAGGCTTGGCTGGTAGCGACGCACCAGGTAGGTCACGACAGCGCCGGTGCACAGTACGGCCACAACGACGCCCAAGGCAGTGCCGAGCAGCGAGTGTCCGGCAATGACCACGACCACCACCGGCGCCAGGGTGCACAGGCCAATCGTGAGGACGAAGCGTCTTACCATTCCGCTTTTGAATGCAGCGCGATTCATCCTTGAGGGCACATCCGAGTGGGGCGACCGAATTCCAGAATCTGTCACGCCGCAGAGGCTGTCGATGTTAACTGCATCACGTTCTGCCGCGGATTCTGGAAAGTGCCTGGATACCTGAAAATTCGTAGCGGTAGACCCCGCGCCGGCCCGAGCGTACAGCGCCGACGATGGCCGCCGCCACCTGGGCGGCGCTGATGGCCCGCTGGCGTTCGCGTGCGCCAAACTGCAGCGGGCGCAGCACCGCGGCACCGGACATGGACACCAGGTGCGACAGCTTCAGCCCGCGGCGCAGACCCAGCAGCGGGCCCGGAAGCATGATGTCAAGCGACTCGAAACCCAACGCAGTCAATGCATCCAGGGTTTCGCCCTGTACCCGCTCCGCGGGACGACGCGAGCCCGGCTTGGCAGATTGGCAGGACAACATGACAAAGCGCCGCGCCCCCGCGGCCTTTGCGGCCCTCGCGAACGCCAGGACGTTCAGCTGCGCGGCCTCACGATACGCCGCCTCGGACCCGGCCTCCTTATAAGACGTGCCCAGGCAACACACGGCCGTCTCACAGACCTGCCCCTTGAGTTGTGCCTCGAGCTGGCCGAAGGGCACTATGCGGTTCGCCAGCCGTTGCGCTTCTCGACCCAGGGGCCTGCGCGTCACGGCGACGATGCGGGTGTACTCCGACGCCAGCAGCAGACGCTCAAGCACCCGCGAGCCCACCATGCCGCTGGCTCCGGCCAGCCAGACGATTTTCCCTGCGTTTTCAATCACGCGCCTGAGCTTAGCATTCCGTTGTGACCAACGGCATTGCGGTCACTGAACCCATACGAGCTATAGACCGAGATCCATCTGGCCGGAATTTCCGGCAGGCGCGCGAAATAAGTTTGTCGGCAGCGGTGGCGCGGCGCCGCGCGCCAGGCCGTTGCGAGCGCAGGCCAGCTGAAAGCGTTGGCGTAACAATTGAGCAAAGGGCCCCGTGCCGCGCATGCGACTCCCGAATCGTGGATCATTGTCCTGGCCGCCACGCATGGACTGGATGATCGACATGACATGCGCGGCACGCGCCGGATAATGCGTCTCCAGCCACTCGCGAAACAGAACCTTCAGTTCATGCGGCAGCCTGAGGATGACGTAGCCGGCCTGACGTGCCCCGGCCTGAGCCACTGCGGCCAGTACCTGTTCCAGTTCGTGGTCCGTGATTGCGGGGATCACCGGCGCCACCAGCACGCCGACATTCACCCCGCACTGCGTAAGCTCGCGGATGATTTTCAGCCGCGCGGCAGGGGCTGCCGCGCGCGGTTCGAGCAGGCGCTTGGTCTCGTTGTCGAGCGTGGTCACCGTCACGAAGACATTCACCAGGCCATCCCGCGCCAGATCCGCGAGCAGGTCCAGATCACGAAGGATCAGCGAACCCTTGGTGATGAGGGTCACCGGGTGGCGGGTGTCCCGCAACACCTCGAGAATTGACCGCGTGACCTTGAGCCGCTTCTCAAGCGGCTGGTAGGGATCGGTGTTCGCCCCCACCGTGATGGGCTTGCACACATAATTGCGCTTGCCCAGTTCGGCGCGCAGCAATTGCGCGGCATCCGCCTTGTAAAAAAGGTGTGTTTCGAAATCAAGTCCCGGCGACAGGTCCATGTAGGCGTGACTGGGGCGGGCGTAGCAGTTATGGCTGACGACGCCATTGGCGATGTAATCCTCCGTCGCGGTCGTGATGTCATACAGCCGCATGGTCTGCAGCGGCTCAATACTGACGACCCGTAAACGGGCATCGCTTTTCACGGCTTGTCCTTCCAGATCCAGTTTGCGACTGATGGCTGGCGTTACCGTATGAAAGAATCGGAGGTGATTTTTCAGACCGCCGGTGATTCGGACGACCTTGATCGGCTTTCGGTCAACGTACGGGTAGGATTCAACGACGTGCGGAAAATTGAAATTGTTCAAGCACTTGCATATCCAGTCAATGATCGCTTGGTCGGTATTGGAAATTCGGAGGACCATCTGGCTGAAGCTCCCCTCAGCGTCAAAGATCCCTGCTAGAAATCCTGCGCACCAATCACGAGAGGGTGCAGTTGGCCAGGCGATAAGCCCTTGTATCGCTGTGAAATTGGGCATCGTTTGCGTACTGATCGCGCGCACCGCCCTACGATTGCCTGTCGCAGCCGCAAACTGGAATTTCCTTGTCTCGATATCGAATGCAGCTAGATAGCCTCTTGTACGTAGCAGAGCCTCCTCATCGCAAAGCGCCAGGCGAAAACGATTCATGCGACCTCGCGGCCTACTGGGTCTTCGATCGGCGAATGACTTCAGAAGTCCGTCGCCTGGAATCATCCCGCTCAGATAACCACGGCGATAGTCATCGCTTTCCGGCACAGCAATGGCAAAGTTGCCCACGCCCATTAACTTGTTGCGGGTTGTCAGATGCGGCCGCTGCGCGCCCGCCGGATCATCCATTACAGATTTCCAACCGCGCTCGGTCAGGAATCGATGGTCTCCACTGGTAATCAGCGTAGTGCCATCTTCGAGGGTGGTGCGAAAAGCTGGCTTGATACTGCTCCAGTGGGCGAGAACCCGTGACTTGGTGAAGCGCCTGTACCAACCCTGGCGTTGTGTACCGTAGATCTGATCGCCCACGCGCAGGTCGGCCAGTGCGCGAGTGCGCCCATCAGCCATCAGAATCAACGTGTCGCCCCCCGCGCAATATGGGCATCCATGTTCGCAGCCCCGATACGGATTGATGGACTGCTCGAACGGAATGTCGGGCGATTGGTTCCGGGTGATGATGGTGCGTGCCCGCTCGGGCCGCACCTGGGTGGCGATGCTGTCCGGGACTTCCTGGGGCGACCAGCCGTCCTCGACATCCGTAACGCGGGTGGCGGCGAACCGGTTATGCGGATTGGACAGCGCGCCGCGTCCCTTGAGGTACTGAGTCATGCCCGTACTGTACATCCATACAGCACGTGGGCCAAGTGTCACTCAAGTACCTGAATTACCTGATGAATCAGGCGCCCAGGAACATCTTGTAGGCGGGATTGCCACTCTCATCGGTGTAGGGGTAGTGAAGCGCATTGAGGTGCTGCATGAACTGCGCCCGTTCAGGCTTCGGCACCTGGATGCCCGCCAGCACCCGACCACTGTCAGAGCCATGATTGCGGTAGTGGAACATCGTGATGTTCCACCGTGTACCGACGGCCTGCAGAAACTTCAGGAGCGCGCCCGGCCGTTCAGGAAACTCGAAGCGGTAAATGACCTCGTCGGTCAGCTCGCGGGCATGGCCGCCGACCATGAAGCGCACGTGCTGCTTGGCCATTTCACTCTCGCTCATGTCATGAACCGCGTAGCCGGCGTCGCGCAGCTGGCGCAGTACCGCGTCCTTCTCTACGCGACCATTGCCCAAGCTGAAACCCGCGAAGATCTGCGCCCGCGCGGTGCTGTCGTAGCGATAGTTGAATTCGGTGACATTGCGTGAGCCCAGAGCCTCACAGAAATGCAGAAAACTCCCCGGCTGCTCTGGAATCTCCACTGCAAACAGCGCTTCGCGCTCGCCGCCGAGGCTGGCGCGCTCGGCGATATGCCGCAGCCGGTCGAAATTAACATTGGCGCCGCTGTTGATGGCGACCAAACGCTTGTCGCGCCAGCCGTCCCTGGCCACGCATTTGCGAATACCGGCCACCGCAAGCGCACCCGAGGGTTCGACGATGGTGCGCGTATCCTCGAATATGTCCTGGATCGCGGCACACATCTCATCGGTATTCACCAGCACGATTTCGTCCACGAACTGCCGCGCGAGCGCGAAGGTCTCCTCGCCAACCCGTTTGACCGCCACGCCGTCGGCAAACAGCCCGACCCGCTCCAGGGTCACCCGTTTTCCGGCCTGCAATGACTCGTACATGGCGTTGGCGTCAGTGGGCTCCACACCAATGATGCGCATCCGCGGATACAGGTACTTGATATAGACCGCGATGCCGGCGATCAGACCGCCGCCGCCCACCGGCACGAACACCGCATCGATGTCACCGCCGCTTTGCCGCAGCAGCTCCACCGCAATGGTCCCCTGGCCGGCGATTACATCAGGGTCATCGAAGGCATGCACGTAGACCAGGTTGCGCTCGCGCACCAGCTCCTGGGCCCTATCGAAGGCCGCATCGTAACCATCGCCATGCAGCACGACATCGCCACCAAGGTCCATGACCGCCTGCACCTTGATCTGCGGGGTGGTCTGCGGCATCACGATCGTGGCTGGCACTCCGCGGCGTTGGGCGGCGAGCGCGACGCCCTGTGCATGATTGCCGGCCGAGGCGCAGATCACTCCGCGGTTCGCCGCTGATTCGGACAGATGGGCCACCTTGTTATAGGCGCCCCGCAATTTGAACGAAAAGACCGACTGGAGGTCCTCGCGCTTCAGCAGCACCCGGTTCCCCAGGCGTCGTGACAGGCGTGGCGCCGCTTCGAGGGGCGACTCGATCGCCACGTCGTAGACACGGGCCTTGAGGATGCGTTCGATGTAGGGATTGGTCATGCGTGAAGTTTACGCGACTCGTCAGCGACCATCGACACCGAATGCCAATAGCACGTTGCCCGGCTCACCGACGATACGACCGTAGCCGGAGTTCACGAACACCATGCCGCCCGCCACGGTGGCGCCGCCATTGTCCAGGGAGCCGCCGGCGGCGGGAACGCCATTGACCGTGGTATACGCCTGTGCCGTATCAACGTCCCAGACGACCCGGCCGTCGGCGCTCGCGTAGGCACGCAGATGGCCGTCCTCCGAGCCTGAGAACACGACGCCCGGAATCACCGTCGCGGCCTGCGACTGCGCCGCGAGGCAGTTGTTCGGACCCCAGCTGCATTTCGCTGGCGGCGGCGGCGCCCGCCACAGCTGACGGCCATCGCCGAGTCGCAGTGCGACCAGCCCGCCGGGTCGACCCTGCGCGGCCGCGGCATCCGAGACCGGTGCATATAGCCGTTCGCTGTCCGCGGCACTGCCCCACTCGATGCCGCCGAGACTGCTGCCCACGCCCAGCTGCGCGTGCCAGCGCTCCTTCCCGGTCGCCGGATCCAGGCCGTACACGCGTCCGGATTTCTCGCCGGTGAGCAGCACACGCTCGCCATTGGCCAGCGTCCGCAGTATCGGCGATGTGCCGAAATCCACATCCGGACCCAGCACATGCGGACAATTGCCCTGGCCCGCGCTGGCCGGCGTGTCGCAACCGACGATGTAGTTGTCCTGGGTACGCAGCTGATTCGCCCACACCACGGCCCCGGTGCTCATGCGCAGCGCAAGTATCGAATCGGTATGTTCCGTCGGCACGTCGGTGTAGGAATTGCCCGTGCCGATATAGAGCAGGTCATGGTCAGGATCGAGCGTCGGGGCGGACCACACCGAGCCGCCCGCAGGTCCGTACAGCTGCGTGCCCGTCGCGTTCCTGCTGTAGGGCTTTGCCGGGTGCGAAATGGTGTAAGTGCGCCACAACACACGGCCGCTCACGATGTCGAGTGCCGCGATGCTGCCGCGGAACTTGCAGCACTCGTAGCCCGGCGTGGGTGCCGAGAGTTCCTCCAGTGAGGACACCGGCACATACACGCGCGCACCCGCTATCGCCGGCGCGCCGGTGATGCGCGCCGCAGGGTGCGGATCAAGCCGCCGCTTCCACCGCAGCCGTCCGTGTTCGGCGTCGAGCAGATACACGAAACTCGAATCATCTCCAAACACGACCCGCAGCGCGCCGTTGACGCGGACCACGGACACCGCGGTGCGTACCGGTGCCCCGGCATCGTAGGTCCAGTAGGTGCAGCCGCTGCTGGCATCCAGCGAGTACACGCGCCCGCTGTAACTTGTCACGTAGGCGCGCCCACCGACGAGCGTCGGCTGGCCATATACGGAAGTCGCGCGATAGCCGAAGGCCCATTTGAGCTTCAGGTGTGGCACGTCGGCGGCGGTCAGCCCCGGGTTGCCTTGAAAGCGGGTATTGGCGAGATCGCCGCCCCAGCCATTCCAGCTCGGGCCTGAATCGGCGGCCGGCGCGCGCGGCGCGGGGCAGCGGTTCGACTCGGGGGTCGGCGGCAGGCGGCCGACCGGGGCCTTGCCGGTGACGTAGGTTGCGACCGCCACGCGATCGTTCCTGTTCATACCCGCTGCCTGGGTTCTCATCAGGCCACTGGTGAGGATCTGCATGACCTCATCCGGGGAGCGGCGTGCGATTGCGGCACGCGAGGGGATACGCTGCGTGGGGTGATCGTGGCAGGCGGCGCAACTGCGCTGGTAGAGCTGACCCGGATCCGCCGAGGGCGGCCCGTCGCTGTTCGCGGCGCGGGCATTGAATGCGACCAGCGCCAGCAGCCCCATGAGGCCGCGCGCGAAGCTTGCCGATTGGCGACTCAATTGTGACTCCTGAGCCAAGGGGAGGGCATGTTATACGGTACTGTGGTGAATACCGCCTCCACCTGCTGAATCTTGCCGGCCCGGATTTTGAAGGTCTCCAGCAGGCAGTAGCTGTGCGGGTGCCGGAAGATCTTGGAAGTGGCACTGCGCCCGTCACTCAACTTGTAGTCACCCACCCGGCCCTCGTGGTCGATGAAGCCCGCGGCCATCACCAGGCCGCGCTCGGCATCGACCACCAGAAAACGCCGGCCGCGCAGGCGGTCATCGAAGCGATACCAGCCGAGCTTGAACTGCTGTCCGCAGCCCAGGTGCGTGATGTCGCCCCAGGTATCGTCCTTGCGGTTCGTGGTCTGAAAGCCGTCCTCGCGACGGTTGCAGTCGTCGGTGAAGGCCGTATGCATGGTGCCGTCATTGCGCTGGATGGTGTCGAAATAGCCGTTGGCGATGGCGATGAGGTGCCGGCGGTCGCTGCGCTCGGCGGGTGGCACGACTTCGTTGAGCACCGGCAGCGGATGAATATCCGCCGTCACGAACGGCACCTCGGCCTCCTGCGGTCGCGCCACGATGGTCTCGGCTTCGGTGATCGAGCCGCCGCGCACCTTCAGCCGCACCGCGAACGGCGCGGAGGTATCGGTTTCGCGCACCACCCCGTAGAAGCCAACGCTGCCGGTTTGCGGATCGGCAAAGCGCAGGTCGTAATCACCCAAGGCGCTGACCGTGCCCCACAAGCCATCGCCAGGGTGCAGCATGACGTTGTTCTCGCTGGTGCGCGCCCCCGGATCGAAGCCGGCCTTGGAGGCATCGCCCGCCTTCAGCGCCGCGAGGTAGCGATCCAGGACCTGGTACAGGCAGCCGCGGTCACAAACCGGACTCGCGGCGCTGGCCACGCCGCTCAACAGCAGCGCGGCGCCGGCAAATGCCAAAATTCGATGGATCATAGGCCCCCCTGTCAGGCACTCATTATACCTGCGCCGTCGGTCCGGGTTCGGGCACCATGCGATCCTGCATCGCCAGCAATACGTCCTGGCGCGAGATCTCGCCCAGCAGATTGCTATGCCACTGGTCAGCGATCACCGGCAGTGAATTGGCCCGCGCCTGCAGGAAAACGTCGAGCGCCGCGCCCAACGACAGTTCCTGCGTCAGCACCAGCGTCGCGGGCCGGGTCACGCTGTCGAGCGGCGCCGAGCCGTCCAACCTGCCCGCCCGCATCGTTGCCAGCAGCTCGCGCAGGTCCAGCCAGCCCACCAGTTCGTCGCCATTGGTGACGTACGCCCGCTCCAACGGCCGGCGCGGCAGCCGCTCAAACATCTCCTTCACGGTCATGTTGCGCGCGACCACGGCGCCGGCGGGTTTGATCAGCGCCGCCACGGTGTTCAGCTGCCAGCCGTCGTTGGCGCTGCGGCCCTGGAGCGCGGCGTGATACACCGATTCACCGCGGCGATAGACCTTCGCCGTGTAGTGTGCGGAGACGCAGGCCAGCATCAGCGGCAACACCATGTCGTAGTCGAGAGTCATTTCAAACAGCATCAGGATGGACGTAAGCGGCGCGTGCGTCGTCGCCGCCAGAAATCCGCCCATGCCGACCAGCGCGTAAGCGGCCGGCACGGATGTGACCCCGGGCAGCAGCGCATGCACAACCCCGCCGAACAGAGCGCCGATGGCGCAGCCCAGGAACAAAGTCGGCGTGAACACCCCGCCCACCGCGCCGGAACCCACCGTGGCAGCGGTCGCCAGCAGCTTTGCCAGAAGCACGACCAGCAGCCACCAGCCGATGAGATGGGCGTTCAGGATGGTGCCGACCGCACCGAAGCCATTGCCCCACACCTCCGGCACCGCAATCGATATGGCACCGACTATCAGGCCACCCAGTCCCAGCTGCCATTGCAGGGGCAGCTTCAGGCTCACGAAGCGCGCCTTGGCAAAATCCAGCGACGCCAGAAACGCGGGTGCGAGATGCCCCAGCACCACGCCGAGCACTACATAGAAAATCAATTCCCAGTTCGAAGCGAACTGCACCTTGGGAACGTCGTATATCGGCGAATAACCCAGGAAGCGGTGCACCGTCGCACTCGATACCACCGAGGCCACCACCAGCGGCCCGAAACTCTCCATGGCGGTACCACCCAGAATGATTTCCGACACGAACAACGCGCCGGATATCGGGGCGTTGTAGGCCGCCGCGATACCTGCGGCACCACCGCAGGCCACCATCAGTCGCAGCCGTGGAATGGGCGCGCGCGCCAGGCGTCCCAGCCGTGACCCGAGCATGGCCGCCAGCTGCACCATCGGGCCTTCGCGGCCGATTGAGCCGCCCGAGGAAATCGTCAGCAGCGACGACAGGCTATTGGCCAGCGTGGCGCGCACACTGATACTGCCGTCACCGACGCGTACGGCTTCCATGTAGTCGACCGCTCGCGGCGACGCCAGAACCCTGCCGGCCTGGCGCAGGACCAGGCCCGCGAGCACCGCTCCGCCCAGCGGCAGCAGCACGCGCCGCCACCACACCATGCCGGATGCCGCTCGTTCAAGGCTGCTGGACTGCCCGGTGAACAGCAGTTCGAGCAGCCGCAAACCTTCGCGGAAAGCGACACTCGACAAGGCTGCGCACAGCCCGACGAGGGCGGCCCAGAACACGATGCCGGCCAGGTCCTCGTGGCCCAGCAGTACCAGGCGCAGCCGGGTCAGCAGCGACAACGGCACGCGTACGAGCTGTCTGACCTCGTGAGGCAACGGGAAAGGCTGATCAGCCTAAGCGGAGTGTTCCGAGCTGACGCGGCTGACGGCGGGCCGTATCACGAAACGGAAGCGTGCCTTGCCCACCGTCACCAGATCTCCATCGTTGAGGATTTCACGACTGATGCGATGTCCATTGACGTAAACGCCATTGGTGCTGTTGAGGTCCTCGATGACGGATTGCTGGCCGTTGACCAGCAACACCGCGTGATGACGGCTGATGAAGCTCGCCTCTATCTGCAGATCGTTGTCGGGAGTGCGACCGATGCTGGTCTTGCGGCCCAGAACGTGCACCACCTCATGACCATCCTGTGAGCGCACCAGCAGTCGCGCTCCCTGTTCGCGCAGCACCTCGTGGGGACCCGTGCTGCCCGGGCCGAGAGCCCGTACGCTGCGCTGGATATTGTCCACCAGCGCGGCGCTCTGCGCGGTTTCGCTCTCCAGGCGCTGCATCAGCGAGTCGCGCTCGGTCAGCCAGCGGTGCGCGTCCGCAACCTCGGACTGCATCTGTGAATTGATGCGCGTGAGCTCCTCCACACGCATGTTGCGTGCACGCAGCTCTGATTCCAGGCGGTTGATGGCCTCCTCTGAGACGCGCAGATCATTTTCCGCGATGGCGATACGCTCCTGGCTGACGCGATTGCGCTCACCTTCGGCATGCAGGGACTGCTGCTGGGTCGCAACCTGCGCCGCCAGCGCGGCGAGCTGCGTCTGCTGCTCCTGGATCTGTGCCAGTCGCATGGCGTGGTCGGCAGTGACCTGCTGCACCACGGCTGCGTGTTCGGCAGACTCTTCGCGCAGAGCCGTGATCTCGGCCTGCAATGTGGTCTTCTGCGCCACCAGCGCTGCGTTGGCGGCCTGAACGTCGCTGTGCGTCTTAGCGGCGGCCTGCAGGGCCTGCGCGTGAGTCTGCTTGTCGGCCTCGATCTGCGCTTCGAGTTCCGCGTTGCGGGTCGCGCGCCCGGTGCTCTGCCCGCGCAGCGCCTGCAGTTCCTGGCTCAATTCGCCGTTGCTGCGGCCAAGGGTCACGGCCTCCTCCGTGCGCACCCGGAGATTCGAATTCAGGGCAGCGACTTCGGCTTCGAGCTGCGCCACCTGCGCGGTGCGTGCCTCCAGCTGCCGGGTCAGCTCCAGTGCGTGACTGCTGTTGCGCGCCAGGTCGTCGGACAACCTGGCCTGATCCTGCTCGCCACCGGCGATCTGCTGATCAAGGCCGCGCAGCATCGAGTCGAAAATGCCGCGCCGCCCCTCCATGGAATGCAGGGATTCAAGCTGTGAGGCACTTTGCGCCTGGAGCTGCGCGACGTGCTGCCACGACGCCTTGAGTGACGCCTCATGATTCGCGACCATCTCG
>JBARBG010000010.1:0-14610 GCA_049792815.1 Steroidobacteraceae bacterium | reverse complement strand
TGGCGCCTGCAGGGCGGCATTCACGCTGGCGCCGAAGCGCTGGCCGATCTCATCCGCCCAGCGCAGGCGCTGCATCAGCGCCGAGGCGCCATCCCAGTCGGCGCTGCGGTCGGGCCAGCCGGCCGGCGAATTGGGTGACCAGACGCGCTGTCCGAGGTTTGCAAACAGCGGCGGCACTGTGCGCGCCTCATCAATCGGCAGTCCGAGCGCGCGATACGCCGAGATCAGATAATCATTCGGCGTCTTGAATTTGCTCAAGGGTTGCGACCAGGCGGCCTCTTCGCTGATCAGCGCCCGGTACACCGCAGGCAGGTCACCGTCGGTGCTGGTGAATACCCGGGCGAGGCGGCTGATGCTCTGCGGCGGCGGCTCATCGGCGATGAAGTGCCGCGCCAGCTGGGTGGCGATGTGCTGCGCCGTGGCCGGATTGCGCGCCAGGTCGAGCAACACCGACTCACCCTGACCCCGGCCCTCCTGCGCGTAGCGCTTGCCCATGATGGTCTGGGAACCGGGTTCGTGGATATTGGTGCGGAAGAAGAACTCGCCGGGCTCCCCGCCGCCGGCCAAGCCCCTGCCCGCCGCACCTATCGACCAGCCGGTGATGACCTTGGCGAAGGCGGTGACGTCGGCCTGGGTATAGCCGCCGTTCACACCCAGGGTGTGCAGTTCCATGATTTCGCGGGCCAGGTTCTCATTGATGCCGAGCGTCTTGCCGGCGCGTTCCTGCGTGCGCCCGGCGAGCATCGAGTCCGGGCCCACCGAGCGGAAGTTATCCAGGTACAGCAGCATGGCCGGATGGCGCTCCACCGCCAGCAGCAGCTGCGAGAACGAGCCGAGGACGTTGGGCCGAATGGCCTCGCGCTCATAGCTGCCCGCCACGCCGAGCACGATGGCCTTGTCCACCGACACCGCGAAATGATTGCTCCAGAACTGCGTGATGCGCTCCAGGAAGGGCCGGTCCGTGGCGGTGGCCAGGCGCAGTCTTGCCGTCACTTCCCCGACGTAGGCCGGACGGTAGAGCTCACCGAGCTTGACCACTGCATCAAGCCCGGCCCGCTTCTGCGCGCGCAACCGGTCGAGGGCCGTGACCATTGCCGCGGTGCTCTGCAGGCCCGGATCCTGGATGACCGGCGGCGGCCCCTTGAGCTGGGCTTCCAGCCAGGCGCGCGGGTCGGCGTCGCACGCCTCGATCTCACCCGGTCGGGCGCCCAGTCCGAAGCGATTGGTCGCAATGGCGGCGGTGGAATCGAGCATGCGCGGCAGGCCTCCTTGAGCGCTGTAACCCTACAGCGCGGCACCGGACCCGGTCGTTGACAGTCGTCGATATAATTCGCTCCCCGCCATGACTTAATGCCGCAAACTCGCCCGATGAGCAAATCCACCCTGGTCCTGGTCGACGGCTCCTCGTATCTGTACCGGGCGTTCCACGCCATGCCGCCGCTGACCAACGCGGCCGGGGAGGCCACCGGCGCCATGCTGGGCGTTCTGAACATGGTGGTGAAACTGACGCAGGACTTCCCGGAAAGCCAGCCGGTCATGGTCTTCGACGCGCCGGGGCGCACTTTCCGCGATGACCTGTTCGAGGCCTATAAATCGCATCGTCCGCCAATGCCGGATGACCTGCGCTCACAGATCGCGCCGCTCCTGGCCATACTCAAGGCCCAGGGGCTACCACTGCTGCAGATCGCGGGTGTGGAGGCGGACGATGTCATCGGCACCCTGGCGCGGCGCGCGGCGGCACAGGGCCACAAGGTGATCATCTCCACCGGCGACAAGGATATGTCGCAGCTGGTCAACGACTCCATCACCATCGTCAACACCATGACCAACACGCGTCTGGATCGCGCCGGCGTGAAGGCCAAGTTCGATGTCTTCCCGGAACAGATTGTCGACTACCTCGCGCTGGTGGGCGACGCATCGGACAATATCCCCGGGGTGCCGAAAGTCGGTCCCAAGACCGCGGCCAAGTGGCTGCAGATGTACCACAGCGCCGACGGCATCATCGAACACGCCGCGGAAATCGAGGGCAAGGTCGGGGAAAACCTGCGCAGCGGGTTTGAGACCCTGGCCCTGTCGCGCAAGCTTGCGACGCTGGACACCGACGTCCAGTTGCCACTGACTCTGGATGATCTGAAACCCCAACCGGTCGATACCGCGCGGCTGCAGGAGCTGTACACGCGCTACGAACTGCGTGCGTTCCTGCGCCAACTGGGCGCGAGTGCTGCTGCCACTACGGCAGCGCCTGACACCGCCACCGCCGCCACCGATGCCATGCCGACGCCGCCGGCTCGCCACTACGAGACGATCGTGAACTGGGAGCAGCTTGCAGGCTGGCTCACGCGCCTGCGCGCCGCGCCGCTGTTCGCCTTCGACACGGAGACCACGAGCCTGGACTATATGAATGCCGAGATCGTCGGCGTGTCATTCTGCATCGAGCCCGGTGTCGCCGCCTACGTACCCCTCGCGCACGACTACGCCGGTGCGCCCGAACAGCTGCCCCGCGAGCAGGTGCTCGCGGCGCTCAAGCCGCTGCTGGAGGATCCGGGCCTGCCCAAGCTCGGCCAGCATCTGAAGTACGACGCCCATGTGCTGGCCAACTACGACATACACATCCAGGGCATGCGCTACGACACCATGCTCGAGTCCTATGTTTGGAACAGCGTCGCGACCCGGCACGACATGGATTCCACGGCCGCGAAGTATCTGGGCATCAGGACCATCAAGTTCGAGGACGTTGCCGGCAAGGGCGCGAAGCAGCTGACATTCAATCAGGTGCCGGTGGAGCGCGCCGCGGAGTACTCGGCCGAGGATGCCGACGTGACCGTGCAGCTGCACCGGGTGCTCATCGCCAAGCTGCGCAGCGTGCCGGCGCTGGAGCGCCTCTACGAGCAAATTGAACAGCCGCTGGTGCCGGTGCTCACGCGCATGGAGTACTGCGGGGTCCTGATCGATGGCGCATTGCTGGCGGCGCAGAGCAAGCAGATCGACCTGCAACTCAAGGACCTCATCGTTCTGGCGCAAAGGGAAGCCGGCGCGGAATTCAACATCGAATCCCCCAGGCAGCTGCAGCAGATCCTGTTCGAGAAACTGCAGATACCGGTGCTGCGCAAGACCCCGACCGGGCAGCCTTCGACCGCCGAGGATGTGCTGGAAGAACTGGCCGATGCCCACGCGCTGCCGCGCATCGTCCTGGATTACCGCGCCCTGGCCAAGCTCAAATCAACCTACACGGACAAGCTGCCGCAGCAGATCAACACGCGCACGGGCCGCGTGCATACCTCCTATCACCAGGCGGTGGCCCAGACCGGGCGGCTGTCCTCGACCGACCCCAACCTGCAGAACATCCCGATCCGCCGCCCCGAGGGTCGCAAGATCCGCCAGGCCTTCATCGCCCCTGCCGGATCGGTGCTGCTGGCCGCGGACTATTCGCAGATTGAACTGCGCATCATGGCGCACCTGTCGGCAGATCCGGGCCTGCTGGCCGCCTTCGCGGCCGATCTGGACGTGCACGTGGCAACGGCGGCGGAAGTCTTCGGCGTCGCGCCCGACGCGGTCACAGCGGACCAGCGCCGCACCGCCAAGACCATCAACTTCGGTCTCATCTATGGCATGTCGCCCTTTGGCCTGGCGCGCCTGCTGGGCATCGATCGCGGCGCCGCGCAAGACTACGTGAACCGCTACTTCGCACGCTATCCCGGCGTGCGCAGGTTCATGGATGAGACCCGCGAGCGGGCCAAGAGCGAGGGCTTCGTGGAGACGGTGTGCGGTCGGCGTCTGTATCTGCCCGACATCCGTTCCAGCAACCGCCAGCTGCAGCAGTACTCGGAGCGCAGCGCGATCAATGCGCCCATGCAGGGTACGGCGGCCGACATCATCAAGCTGGCAATGATCAGCGTCGATGCCTGGTGCGAGCGTGAAAAGCCGCCGGCGCGGCTGATCATGCAGGTGCACGACGAGCTGGTGCTGGAGGTGCGGGCCGACGCCGTCAGCGAGGTGACTGCTGCCGTACGCACGCGGATGGTGGAGGCGCTGCAACTGACGGTACCGCTGAAAGTGGACACCGGCGTGGGCGCCAATTGGGACCAGGCCCACTGACCGCAGCCATTGCAGATTGTTGCGCCGTTACAACATGTAGCAATGCAACCACTTGAAAGTTCAACAGTTCTTAATCTTTCTTCTGTTGAACTTTCGGGTCCCGCCCCTATCAAATCCCATGAGTGTCCCAAGCACTCCCCGCTTCCCTCCCTGGGCGGGTAACCCGGTTCACGAGACCTGTTCCGGGTTAGTCTAACCCCGGTGAACTCCCAAGTTCACCGGGGTCCTTTATTTTCCCCCCAATCAGGTGCGGGCTTCAATCCAGCTTTGCAGGCGCTCCTGGGCGGCCTCGATCCCTACGCGCCGCAGGGCCGAAAACAGCTGCACCGTGGCCTTGCCCCCCAGTACCGCCACCGCCGCCGCCTGCGCTTTCATGCCCTCGGCCCGTGTCAGCTTGTCCGCCTTGGACAGCAGCACATGAATGCTGCGCCGGGACGGGTCCGCCCAGTTGATCAGTTCCAGATCGCTGTCCGACACACCGCGCCGGCAATCCACGACCAGAAACAGACCCTTGAGGCTGGCCCGGGGACGCAGCGCGTCGATGAGGGGTTCCCAGCCGGCGCGCTCGGCACGCGGTCCTTCGGCAAATCCATAGCCGGGCAGATCGACGATGCGCCGGTCAGCGCCCAGCGAGAAAAAGTTGAGCAGGCGTGTGCGCCCGGGCGTCTTGCTGGTGCGCGCCAGGCCGTGACGCGCAGTGATGACGTTGATCGCGGATGACTTGCCCGAATTGGAGCGGCCGGCAAAGGCAACCTCCACACCGTGGTCAGGTGGAAACTGGGCGCCGGCGGCGGCGCTCAACATGAAACTTACTTCGGGGAACCGGCTCACGTGCTGGGGACCTTATGAAGAACCGCAGAGCTGTAGTGTACAATTCGCGACCTCTCACGCTTGCGGAGCACGGATGAGCATGGCGCCGTTCACGAAAGCAGGTTGCATGGGCCTGGCCGCGACCCTGGTGTTGATTTCAGGCGCCGCGGGGCAGTCCGCGGCAGCGGTAGATTCCCTTGGACAGGGTACGCCCTTCGCTGATGGCACTGTGGATGCCGGAACCGCGAAGGCGGCCATCTGCTCGGCCTGCCATGGGCCCAATGGCAACAGCACCAGTACGCAGTGGCCGAAGATTGCCGGTCAGAACGCGGTTTATATGGCCGAGCAGCTGCAGCTGTTCAAGGCCGGCGTGCGCGTCAATCCCGACATGCTCAAGATGGTCGGCACCTTGAGTGACCGGGACATCGACAGCGTTGCGGTGTACTTCCAGGCCCAGACACCGGTGGGCGGTGAGGCCGACGCCGCCATGGTTCAGGCCGGCGAAAATCTGTACCGCTTCGGGGATCCGGCCCGTGAAATCCCGGCGTGCACCGCCTGCCATGGCCCGGTGGGACGGGGCAATACGCTGGCGGATTATCCGCAGCTGCGCGCCCAGTTCGCCGAGTACGTGACCAAGCAGCTCAACGACTTCGCCAGCGGCGCCCGCTACAGCGGCGCAAAGCCCGGTGCACCGACCAGTCGCAACGGCGAGATGATGGCCGCCATCGCCAAGCGTCTGAACGCCGCTGACATCAAGGAACTCGCGGCCTACGTCCAGGGCATGCGCTAGGCCACGGAGCCATAATGAAACGATCCATCCTGCTGCTTCTGGGCCTCGCGGCGAGCTTCAGCGCCTGCGCCCGCGAAGCCGGGGCACCGCCGGTCACCCAGGGCGCCGCGACCACCGCCAGTGCACCCGAACAGGTCAAGTCCGGTCAGGCAGCGGACCTCGCCAGCGGCGCGGCCTCTGCATCGCCCACCACTCTTGCGAATGCGCCGGCGAGTTCCGCCGGCACTGCGGCGGCCAGTGCGCCGGATGCGGACGCCAGTGACGATGTGCCGGTGGGCACCACCTCGCTGGAGAAGATTGCCGACCTGCCGGCGCAGCACCAGCTGCCGGATGGCAAGTGGCAGCCGGGCGTCAACTACGATCCGGTCGTACCCTCGCAGCCGACCGCCGTGCCGGCCGGCAAGGTCGAGGTCCTGGAGGTCTTCTGGTACGCCTGTCCGCACTGCTATGCCCTGGAGTCCTACCTCGCGGCCTGGCGCAAGACCAAGCCCGATTACGTCGTATTCGTGCGCGTTCCCGTCATGTGGGGGCCGGTACATCGCGCCCACGCGCAGCTGTATTACACGCTCAAGCAGCTGGGTCGCAATGACCTGGACGACAAGGTCTTCGAGACCCTGCACCAGCAGCTAAATCCCCTGGTGGGCAACACCCCGGAGGAAACCCTGGAGCGGCAACTGCAGTTCGCGAAGCAGAACGGGATCGACCCGGAGGCGTTTCGCAAGGCGTACAACTCCTTTGCCGTCAACACCGATTTGCAGCGTGCCGAAGAGATCACCCAGCGCTACCACGTCGAAGGGGTGCCGCTGGTCGTCATCAACGGCAAGTACCTGACCGACGTGGGCAAGGCCGGCAGCCATGAAAACCTGATCTCCGAGATCAATGACCTGGCGGCCAGCGAGCACAGGCACTAGGCATTGCGCTAAAGTAGCCGGTTCCAGTGACGTGCGCCCGTAGCTCAGCTGGATAGAGTGGCAGCCTCCGAAGCTGCAGGTCGTGGGTTCGAATCCCGCCGGGCGCGCCAATTTCGTTATACTTCTGCGCCCACTTAACGGGCGGATGATGTCGGGCGCGAATGAGCAAACAGGACACGCACTTCGTCAATACGTTCAGCATGGTCATCGGCCTGCTGGTACTGGTGGCCATTGGCATCATTGTCCTGGCACGCGTGGTCGCCGCGCACACCCAGGAAACTGATGTGATCGAACAGCGCGACTTCGCCAGAAGTGTCGCCAGCCGCATCGAGCCGCTGTCGCAGGAGGCCGTAGTCGGACAGGACAACACTGCCATGGCCATCAAGCCTGATGCACCGGCCGGCGCCGGCGCAGCGCTGCCCATCCCGAAGGACGGGGCCGAGGTCTACGCTCAGGTGTGCTCGGCCTGCCATAGCCTGGGGCTGGTCGGTGCGCCCAAGGCTGGCGATGCCGCCGCCTGGGGACCGCGCCTCGCCAAGGGCAAGACGGTGTTGTATGACCACGCGCTGCATGGCTTCACCGGCCAGGCCGGAACCATGCCGGCCAAGGGCAACCGCCCGGACATTCCGGACGCCATCATCGAAGCCGGCGTGGACCAGATGATTGGCATGGTCAAGCGGTGATCGATCCCGAATCCCGCGGCCGCAATACCGTGGCCCTGGACACTCACGTCCTGGGCACCTTGCAGTACATCCGTGCGTCGATCGACGCTGCGGGCCTGCTGGCCGTCCCGGGCTCCGCCGGCATCGCCATGGGTGCGGTCGGTATCCTGGCCGCACTGCTGGTGTCACTGAAGGCGCTGGCGCCGCACTGGCTGCAGATCTGGCTGATCGCAGGCTGCGTGGCCATTGCCTTCGGCACCATCCTCATGGCTCACCAGGTCATCAGCCGGGGCACCGCGCTGTACCGCGGGCCCCTGCGCCGTTTCCTGATGTGCCTGTGCCCACCGCTGCTGGTGGGCGCGGTACTGACCTGGCAGCTGTGGCTGCATGCCGCAACCGGCCTGATCCCGGGGGTATGGCTGCTGTTGTACGGCTGTGCCGTGATGGCCGCCAGCACCCTGACGCGGCGCGCGCTGGCGGTGATGGGCGGGCTGCTGGCCGTACTGGGCGTCATCGCCCTGCAGTCACCGGCGAGTTACCAGAATGCGGTTCTGGGGGTCGGGTTCGGCGGCCTGCACCTGCTGTTTGGTATCCTGATCGGCCGACGGACCCGGGAGATATCACCATGAGTACCCGCAGCAACGCCCGGCGGCACCCTGCCGAAGCGGCGCCCGGGCCGGCAGCGCAGCCGGCGCGCGCCAGCACCAGCGACGAGGAGCGCTTCGACCGGCTGATCTATGGCCGGGTGCGGCTGGGCATCATGAGTGCGCTGGCGGTGAATGAGCAGCTCAGCTTCAATGACCTGAAGGCTTTGTTCACGGTGACCGACGGCAATCTCGGGGCCCATGCCCGCAAGCTCGAGGATGCCGGCTACATCTCCTGCCGCAAGACCTTCGAGGAACGCCGGCCGCGTTCCGAGTACCGGCTGACCCAGACCGGAAGGAAGGCACTGGAGCGCTACCTTCAGCATATCGAGGCCGTGATCCTGGCGACCCGCCGTGCATAGTCCACAACTTGGGTTTTTTTGGCCCATAAGCTTTGCAATGTAGAGTACTCTTCAGGCCTTATGCACGTGGCGATCATCATGGATGGCAACGGCCGCTGGGCGGGTCGCCGCGGGCTGCTGCGCACCGCCGGGCATCTCGAGGGCGCAAGGACGGTGCGGCGGATCGTCGAGGCCGCGGCTGCGGCCGGGGTGGGTACCCTGACGCTCTACGCCTTTTCCTCCGACAACTGGGCCCGCCCCGCACGCGAAGTCGCCGCCCTTCTCAAACTCTTCCACCGCTACCTGCTTACGGAAACCGACCGCTGTCAGCAACAGCAGATCCGCCTCAACATCATTGGGCGCCGCGACCGGCTGGGACCGGCATTGCTGCGGGCCGTGGAACACGGCGAGCGCCAGACCGCGCATGGCACGGGCATGCACCTGCGCATGGCGGTGGACTACTCCGCGCGGCACAGCATCATCAAGGCCGCGGCGGGCGCCGGCGCTGCGCCGGCCGCGACCGATGATGAGTTCACGCAGTTTCGCTCGCGGCTCAACGCGGTGAACCATTCGGCGCCGGCGCCTGACGTGGATCTGCTGATCCGCACCGGAGGCGATCAGCGGCTGAGCGACTTCCTGCTGTGGGAATGCGCGTACGCCGAACTGTATTTCACACACTGCCTGTGGCCCGATTTCGCAGCTGTGGACTTCGGCCGCGCGCTGGAGGATTATTCGCGCCGCCAGCGGCGCTTCGGCAAGGTGGTCGAACCGCTCCCGGCGCAGGCGCAGGCACACACTTAGAAGGCGCCGGCGGTGCGCCGCAACTGCACCGCTTCGGCGATATGGGCCGGCCCCACCTGGTCGCTCCCCTCAAGATCAGCGACGGTCAGCGCCACGCGCAGCAGCCGATGGTAGGAACGGGCTGTCAGGCCGAGCCGCTCGAATACCTGTTCCAGAAGTTCGCACCCGGCCCGGGTTAGCTGCGCTCGCTCCTGCAGTCGTGACTGCGGCAGCTCCCCATTCAGGCAACCGCTGCGCTGCATCTGCCGCTGGCGCGCGCAGGCCACGCTGGCGGCCGCCTCCCGTGAGGTGAGCCTGGCACCGCCGGCGGCGATATCGGTCACCGGCAGTCGCGGCACTTCGATGAACAGATCGATGCGATCGAGCAGCGGACCGGAAATCCTGGCGCCATAGCTTGCGACCTGCGCGGGCGTGCAGCGGCAGCGGCCGGAAGGCTCCCCCCGATAGCCGCAGGGGCAGGGATTCATGGCAGCGATCAGCTGAAACGCCGCCGGATACTGCGCCTGGGCACGCGCGCGGGAGATCACCACCGTGCGGCTCTCAAGCGGCTCGCGCAGGCTCTCCAGGACGCGCCGGTCAAATTCCGGAAGTTCATCCAGGAACAGCACGCCGCGATGCGCGAGGCTCACTTCGCCGGGTCGTGCCAGAGGTCCGCCACCGATGAGTGCATTGGCCGATGCGCTGTGGTGCGGAGCGCGAAACGGTCGCCGGCCGTCATACTGCAGTCCGGCATCCGCCGTACTGACCGAAGCGATGCTGGCCACTTCGAGCGCCTCGGCTGGCGACAGCGGCGGCAGCAGTCCGGGAAGTCGCTGTGCCAGCATGGTCTTGCCCGAGCCCGGCGGGCCGCTCATCAGCAGGCTGTGAAAACCTGCCGCCGCGACAATGAGCGCGCGCTTGGGCAGGTGCTGACCGCGGACATCGGCAAGGTCAGGTGCCGCCGCCGCGGCTGCCACGGCGCTGCCGAGCTGTGCGGGAAGCTGCGGCCCTCGACGCTCGGCGCCGCGCAGGTGCGCACACACCTCAAGCAGGCTGCGCGCACCCACGGCGCGACCGTGACCCACGATACGGGTGTCGGGTTCATTGCCGAGCGGCACGATGATCTCGTGGCCCGCGCGCGCGGCATGGGCCGCCGCCAGCGTCAGACCGCGCACCGGCAGCAGCTCGCCGCTCAGGCTCAATTCGCCGTAGTACTCTCGGATCGGCGCGCCGGACCCCGCGGCCTCGCGCAGCTGCCGGGAGGCGAGCAGAATCCCCAAGGCGATGGGCAGGTCGAAGCGGCCGCCTTCCTTCGGCAGATCCGCCGGCGCCAGGTTGACGGTGATGCGGCCCGCGGGGAATTCGAATCCGCAATTGCACAGCGCGGCGCGGACCCGCTCCTTGCTTTCCTTCACCGCCGTCGCGGGCAGTCCCACGATGCTGAATACGGGCAGTCCTGCGCCCAGAAAGACCTCGACCTGTACCAGCGGCGCCGTCAGACCCCACTGGCCGCGGCAGTAGGTCGCCGCGATGGACATCACGCCGCGCCGCTACTCCGGCTGGCGGCCTGCTCCAGTTCCACCAGGCGCGCCTCCAGCACCGCAAGCCGTGCGCGGGTGCGCTCCAGCACCTTGGTCTGGACGTCGAACTCCTCGCGCGTCACCAGATCCAACTTGCCCAGCGTATGACGCAGCACGACCCGGAAATTGTTCTCCAGATCGGCCTGTGCACCACGCAGGGCCGTCGGCACTGTCTCCAGCAGGCGCTTGGCAATTTCGTTCACCGACAGTGGTTCCATAAGTGAATCTCCCTGACTCTGCTCCTGATTGACGCACCTGCCACAAAGCGGGCTCTATCTTGGTGCAAAATGGGGTGTCAAACCCTCGTAACCCTTCGAATTCCCATGGGAAATTCCTATGGCACGGAATCTGCACCCTTCCAGCGCGCTGTCGCAAGCATACCTGCGCATGAGGTGCGGTGTCTGCTTGCAAAACTGGCGCAAATCGCACGTTTGGCGGATCCGATTTCTACGAAAACGAAACTACACCGGGAGAGACCATGCTCACCGCTCCATTGACCCCCTTGAGATCCCTGTTCCGCGCCGTCACCGGGCGGTCGGCTTTGCTGATGGCCCTGGCAACAGTCACTTTTGCTGTGGTCAGCTTCACCCCCACGGCCAGCTATGCCGATGCAGGATCAGCGCCGACGGCCTCCTCTCCCGCCGCCGCTCCTGACTCATCGGCTCCGTCAGCCGCCAGTTCCGCTCCGGCCAGCTCGGCGCCCGCAGCCGCGGCGCCGGCCCCGACCCCGAACAAGGGCGATATGGCGTGGATGCTCACCTCCACGGCCCTGGTGCTGTTCATGTCCGTTCCCGCCCTCGCATTGTTCTACGGCGGTCTGGTGCGTGAAAAGAACATGCTGTCGGTGCTCATGCAGGTGTTCGTGGGCTTTTCGCTGATCACGGTGTTGTGGTGCGTCTACGGTTATTCGCTGGCCTTCACCCAGGGAAGTGGCTGGACCAGTCCCTTCATCGGTGGCTTGAGCCGCTTGTTCCTGAACGGCACTTTCGATTCAGCAACGGGCAATTACAGCATGGCGGCAACCTTTGACAAGGGCACGCCCCTGGTGGAGCTGGTCTATGTCGGCTTCCAGGCGACCTTTGCCGCGATCACCTGCTGCCTGATCCTGGGCTCGCTCGTGGAACGCGTCAAATTCTCCGCCGCGCTGATATTCATGGTGATCTGGTTCACCTTCGCCTACCTGCCGGTCGCGCACATGGTCTGGTTCTGGCAGGGACCCGATGCCTATACCAGCGCCAGTGTGGTCGACACGGTGAATTCACAGGCCGGTTATATCTGGCAGATGGGCGCACTGGACTTTGCCGGCGGTACTGTCGTGCATATCAACTCCGGCGTGGCGGGCCTGGTCGGCGCCATCCTGCTGGGCAAGCGCATCGGCCTGGGCAAGGAGTCCATGGCTCCGCACAGCCTGACCATGACCATGATCGGTGCCTCGATGCTGTGGTTCGGCTGGTTCGGCTTCAACGCCGGCTCGGCGCTGGAAGCCAACGGCTCGGCGGCACTGGCCTTCATGAACACCTATCTGGCCACGGCCTGCGCCGTGCTGTCCTGGATGGGCGTTGAGTGGCTGGTCAAGGGCAAGCCCTCCATGCTCGGTGCCGCTTCGGGTGCCGTCGCCGGCCTCGTGGCCATCACCCCGGCCGCCGGCAACGTCGGCATCCCGGGTGCCTTCATCATCGGCCTGGGTGTCGGTGTGGTGTGCTTCTGGGGCGTCACGGGCCTGAAGAAGATGATCCGCGCCGATGACGCGCTGGATGTCTTCGGGGTCCATGCCCTGGGTGGATGCTTCGGCGCGCTGACGACCGGCATCTTCAATGCGCCGAGCCTCGGTGGACCGGGATCCTACGACAACTGGTTCTCGATGAAGCCGGGCTACCCCGGCATCTGGGCCCAGTTCGTGATCCAGGCCAAGGCAGTCGGCATCGTGGTGGTCTGGACCGCAGTGGTGGCCCTCATCGGCTTCGGCGTGCTCAAGTTCATCATGGGCATCCGCGTCACCGAAGAAGAAGAGCGCGAAGGACTGGATCTGTCCAGCCACGGCGAAAGGGCCTATGGGCACTGAGCCGTAAGCACTGCCGCGGGACCGGATACCGCGGCTGACTCAACCCCGGTCCTGCCTTGCGGTGAGACCGGGGTTTTGTTTTTGGACCCCCCGCCAAGTCACCGCCACCGAATGTGACGGAGTTCAAGGTTTGCCGCGCCACAAACGGCGCTACACTGCGGGCTACGGAGGGCCACTCATGCGCCGCATTTCACTTGGCTTGGCAGTACTCGCCGCGGTCGTTGCGGCCACGGCGCTCGCCGACCCTCCGGACGTCTACAAGACTGTGGACGCCCAGGGCCAGGCCCATTACAGCGACCAGTGGTCACCGGGCGCTGAACTCATCAAGGGGGATCGCTCGCACGCGCCGCCCGCGGAGGCGCCCGCCCCCGCACCCAACGATCACACCCTGGCACCGGACCCGGCCAAGGCCGCGGCCGCCAAGCAGGTCCAGGCGGACCGGGATGCGCTGCGTGCCGAGCAGTGCAAGCAGCTGAAGGAACAGTACGACAAGGTCATACACGCGCGCCGCATCTACCAGCCCGGCGGGGATTCGAGTGCGCCCAAGGAGTACATGAGCGACGCCGAGGCCGATGCCGAGCGCGTCAAGACTCGCCAGGCCATGGACGAGGCCTGTGCCGGCGGCAGCAGCAGCTGAAATGCAGGTCGGCTTCCTGGGCCTGGGCGCCATGGGCGCTCACATGGCCCGCAATCTTCACCAGGCCGGATTGCTGGGTGCGGTGTGGAACCGCACCCCGGCCAAGGCTGCGAGCCTCGCCGCCGAGCTGGGCTGCGCCGCTCCTGCCACTCCCGCGGACCTCGCCCGGGTGAGCGATGTCGTGGTCCTGTGCGTCTCGGCGGACCAGGATGTCCTGACGGTCATCGAAGGCCTGTATCCGGGACTGCGCCAGGGTCAGCTGGTCATCGACTGCTCCACGGTGAGCGCCGTGACGGCGCGCAGGGTCGCCAGCCGACTTTCAGGGCCCGGCGTGGAATTCATGGACTGCCCGGTGAGCGGTGGCACCGAGGGCGCGCGCGACGGCACCCTCGCCATCATGTGCGGCGGATCACCGGCAAGCTTCGCTCGGGCCCAGCCGGTGCTGGCGGCGATGGGCCGCACGGTGTCGCACTTCGGCCCGGTGGGCGCAGGTCAGGCCGCCAAGGCGACCAACCAGATCATGTGCGCCGGCATCATCGAGGCCGTGAGTGAGGCCATGGCCTTCGCCAAGGCGCATGACCTGCCGCTCGAGAACCTGGTGGAGACGCTGGGCAAGGGTGCCGGATCCAGCTGGTACTTCGTGCACCGCGCACCCAACATGATTCGTGGCGCCTATCCGCCGGGGTTTCGGGTGCGGCTGCACGCCAAGGACCTTGGGATCTGCCACGACATGGCCGCCGCCTATGGTGTGCAGCTGCCCGTCGTCGAACGCATGCTGGCGCAATTTGCGCAGCTCATCGCCCAGGGGCATGGCGATGAGGACATCTCCACCTGCTTCAGGCTCAAGGACCAGCTGTTCAAGGCTGGCGGCTAGCCCCTTACGGCCAGCAGGTCGTGCTCGAATCGTTGCCGCCGTTGTCCTGTGAGGACTCCTTGCCGGTCTGATCCACCTGGAACAGCTGACAGGAGGTGTCCTGCAGCTGCGGACTGCTGGCCGTCGGCGTGATCTGCAGGACGTAACCGCCCGGCGTCGTGGCCGTCGCCGGGCTGCTGGCGAGGCTCGAGATCGAATAATAGGTGCCGACCGGTATGGGCAAGGCACCCGAGCCATACGCCAGGGCGGACGGGTCCGTCGTGTAGATGTTCTGCGTGGCGAAGTAGCGCTCCTCGCGCGCCGCCGCATCCAGCAGGGCCGTCTTGGCCTCGGTGCGCCGGGACTTGCGGATGGAATTGTTGTAGGCCGGCACCGCGATGCTCGCGAGGATCGCGGTAATCACCACCACGACCATCAGTTCGAT
>JBARBG010000009.1:0-5823 GCA_049792815.1 Steroidobacteraceae bacterium | reverse complement strand
CGTTCCAGAGCCGTGCCGTGACCGGACCGGGTTTCGCCTCGCGGGTCTATGCCACCGACGCCTCGGTCGGCTGGGACAGCAGCGTCGGGTCGCAGATCACGACCGGCAATCCGTTGGATGTGGCCGTTCAGGGGCCGGGCTTCATCGCCGTCCAGGACAGCCAGGGCAACGAGGCCTATACCCGTGCCGGCGACCTGCACGTCGAACCCAGCGGCCAACTGCTGAACTCGGCGGGTCTGCAGGTACTGGGCGACAACGGCCCGATCACCGTACCGCCCTTTAGCTCGGTGAGCGTGGCCCCCAACGGCACCATCTCCGTGGTGCCGCTGGGCCAGACCCCGAACACGATTTCCAACGTCGGGCGCATCAAGCTCGTCAATCCGTCGAGCGACACGGTGGCGCGCGGCACCGACGGCTTGTTCCGTACCAACACCGGCCAGCCCGCGGAAGCGGACGCCACCACTAACCTCGCCTCCGGAGTCCTGGAAGGCAGCAATGTCGACCTGGCCGGCTCGATGGTCAACATGATCGAACTGTCCCGCAATTTCGACCTGCAGATAAAGGCCCTGCACGCTGCCGAAGACAACGGCACCGCGTCGGCCAAGCTGCTGTCGTCGAGTTGATAAAAAGGTAACGCACCATGGAACCGGCACTTTGGGCCGCTAAGACCGGCCTCGACGCCCAGCAGACACAGATGACGGTGACGGCTAACAACCTCGCCAACGTCAATACCAACGGCTTCAAGAAAAGCCGCGCGGTATTCAACGACCTGCTGTACCAGAACGTCACCCAGGTGGGTGGCGCCACCTCGGACACCACGAGCTATCCGTCCGGGTTGCAGCTGGGCACCGGCGTGCGGGTGGTTGCGACCGAGCCCAGCTTTACCCAGGGCAGTCTCGACAATACCGGCAACGCCCTTGACGTGGCGATCCAGGGGCGCGGGTTTTTCCAGATCCTCAAGCCCGATGGCACGCTCGCCTATACGCGTGACGGCAGCTTTCAGGTCAATGCCCAGGGCCAGCTGGTCAACGCCACCGGCTACCAGGTGCAGCCGGCCATCACCATTCCAACGGGTGCGCAGAGCGTCACCATCGCGCCGAACGGCGTGGTGACCGTGCTGCTGCCCGGACAGACCGCGCCGACCCAGGTCGGATCGCTGCAGTTGGCGGATTTCATCAATCCTTCGGGCCTTCAGGACGCGGGCGGCAATCTTTCAGTGGAATCGGCGGCGAGCGGCGCACCGACGCAGGGCACACCCGGACTGACCGGGATGGGCACCATCGTGCAAGGCTCCGTGGAAGCCTCCAACGTCGATGTGGTGGAGGAAATGGTCAACATGATCGAAACCCAGCGCGCCTACGAGATGAACTCCAAGGCCGTGGAAACCACCGACCAGATGCTGCAGTACGCCACGCAGAACATGTAAACGGAGCTTCATGCGAATATTTTATGCCCTCCTGTTCGGTGCCGCGCTGCTGGGTCTGAGCGCCTGCCAGACCCATCATGCGCCCAAGGACAAGGACGACGACGGCATGAGCTGGGCCGAAGAACCCGCTCCCAAGCCCACCAACGGCGCCATCTACCAGGCCGGCCGGGAGGTTGCGCTGTTCGAAAATCCCGCCGCGCGCCATGTGGGCGACATCGTCACCATCGTGCTCAACGAGTCGACCGCCGCGCAGAAGAGCTCGAGCACCAACACCAACAAAGCAACGACACAGACGCTGCCCGGCATGACCCTGCTGGGCAAGGCGCTCACCGTGCACGGCGTCCCGATCATGAGCAACAACATCGCGGACAGCTCCAAGTTTGCCGGCGAAGGCGACAGCGCCCAAAGCAACAGCCTGCAAGGCTACATCACCGTCACGGTGCAGAAGGTGCTGCCCAACGGCAACCTGTACGTGAAGGGCGAGAAAAACATCGCCATCAACCAGGGATCAGAATACGTGCGCATGACCGGGGTCATTCGGCCCATCGATCTGGCGCCTGACAATTCCATACCCTCCTCAAAAGTGGCTAATGCGAAAATCGCCTATGGCGGCAAGGGAGCGCTGGCCGATGCCAACGCCCAGGGCTGGCTGTCCCGGTTCTTCAATTCACCGTGGACACCGTTCTGATGTTTGAATCTATCCGCAACAGTCGTCGCTGCGCCGCATTCCTGTCCGTGCTACTGCTGCATCTGATGCTGGCCGGCGTGGCGACACCCGCGCGCGCGGATCGCATCAAGGACATCGCCACGGTGTCCGGCGTGCGCTCCAACCAGCTCTTCGGCTACGGCATTGTCGTGGGCCTGGATGGCACCGGCGATCAGACCACTCAGGCGCCGTTCACCATCCAGAGCATCGCCAACATGCTGGCGAAGTTCGGGGTCACGATTCCGGCAGGCTCCAACCCGCAGCTGAAGAACGTGGCCGCGGTAACTGTCACCGCCGATCTGCCGCCGTTCGCCAAACCCGGCCAGACCATCGATGTCACGGTGGCTTCCATCGGCAACGCGGCCAGCCTGCGCGGCGGCCAGCTGCTGATGACCCCGCTGCACGGCCTTGATGGCGAGGTCTATGCGTTCGCCCAGGGCAGCATGCTGGTGAGCGGCTTTGGCGTCAGCGGCAAGGACGGCTCGCGGATCTCGCTGAATGTTCCGAGCAGCGGCCGCATTCCCAATGGTGCGAGCGTCGAGCGCGAGGTGCCGACCAAGTTCGCGCTGGATCCGTTTCTGGTGCTGAACCTCAATACTCCGGACTTCACGACGGCGGCGCGCGTGGCCTCCGGCATCAACAAGGTGCTGGGAGCCGGGGTCGCCGAGGCCACCGATCCGGTGTCCATCAAGGTGCTGGCGCCCAACAATGCCGAGCAGCGCATCGCCTACCTCGCCACGCTGGAGGCCATCGAGGTCGAACCCGGCGAAGCCCCGGCACGCGTCATCATCAATTCCCGCACCGGCACCGTGGTCATCAGTTCGCATGTCCAGGTGACGGCGGCCGCCGTGGCCCACGGTTCGCTGTCGGTCACCATCACCGAGCGGCAGGACGTGAGCCAGCCCAACCCATTCACCCAGGGCACGACCGCCACGGTCACCCCGCGCAGCGACATCAATGTGCAGCAGGCCGACGCCCGCATGTTCGTGTTCCAGGCCGGCGTGAACCTGGATGAAATCGTGCGCGCGGTGAACCGGGTCGGTGCCGCGCCGGGCGATCTGGTGGCGATTCTTGAGGCACTCCGCCAGGCCGGCGCATTGCGCGCCGAGCTGGTCGTGATCTGATCGGCAAGCCCCATGGCCACGCTGCCCATTTCTGGTGACTCCGCCGCCACCGCGGCCAGCGCCGAGACTTATATGGATTTCTCGGGGCTGCAGGCCTTGAAGCGCGCGGCCGCCAAGAATGATCCGTCGGCGCTGCGCAAGGTCGCGCAGCAGTTCGAGAGCATGTTCACGCGGATGATGCTCAAGAGCATGCGCGATGCGGTCGGTACCGACCCGATCTTCGGCAGCGACCAGGAAAAGATGTACCAGGGCATGTACGACGACCAGCTTGCCCTGCAGTTGTCCAAGGGCAAGGGCATGGGACTGGCGGACATGCTGGTGCGCCAGCTGCAGCGCCTGAGCGCCCCGGGCGCCACTGCCACCGCACCCGCCGGAGGCGCTGCGCCCAAGCCGGCCGCACCCACGGCTTCGGCGGTGACTCAGCAGAATTTCATACAGGGGCTGTGGCCCCAGGCGCAGCAGGCCGGTGAGCAGCTCGGCGTCGATCCGAGCAACCTCATCGCCCAGGCCGCCCTGGAGACCAACTGGGGTCAGAATCTGCCTCACGACAGCAGCGGCGTTTCCAGCAACAACCTGTTCGGCGTCAAGGCCACGGGTTCCTGGCAGGGCGCCAGCGTCCAGGCCGCAACGACCGAAGTGAACGCGAGCGGCCCGGGCGCGACGCTTGCCCCGTTTCGCTCCTACGCGGACGCCACGCAGAGCTTTCAGGATTATGTCTCGATACTGCGTAACAACCCGCGTTACGCCGCCGCCCTCAATACCGGCACTGACGCCCGCGCCTTCGCGAACGGGCTGCAGCGCGGTGGCTACGCGACTGACCCGGAATATGCAAGCAAAGTCAGCGCCGTCGCCAACAACATCTCCGGCCACCTGGCCATGGCCCTTCGTGGACTCACAGCTCTCAAGTCCGGCGCCGATCTGCCGACAACTGTGACCACGAGCACGCTGTAAAGGCTGACTTCGAATGGCTGATGTACTTTCAACCAGCGTCTCAGGATTGCTCGCGTTCCAGAAGGCGCTGAGCGTCACCAGCAATAACGTCGCCAATGTCGACACCCCGGGCTACAGCGTCGAGGCGCCGCAATTTACGCCGCAGCCGGGCGAATCCACCGGCATCGGTTATTTCGGCACCGGCGTTGCGATCTCCAGCGTCACCCGCAGTTACAGCGAACTGCTTGCCGGGCAGATGCGCTCCTCGCAAAGCAGCTACTCCAGCTTCAACAGCTTCGCGACCACCGCCGCGTCGATCGACAACATGCTCAGTGACACGACCACGGGCCTGAGCGCGCAGCTGCAGAATTTCAGCAATTCGCTGCAGACTCTGGCCAATTCCCCGACTCTGCCCGCCAGTGGCACGGCGGTACTGAGTTCGGCCCAGTCACTGGCCCAGTCGATCCAGGGTTATGCCAGCCAGATCTCCTCGATCGACCAGAATGTCGAAGGCCAGATCAGCAGCAGCGTCCAGGAAATCAATTCCCTGGCGGGCAGCATCGCCACTGTCAACGGCCAGATCTCGCAGATCCAGAACTCGGGCCAGTCGCCCAATAGCCTCCTTGACCAGCGCGATCAGCTCATTAATCAATTGAGCCAGTATGTCTCGGTCAATACCGCCACCCAGAGCGATGGCACACTGGATGTCTTCATCGGCAACGGGCAGGCCCTGGTCAGCGGCGGTAACGCCGAAACCCTGACGGCGATACCCAATCAGTACAATCCCACGCAGTTTGATGTCGGCCTGCAGACCGCGGGCAGCGCGGGGACCGTGGACGTCACCGGATCGATTTCCGGCGGTTCTCTCGGCGGCCTGCTGTCCGCGCGCAGCCAGGTCATCGAACCCACGCTGAATACGCTGGGACAGATCGCGGTCGGCATTGCCAGCATCGTGAACCAGCAACAGGCGGCGGGCCTGACCCAGTCGGGGAGCCAGGGCCAGCCGCTGTTCGCCGTGGGCGCCATTCAGGTCAGCAACTCGGCCAATAATACCGGCACGGCACAGGTGACCGCGACCAGCACCTCCTTGTCGGCGCTGACGACTGACAACTACACGCTGACCGACAACGCCGGCACCTGGCAGCTGTACGATCAGAGTTCCCAGCAGCCCGTCACCATCACCGGGGGGGACGGCAGCGCCGGCAACCCGTTTACGGCCGCCGGCCTTTCCATAGTGGTGAACGGCGCGGCCAATAGCGGCGACAGTTACCTGATCGAGCCCACCGCCAACGCCGCCGCGAATTTCAGCGTCCTTCTGACCAGCCCCACACAGATCGCCTCGGCCGCCGCCGTGCAGACCGCCGCGGCTACGGCCAATACCGGCACCGGCACCATTGCCGCGGCGACGGTTACCGACCCGACCAATGCCAACCTGCTGACGTCGACCACCATCGTGTTCAGCTCGCCCACGCAGTATGTGCTCAACGGCACGACCTATGCCTACACGCCGGGCGCGGCCATCTCGGCCAATGGCTGGACGACCTCGATCAGTGGCGCGCCGGCTGCGGGTGACACCTTCACGCTCAGCAGCAATGCCGGCAATGTCGGCGACAACACCAATCTGTTCGCCATGATCG
>JBARBG010000008.1:0-60964 GCA_049792815.1 Steroidobacteraceae bacterium | reverse complement strand
GCCTGGGGCGGCGCGGCGCCCCCGGGACCCGCCAGGACGGTGGCCGCCAACGCCGCCAGGCACGCCTGCAGCACGAAGCGACGCGATTCACCCATGCTCGTTATACTACGCGCCCTTTTTTGCAGGTGCGCCTGTGGGACGTGCTGGATGGACAGGCTGATCGAATACGTTGGACATCACCCCCTGCTGGTCGCCGCCGCGGTGGTCGCCGCACTGATCGTGCTGGCCTACGAGTACTACCTGCGCATGCAGGGGATCAGCGCGATCTCCCCGCAGGAGCTGATCCGGCTGATGAACCAGGGGGCCCTGGTGCTCGATATCCGCAGCCTCGATGAGTTTGCCGCCGGGCATATCAGCGGCGCCCGCCAGATGCCATTCGAACAATTACCCAAAGCCAGCGAGACTTTGAAGAAACATCGCGAGAAACCGGTCATTGTCTATGGCGCGGATGAGACCAGCGGTCCGGTGGTGGTGCGCAAGCTGGCCTCGCAGGGATTCACCAAGGCATTCTGCCTGCGCGGTGGCCTTGCGACCTGGCGCGCCGAACATTTGCCGCTGGCCAAGGGCTGATGGCTGCGCCGAAAGTTCAATTCTATGCCACCAGCTGGTGCCCCTATTGTTCGCAGGCGCGCCAGCTCTTGGTTTCCAAGGGCGTCGAGATCGAGGAAATCGATGTCGAGGCCCACCCCGAAGCCCGTGAGGAAATGGTGAGGCGCAGCGGGCGGCGCACGGTGCCACAGATATTCATCAACCAGACCCACGTCGGCGGCTGCGATGACCTGCTCGCGCTCAACGCTGCGGGGCAACTGGATCCGCTTTTACAGGAGACGAATCGATGACTGACAACAACGATGGCGCCGCGTCCGCAGCGCCGATGCTGGGTGATCCGAATGCCAGCGGCAGCCAGCTGGCCCTGCAGGCCGTGTATCTGAAGGACTGCTCCTACGAGGCGCCGAACGGTCCGCGCGTGGACGGCCAATGGAACCCGCAGATCAATCTCGACCTGCATACCGGTGTGAACATCCTCACCCCTGAGCTGCGCGAGATCGTGCTGACCGTGACGGTGTCGGCCAAGCAGGGCGAGTCCACGATGTTCCTGGTCGAGGTCAAGCAGGCCGGCGCATTCCTGATGCGCAATCTCACGGATGATGATGCGCGCCGCGCGATCGGCACCATCTGCCCGAACGTGCTGTTCCCGTTCGCCCGCGCCGCGGTCTCGAATCTGGTCACGCAAGGCGGCTTCCCGCAGTTCCTGCTGCCGCCGGTCAACTTCGAGGCGCTTTACGAGCGCGCATTGGCCGACGCGCGCAATCAGACGCCCGCGACCAAGAACTAGTGTCGTGCAGGTCCCCGCTGGTTTGGCGCAGGCCGGATCAACGATTGCCGTGCTCGGTGCGGGTTCGTGGGGCACCGCGCTGGCCATCCAGTTTGCACGCAGCGGCAAGGCCACGCGGCTGTGGGGACGCGACCCCGTGCAGGTGGCCGAGATGGTGCGCGAGCGCGCCAATCGGCGCTACCTGCCGCAGGCCCACTTTCCCGAGTCGCTGAGCGTCGGAGCGGATCTCGCCGCAACGCTGGCCGGCGCGCTTGACGTGCTGGTCGTGGTTCCCAGTGATTCCTTTCGCGCCATCCTGGGCCAGATCCGGCCCTTGCTGGCACCGCAGATGCGGCTGGCATGGGCGACCAAGGGCTTCGAGGCGCAAAGCGGCCTGCTGCCGCAGCAGGTGGCGCGGGACACGCTCGGCACGGGGCGCGCCTTCGCGGTGCTGTCGGGCCCGACCTTCGCCGCCGAGGTCGGTGCGGGATTGCCAACCGCCATGACCGTGGCCTCCTCGGACGCCGCGTTCGCCGCCGCCCTGGCCCAGGATCTGTCGTCGCCAAGCTTTCGTGCCTACACCTCCACCGACATCGTGGGTGTCGAAGTGGGCGGCGCCGTGAAGAACGTACTCGCGCTGGCGGCGGGACTTTCGGATGGCTTGGGGTTTGGTGCCAACAGCCGCATTGCGCTTATCACCCGCGGGCTGACCGAGATGGTGCGCCTGGGGGTGGCGCTGGGTGCGAAGCGCGAGACCTTCATGGGGCTTGCGGGACTCGGTGATCTGGTGCTCAGCTGCACCGATGACCAGAGCCGCAACCGGCGCTTCGGGTTGCTGCTGGCGCAGGGGCGCAATATCGACCAGGCACGCGCCGAGATCGGGCAGGTGGTGGAAGGCGTGCGGGCCGCCCGCGCAGTGCGCGCGGTCGCGCTGCGCGAGAACGTGGACATGCCGCTGTGTGAGGGCGTCTATGGGGTCCTGTATGAGGGACTGCCCGCCGCCGAAGTGGTGCGTACCCTGATGCGCCAGCCGCTGCGTGCCGAGGCCGAGTAGCGGCTACGGCGGCAGCGCGAACCGCTGCTGGCGCCAGGCTTCGTAGACCACCACTGCCACTGCGTTGCCGAGATTCAGACTGCGATTGCCGGGGCGCATCGGAATGCTCAGCAGCCTCGCCGGCTCCACGCGCTGCAGAGCCGTGGCCGGAAGACCGCTGGATTCGGAGCCGAACAGCAGTGCGTCCCCGGGCTCGAAGCGCGCCTGCGAGTACGGGATGGCTGAGCCGGTCTCGATGGCGAACACTCTGGTCGCGGCGATTTGCGCGAGGCATTCATCGAGGTTGCTGTGCACTTTCAGGTCCGCGATTTCCGTGTAATCCATGCCGGCGCGCCGTACAGACCTGCGATCGAGCTCGAATCCCAGTGGCCGAACCAGATGCAGGACGCACCCGGTGTTGGCACACAACCGGATGACATTGCCCGTGTTCGGCGGAATTTCCGGGCGATGCAGAATGACATGGAACATGCGTTATTAAATCATTAGTGAAACAATAAGGCCTTCTGGAGTCAACAATGAACTACCAACCAATCAACGCTCTCGCCGTCGCGGAGTTGCACCGGACCATTTACCCGGCGCCGTTCGCCAAGGTTGTCGCGGGACGCGGCAAGCGACGTCTTGGCGATCACTTCGGGCTGACCCATTTCGGCGTCAATCTCACGCAGCTGGCGCCCGGTGCAGCCTCCGCGCTGCTGCACCGACATTCCCTGGAAGATGAGCTGGTCTACATCATCTCCGGAACCGCGGTGCTGGTCATCGATGGCGAGGAGTTCAGCGTCAATTCCGGGGACTGCTGCGGATTCAAGGCCGGCGGCGGCAAGGCCCATCATCTCCTGAACCGCAGCGATGCTCCGGTCAGCTACCTTGAAATCGGCAATCGCGCGCCCGGCGCAGATCAGGTCGAATACCCCAACGACGATCTGAAGCTCGCCACCGCACCCGATGGCAGCCGCTTCGCCGCCCACAAGGACGGCACGCCCTATTGAGCGGTGCGCGGCAGCGGCGCCTGCGTCGGCATGGGAACCTGCGCCGGGGTCGGGAACTGCACACCGATTTCCCGGATCTTCTCCAGCAGCGCGATCATGATGCCGTGCTGGACTTCCGCGTATACCTGCAGTTCCGGTGCGCGCACGAAATACACCACTTCATAACGCAACGCGCTCTCGGTCAGGTTAAGCAGATTGCAGCGCTCGAAGCGGGCGCGCGGTGAGGCCGCGACCACCGCGCGTACGGCATCCGGCAATGCCTTCAGAACTGCCACCGGCGTGTCATGGACCACCGGCAGTTCAAATGAAACGCGGCGCTCGCTCATGCGCCCGAAGTTGCGGATGCGGGACTTGGTGATGTCGGCATTGGACACCACGATCTGCTCACCGGTGATGCTGCGGATACGCGTGCTCTTGACCCCGATGTATTCGACCGTGCCGGTGAGCGTGTCCACCGTCAGCAGATCGCCGAGCACAAAGGGTTTGTCCATGGCGATGGACATCGAGGCGAGCAGGTCGCCGAGTACAGCCTGCACCGCGAGGGCCACGGCAATACCGCCGATGCCCAGTCCCGCGAGCAACGGCCTGATGGCCACACCCATATTGTCGAGCGCCAGCAGCAGCGCCAGTCCCCAGATCAGCACCCCGGCGACGAACAGGATGATCTCCATCGACCCGGCCAGCGCAGTGTCGTGGCCCTGCGTGCTGCGCCGACGCTGATCGATGGAATACCGCAATGTGGCCATGGCCCAGCGGGCGGCCTGATACCAGAAGATCAGCGTGATGAGGACATCGACGCCATGGTCGATGCGATGCGCGAGATGAATGGCCGGCGGGAAATCCAGCTGCTCGATGGCGCTGTAGAGGGCCACGCCCCAGATGAACAGGGGGGTGGTCTTCTCGATGAGCTGCGCGGTGAGATCGAGCGCCACCGGCAGCGGCCGCCCGGCTTCGGTCCACCGGCGGCGCCGTGCGCGGAAGATCTGGCGCAAGACCAAAAGGCCGATGAACACGGCCAGAAACACGATCAGCGCGAGCGTCCAGTCCCCGACGCTATTCCACAGCAGCGCCCGCTTCCAGAACTGGTCCAGGTTCGGCATAGGTGCCGGATTTTCTCACGAAACGGGCGCTATTCGGCAGTGTTCATCCCCAGTTCCTTGAGCTTGCGCGTCAGGGTGTTGCGGCCCCAGCCCAGGAGCTTTGCAGCGTCCTGGCGATGCCCCTGCGTGCGCTTGAGCGCCGCGCGGATCAGTACCCGCTCGAATTCCGGCTGCGCGTCCAGCAGCAGCGGACGCTTGCCGACCATGGCCTGCCGATCCGCCCAGCTGGCGAGCGCCTTGGCCCAGTCAACTTCAGCCGAAGTCTCACCGTCAGCGGCCAGCTCCGCCGGCAGATCCTCGATGCGGATCTCGGAGCCTGGCGCGAGCACCGTCAGGCGGCGGCACAGGTTGACCAGTTCACGGACGTTGCCCGGCCAGGTATGGGCTGCGAGCTTCTCCTTGGCATCGGCGGCCAGCGCCTTGGGCTCGACGCCCAGCTCCATGGCCGCGACGTGCAGGTAGTGATCAAGAAGTTCCGGAATATCCTCGGAGCGGGCCCGCAGCGGCGGCAGCTCGATGCGGATGACATTCAGGCGGTGATAGAGGTCCTCGCGGAACACACCGCGCTGCACCCGGTCCTGGAGGTTCTGGTGAGTCGCCGCGATGACGCGCACGTCGACGCGGATCGGGGTCTGGCCGCCAACCCGGTAGAACTCCCCTTCGGCCAGCACCCGCAGCAGGCGGGTCTGCAGCGGTGTCGACATGTCCCCGATTTCATCCAGGAACAAGGTCCCGCCGTCGGCCTGTTCGAAGCGGCCCCGGCGCAGGCTGTCGGCGCCGGTGAAGGCGCCCTTTTCGTGGCCGAACAGTTCCGACTCCAAAAGCTCGCTGGGAATTGCCGAGGTGTTCAGGGCGATGAAGGGTTTTGCGGCCCGTGGCGAGTGCTCGTGCAGCGCGCGGGCCACCAGCTCCTTGCCGGTTCCCGACTCGCCGGTGATCAGTACCGTGACACTGGAACGCGAGAGGCGGCCGATGGCGCGGAACACCTGCTGCATGGCCGCGGCGCGACCCAGCAGTTCAGGAATCGGCGGCGGGCTGGCGCCGTCGCCGGCGGTTGGAGTTCCGGTGCGTGCCGCACGCCGCACCAGGTCCACGGCCTGGTCGATATCGAAGGGTTTGGGCAGGTACTCGAAGGCGCCGCTCTCGTAGGCCGACACGGCGTTGCCCAGGTCCGCGTACGCCGTCATCACGATGACCGGCAGCGTCGGACGCGTCTCGCGGATCCGCTTCAGCAGCTCAAGACCGGACTGTCCGGACATGCGTATGTCGGTGATCAGGACATCAGGCGCATCGCCACGCAATGCCGTAAGAGCCGGCTCGGCCGCATCGAACGTCCTGGGCAGCATGCCGCCATTGCGCAAGGCGCGTTCCAACACCCAGCGGATCGACGCATCGTCGTCCACCAGCCATACGCGAAGATTCAATGTACTCATACGGGTTCCTCGAGAGGCAGCATCAGCTTGAACACGGTCCGGCCGGGCTCACTCTCAAATTCGATCAGGCCTCCGTGGCGCGTGACCAGATCCTGGGCCACCGCCAGTCCCAGGCCGGTGCCCGTGGATCTGCCGGTGACCAGCGGGTAGAAAATACTGGCGCGCAGCGCCGCCGGCACGCCCGGCCCATCATCCTCGACCTGCACTCCGGCGGCCAGCTTATGGCGCCGCCCCGCGATGCCGATATTGGAGAAGGCGCGGGTGCGCAGGGTGATATGACCCTGGTCGCCGATGGCCTGCATGGCATTGCGAGCCACGTTGAGCAGCGCCTGGATCAGCTGATTGCGGTCGAAGCTGGCGGTGGGCAGGCTCGGATCATAGTCGCGGTCGATGACGACCCCGGGAGGGGCCTCGGCACGCAGCAGGTGGTAGACATGCTCGCACACCTCATGGATGTTCAGCTGGGTCTTCTGCATCGGCCGGTTCGGTCCGGTCATCGAGGCCACCAGCGCGCTCAGGCGGTCAGCCTCGGAGATGATGACGGTGGTGTATTCCCTTAAGGTTTCGTTGGGCAGCTCGCGTTCCAGCAGTTGCGCTGCGCCGCGCAGGCCGCCCAGCGGATTCTTTATCTCGTGAGCCAGCTGGCGCAGCATCATGCGACTGCTGTCCAGCCGCACCAGCATTTCGTTCTCGCGCGAAATGCGCTGCCGCGCCGTCGTGTCGGTGAGCTCCAGCAGCAGGTGAGTTCCCGTCACCTCGCCTTCCAGCGGCGTGATGGTGACGTCCACGATCCGTGGTTCGCGCGGCGTTGACTTGAGATTCAGGACCAGCTCGCGATCGGCGAAGGCTTCACCGGTCTCGATGGAGCGGCGCAGAATCGGAATCAGTCCGTTTGATTCCAGCAGGTGATCGCCGAAGGGCCGACCCCGGCTCTGGTTGAGACTGAAGGCCAGCAGATCCTGCGCGGCCACGTTCGCATAGATCGGACACAGCTGCGCATCAAGCAGGATGATTCCGGTGGAGAGCGCATTGAGCAGGTCCGCCGAATCGAAATGTGACAGCGGCGACGGCAGGGAATGCTCACCCGGCACGGCGCACCTCGAACGGCAGCGGGGCTAGTGAGGGACTCCGACTCCCGGGGCTCGCGGTGCTCCCGGGACCGTCGGCGCCATGGGCACCGTATCGCCCGCCGCCGATCGCTGCCGGATGGTGAAGGTGACGGCGGTGCCCTGGCAGGAGATCTCGCCGTGGTCGTCGGTCACCTGCAGGGTCAATGTGTGCTCGCCGCGTTCCAGCTGGCTTAGCGCGAAGCTGCCAGTGGGCCCGAGCAACATGGAGATGTCGAGGCCATCCAGGCGCAGCGTGGTCTGGCTGCCCTCGGGCCCGGCATGGGCGAGGGTCACGTGACCCGTTATGGAAAATGTATTGAGGAATACCTGCCCGGCAGCCGGGGTATCGATGACGCAGACCGGCGGAGCCGTCGCCGGAGCCGGTGCAGCCACCGGGGGCGGCGCTGCGGCGGGCGCCGGTGCACCATAAGTCTGGGCGCCGGCAACCTCGATCTTCTGCGCTTTGGGATTGGGCTGGTCGCTGAAATGCACCACGCCGTTGTCGTCCACCCATTTGTAGACGGTGGCCGCCCAGGCGCCGGTGCAGGCGCCCAGCAGTATCAGTAGTGGCAGTCCTCGCATACACCCGGAGCATAGCCCCGACTGCGGCGCAGGACAAAAATACCCCGCAACTGTGCCCCCCCGCGGTCAGTGGGGGGGCAGAGTTGTTGCAGTTCCAAGGCGCATTGTCAAAAACTGCCACCGTCATCAACAGCTGTAATACAGCTCCATTTCCACCGGGTGCGTGGACATCCGCAACTTGGTCACATCCTGCATCTTCAAAGTGATGTAGGCGTCGATAACGTCGTTGGTGAACACACCGCCGCGCGTCAGGAACTCACGGTCCTTGTCCAGGTGCTCCAGCGCCATGTCCAGGGAATGACACACCGTCGGGATGTGCGCGGCCTCTTCGGGCTCAAGGTCGTACAGATCCTTGTCCGCAGGATCGCCGGGATGGATCTTGTTCTGGATGCCGTCCAGGCCGGCCATCATCATGGCCGTGAATGCGAAGTACGGATTCGCCGTGGAGTCCGGGAAGCGCACTTCGATGCGACGGGCCTTGGGGTTCGGAACCCAGGGAATGCGGATCGACGCGGAGCGGTTGCGGGCCGAGTACGCCAGCATGACCGGCGCCTCGAAGCCGGGCACCAGACGCTTGTAGCTGTTGGTCGCCGAGTTGGTGATGGCGTTCAACGCCTTGGCGTGCTTGATGATGCCGCCGATGTAGTACAGGGCGAGCTCGGACAGACCGCCGTACTTGTCACCGGCGAACAGCGCCTTGCCCTCCTTCTGCAGCGACTGGTGCACGTGCATGCCATTGCCGTTGTCGCCGACCAGGGGCTTGGGCATGAAGGTCGCGGTCTTGCCGTAGCTGTGTGCGACGTTCAGCACGCAGTACTTGAGGATCTGCACTTGATCCGCCTTCGTCACCAGGCCGCCGGGGCCGACGCCGATTTCGCCCTGGCCGCCGGTGGCCACTTCATGATGGTGGACCTCGACCTTCAGTCCCATCTCCTCGAGCGCATCGCACATCGCCGAGCGGATGTCCTGGAAGGCATCCACCGGGGGTACCGGGAAGTAGCCGCCTTTCACGCCAGGGCGGTGACCCTTGTTACCCTCCGGATAATCCTTTTCGAAGTTCCACGCGCCCTGCGCGGAATCGATTTGGTAGAAGCATCCATTGAGGCTCGAACCGCTGCGGACACTGTCGAAGATGAAGAACTCATTCTCCGGACCAAACAGCGCGCCATCGGCGATGCCGGTGGACTTGAGGTAGACCTCAGCGCGCTTGGCCAGCGAGCGCGGGTCGCGCTCATAGCCCTGCATCGTTGCCGGCTCGATCACATCGCAGCGGATGTTGACCGTGGTGTCCTCGAAGAACGGGTCGAGGACCGCCGTGCCCGACTCGGGCATCAGGATCATGTCGGACTCGTTGATACCCTTCCAGCCGGCGATTGACGAGCCGTCGAACATCTTGCCGTCAGTGAACAGGTCAAGATCGACGAGCTTGGCAGGAATGGTGACGTGCTGCTCCTTGCCGCGGGTGTCCGTGAACCGGAGATCTGCGTACTTGACCTCCTTCTCTTTTATTAGCTTCAGTACATCAGTCGGTGTCATATCGCCTCCGAAAATGGGGTTGCCCGATGTGCATCGAGCAGCAAGACGTTGCAGCCCTTGTGCCAACATATGGCACAGTGCAATCAACAAGTTAGAACTGCGTCACGGCCATTTTGCACCATATTAGGGCGATTTGAAAAGCAGGAGCTCCTTGATAGGGCATGCGGCGTAGCAAAAAAGCGAATCCGTTGTAACGGAGCGTCAATTGCCTGGTTTCGGTGCGCAAGGCGCGCCGCACGACGGTGCGCCCACATGGCTATACTTCGCGCCCATGCAGTTTCTGGGCTCGCTTCTATTTACGGTTTTCCTGTTCGTCTGGACCTTTCTGTACTCGATCGCCTTCGTAATCATGGCGCTGTGTGTGCCCTTTCCGCGCCGGGCCGCGCTCGCGCGCACCTGGGCCACGGTGCTGCTGACGGCCCTTCGGTGGCTGTGCCGGCTTGATTACACGGTGGAGGGTCGGGAACACATTCCTGCCGACAATCACATCGCCCTGTGGAAGCACGCTTCGACCTGGGAAACGCTGGCGATCGGGGTGGTGTTTCCGCGCCAGGTCTGGGTGCTCAAGCGCGAATTGCTGTGGCTGCCCTTCATCGGCTGGAGCATCCGGCTGCTGCATGCCATCGCCATTGATCGCGGCGCCGGACACAACGCCGTCAACCAGGTGGTCGAACAGGGACGGCAGCGGCTGGACGAGGGCGATTGGGTGGTGATGTTCCCCGAGGGCACCCGCATGCCGGCCGGCCAGACCCGGCGCTATGGGGTCAGTGGCGCGCTGCTGGCCTCGCAGACCGGCAAGCTCATCATCCCCGTCGCGCACAACGCCGGCTACTTCTGGCCGCGCCGGGGCCTGTTGAAGAAACGCGGTACGGTGCGGGTCGTGATCGGGCCCCCCATCAAGGCCGTCGGCCGCGATCCGCGCGAGATCAACGCCGAGGCGCAGGACTGGATCGAGGGTCAGCTGACCCGAATGGTGCCCGCCGTGCGCGGCTAGTGCCGCTCAATACACCCCGGGTATCAGCCGTGCGGTGCGCTGCATGTACTGACGGTAGCGCTCGCCGAAGGCGCCCGCCAGGGCCGCCTCCTCGACGTGGATGCGATACAGGAACGCGGCCGTGGGTCCGATGGTCATGATCGCCAGCGACGCCCAGTTCTGGGTACACAGCGCGAGGCCCAGAAACGCCAGCAGGGCGCCGGTGTATGACGGGTGCCGCAGCCGGCGATAGGGACCGGAGTCGATGAGCTGGTGATCCGCGGCGATCTCGACGTTCACCGTGAAGAAGCGCCCCAGGTAGATGATCGAATACCAGCGAAAGCCGAGGCCAACCATCACCGTCGCAATGCCCAGTATATTGATCCACGGCTGGTAGCCCCAGCCTGCCTCGGGCAGGGTGAACTCCATCTGGAAGCCGAAAAACATACTCACCGGGATGAGTATCCACAGCACCCGCGTGGAGCTGCGATCTGCGGGGCTTCTGGCGCCGGCCTTGGCGGGCCTCAAGAGCCCGATCAGGAATTCGGATCCGAAGTAGAGCAGGCCTAAGTAACCGGCGACGGGTATCGAGCTCATTTGCGCCCCATGACGACGGCGCGTCGCGCCAGACTTTCCGCAGGCCACAGTTCGGCCGAGCTGTAGTACTGGGCGAAGGCCGGAGTTCCAGCCGGCAGCAGCACCCAGGGTTGCTTGGATTGCGTGAAGATGTGGACATCCGGCGGCCAGCGATCCGGCTCATCGAGCGTACCCACGCGCACGAAGCGCAAGGCATCGCCGCCGCCCCCGTAGTTGCTCCACAATGCGATGCGGCAGGTTGGACAGCGCGAAATCCGCTGGCCCTTGCCGCTGTTGGAAGGCGTATTGATGACTTCGACGGCACCGCTCGTGAGTTCCACGCGGTCGGACTCGATGAGCGCATTCAGGGCGAATGACGCGCCGGTCTCGCGCTGGCACCAGCGGCAGTGGCAGCAATGGATGAACATCGGTTTGTCAGTGAGACGATAGCGCACCGTGCGACAGGTGCAGCTGCCGGTAATTTCGCTCATGTGTGGGCTCCGCTGTTGCCGCGATCAAATGCCGCGGCCATCGTCACGACGGCATTGGCGGTCTCGCCCGCGCTGTCCGGCGGCCCTGGCGGCAGAAACACGGGATACACCCGCAGCGCCAGCGCCGCAACGCCCAGCGGATTGATGGGCGCCGTGCCGGCCGGAAATTGCGCGCGCTCGCCGCCGATAAAAGCCGCGGCGGCCCGCACCGCTGCATACGCCTGCTTATCCTCGTCGCCGCTGAACCGGAACTGCCATTCCCGCACGCGCTGATTGATCACCGCCTTGTCCGCGCCGCCGGCTGCGATGCCAGCGGCTGCGAATACACGGCAGTCATAGTCCAGGCAGGTCTGGGGTCGCAGGGCGTAGATCGTGCACTTGCCGCAGCTCAACATCGGACAGACACCATCTGCCTTCGGCCGTACCGTCCAGTTGGCCGCAGGCCCGAGTGAACGATGAAGCGACGCCGCGGGTATCCGCTCCAGCGCCGCCGCGTCGCTGGGGCGCACTTCGATCGAGTACCCGGAAGTGCAGCAGCCGGTGCACTCGCCGCAAGGTACACGGCTGCCTGCCGAGCCGCGCAGCGCTTCGCGAGCCTGGAGCAGCCAGGCCCCGAAGTCACCGGCATCAATACCGGACACGCGGCGCTGCCTTATGCATCAACCCTTTGGTTTGCGGAACACGAACACCGTCTGATCGGTCAGCCCGCGAAGTCCCGGTGAAAACACGAGTTGGCTGTGGTCATCCTCCGGGTGCGCCAGCAGCTTGCTTTCCGTCACCAGTTTGAAGCCCGCCGCGGTGACTTCCTTGCGGATCACGGCCGGATCGATGCGATGCAGTTTCGGCGTATCGCTGGTTCCGGAACCCGGTCGGGCATTGTGATCGACAATGAGGAATGTCCCGCCGGGCTTGAGCGCATTAAAGATGCGGGCATCGAGGCTCGCGGTGTCGATCTTGTTGATGAACAGGTCGTGGTAGTAGAGAACCATGAACACTTCGTCCACCGTCTGCGGCAGTTCCACCGTGTTGTAGTCGACGAGCTGGTACTTACAATTCGGATGCGCGGCGACAAAGGCGCGGCTGGCTTCACCGGACCGCTTCTCGGTATAGGGCAGGTCGTACATGGACACGGTACCCTTGGGTCCCACGATGTCCGACAGGAAGCTCGTGAAGTACTGACCGAACGAGGCAAATTCCACCACGTTATCCCCGGGATGAATGCGCGACATCATCAGCAGTTCAGCCGGCTTGCGATTGGCGTCCCGCGCCCGCTGTTCGGCGGGGCGCGCGGGATCGGCGATGGCCGCACGGATGTAGCCGGGTGTATCGGCCGGCAGGGTGTACGCCGGTGCATCGTCCGCCACGGCCGGCACGCCTGCGAAACCGAAGACTGCCGCTGTGATCAGCGCCATTGCGGCGCACAGATTTCGTCGCATCATGCCCCCTCTCCTGCTTGTGTGTGGATCCGTGCCAGAATATCCCAAGCAGGGCCGAACAGACACCCGCGAAAGGACACTGTCATGAACCCGTTGACGCGACGTGAAATTCTGGAGTGGATGGCCGCGGGAGTGCTGCTCGATGGCGCCACGGCGGCTCTTGCGGCGAGCGCTGACCAGATCATCATCTCCGGCGCCTCCGGACAGCTGGGTGGGCAGGCCGTCAAGGATCTTCTGGACCGGGGAGTTGCGGCCCGGAACCTGATCCTGGTCAGCCGCACGCCCGAGGCACTCGCGCCGTACGCGAAACTCGGCGCCGCCACCCGCTTCGGCGACTTCGCCAAACCGGATTCGCTGCCCGCGGCCTTTGCCGGCGGGACGCGCATGCTTCTGATCAGCATTGGCGGCGGCGCAGGTCCCAGGCCTGTAGCCCATGGACATGCCATCGATGCGGCCAAGAGCGTGGGCGTAAAGCAGATCGCCTACACCTCATGGCTGGGCATCACCAGGGGCGATACCCAGGGCATTGCGGCCGACCATCTGGCGACCGAGGAGCTGCTGCGCAGGAGTGGCGTGGCCTACACCTTCCTGCGCAACTCTTTATATATGGAAACCCTGCTGCCGCAAGCCGCCAGGCTGGTGGCCGTCGGCAAGGCGACGGTGCCGAATGGCGAAGTGCTGATGGGCTATGTCACTCGCGGGGATTGCGCGGCCGCTGCTGCTGCGGTGCTGTGCACGTCGGGTCACGACAACAAAAGCTACGACATCACCGGTCCTGCGCTGATCGGCGTGCGGGCGATCGCCGCGGCCGCGAGCGCTGCAACCGGCAAGCCCATCACGGTGGTTCCGGCCGCCCCCGACGCGCCGCCCGTCCGCGGCTTCGGCGGACCTTCGCTGGCCGTCGTCAGTACGGCCGTGGCGGATCTGACGGGCCGCCCGGCGACCACGGTCGCGGCCTTCCTCGCCGCGCACCGCGACCAGCTCTCCGGCTAGGGTTCGTATCCCGCGCTCAGCGTTCCTTTTTTCCTGGCGACTTCAAGCAGCGTCGGATAGAACTGCACGAACGTGGTGTCCACCGCCGCATGCTCCTTGTGACAGCTGTAGCAATCCGCCGTAAAGGGGATCTGTTTCGCGGGCTTGCCGCCATTGTCGCCGAAGAAGGCCCAGCTGCCCTGGAAGCGTGTGTCCTTGACGTGCACCTCGAGCCCCATGATGTCGGAACTCTGGTAGAACCCCTGCTTGTTGATCGAGCCTTTATTCGTGGCGCCGCGGACTTCCAGCACCAGCATGGTCTTGTCCGGCCAGGTTCCGGTGCGCTGAAACTCCCGATAGCTTTCCGGGTTCACGAACACGTTTGAAAACATGTCGTGCCCCATGCCCGCCAGGCGCTTGATATAACTCATGTTCATGCCGGTGCTCAGGTACACCCATTCGCGATACTGTGACGGCGGCACGAGCTCGCCGGCGCCGGTGTAGATTGGCACATTGGTCGCAGCGGGCGTCTGCGCTCGGGCGAGCGCCCCGGTCAAGAGCGCCAACGTCAAGACCATTCGCTTCAGGGTTGTTCGCGACATTCAATGCTCCGCGGTCGTCTTGGGTTTCAACAGCACGTGTTCGATGCCGAGCATTCTAGTGCACGGAACGCTTCGGCACGCTACTCTGAAACCCATGGGCAACATCCATCGCATCACACACCAACCACTGGCGCAGTTCGTCGACTATCTGTGGCTGTCGGAAGGTTACGCCCCGCAACATGGCGCCGAGCGGGTGCTGCCGACGGGACGGATGGGTCTGGTGCTGGACGTCGGCGGCAATGGCGCCTCGTCGGGCTTCGTTTCGGGAGCCCGTACAGGCTCGTTTGTTCTGGATACGTCGCGACCGCTCAGTCTCATCGGCGCGGCCTTCAAGGCAGGCGGGGGCTATGCCTTCTTCGGGTTGCCCGCCGGCGAGTTGCAGGACCTCACCGTGCCGGTTGACACTTTCTGGAGAAATGACGCGCAGGCACTGCGGGGCGAGCTGCTCGAGACCCGCTCTGTTGCCCGCAGATTCAGCATTCTCGAGCGCCACCTGGTGGCGCGCTTGAGCGGTGCGCCCCCGCGCAGCGCGCTCGTGCGTTTTGCGCTGCAGGAATTTCAAAGCCCTGGTCGGTGCATTTCGGTGGGTGATGTGGTCGACCGAACAGGGACGAGCGCGCGACGCTTCATTGCGCAGTTCCGCGAGCAGGTGGGGTTGGCGCCGAAGGCCTTCTGTCGCATCCAGCGTTTTCGGCAGGTGCTGCAGCGCATAGGCCGCGACGCTGAAGTGAATTGGACCGAGACGGCATTGTCATGCGGCTACTACGACCAGGCGCATTTCAATCACGAGTTTCGCGAATTCGCCGGCGTCAGTCCCTCGGCCTACCTGGCTTGCAGGACCGGCAGTCCCAACCACTTGCGCGTCGAGTGAAATTCAGATGCACGACATTCCCCTTTCGCAGGGGAGTGCGCGCCCGGGACGCCAGCATCTCATCGATCAGCGCGACCACATGCAGGTAGCGACGCGTTGCCCAAGGCGGTTCGTGCTCAGTATCGAGCTGTTGCTGGGCCCAATTGCGAACTTTGGTGAGTTCATCGTTCATAGCTTGCCGTTATTTTCGCCACAGACCGGTGCACGCTTAAAGTGCATGCGTCTCAAATCTCTGAAGGCGCATTCCTACGGGCGCATCCTCTGTTCAGAGTGGAAATTTTCTACAATCGCCCGGCGCGAAATTGTCCCAGACTCTGTATCGCTATTGCGAATCAAGGAGCCGCGATGTCAGCCTATTCGACCCCCCGGATTGCACCGTATCTTCTGTACGAAGACCTGCCTGGCGCCTGGCAATGGCTGGAGCGGGCCTTCGGGTTCCGCGTGCGCCATCCCGTGCCGGCCGGTGTTGTGACGCACGTTGAAATGGTCGTTGAAGATGACGGGGTCGTGATGATGGGATGCCCGGGGGCGGGATATCGGAATCCGAAACACCTGGGTTACTGCACGCAAAACCTGTATGTGCGGGTGACAAGCCTTGACCGTCACTTCGAGCGCGCCGTGGCAGCCGGTGCGGTGGTGCTCGAGAAACCCGCCGACCAACCCTATGGTGATCGTCGCTACGCCGTCGAGGACCCTGAGGGACACCGCTGGTATTTCGCCCAGAGCTTAGGCGAGTAATGCCCTCACTTCATGCGAAAGACATCGTGGCAGGCCGTGCAGGCCGCCGCAACATTGGCGATCGCCTTGCGTGTGGCGTCATCGTCTTCGGACTTTGCGGCGCTGCCCAGCACCTCTGCGGCAAGGGTCAACTCATCGGCCTTCGACTCAAAATCCGGATAATCCGTCCATATGACATCGAGGGCGCGCGTATGCGATACGAACGGACGCGTGTCCTTGAGGAAGACCTCGGGAATCAGCGCTGACAGGGTCGCAAGTCGGGTGGCGCCGATTCGGGCAACTTTGAAGTCCAATGGGGTACCGCGTTGCAGCATTGAAATCAGAGGCCCCGTCACGAAGCCCAAATTCAGAAACAGACCCTGGCGCAGGCTCACCGCCTGCGCGGCCTGCATTTCGGGCGTTTGCTGCGGCGAGCCTGCGATGATGACGGGGGCGAGGGCCCTTGCAGGCAGCTGCACTTCATCACTGATGTTCTGGACCGGCGCGGCCGCGGGCACGGCCGCCGGCGGGGCGGGAATGGAGGGTTCTGTCGATGCGTAGTGCGGCAGGCCAGCGGGTCGCGGGCTGATACGGCCGCGGGACGTGCCAGCGGGGGCCGCCGCCGACGGCGCGCGCGGGAAGGGATTTTCAGCCGGTGCAAGCTGCGGATGGCTCGTGGTTGCGAACCAATCACCCAACGCGCGGCGGGCGGGCGGGGATACCAGTGCGAAGGCTGTCCCGAAGATGGCAAGCCCCAGGATCAGCCGCGATCGGAAGCGACGCACCGGCACCGGCCGATCCAGCTGCGACTTCAAGCGGATCGCGAAGTTCGCCGGCGGCTCGCGCCGCAATTGATGCAGAAACTGGTCGTCCATAATCATGCTCCCGTTACCACTGCGACCGGAGCCGTTCCACGATTCGCTGCAGCGTGGTACCCACATTCGACTCACTCAGGCCCGTGATCCGGGCAATCATGCGATTGTTCAGGGCCGCACCATATTTGAGGGCAATCAATTCCTTGTGCCGGTCGGGGAGGTCGGAAGTCAGCTTTCCGAGGCGCGCCATATCCGAGCCGAGCGTGGCCCGCTCCTCCGGCGTCGGTTGCGCGCTTATGTCGGCGAGCGCAGCGACCCTGATCCGCAGGGCATCCGAGCGCAGGTAATCGATTGCGACATTGCGTGCGATGGCAAACAGCCACGTGGAAAACCCCGCGAGGTCGCGCCGGTACTGTGCTCGGGAGCGCCAGGCCTTTTCGAAGGTTCGCGCGGTCAGCTCCTCCACATCGTAGGCAGGTCCGACGCGAAACCGGAAATAGTTATAGATACGCGGCAGCTGATCGGTGTAAACGGCATTCCAGTCAAGCTGCAGGGGTGATGCCCCCGCGGCCTGCAGCCGTTTAGCGTCTTCGGTAGCCATACTGCTATATACGGCCGGGGCAACGATGTATCACTGCTGCGCGGCGGGTGGTTCCAGTTCGAGCGCGGGCAGTTCCTGCTGGGCAAGTCCCTGAAGGTCTCCGGCCACGCCGAGCAGCTCAGACAGGCCGCTCTGCAGCTGCTTCTCGCGTCGTGCCCAGCGCTGTTGCGTGACCGAACGTTCGGACTCCAGCTCCTCACGCATTTTCTGGAAGGCCCCGTAGACAGCCTTGAGTTTGTGCGCGAACTGGGGCGAAGTCAGGTAGTCATAAACGGCTTCCATTTTCTCGCCCTTGCCTGCGGAAATGAGCCGTTGCTTGTGCACGTCAAGCAATCCGGCGCGCAGCACTTCGGCAAGCTGCAGCGCCGCGGACCAGGTCGTGACCCAGACATCTTCGTGCAATCCGAACTGCTGTCCCTCGTTCCAGTCCTTCGGCACCGCAGTGCCCATGCTGACCAGAATCCCAATCTCTGCGCCGCAACCACGCATGTCATCCTTCAACTTGGCGGTCCACTCGCGACTCCAGCCGCCCGCGCGTTTGGACTCCCAGAGCATGACACCGGCCGACTGACCGGAGCGCGACATGACGCGTTGGATGATGTCGCCGCCGCGGGCGCCCTTCTTGACCTCTTCGATGACATCGAGCGGGAAGCCGCGCCGCAGGCCCTCCTCGATGGCAAGCTCCAGAACTTCGCCCTGAAGCTGCTGGGAACCCTGTTCCATCTTGCGCTGCGCCGCCGCCAGCTGCGCCACGGCGTCATCGAGCTTCTTTTGCAGTTCCGCCTTGTCGAGCCTGGACTTTTCCTGCTCCTGAGTGCGTACCGCGGATTCGCGTTCCGCCAGCTTGATGTCGACCTGCTTGTGCACTTCCAGGGCCAGTGCGTCCTTTTCATCGCGCAGCTTCTGGCGCTCCGCGCGCAGTGCAAGCTGCTCGTCGCGCAGTTCCTTCAGCTGCGTCTGGCTGTCGGCCAGACGCTTCTCGTAGTCGCGCCGCTCTCCGGCGACCAGTTCCGCGGCCCGCGTCGCGGCCGCTTCTTGAACCCGCGCCTCGATGCCCTGTTCGCGTAGGGCGATGGCGGCCTCGCGTTGGTCCATTGCCGCCAGCTTGTTCCGGCTGTTTGCCAGCTGCTCCTTCATCGCATCGAATTGAGGCTTGAAGGACAGCTCGGTTAGGGCGCGCATCTCGGCCAGCGCCTTGGTATGTCCATCGGCCTGCGTCTTGAGGATTTCCCGCAAATCCTCGACCTGTCGCTGCGCCGCCTTGGCCTGCTCATCGGCGAGCTGCTGGGCGCGTTTCTCGACCGCAGCACGCTCCTGGTCCTTCAGTTCCGCCAGAGCACTGGCACTGGCGCTTTCCACTGCTTCCAGCGCCTGCCTGGCGAAGCCCTGCTCGAGCGAGAACTCTTCGCCGCACTTCGGGCAGGTAACGCGAGTCTGAGGGGCGAGTAATAGTGGTTCGTTAATCATTGAACGGATCCGTTTGAACTCTTGGCAGGTCAGTCAGCGCACGTTGTTGCTGAATCCATTCCCCCGCAAGATAGTACCGGCCGCGCTTTTCTCCCTGGGGAACAAGGAGCCCAGCACTTGCCAGGGCCCCCAAGTCGCGGCTGCTTATTGCGTCGGAAACGTCTGCCGTCTTTCTATAAGTTGCGTTTCGAACGCGATGTTTGTATGCCGCGTCAAGCAGCGCCGCAATTGTGCGCTCGTGCAGTCCGCGTCGCTTCACCTCGGCTTCAAGAATGCTCGCGAGCGTTCCAGTCTCCTGGGTTCGTCGAAGTAGCGTTTCTGCCTGACGGAAGTGGGGTGTCAGGCAGAAAAGCACCCATGGCAATGGATCGTTTTCTGGATTCCAGGTGCCCTTGCCAACAGCGCCCAGCACTGCATAGTAATCCTGGGTGTTGCGGCCCAGGTATTCCTCGATACTGGAAAAGGTCGGGTCGAGAATCCCTTCTCGCGCGAGCACCAGTGTCTGCAGCGCGCGTGCCATGCGTCCGTTGCCATCCGAAAATGGATGAATCATGGCAAGGTTCAAGTGGGCAAGTGCCGCGCGAATCATGATGGGCAGCGCGTTTCGTGCGTTGAGCTGTTCAATCAGTTGAGCCAGCAGCTGCGGCACTGCTGATGCATCAGGACCTTCATAGACAACTTCGCCCGTTTGCTCCCGCTTCACGTGGATAGCTCCCGGCCGCCAACGCCCGGGATGTGCCTTCATGTCGTAACTTGTCATCATGAAATGGAGGCTGCGCAGCACCGCCTCGTGATGGGCGAAGTCCGGGTCGTCTGCTATTTGCAGAATGTAAGTCATTGACTCACGGTAGCCTCGTACCGCCGACCAGGCTTCGGTCTTCTCATCGAGCGGCTCTTCGCCGTCAATGGCTGCGGCGGCATCATCTACCGTGACCTGCAACCCCTCGATTGAATTCGAGCCCTGAATCGAGCGAGCAAAGGTCGAGCGGCGCAGTAGTCCTTTCCAACGCCGTGGTGATTGCTGCAACATAAACTTCAGGCGCAGACGCATCTGGTCAATCCGCTCGACGACCTGGGCATACTCCCGGGGTAATAGGGGCATCTGATAGATCATAGTTGGTTATTATCTGCGTTTTTATCGGATAGTAAACACAATTCTGTTGGTTTGTAACTGTTAAAACGCGCGGGTCGCGCGCCTCGCTATTTGTAACTCGTTGATTTACCTAATGCTGGTTTGATCCAGGTTAATCGAGAGGGGTGGAGAGAAATGCTGTTCCCGACGACTCTGGTAGGAAGTTATCCGCAGCCCGAATGGCTGATCGACCGCGCCAACCTCGCGGGACGCTTCCCGCCACGGGTGAGAATGCAGGCGCTGTGGCGCGTGCCGGCCCAGTTCCTGGATCAGGCTCAGGATGACGCCACGATCCTGGCGATCCGCGCCCAGGAAGAGTCCGGGATCGACATCGTCTCCGACGGTGAGATCCGCCGGGAGAGCTATTCGAACCGCTTCGCGACTGCCCTCGAAGGGGTGGATCTGGAAAATCCCGGGACGGCGTTAGACCGTTCGGGTCATCCCAATCCCGTGCCGCGCATTGTCGGCAAGATCCGCCGCATGCATGCCGTGCAGGTTGAGGACCTGAAATTCCTGCAGCGCCACACCAACCGGCGGGTCAAGATCACGGTGCCGGGTCCCTTCACCATGACCCAGCAGGCGCAGAACGATTTTTACACCCACGAGGAAGACGCCGCGATGGACTACGCGGCCGCGGTCAATGAAGAAATCAGGGACCTGTTCGCCGCCGGCGCCGACGTCGTTCAGATCGATGAGCCCTATCTGCAGGCGCGCCCGGAAAAGGCGCGGCAGTATGGTCTCAAGGCGCTGAACCGCGCCCTCGAGGGCATTACCGGTACGACCACCGTGCATATCTGCTTCGGCTATGCGGCAATCATCCACGCGCGTCCCAGCGGCTATTCGTTCCTGTCGGAACTGGCGGATTGCAGCTGCAAGCAGGTCTCCATCGAGACGGCCCAGTCGAACCTCGATTGCTCGGTGCTGAAGAGCCTGCCAGGCAAATCCATCATGGTCGGCGCCATCGACCTCTCCGACATGAAGGTGGAGACCGCCGCGACAGTCGCCGCGCGCATCCGGCGCGCGCTTGAGCACGTGCCGGCGGACAAGGTCATTGTTGCGCCGGACTGCGGCATGAAGTATCTGCCCCACGACGTTGCCTTCGGCAAGATGCAGGCTATGGTCGAGGGCGCGAGGATACTGCGGCGCGAGTACATGGCCCCCGAGGCGTAAGCGGCGGCGGCCGTCAGGCCGTTCGCATCGTGAGTTCGACATCGCCGGCGAATGGCACCGACAGGTAGCCGTTGGCGCGATCGCGCACCCGCGCGAGATACTCCGGGCACCAGTCCGCATTGTCGGCGACGATCATCGCGCCGACGCGCAGATGCGGCTCGATCAGGTCGAGTACCTTCGGATAAAGCGCCTTGGCGCCATCGAGCAGCACCAGGTCGATGGGCTGAAGATCCCGCGCCAGTGTTTCCAGCGCATCGCCTTCCCGGATTTCAACCAGTCCATCAAGGTTCGCAGCCCGCAGATTGCTGCGGGCGTGTGCGATCTTTGAAGGTTCAAACTCGGTGCTGATCAGCCGTCCGCCGCCATTGTCCTTGAGCGCCGCGGCCATGTGCAGTGTCGAGATTCCGAAGGAGGTTCCGAACTCGACCATGCTGCGTGCGCCGCTGCTGCGCGCCAGCATGTAGAGCAGAGTTCCGGTCTGCGGCGATACCGCAAGGTGATACTCCTTGGCACGAGAGTAGAACGCGCGATAGTCATCGCGCGGCACGCCGACGAGCTCCTGGCGCATTTTTGCGGTACTTGCCGCGGCGTCGACGAACAGTCGCGATAGCAGTGGCGCGAGCGGCGCCGTAGTCAGGGTGTTCATGGTCATTTCCTGGGCTGAGGCATTAGAAGACGTCAAGTGTTGGAAATAAAGCGGTTCCCTTGAGGCAGTGCCACAGATAGATGGCAACTCCCGGGTCGCCTGTCCACAGGGAATATCGTCCCTGGCCGTAGCGCCGCAGGTCCGCCTCGGTCTGGGCAACTGCGTGCATGGCAAAGGCGCGGGCGCGATCGAGCCACAGTGCCTCTCCGGTGCGTCGGTACAGCTTCAGAAAGGCGTAGCCATTGCCGGCCGTACCATGGCAAAGATTGGAACCCTTGGTCAACGGACCTGCCGACCAGACTGTCTCACCCGCCGCGACCAGAAGCGAGTCCAGATCATTGCCAGGCAGGTCGCCGAGGCAGATCACAAAGCCCGGTGCGCCATGGCAGAACTGCATCAGAAATCGTGCGCCGCCCTCGGGCGGCAGGAGCAAGGCGCGCCAGTTGACCTGGCCGTCGCGGCGGGTGGCGGTACGGGCGACGGTGTTGACGATGCACTCCTGCCAGGCCTTCCACTGAGCGGGGTCCAACAACTCGCGGCCACGAATCATCACTGAAGCCGTCGCCACAAAGCCGTGGACGGCGTCGAGATACGTGGATTGCCTGCCGTAAAGATCCTGAGTCCAGTAATGGCAGCCGTGATTCTGCGACCACAGCAATTGCGACCACAGGCGCTCGGCGCTGGCGCGAAACCCGTGGGCCCAGCGTTCATCCCGGGTGCGCTCGTACAGAAACCATGCCGCCAGCATCGTACCCGGGGCGCCCCACATGAGCTCGCGGCTGGGATGATCGATATTACCGAGGATCAGTCGCTCGAGCTCGTCCGCGACGGCGACGTTCTCGAGGTCCTGGACATAGGTCATCATCAGCGTCGGCGTATCTCCCATCAGATACGCCGCCTTGGACGTTTCGTACTGCTCGCCCAGCCAACGTTGATTAGCGGCGCGAAGGCGTTCGAGATAGGGCGTGTAGTTGCGCGCCAGAGAGGCGGCCCCGACCTCGCGCAGATAGTGCAGCGCCCAGATGACGCCAATGGCGCCGAAATAAAGTGGCGTCAGCGGCTGATGGTCGCCACCTTCGGTATCCATTTCATGGGCCGGCCAGTACCGATCGGACGCGAAGTGGCCCTCGGTTTGCGCCACGATCTGCCCAATGACCGCCCGGACCCGCTGCGGGTCCCAGGCGATTTCCTGCAAGGATTCATGGCGTGCGGGGTCGTGAATAATGCCCGCTAGCCTACCCGTCGCAGCGGTGCGTTGTCAGCTTCGTCAGTCCAGACCTTGAAGAGCTGCAGGCAGGCCGGCCCGAAAGCCGTGCTGATCGCAACATCACCGGCATCCCGTCCGCGGGCGATGAGGATACGGCCGATCCGTCGTTCATTGTTGCGCGGGTCGAACAAGTGCCATTGACCACCCAGGTACACTTCCATGCAGCCGGCGAAGTCCATGGGCGATTCCGCGGTCGCTACGCCAATGTCGCCCAGATAACCGGTGCAGTAGCGCGCCGGAATGTTGAGGCAACGGCACAGCGCGATGGCAAGGTGTGCGAAGTCGCGGCATACGCCCTGCCGCTCGAAGAAAGTTTGTGACGCCGTCCGCGTCGCACGGGCATATCGATAGTCGAACTCGATGTGCCGATGGACGTAGTCGCAGATGGCCTGGACCCGATTCCACCCGGGCGGCATGTGCCCAAAGAGACACCAGGCCTCGGCCATCAGTACCTCCGTGTCGCAATAGCGGCTGCTAAGGAGGAACTGCAGTACCTCACTGGGAAGCTCCCGCACGGGGTGCTCCTGCGCCGACGGGGTGATCGGCTCACTGGCGCCCGGGTCCTCGATGAGTGCATCGGCGCTGATGCGGGTGGGACCACTGGGCAACTCAAGTCGCGTACAGCTATTGCCGAAGCCGTCGGTGAAGACCTGCAGCGGCACGTTGCGGCTCAATTGCATTTTGTCGCCGACCACATAGGTCTGGCCGCGACTCAGATGGGTGCTCAACATCAGGATCATGTGCGTCGGCACGGGTGTCGAGTAGGTGAGCTCGTAGCCGAAGCGGATGTGCATGGTGAGCGTCCTGGTGGTTGGGGTGCAAGATAACAACCCGCGCGCTGCGGCGGCCATGAGCGGGACGGCCTCGGTGGCCTAGGAATATTCCTACGTACGCGCGCGACCGTGCGCGAGCAGCCTAAACTATCGGGTCAAACCATCTCCAACGTAGGCAGCGCGGAATATGGCCAAGCCTAAACCGAAGCAGAAAACGACTGACCCCCCTCGCACCAGTTTGAGTCCGGAAGGGTTATTCGAACCGTTCAGTATTGAAGACGTGCCGTGGAAGAGGCTTCCCGGATCCACGGCATTCAGACTTCTCGGGCGCTATGGTGGGGGTTCGCGGGTCGGCGTCGGGATCGATGTGCTGGCGCCAGGACAGTATTCAAATCGCTTTCACTATCACCTTCGGGAAGAAGAACACGTCTTCATCCTCAAGGGCAGTGCAACACTGATACTGGGAAGCCGCAGATACATCATGAAGGAACGGGACTACTGCTGTTTTCCCGCGGGGCAGAAAGCGGGGCACCATCTATTCAATCACACCAGGAGCAAGTGCCTGTTCATGACCATCGGCGACAACCATGCCGATGATATTGCCTGTTTCCCGAGCACCGGCAAGGCGCGGATCCGGGCCACTGGCAAGATGGTGCCCTTGAGCGATATCACCTGATATTGCCGCCGGACAATCAGCCTTTGCGGCCACCCAAGGCGAGCAGCAATCCCCCCACCACAATTCCACCGATGCCCGCCCACAGCGGAATATTGACGGTGTGTTGTTCTTCGGCGTTGATCGAGATCGGGCCGACCTGCGCAACCGTCTTGTTCTGCGTGTAGCTGAAGCTACCGTAGGCCAGGCCGAGAACTCCGGCGATGATCAGCAGCGCCGCAACCAGTTTGGTGGGATTCATGCCACCACAATAGCAAAAGCCGGGCGCCGACTCGCCTCAGGTGATATGAACCCGATTGAGCCTGTGGCAGGCCGGGCACTTGACCAGTACCTTCAGTTCGAGCTCAAACCATGAGCGACCGCAGTCGCAGCGCATTCTGAAAAGGTGCTGCGCGCTCGCCAAGCTCAGCTCTTCTTCCTGAACCAGGATTCCATCGGATTCACGCGGCGTGGGCGGCAGATGTGAGCGTAGCGTCCGGACATTTCCGGTTCGCGAATTTGTGTGTTTCATGCCGGGCCTCGATCTCGAGTGGTTTGCACGGAAACCTCCCCTTCTTCTTGTTCTGAAGGGAAATTTACGGCGGCGCTTACATTATGTCAATCGCAGCCGTGGTCGAGGCAGCGCCGACGCTACCGTAACGCTGCACTGCAGCGAGAGGCTAGATATCGAGGTTCATGACCGAGAGCGCGTTCTTCTCGATGAACTCGCGGCGCGGTTCCACCTGGTCACCCATCAGCGTGGTGAAGATGTCGTCCGCGGCCACCGCATCCTCGATCCGCACCTGCAGCAGGCGGCGGGTCTCAGGATTGATGGTGGTGTCCCATAGCTGGTCAGGATTCATCTCGCCCAGGCCCTTGTAGCGTTGGATGCTCTGTTTGCGGCGCGCCTGGTCGAACAGCCACCGCATGGCTTCCTTGAAGCTGCCGATCTCATGCCGGTCATCCTCGCGGCTTACGTAGGCGCCCTCGCCGATGAACCCCGAAAGCGTGCGGCCGAGGTCGGCAATGCGCTGGTACTCGGCCGACTCGAAGAACTCGCGTGGCAGATTCTTGTGGCTGGTGCTGCCATGCTGGTTTTTATTGACCACGATTCGGTTGGCGTGGCTGTCGGTGGCGGGTCGCACTTCGATCTGGAAGCTGCGGGTACCATCGTTCAGCCCGTTGAGGCGCTGCTCGAGCTCGCGCGCCCAGTCGCGCAGCCAGTCAATACGGTCGAAATCCGAGGACTTCACCTCGGGCATGTAGATCAGCTGTTCGAGCAGCCGGTCGTCGTAGCGGCGCGACCAGCGCTTCACGATGGCCTGGACCTCGGTGTACTTGCGCGCCAGCTGTTCCAGGCCCGCGCCGGTCAGAGGCGGCGCCGCCGAATTCACATACAGCGCGGCATTGTCGAGCGCGGCGCTGAGCAGCAACGCGGTCAGTTCCGCGTCATCCTTCACGTACTGTTCCTGCTTGCCGCGCTTGAGTTTGTAAAGCGGCGGCTGCGCGATGTAGATGTGCCCGTTCTCGATCAGCATCGGGATCTGCCGATAGAAGAACGTCAGCAGCAGGGTGCGGATATGGCTGCCATCGACGTCCGCGTCCGTGTTGTGGCAGCACAGGCCACCCATGCCGGCGACGAAGTTTTCGTCTCCCTCCACGGAGAAGTCGTAGACCTGGCCGTTCCCCGCGGCGACCTCTTCGATGCTGTTGATGGCCAGCGACATGAGGTCGCCGTCCAGTAGCTCAAAGCGGCGATTGATACCAGGCTCCCTGATACCGGCCAGATGCTCGGCGAGCGCGGCGGCCCCGGCATGGTCGCTCCACACGCAGCGCAGACTACTCAGGTCCTCGGCAGCAGATACCGTGACTGTCCACCACGGGCGGCCCGTCTTGCACGGCGTGCCGCGGATCATGCGCACGACACCGTCGGGCTGGTGCTCGGAAAGCGACGCAACGGTGCCGAGGCTCGAGAGCAGGTACATGACGCCGCTGGCGATGTCATATGAGCTCGTGCCCCAGACAACATGACCGCCGCTTACCGTGCCGTCGCCGAGCAGGTAGCCGCGCAGGAATGCAGCCCGCAGGTCTTCCGACACATTGAAGACTAGATCTGGGATGCGCTTCGAATGTGATTCTGCACCGGCAAACCCGAACAGCTGTTGCCAGGCCAGTGCGGCAACTCGATGCACCAGCTTCAGCTCCGAGCAGCGGTTAGCCGAGCTGTGCAATTGCGGTGCGATGCCGAACACGCGCTGCATGCGCTGCGCCATCTCGTCTGTGAAGCGGCTGTTACCGGCGCCGATCGACAGACGGATGCCATTGCGGGCAGAGCATGAGCCCTCAGCCAGGTAAAAGCCGAGCAGGGTCAGGAGATCTTCGTCCACCGTCAGGTAGCGCGCGAGCGCCTGGTCCGCATAGTGCTCCGCCGACAGCATCACATCGTCCCGCGCATCGAGGAAGTCAATCTCCTCGGCGCTGATCTCGGCGAGCCTGACCCAGGGACGCACCTCGTTCGCACCCGAGCCGCGGTATTGCGTGGTCCATTGATGCTGCAGACGGCTCTCACCGACGGCAACCTTATCCATGACGGTTGCCACGTCCGCACCGAGCGCCTGCAAGTAGCTGTGGAAGTGAGTCACGGTCGGACGCTGCGCGCCCCGTTCCCAAGCGTAAAACGTGCACGGCTGACGAATGCCGATGGCCGCGCACAGCGCGGCGTTTGACACGCCTGAGGTGCGGCGTCGTTCCGCGAGCTCGTCACGCACCGTGGCGGGAACCGCGACTCGCGGCTCGGTGAGTTCGGCGCGCCCCACGTGCCGCGCCTCGACCCGTCGTCGCAGCAAAGCTTCGGCAGCCGGCCCTCGCAGCCAGAGGTGACGTGCGGCCGACGGTTCGGCGTGCAGCACTCGCAGGATGTCCAGACGCGCTGGCGCGCTGGTCGGCAATGGCAGCCGGCGTGGCGCCACCACCCGATCGCCGACGCTAAGGTCAGCGCCCTTTTTCAGCCGGATGGCGCCCGCTTCGTGCACAAAGACGCTGTGACTTGAGGTCACGCGCACGGAACGTCCGTAGGCGGTGCGCACCTTGAACAGCTTCTCGTCCAGCGGGTGGCGGATAACGCCCTTGATGGGCCGAAAGCGGATCGCGCGATTGTCCACACCGAAACAGAGCACTTCGCCGAGCGGTGCGCCCGTAAGCTTCGTTACCCCGCCCGCCCCTGGTGGTGTGCCCTCGAGCGCCCGATCGATGAATTCGCCGATGCGCACCATGCGGGTGCCCTGGCCTGCGTCCCGTACGAACACATGATCGTCGCCGTCGACGCTCATGATGATGATGCGGTGATAGCGCAGCTTCGCGATGTCGAAGTCATCACGGCCGATGCCACAGCCCAACGCGGTGATGAGCGTGCCGACTTCCGCGGACCCCAGCATCTTGTCGAAGCGCGCCTTCTCGACGTTCAGGATCTTGCCCTTGAGCGGCAGAATGGCCTGGGTGCGCCGGTCGCGGCCCTGCTTGGCGGATCCTCCGGCCGAGTCGCCCTCGACGATGAAGATTTCAGACAGCGCCGGATCCTTCTCCTGGCAGTCGGCGAGCTTGCCGGGCAGGCCCGCAATGTCGAGTGCGCCCTTACGACGGGTCATTTCCCGCGCCTTGCGCGCGGCCTCGCGGGCGCGCGCGGCCTCGATGATCTTGTTGACGATCAGCCGGGCCTCAGTCGGGTGCTCCAGTAGAAATTCACCGAGCTTCTGGTTCAGAGCCGACTCCACGATGCCTTTCAGCTCGCTCGAGACCAGCTTGTCCTTGGTCTGCGAGGAGAACTTCGGATCCGGGAGTTTGACGGACAGGATGGCCGTGAGGCCCTCGCGCGAGTCATCGCCGGTGGTGTCGAGCTTGTCCTTCTTCGCCGAGAGTTCCTTCTCGATGTAGTCGTTCAGCGTGCGCGTGAGTGCGCTGCGGAAGCCTGCGAGGTGGGTGCCGCCGTCCTTCTGCGGAATGTTGTTGGTGTAGCAGTACATGCTCTCCTGGTAGGAGTCATTCCACTGTATTGCCACCTCGACGCTGACCGGACCATCCTGGGTGCGAAACCAGAACACCGAATCGTGGACCGGCGTGCGGGTGCGGTTCAAATACTTCACGAAGGCCTGCAGTCCGCCCTCGTGCTGGAAGACTTCAGTTTTCGTTTCGCGCTCATCGTTGAACTCGATGCGCACACCGGAGTTCAGGAACGACAGCTCGCGCAGTCGTTTGGCGAGGATGTCGAAATGAAACTGGATGTTGGTGAAGATCTGCGCACTGGGCCTGAAGCGGATGACGGTGCCGCGCTCCGTGGTCGGACCGACGATCTTCATCGGTGCCGCCGGTTCGCCCAGGTGGTATTCCTGCTGATGCATCAGGCCGTCACGACAGACGGTGAGCAGCAGGTAGTCGGACAGGGCGTTGACGACTGACACACCGACGCCGTGCAGACCGCCTGAGACCTTGTACGAGGTGTCATCGAACTTCCCGCCCGAGTGCAGCACGGTCATGATGACTTCGGCCGCCGAGACGCCCTCCTCGGGGTGGATATCCACCGGAATCCCGCGGCCATTGTCGGTAACCGTGACGCTTTCGTCGGCGTGAATCGTGACCTGTACCCGGTCGCAGTAACCCGCCAGGGCCTCGTCGATGGAGTTATCGACGACCTCGAACACCATGTGATGCAGACCGGTACCGTCATCGGTATCGCCAATGTACATGCCGGGTCGCTTCCGGACGGCGTCCAGGCCCTTCAACACTTTGATTTTACTGGAATCGTAGACGTCGTTTTGCGCCATGCGGAAGCTCGTTTGGATGACCCGCCATTATAGCCTTCCGCAGCCTCCCGATCCATGGATAACCTTCAGCATAAGGCTTTGTTTGGTCTATGTTTTTCAGGGGCCCGCCGGGGTCATGAAGCAGCCCTGCGCTGGTCGTTGGGGTGGCCTTTGAGGGTCGCCGAGGCAGGTCCGGAGGCGATTTTGCCGCGTTCGCTTCAATATCTCAGAAGTTAGACACTGATCGGGATATTTGACGCCCACTTACCCGCAATTTTGACGGAAGGCAGCCCCCTGCCCCAAGGTCGCTGCCTCTAGCCTTCCAGCACGCGCCCCTGTTCCACGTGGAACACCCGGTCCGGCTGCCCAAATGGCTGTCCACCGGCAGCCAGAGCCGTCAGTACCAGCTGGCAGCGCAGGGGCGCGACTTCACGGATGAAGGCACTGAGCCGTTCGGGATCAAGCTCGGCCGCGGGGTCATCCAGAAGCAGCGTGGGGGGTTCAGGCAGCATGCGGGTCAGCAGCTGCAGCTGGGCCAGGATCATCGACACTGCCGCGAGCTTCTGTTGCCCTCGCGACAATGTGTCGCGGGCCAGTCTGCCGTTGAGTTTCAACAGCACATCGCCGCGGTGGGGACCTACCTGCGTGCTGCCACGGGCCAGGTCGCGCTCACGTGAGGTCTGAAGGGCGGTCGCGAGCGTGCTATCGCGAGCCCAGCCCTGGAAGTACACCAGCTCCATTTTCAGACCCGACAGAGCGAGAACCGTCTCCTGCCAGTGCGGCTGCAGCTCCTCCAGCATGCGCCGGCGGGACTGGGCCAGGTATTCTCCCAGCTGGGCCAGCTCAATGTCCCAGGCAGCCAGTTGCGGGCTGCCTGCCGCGCCATGGGCCAAGAGCTGCTTCAGGGCCGCGTTGCGCTGCTTCAAGGTCCGGGTGTAGTTGGCCCAGACGTCCCCAAACCCATGTTCCACGTGGAACGTCGCCCAATCCATCCAACGTCGACGGCGAAAGGCGCTGTCCTCCACCAGCTTGTGCACCCCAGGGTCGATGACCTGAACCGGGAGGACCTCCGACAGGTTTGCCAGTGTTTGGGTGAACTCGCCCTGAATCTTGGCCACCGTGGGTTCACCCCGCGTGACCTGGATGCCCAGCGCCGTAGCCAGGCTGGAATCCTCTGGCGGCAGGGTCCGCCCGAACACCACGAGCCGCGACTCACCATGCGTAATCAGGCGTTCTGAATTTCGAGTGCGGAAGGAGCGGCCGCGGCCCAGCAGGAAAACCGCCTCGAGCAACGATGTCTTGCCCGAACCATTGGCGCCCACAATGAGATTGCGGCCGGGGTGCAGGTCCAGTTCAGCCTGGCGCACACAGCGCAGGTTCTGAATGGATAGCTGGCCCAGGCTCATGAATCATGGTTCCACGTGGAACACGTGGAACCCCCTCCGTCCCTACAGCCTCATCGGCATGACGACGTACTTGGTATCCGTGGAGTCCGGAAGACGAACCAAGCAGCTGCTGTTGGCATCGGAAAGCCCCAATTCAACCGTCTCTCCCTCCAACGCACCCAGCGCATCCAGGAGGTAATTCACATTGAACCCGATCTCCAGGTCCTCCCCCTCGTAACTCACCTCGACCTGATCCTCCGCTTCTTCCTGTTCGGGATTATGGGCCTGGACCGTCAACAGTCCGGATTTCAGAGCCAGTCGGATACCCCGGTATTTCTCATTCGACAGGATGGCGGTGCGCTGGAAAGCCTGGCGCAACTGCTCGCGTTCAGCGTGGATCTTCTTGGTTGGGCTGGCCGGCACCACACGGCTGTACTCCGGGAAACGGCCGTCGATCAGCTTCGAAGTGAAGCGAATTTCGCCTATCTGGGCGCGAACGTGATTGGTGCCGATGGCCAGTTCCACCGTCCCTTCCGGGCCAAGGATGCGTTGCAGTTCCAGAACGCCCTTGCGCGGCACGATGACCTGCTGGGCAGTGCGTGCCATGGCCGGCAATTGCGCTTCGCAAAGGGCCAGGCGGTGCCCATCGGTGGCCACGGCGCGCAGGGTCTTGCCCTCGGTTTCGAGCAGCATGCCGTTCAGGTAGTAGCGGACATCCTGCTGCGCCATCGCGAAATGCGTCTTGTCGATGAGGCGGCGCAGATCGGCCTGGCTGATGGTCAGCGTCTGCTGCGCGTTGATGTCATCGACCACCGGAAACTCAGAGGCCGGAAGACTCGACAGCGCAAAGCGGCTGCGCCCGGCGCGGATGCTCACGCGATCGCCTTCGGCACTCAACGTGACCGCCGTCTTTTCCGGCAGCGCCCGGAAAATATCCAGCAGCTTGCGCCCCGGGATCGTCACATCACCGGTTTGCTGGCTGCTGACCTGGCGCGAAGCGACCAGTTCGACCTCCAGATCGGAGCCGGTCACGCTCAACCGATCTTCACGCACTGACAGCAGCACGTTGGCCAGTATGGGCATGGTCTGACGGCGTTCGACTACGCCGATAACGCTTTGCAGCGGAGTCAGGAAATCTTCACGTGCGGCAGTGAGCTTCATGGCGTGCTCTTAATAGTCTTAATTCTTAAAAGAAGATTGTAGTAGTAGCTACAGGCCCTGTGGATACCGGGATAACTTCCGGGCTGACCATCACCATCATGAACTTGCATTCACTCCGAGTCACCGGGTAAGTACCGGTCGGTCCTGTTCATTGCCTGTGAGCCGAGTGTGCATAACTTCTCGACCTGAATTGTCCCCAGACTTTCCACATCATCCCGTCAGGGTTCTCAACAGGTTTAAATAGTCTTCGCTCACTCTCTGGTCCGAGGTGCGCAGCTCCGCGATCTTGGCGCAGGCGTGCAGCACCGTGGTGTGGTCGCGGCCACCGAAAGCATCGCCGATTTCCGGGTAGCTGTGGGTGGTCAATTCACGCGCCAACGCCATCGCTACCTGCCGCGGGCGTGCGATGGAACGGTTGCGGCGCTTGGACAGAAGGTCTGCCACGCGGACCTTGTAGTAGTCGGCGACGGTGCGCTGGATGTTCTCGATGGTGACCAGTTTTGCCTGTAATTGCAGCAGATCGCGCAAGGCTTCCTTGGCGAAGTCGAGCGTGATGGGCTGGCCGGTGAAGCGCGAGTTGGCGATCACGCGGCGCAGCGCCCCTTCGAGCTCGCGGATATTCGAGCGGATGCGCTTGGCGACGAAGAACGCGACTTCCTCAGGCAGAACGACGCCGACGTTGTGCGCCTTGGTCATCAGTATCGCCACGCAGGTCTCAAGCTCAGGCGGCTCGATGGCGACGGTGAGTCCCCAGCCGAAGCGCGATTTCAAGCGCTCCTCGAGCCCGCTGACTTCCTTCGGATAGCGGTCGCAGGTGAGAATCACCTGACGCTGGCCTTCGAGAAGCTCGTTGAAGGTGTGAAAGAACTCCTCCTGCGAACGATCCTTGTTGGCGAAGAACTGGATATCATCGATGAGCAGCGCATCCAGTGACCGGTAGGCCGCCTTGAAGTCGTTCATGGTGTTGTGCTGCAGGGCGCGCACCATGTCGCCGACGAAGCGTTCGGAGTGCACATAGGCCACGCGGGCCTCGCCATTGCGCTGCTTCATGAGGTGCCCGACGGCGTGCATCAGGTGGGTCTTGCCCAGCCCTACGCCACCGTAGAGAAACAGCGGGTTGTAGGCCTTGCCGGGATTCTCGCCGACCTGCTGGGAGGCCGCGCGGGCCAGCTGGTTGCTCTTGCCCTCGACGAAATTCGCGAAGTCGTAGTCAGGGTTGAGGCGAGCACCGACCACCAGGCCTTCGACGCGCCGCGGCGCAGCTATCACGGGCGCCGCGACCGCGGGGGTGGCGGGGGGTTCGGCACGCACCCGCGAGCCGATTTCCACGGTGATGATGGGTGCGCCGCCCGCAGTCGCACCGCGCAGCAGCTCGCCGATTCGCCGCAGCAGATTATTGTTCACCCAGTCGACCACGAAGCGATTGGGAGCCAGCAATTTCAGGACGCCTTCACCCTCGATGGCCTGCAAGGGCCGCACCCAGGTGTTGAATTCTTGCTCAGCCAGTTCCGCTTCAAGCGTCTGAATGCAAATGGACCACAGAGACGCCACTGACAGACTTCCCCCTACCGACACGCAAACTTGAGGAAAAAGAGGCGCAGTCTACCCCTAAGACCGAAGGTTTAAGTACTGGCGATATTGACACCCTTGGGCGCGGGACGTAGCCTTCCCGCCCCTCTTCGGAAGCGTAAGACGATGAAACGCACTTATCAGCCCAGCAAAGTACGCCGAGCGCGTACCCATGGGTTCCGCGCCCGCATGGCCACGGCCAATGGCCGAGCGGTCCTGAATCGGCGTCGCGCAAAAGGTCGCAAGAAGCTGATTCCTTAAGGCTCCCTTGTCCGTGGCCCAGGCCGAACGCGAGCGACTGACCTTTCCCGCCGCGCGGCGCCTGCGGCGTAAATGGGAATTCGATCAGCTCTACGCCCACGGCAAGCGACTTGGCAACAACCATTTCGGAATGACGGTCCACCCCAATACTCTGGGGCAGGCGCGCCTGGGTCTGGCGGTGGCCTCGAAGCCCTTTGGCGGCTCGGTACCCCGTAACCGCATCCGGCGCCTGATCCGCGAGTCGTTCAGGCTGCATCAGCACGAGCTACCCGGCGTCGACATGGTCGTCAGCGCCCGGCCGCGCGCCCGGGAGGCCTCGGCCGCCGAGCTGCGCGCCAGCCTTGATGGATTGTGGGATAAAGTCAAAGTCCAATGCGCGCCCTCGTCACAGCCCTGATCCGCCTGTACCAGTGGACTTTGAGCCCGCTGCTCGGTCCCAAGTGCCGATTTCATCCCTCGTGCTCCAATTACGCCCTCGAAGCCATCCAGCGATTCGGTATCCTTCACGGTGGTTGGCTGACCCTGCGAAGACTGGGCCGCTGCCATCCCTGGCACCCTGGTGGCATAGACCCCGTGCCCGCCACTGGCTGCATGCATTCTCATAACGGACATGACAAGTAACTATCCCCGCTACGCGCTCTGGATCGTGCTGGGCTTTGCCCTCTTCCTCAACTACCAGACCTGGGTCAAGGATTACGCCGCCGTCGATGCCACTGCCGCCGCCGCGGCCCATGCACCTGCCGGCAGCCTCGAGTTGCAGATTCCGCAGTCCAGCAGCGCCAGTGCACCGGCCGGTATGGCCGGTTCGGCTGGCGCCGCCAGTGGCGCAGTCACCGCACCGATTGCCGCCGGGTCGCTCGCCGCCGCCGCCGCGGGTCCTGCCGTGCATATCCGCACCGACGTGCTCGATCTGTACGTCAGTCTCGCCGGTGGCACCATCGTTCAGGCGGACCTGAATGACTATTCGCGCGCGAAGGGGCAGACGCAGCGCGTGCGCCTTGAAAACCACGACAGCCCGGAGACCCTGTACCTGCTGCAGGTGGCCATGTCAGGCCCCGCGGGCCCCAGGCGTCTGGATGAGCTGGCGACGTTTACCAGTGCGCAGACCGATTTTCAGATGGCGGCGGGCCAGGACGAGCTGCGTGTGCCCCTGCACTGGACCGACGGACAGGGCGTCGAGGTCACGAAGCAGTTCGTCTTCCATCGTGGCAATTACGCCATCAACGTCATCCAGACCGTCGACAATCATTCCGACGCGCCCTGGGTCACGACGCCCTACGCGCAGATACTGCGCGATGACCCGCCGCTGCACACCTCGATGTTCAGCGCCAACCCGGAGCGCTTCTCGACCCGCGGTCCGGCCATCTGGGACGGCACTTTCCGCAAGCTCAAGATCACTGACGATGACGACAAGCGCCTGAAGGTCGACGTGAAGAATGGTTGGATCGCCGCCATTCAGCATCAGTTCGTGACCGCAGTGGTGCCGCCGCCGAACGCCGACTACCGCTTCACGCTGAACGCCCGGGACAATGAGTACCTGCTGGCCGCCACCAGCGCGTCCCCGGCGCAAGTCCCGGCCGGAGCTTCGGCGAGCTTCGCCATGACCGTCTTCCTCGGGCCAAAGCTGCAGACACAACTCGCCGCGGTCGGCCCGGACCTGCAGCGCGCGACTGACTTCGGCAGGCTGTTCGTCATCGCCCAGCCCCTGTTCAGCGCCTTAAGCTGGGTGCATTCGGTGACCGGCAACTGGGGGGTCGCGATTCTCCTGGTCACCTGCCTGTTGAAGCTCATCTTCTATCCGCTGTCGGAAGCCAGCGGCAAGTCGATGGCGAAGATGCGTGCGCTGCAGCCGCGCATCAAGAACATCCAGGAACAGTACAAGGACGACAAGGAGAAGCTGGGTCGCGCCACCATGGAGCTGTATCAGAAGGAAAAGGTAAACCCGGTGAGCGGCTGCCTGCCCATGATCGTCCAGATCCCGGTGTTCTTCGCCTTCTACTACGTGCTGGTGGAGAGCGTGGAGATGCGCCAGGCGCCCTTCGCGCTGTGGCTGAACGATCTGTCCTCGCCCGATCCGTACTACATCCTGCCGATACTCATGGCCGGCGCGATGTTCGTCCAGCAGCGCCTGAATCCCACCTCCCCGGACCCGGTGCAGGCGAAGGTGATGATGTTCATGCCCATCTTCATGTCGGCGCTGTTCATCTTCCTGCCCTCGGGCCTGGTGCTGTACTACGTGATGAATACCACGCTGGGCGTGCTGCAGCAGTGGAACATCAACCGCCGCATTGCCGCGGCGTCGGCCCGCAAGACCTAAGCCAAGCGCTCGCGTGGGCGATCCGGACACCATCGTTGCGGCCGCGACTGCCCCAGGACGAGGGGGGATAGGCATCGTGCGTCTGTCAGGGCCTGCGGCGCAGAGTATCGCCGCCGCGGTTCTCGGCACCCTCCCGCCGGCGCGACGCGCCGTCTTCGCAGCCTTTCGCGACGCCGCTCAACAGACCATCGACGCCGGAGTGGCCCTGTTCTTCGCGGGCCCGCACTCCTATACCGGGGAGGATGTCGTGGAATTCCACGGCCACGGCGGGCCGGTCATTCTCGAGTCCCTGGTCGCGCGCCTGGTGGAGCTGGGCGCGCGGCGCGCCACGGCGGGCGAGTTCACGCAACGCGCCTTCCTCAACGACAAGCTCGATCTGGCGCAGGCCGAGGCGGTCGCCGATCTCATCGATGCCGGTTCGCGCGAGGCCGCGCGCGCCGCCATGCGCTCGCTGCAGGGCGAGTTCTCCACCATGATCCAGGTGCTCACCGGCGCCGTGATCGAGCTGCGCACCTATGTCGAGGCCGCCATAGATTTTCCAGAAGAGGAGGTCGATTTCCTGGCCGACAAGGCCGTCGCTCAGCGCCTGGGGACGCTGCGTCAGCACTTCGATGCCGTCACCAGGAGCGCCGGCCAGGGACGCCTGCTGCGCGATGGCATGACCGTGGTTCTGGCCGGTGCGCCCAATGCCGGCAAGTCCAGCCTTCTCAACCGTCTGGCAGGCTACGATGCCGCCATCGTCACTGCCGTTGCCGGCACCACGCGCGATGTGCTGCGCGAGCGCATCCATGTCGATGGCATGCCGCTGCATATACTGGACACGGCCGGCCTGCGTGTGGCGTTGGATGCGGTGGAAGAAGAGGGCATCCGACGCGCACAGCTGGAAATGGCGCGCGCCGACCGGGTGCTGTTTGTGATTGATGGCGCCCTTGACCCAGGCGCCCAGGCGTTTCGGGAACTGGCCGGTACGCTGCCCGCGCAGGTTCCCGTCACGCTTGTCTACAACAAATCCGATATCACCGACGCCGTCGCGGCGGCCCCCGGTGGCGTACCCCGCATCGAGGTCTCGGCACTGACCGGCGAGGGGATCGATGCCCTGCGCTCGCACCTGAAATCCTGCATGGGGTACCACACCCTGGACAGTGGCAGCGTCTCCGCGCGCCAACGGCACCTTGAGGCACTGGCGCGCGCCCGTGCCAGCGTGGAGGCGGCGGCAGTCATTCTGCAGCAGACCCGCGCCGGCGAACTCGTCGCTCAGGAGCTGCGCGTCGCGCAGCGCGCGCTCGATGAGATCAGCGGCGAGTTCACCAATGAGGATCTGCTGGGGCGGATTTTTTCCAGCTTCTGCATCGGCAAGTAGTCAGCCGTTGCCGGCCTCAAGGGCGACCTCCGCTTCAAGATTTTCCCGATCGCGACCTATTGTCGCCACGGCAAGTGTGTGACCGGCACGCAGGTATCGGACCGTACAGCTGCCGTCTGTCAGTGAGCCGTCGATGCGCAGCGCGTCCCAGGTGCGCGCATGTCCGACGTAGCGGATGGTGATGTCATAGTGCTGGCTCCAGAAGAAGGGCACCGCATCGAACTTCTCACGACGGCCAAGAAGATTGCGCGCCGCCGTCTGGGCCTGCCGTTGGGCCAGCACATAGTGTTCCACGCGCAGTCGCTCCCCCGAATGCGGATCCGGCCAGCGCGCAATGTCCCCGGCGGCATACACGCCGGCCGCACTGCTGTGCAGGTACTCATCGACCACCACACCGTCCTCGACGGCAAGTCCGGCGCGTTGTGCGAGTTGCACCGACGGCCGGACGCCCACACCGGCCACCAGGAAGTCCGCCTCCAGTTTCTGACCGTTGGCCAGGGTGAAGGAGGTGCCCGCAATCGACGCGACCGTCGTCCCCAGGTGAAACACCACGCCATGGGACTCGTGGACGCTTTGAACGAAGCGCCCGACCTCGGGTCCCAATACCTTGGCCATGGGCACCGCATCCGGTGCCACGACATGGACAGCAAGGCCGCGTTTGCGCAGCGAGGCCGCCGCCTCCAGTCCGATGAAACTGGCGCCCAGCACAATGGCTGTCTTCGCGACCGTGATCTTTGCCACCAGTGCGCGTGCATCGGCGAAGGTTCGCAGGTATAGCACTGACTGCGGCGTTGCCCCAGGAATGGGCAGCCTCACGGCATCCGCTCCCGTGGCCAGCAGCAGTCCGTCATAGGACATGACGCGTCCGTCCTGCAGGGTGAGCCGTCTGCGCCCCGTGTCGAGTTCAGTCACCGTCGAGTTCAGCAGCAGGTCGATCGCGTGCTTGGCGTAGAAGTCTGGCGGGCGCAGCGGCATCCAGTCATCGGGCGCTGCACCTTCCAGGAAATCCTTGGATAGATTGGGTCGGTCGTAAGGCGCGGAGTCATCGGCGCTGATGAGCGTCAGATCGTTCTCATAACCCTCTGCGCGCAGCGTCACGGCTGCCGCCACGCCCGCCACGCCGCCGCCCAGGATGATGATTGAGCGTGGCGTTGCTGTGGTCGTGTGAGCCGGTGCCTGGCGGGCATTGGGCTTGAGCCGCTCACGTACCATGATGGTGTCGGCGACGCGCTCCACCTTCCAGCAGCCCAGTGCGTCCAGGGCCGGGGCACGCAGGGCGGCGCCGGTGCGCAGACTGAAGCAGGCATGATGCAGAGGACAGCGAACGGTTTCACCCACCAGCAGGCCGTCGCTGAGCGGGGCGTGGTAGTGGGGGCACAGCGCATCAACCGCGAAGATCTCCGCGCCGCGCCGGGCAAGCAGAACGTCATGGTCCCCCACCCGCCCCATGAGCATGCCGCCATCCGGCAGATCGCCCATCCGAATACCGATTTCCAGATTCGGCCCTGATGCCGTGTCCGCCACAATGGTTCTCCTTGGCTCGCCAACCACCATATTACGCCGCCGGAGAATTGCCCCGCCAAATGCGTCATGCTTGGGCGCGTGAGTGAAAGTCCCTCAGGCATTTGGCAACGAGTACGTGCGCACGGTGACCACGTGCGGGTGCACTTATCAGCAACGGCCACGCTCATCAGGGCCGATGCGCTGGATTGGCTGCAGAGCCTGCCGCCCTGCTCGATTCATGCGGTGGTGACCGACCCGCCCTATGGTCTCATCGAGTACGCGGCGCGCGATCAGCGCAAGCTGCGCGCAGGGCGCGGTGGCGTGTGGCGTATCCCTCCGACGTTGAATGGCGTGCGCCGTCAGCCGCTGCCGCGCTTCACCGTGCTCTCCCGCCCAGAGCTTGAGCAGCTTGCTAAGTTTTTCTCGGAGCTGGGGAGCGCACTGCAGCGCGTGCTGGTGCCGGGCGGGCATCTCTTCCTCGCTTCCAATCCGCTGCTGTCCACGCTGACCTTCCACGCCCTGCAGCAGACCGGCCTGGAAAAGCGTGGCGAAGTGGTGCGCCTGGTGCAAACGCTGCGCGGCGGGGATCGCCCCAAGGGCGCCGAGCGCGAATTCGCGGACATATCGGTGATGGCACGTTCAGGCTGGGAGCCGTGGGGGATATTCCGCAAGCCGCTTGAAGGCACGGTGGCGCAGAACCTGAAGCGCTGGGGTACCGGCGGCCTGCGGCGCATCGGCGCCGCGGCACCTTTCAAGGACGTGATTGTGAGCGCCCCGACGGGCCGGGCCGAGCGGGCCATTGCGCCACATCCTTCGCTCAAGCCGCAGGCCTTCCTGCGCCAGCTGGTCCGTGCGTCGCTGCCGCTTGGCGTCGGCATTGTCTGCGATCCCTTTGCCGGCAGCGCCTCGACGCTCGCGGCGGCGCAGGCCGTCGGCTACTGCGCGATCGGAACCGAACGTGACGCCAGGTACTACCGCATGGGAAGCAGGGCTTTCGCGAAGCTCGCCGCCCTCAAGAGCCCGTCGCCGCGGATGCCACCAATCCCATGACTCCCGGGACATTCATCGAATCGACCATGGACGAGGGTATGAGGATCGTTGCGCCGCGCTCCTTGGTGGTCTCGTAGATGATGTTCATGGCACGCAGTTGCAGCGCGATCGGATTTTGTCCATAGGTCTCGGCAGCCCGCATGAACTTCTGCGCGATTTCCTCCTCGGCGGAACCCAGGATGACGCGTGCCGACTTCTCGCGCTCGGCCTGGGCCTGGCGACTCATCGCGTCCTGAAGTTGTGCTGGAATGGCCACATCCCGAATCTCCACCGAGACGGCGGAGACCCCCCACTCCGCGGTCTTGCGGCCGATTTCCTGCTTCAGTTGCAGATCGGCCGCTTGGCGCTCCGCGAGCAACGCGCTCAACGGCGAGGCGCCGATCATCTCGCGCAGCGATGTCTGCGCCACCCGCAGCACCGCCTGGCGATAGTCGGCGATCTCGAGCGCGGCATGTTCGGCATCGTGCACCTGCCAGAACAGGATCGCGTCAATGTTCGTGGGCACGGTATCCCGGGTCAGCGCCTGTTCGGCATTGAACTCCGTCGTCTGGATGCGCTGGTCAACCCACGCGGCGACCGTGTCGATGACGGGCAGGATGACGAACAGGCCGGGACCGCGCACTGCGCGCAATCGACCGAAGCGCAGCACGACGGCCTTCTCCCATTGTCTGGCCATCTGCAACGACAACGGTACGAGGGCGGCCGCCAATGCGAGAAGCGCCGGAAGCGCGTAGGCGAGTACCCAGACAGTGCGGTGTGCGAAAACCGCGACCGCGGCGGCGACAAGCAGTACCAGAGCGGCAAGCACGGTTGCCGGAGTATTCTGGCCATATGGACTTGACCATTCAGCGTTATTCATGAATTTCCCCTTTGTCGCTTCGTGAGCTGCAGTACGGCCTGGGCCAGCTCCGCCGGGTCGAGCCCCGCGGAAGTCGCCAAGGCGATCGTTTGTTGAGCGAGTGCCTGGAGTCTGTGAGTCGCCTGCGCGGCGTCGATGGGTGGCGGCTTGTCTGCCACGTACGTGCCGCGCGCTCTTAGGATGACAATCGCGCCGGTCTGCTCGAGTTCGTCGTAAGCATGGCGAACCGTGTTCAGATCAACTTTGAGGTCGACCGCCATCTGGCGCATCGTTGGCAGCTGCGCTCCCGGGCGCATGACTCCGCGGCCAATGGCACGCAGGATCTGGTCCCTGATCTGGACGTAGATGGGCACCCCGCTGTTGACGACATTGAGCTGCAACGCCGATTCCCGTGTATGATAATATGCATACAGTCCTACACGGATCCACCTCTTGTCAAGCGGGAGCGGAGGTCTTGAATCGCAAGCCTCCTGCCCACACCTCGAGCCGATGCCTTCTGCTTCGCCCGCCCCCGGGGCTGCCGACAATTCGGGGTTACTGGACGCCTACTCGCTCGCGGTTACGGGCGCTGCACGGGTGGCGGCACCGGCGGTGGTGCATCTGGAGGCTCGCCATGAATCGCGGAAGGGCCCACGTCGAGGTACCGGTTCCGGGTTCTTTTTCACCCCGGACGGCTTGCTGCTCACCAATAGTCACGTAGTCCATAAGGCCAACGAGATACGGGTTTCAACCGGTGAGGGCGAACGGTATTCGGCCTACGTGGTGGGCGATGATCCGGATTCGGATCTTGCGGTGCTTCGTGCCAGCGTCGGCGTTGTACCCCACGTCGCCTTCGGCAACTCAGGGGCTCTTCAGATCGGCCAGCTTGCGATTGCCATCGGTAATCCGCTGGGTTTCGAGCATACCGTCACCGCCGGCGTAGTCAGCGCGCTTGGCCGCACTCTGCGCTCGAGCACCGGGCGCCTGATTGAAAATGTCATCCAGACGGACGCGGCGCTGAATCCGGGTAACTCCGGAGGACCACTGCTCGACTCTCACGGCGCTGTCATCGGAGTCAACACTGCCATCATCTCCGGAGCCCAAGGACTTTGCTTCGCCACAGCCAGTGACACGGCGCAATGGGTTCTGACGCAACTCATCAGACATGGCCGGGTGCTTCGGGCCTGGCTCGGATTGACCGGAACCAACACGCCCATCAATCGACGCTTGGCACTTCATCATGGGTTGGAAACTGAGTCCGGGGTTCGGGTACAGAGCGTCGAGCACGGCGGCCCGGCCGGGGCGGCCGGCTTGGAATCTGGCGATCTCATCGTGTCGTACGATCACGAGCCGGCCACGAGCATCGATCGCCTGCAGCAGATCCTCGACTCCCGGCGCATCAACAAGCCGTGTGACATCGTCTGTTTGCGCCGGGGACAGCGCCTGGTATTGACCACGACCGCGCTCGAACGGCCAAATGGTTAGATCATGGTTTATAAATGGCTGATAAATGTGTAATTCATGGCTAGAAATCGGCCGTCGACCCGGTCAAGATGGCAACCATGGGTGCGCCAGCGCGAGTCTCTCTCTTTAGCACTGTTCCCGCTCGGGACTATCTGCAGTTCTGGCAGGCGGGGCGGTTCCAACCCCAGCGGGTGGCCCGGTTTCTGAATTTGAGCAAAGGCGAGCTGGCGCAGCTGGCCGCCGTGGCACCGGCGTCGGTGCGATTTGATGACAAGGCACCACGCATCCTGCGCGAGCGCTTGATGGACATCGCCGCGACCTGCGAGCTCGTCGCCGAGGCGTTCGCGGGAAACACTACCAAGACGGCGCTGTGGTTCATGACCGCAAATCCCTACCTCCGCAACCTCTCACCCCGCGACCTGCTGCAGCGGGGAGAGCACGCTGTACTCCAGCGACACGTGCTCGAAGCGGCGGGTGGACCGGCTCTCACGCCACAGCCACAGCCGCCACCCGAAGCCGAATCCACGTTCCACACCATTCCGCCTGGCCGAGCGCTGCTGGACGCCCGCCGGGATGAGATCGCGCATCTGTGCCAGCGCTATGCCGTGCGCAGTCTTGCCGTATTTGACTCCGCCTTGCGCGCGGACTTCGATCCCGACCACAGCGCTATCGATTTGGTGGCGCAGTTCGCCCACTCGGCTGAGTGCGCGCCCGAGCGCCAATACTTCGACTTCAAGGCGGAGCTGGAACAGCTGCTGAAGTGCCGCCTCATCATCCACACTCAGACAGTCCTCTACGACGCGGGAGTCTGATGTGAATCCGCCATCGGCCCAGAGTGCTTCGCGCATAAAAATCGGTTCACGACAGGTCGTCACACGCGGCATCCCCCCCGCCATCTTTCAGGATCTCTACCACTCTTTGATGACGGTGACCTGGCCGCGGTTGTTTGTTGGCATAGCGGGTTTCTTTCTGGTCTTCGATTTCCTGTTCGGCTTCCTCTACTACCTGCAGCCGGGCTCGGTCGCCAACTTGAGCCCGCCGGGATTCCTCGGGACGTTCTTCTTCAGCGTCGAGACGCTGGCGACCGTGGGCTACGGGGAAATGCATCCCGAGTCCCTGTACGGACACATCATTTCAATGATTGAGGTGTTCGTCGGGTTGATGATGCTCGCGCTGGTCACCGGCTTGATGTTTGCGCGCTTCTCCAGGCCACGGGCCCGCTTCCTGTTCGCAAAGTACGCGGTGATTCGACCGGTGGATGGGCGGCCTACCTTGATGTTCAGGGCTGCGAATGCCCGTCGGAATGTAGTGCAGGAGGCTTCCGCAAAGCTGCGCATGATCCGCGACGAGGTCACCCTGGAGGGACTGGAGCTGCGCCGCATCACGGACCTGAAGCTGGTTCGTGAGCAGCACCCGGCCTTCTTCATCGGTTGGACACTCATGCACGTGATCGATGACTCCAGTCCTTTGCATTCGGAAACCGAAGAATCGCTGCGGCGCTCCGATGCGTCCTTCGTTGTGAGCCTCAGCGGCACGGATGAGACCACCGGCCACACGCTCATGGCCCGAGAAGACTATCCCAGTGCCGCAATCCTTTGGAACAAGGCGTTTCGCGACGTCCTGGATGTGAGTGAAGATGGCGTCGTGTGCTTTGACTACACCGGATTTCATGAGGTCGAGGATCTGTAAAAACGCGTGGCCCATCACCCCAGCAGTTTCTCGCGATGGTAGAGCCGCCCGGCCGCATAGGCGGCCAGCGCGCCGAACAACAGCGATACGCTCACCGACAGCGTCGCATACAACGCCGACACCGGTTCCGCGCGCAGCAGTCCCGTGACCATGAAATGCTGGCCCAACGCGGGCACCATCATCAGCCAGGCGGTGGGCCGCGATCCCAGCGCGCTGGCGAAGACCAACGGCAAGGTCGGGAGTGCCAGGATCAGCCCCACATAGGTCTGGGCCTCGCGGTAGCTGCGCGTGAAGGCGGCCACGATGGTCATCAGCGACGCGCCAAGCGGTGCCAGCGCCGCGAAACAGGCGATCAATTTCAATACCGTCGTGAGGCTCATGTCCTGATTCATGCCCAGTCGCTCAAGTCCCACGTAGCGCAGCGCCAGGGCCATGGCACAGACGCTTAGCGAAACGGATATGAGCATGAACACGCAGGCGGCCAGGATCTTGCCGTAGATCAGCCGTTCGCGTCGCACCGGTACCGTCAACAGCGGTTCCAGAGATCCCCGCTCGCGCTCTCCGGCCGTGGCATCCAGCGCAATGTGCAGGCCGCCCATGAGCATGGTCATCAGGATAATGGCGGTGAGGGCGCCAAGAATCAGCACCGAGCGGCTGGTCGGGGTGGCGACGTCAATGTCCTGCACGGCAATCGCCGACAGCACCATCGGATCCACTCCGCGGGCCATGACCCGCAGCCGCGCGATGCCGGAGGCGTAGTGGCCCAGCACGGCGCGCACGCGCCCGAGGTCATTCCCCCCCGAAGCATCCGAGGAATCGCTGTACAGAAGTACGGGCGCCGGCTGTCCCGAGGAAAGCTGGGCCGCGTAGTTGTCGGGAATGGACAGCACGATACGGTGTCGCTGGCGGTGGACCGCGTCGCGGGCCGCGGCATCGTCGAGATTCGCGGCGACACTGTCGATGCGAAACTGGCGCAGGTCCGCCAGCAGATTCGGGGCCCGTTCGCCGTGAACGACGGCCAGCGTCACCGACTTGTTGTCCTGGTCCTGACCGCGGCGCACGGTGATGTTGACCAGCAATGCGACCAGCAGCGGCGTCAGCAGCGTGCTGAAGAGCAGGGCGGACACGAGGCTGCGGCGGTCACGCAGATTTTCGCGCAATTCCTTGCGCAACACGGTGACCACCGAGCGCATCAGGTCGGACCTGCCGGTTCCAGGAAGCGCACGAAGGCCTCCTCCAGATCCAAGGTTCCCGCGCGTGCGCGCAGTGCCTCGGGCGTGCCGCAGGCCACCACCTTGCCGGCGCTGATGACCACGACCTCGTCACACACGGCACTGACTTCCTGCATCACGTGACTTGAGAACAGTATGCAGTGGCCCATCGCCTTGAGCTTCAGCAGCAGTGTGCGCAGGGTGCGCACCGCCATTACATCGAGGCCATTGGTGGGCTCATCGAGCAGGATGTTCTGCGGTCCATGTACCAGGGAGCGGGCCAGGGCGGTCTTCAGGCGCTGGCCTTGCGAGAAGCCCTTGGCCTGACGGTCCGCGAAATCCGCCATTTCCAGCAGGTCGATCATCTGCGCCGCACGCCGCTCGCAATCCACGCGGGTCAGGCCATGCAGCTCACCGAAGTACTGGATGTTCTCGCGTGCGGTAAGGTGGGGATAGACGCCTGCGCCATGCGGCAGCACCCCCATGCGCCGCCGCGCCTCGAGCGAGTGCTCAGCGATGCTGATGCCATCGATGAAGGCATCGCCGCTGTCAGGCTGCAGCACCGTATAGAGCATGCGCAGGGTCGTGGACTTGCCCGCGCCATTCGGGCCGAGCAGGCCCGTAATGCGCCCATCCCCGGCGGTCAATGACACATCCTCCACGGCCGTTACCGTGCCGAACTTCTTGTGCAGATGCCGCGCTTCGATCAAGGCGGGGGTCCTGTGAAGGAAGTCAGAAAGGCACTGGGTACGGTGTTGTGCAGGCAGGTGAGTTCGGCGTCCAGGCCCGCGGTGCTGGCCGACTCGATGAAACGGCTCAACAGCCTTGCGGCACAGGGTGCCGTGATCTGTCCGTGGCTCATGCCGTTCAACACCACCTGCAGGCTGTTGGTCAGGCCACGGGCGGCCTGCGCCGCATAGGCTGGCGGCGTCACGGGGTCATTGCTGCCCGACAGCAGCAACACCGGCCGGCCCGAACTTAACGCCTGATGGAAATCCGCATCCACCGGGCCGCGCGGCCACAGTGCGCAGATGGCTTCAAAGGCCTCCAGTGGCGCCGTTCCCATGTAGGTCTGCGCCAGCTGCGCGCGATCCTCAGCGCGGATGCCGTACGCGGGCACATCTTCGGAGCACACCACGCTGTTGTGCATGCCGACGGCGATGAGATTGTCCAGCGAATGAGTGACCTGCAGCAGCAGGCTCGCCAGCGGCGCGAAATTGCCATGGGCCTGGGCTTCATCCAGCACCAGGGGCAGCAGCGCCGACTGCTCGGTGGAGTAACTGGACAGCCGCACCACATCGCCGAGGTCGGTGGCATCAAACGACAGTTTGCGAATCTGTCCGGTGAAGGGATCGGGCACCTCGACCGGCGCGGCCCGGGCCTTCAGTCGGGTCAGCAGGGCCTCGAAGGTGTGGTCGGGGTCCCCGAAACGGGCGCGACACGTGGCATCGGCGGCACAGCGTGCGAACAGGCGCTGCAGCGCGCTTTGGGCATCCAGGGCGAGCGAGGCACCGAGTGTCATCTGCGGCGGCACCACACCGTCTAGGATCACGGCGCGAACGTGTTCGGGATAGCGCCGCAGATAGTGCTGCGCCACGCGTGTACCGTAGGAGCCACCGTAGAGATTGATGGTCTGATAGCCGAGCGCGGCGCGCACGGCGTCGAGGTCGCGCACGGCGATCGAAGTGGTGTAGTCGCCAACATCGGCATGCGTGGCCAGCATCGCCAGACAGGTGCGCGCCCCCTGCATCAGCACTGCCGGGGAATCCGGCGCGTCCGGGTCGCTGTCCGGCGGGCAGTTCAGGGCATTCGAGCCGCCCGTGCCGCGCTGGTCCACCAGCACGATGTCCCGATCGCGATGGATGCGCTCGAAGACCGGTGCGACCCCGGTGTAGAAGGTGGTGGCCGCCAGGCCCGGGCCGCCGGCCAGCAGGAACAGCGGATCCGGACGATGGCGTTCATTGATGGCCGGGATGCGGGCGACGAAGAGCTGGATCTGGCGACCGGTGGGGGCCTCGGGATTTTCGGGCACTGCAAACTTGCCGCACTGGGCCTCCACCGATACCAGTTGGCTGGGGTGAGTGAGGCGGCAGGGCGTCAATGTCAGGGCCGGTGACGGCGGCGCCGCCCTGAGGTCGATCGGCGCCAGCAAGGCCATGGCGGACATAACGGCAATGGCCGGAATGCGGCTCAGGACGCGTCGATATATCGGGGCGGGCCGCATACAATAGGCTAATTATAAGCCCTTGAAGCGACATGGACTCCATGCGATTCGCGCACAGTTTTGAAGTTATCGTCATCGGCGGCGGCCATGCCGGCACTGAAGCGGCCCTGGCGGCCGCCCGCCGCGGGGCGCGCACGCTGCTGCTCACCCACAGCATCGACACGCTGGGACAGATGAGCTGCAACCCGGCGATCGGCGGCATCGGCAAGGGACACCTGGTGCGCGAGATCGATGCGCTCGGCGGCATCATGGCGCGCGCCGCCGATCACGCGGGCATCCAGTTTCGGACATTGAACGGCAGCAAGGGTCCGGCGGTGCGTGCCACCCGCGCCCAGGCCGACCGGCTGCTCTACCGCCAGCGCATCCGCCATACCCTCGAGAACACGCCCAATCTGAGTCTGTTCCAGCAGGAAGCGGCGGACCTCGCGATCGAAGACGGTCGCATCCGGGGTGTGGTCACGGTCTCGGGCATCGTCTTCGAAGCGCCCGCCGTAGTGCTGACCGTGGGTACCTTTCTCGGGGGCCGTATCCATGTCGGCCTCAACCAGTACCAGGGAGGGCGCGCCGGGGACCCGCCTTCCAACCGCCTTGCCGAGCGGCTGCGGGCGTTGAACCTGCGCGTCGGGCGCCTCAAGACCGGCACGCCACCGCGCATCGATGGCCGCAGCATCGATTACTCGCAGCTGCAGGCCCAGCCGGGGGACGACCCGGTGCCCGTATTTTCGTTTCTCGGGCGCACCAGTGACCATCCGAGACAGATTAATTGTTTCATTACCGCGACAAATGAGCGCACCCACGACATTATCCGCGCCGCAGCTGACCGCTCGCCGATGTTCACCGGGGTGATCGAGGGCGTGGGCCCGCGCTACTGCCCGTCGGTGGAGGACAAGGTCGTGCGCTTCGCCGACAAGACTTCGCACCAGATTTTCGTCGAACCCGAAGGTCTCGACACCCACGAGGTGTACCCGAACGGAATCTCCACCAGCCTGCCCTTCGATGTGCAGTACGAGCTGGTGCGCAGCATCCGTGGCTTCGAGCAGGCGCATCTGACCCGTCCCGGTTATGCCATCGAATACGATTTCTTCGACCCCCGTGAGCTCGCGGCGTCGCTGGAAACGCGCGCCATCGGCGGACTGTTTTTTGCCGGTCAGATCAATGGCACCACGGGCTATGAAGAGGCCGCCGCGCAGGGCCTGCTGGCCGGTATCAATGCCGTACAGAAGGTGCGCGCCCAGGATCCCTGGATTCCCAAACGCAGTGAGGCCTACCTCGGGGTGCTGGTGGATGACCTGATCACCCGCGGTGCGCCTGAGCCGTACCGCATGTTCACCAGCCGCGCCGAACACCGGCTGCTGCTGCGCGAGGACAACGCCGACCTGCGCCTGACCCCGAAGGGGCGCGAACTCGGCCTGGTCGGTGAGGAGCGCTGGCGCCTGTTCAATGAGCGCACGCGCCTGGCCGGCGAGGAGTCCGAGCGGCTCGCGGTCACGCGCGTCAGACCCGAGCAGGTGCCGCAGGCCTGGAGCGCGCGGGTGCTGGATGCACCCTTGGGCCGCGATCATAGCGCCCTTGAGCTGCTGCGCCGTCCGGGTGTTGGCTACCGCGATCTGCTGGAACTGGTGGGCGCTCCGTGCTGGGGTGAGGTCGATGAACGGCTGCCCGCGCAGGTCGCCGTGCAGATGGAAGTGACCGCCAAGTACGCAGGCTACATCGAGCGGCAGCAGCAGGAGGTGGAGCGCCAGGTGCGCGGCGAGTCGACCCCGGTGCCGGCGGACCTCGACTACAGCCGGGTTCCGGGGCTCTCCACCGAAGTGCGGCAGCGCCTGAGCGAGTCCTGCCCGGTGACGCTGGGTCAGGCCGGGCGCATTCCGGGGGTGACGCCGGCGGCCATTTCCATCCTGCTGGTGTATTTGAAGAAGCACAGGGCCAGCCGCGTCGCATGAGGTTCCTGGAGCAACTGAAGTCAGCCTGGGCGCGCAACGACTCCCTGGTGTGCGTGGGCCTGGATCCGGAGCTTGAAAAATTCCCCGCCCACCTGGCGGGTCAGCCCTCCCCGATCTTCCAGTTCAATCGCGCCATCATCGATGCAACGGCGGACCTGGTCTGCGCCTACAAGCCGCAGTTCGCGCATTACGCGGCCTACGAGGCCGAGGATCAGCTCGAACGCACCATCGAATACATCCACCAGCAGCACCCCGGCATTCCCGTCATCCTCGACGCTAAGCGCGGGGACGTGGGCAATACCGCCGAGCGCTATGCCCTCGAGGCCTTCGAGCGCTACGGCGCCGATGCGGTCACGGTCAATCCCTACCTGGGCACAGATTCGCTGGAACCCTTCCTGTCCCACGAGGACAAGGGCGTGATCGTGCTGTGCCGGACTTCCAATCCGGGCGCCCGCGACCTGCAGGACCTGGACACAGGCGGCCGCAAACTCTTCGAAGTGGTGGCGCAGCTGGCGGCAAACCGCTGGAACTCACGCGGCAATTGCGCACTGGTGGTTGGGGCCACCTATCCCAAGGAACTCGCGCAGGTGCGGGCGCTGACCGGGGACATGCCCTTCCTGGTGCCGGGAGTCGGCGCCCAGGGCGGCGATGTGCAGGCCGTCGTGAGCAACGGCCAGACCGCGGCCGGCGATGGACTCATGGTCAGCTCATCGCGCGCCATTCTCTATGCCGCCAGCGATGAAACCTGGATCGAAGCGGCGCGTGCCGCAACCCGGAATCTGCGCGATCAGATCAATCTGCACCGGGCGGGTCGGCCCTGAACTATTCGTAGCGCAACACCTCGGCCGGCTTGGCACGCGCCGCACGCAGGGATTGGCCGCACACGACCGTACAGGCGATGATGACGGTGCTGGCGAGGCTTGCGATGTACACCAGCAGTGACAGGTGCATGGGCGTGAAGAACATATTCAGATAGGCGCGCGCCGCGAGCGTCGCGAACGGCCATGCGACCAGATTGGCCAGCACCACAGGCCTGGAAAAATCCAGCAGCAACAGCGTGAAGATCCCGCGCGACTTGGCCCCAAGGGTCTTGCGGACCCCGATCTCCCGCAGCCGGCCGTTGGTGACGTGAACCGCCATGCCGAACAGCCCCATCAGCGCAATGACGAAAGCACAGACCGTCAGCGCCGTTGCCAGCGAACTGACGGTGTCGAATGTCGCAAAGGCAATCTCGAACCGTTGGTCCATGAAGCTGCGTTCGAGCGGGACTCCCGGCGCGAGCGCCTTCCAGGTCTTCTCGAGATGGGCGACCGCCTGGCCCGCCTGATCGGGGTGGAAGCGAATGATCGCGAAGTCTGAGAATTTGGGGGTAAAGAGATAGAGATCGGATCGTGATCCCACGTCATCAGTGAGACGGTTGGTCGCGCTCTCGACAACGCCGATGACCCGCATGGGCAGCCGCGGCAGATATGGCTGCCGGAAGAGGCTTGCGTTCAGCGCAGCGGCCGGACTGCCATAGCCCAGCTGCCTGGCTAACTCCCGATCAATGACGACGTTCAGCGTCCGTTTGCCACTGAAGTCGTCCGGCGTGACTTCGTCCCCGGAGTCGGGTCGAAACGTGCGGCCGGCCAGCAGCTTCAATCCCACGGTCCGGAAGTAATCATTACCGACGTGATTGGCGGCCGATTGAATGGCCTTGGCTGCTGGGTCCTGCGAGTGACTGACGATGAACACCCAGCAGCAGCCGCCCCAGGGGACGGTACCCGTTGCGGTGACTGATTCCACGGCGGGAGACTGAAGCAGACGCGCACGCAGCGTTTGCATGTCGACCGTCGTGTCTGAGATGGGAGTAGTGACCACCAGGGTGGGATTACGGGCGATGCCGACCAGCGCGGCACGCATCAGATGGTTCTGGCCCTGCACCACCAGCAGCATGACGACGAGGAAGCTGGCCGCAATGAACTGCAATCCGATGAGTACCCGCGGGACATAGCGTCCCGCGCCCGTACGGCTCGAAGTGGCGCGCAGGGCGCGCACCGGTTGCAGGCGCGACAGCGTCCAGGCGGGGTACACGCCGGCCAGCATGACCACGGCAAAGACCAGTCCGGCAAGGAACACCCACATGCGGGCATGAACGAATGCCGTGGGCCGCAGTGCTTGCGTGAACACTACGTTCAACAATGGAATCAGCGCCAGGGTCACCGCCACGGCGATGACGAGTGCCAAGACACCGACCAGGCCTGCCTCGATCAGGCACTGCAGTACCAGATGGCGGCGTTTGGCGCCCACGATCTTACGCAGTGCAATCTCGCGGGTACGGCGCAGGGCCAGCGCCGTCGCCAGATTTGCATAATTGAAGCACGCGACGATCAGCACAAGCGCGTCGAGCGTGTAGAGACTGGTGACGATCGAGAAACCGGTGTCCACCACCTGCCGATCCATCATGGCCTGCCGCACCTGTGAGACCGGTACCACATCGAAGTTCGAGTGTCCGGTGCTCGCGGGCATGTGCCGTTCGCCGAACGTTTTCAGGCTCGCGCGCAGTGCTGCAACGCTCAGTGAGCCATTGGCGGGCAACACCAGATAGATGAATGTCGCCGGTGAGGTCCAGTCACCGACGGTCTGAGGCCCTATCAGATTGACGTTCATCGGACTCAGGACGTCGAATTGCAGAATCGCTCGATCCGAATCTCCCAGGTGTGAGGGCTGCGCGACGTCGGCAATGACGGCCGTGATCACACCCGGGTACTTGCTGCTGAAGAGAACGCGCCGACCCAGCACGTCGCGCGTACCAAATATACGCAGCGCCGCGCGCTCCGTGATGACCGTTCCGGTGCCGCGCTTGAAGGGATCATTGGGGTCGCCCGCCAGCACTTTGAGAGGAAATATCTTCAGAAAGGCCGGGTCGACAAACAGGTCATGCACGAATCCGCCATTTTCGCCGCTGGTAATGCTCATTCGGCCGCCGTTGCCGATGAGGCCCGCCGGCATCGCGCGCGCCACGGTCTCAAGCTGAGGAAAATCGGCTTTCAGATAGTCGTACGCGGCCAAGGTGACATAGGGAGAGGTCGGAATCACCTTGGCGGCGTTGTGGATCAGCAGATCCTGCGTGAGCACGTAGGTGCGATCGGCAGTGGACAGATTTGGTTCGCCCTCGCGCATGCTCGCGATGAAAGTGAAACTCAGCACGAAGCATGACAGTCCAAGTGCCAGGCCCAGTATGTGCGTGAGTGTCGCGAGCCGGTGACGTTGCAGATTGTGGAGCGCGGTGTTGAGGTAGTGCCACAGCATGTGCATCCCCCTTCAGATCGCAGCGCCAAGGTTAGGAACGACGCGGCCGTCGAGCAGGTTGATCAGGCGGTGCGCCCGTCCGGCATGGCTCGGCGAGTGCGTCACCATGAGAATGGTTGCGCCCTGCTCGTTGAGCGTGGCCAGCATGTCCATCACGTCCTCGCCGTTCTTGGTATCGAGGTTTCCGGTGGGCTCATCCGCGACGATGAGTTTTGGGTCACACACGACGGCGCGCGCCACCGCGACCCGCTGCTGCTGACCGCCGGAGAGCTGCGTGGGCTTGTGGCGCGCTCGCGCCTGCAGGCCCACAAGCTCCAGCACTTCGCGCACCCGAGAGCGGCGCGCGGCGCGGCTCAGGTTCCGGTAGACCAAGGGTAGCTCGACATTTTCATGGACGCTAAGATCGTCAATGAGATTGAAGTTCTGAAAAATGAACCCTACGTTGTGCATGCGGACGTCGGTGAGCTGGTCCTCGCCGTAGCGGCCAACGTCCTCGCCGTCGAGCATGTAGCGGCCGCTCGTCGGGCTGTCGATCAGTCCCACGATATTGAGCAGGGTCGACTTGCCACAACCTGATGGGCCCATGATGGCCACGAATTCGCCCTGGCCGATCTCAATGTTGACCTCATTGAGTGCGGTCGTCTCCAAGTCCGTGGTCCGATAGCGTTTGGAAACGCTGCTCAAGGTGATCATGTCCTTAGCTCCCTTTCTTGTGCAGTTCGATCCGGTCAGCATCCTTCCAGCCGTCATAGCTCGAGACAATGACCCGTTCGCCAGCGGTGAGACCCTGTAGCACCTCGACCTGCTCCAGGTTGCGCCGTCCAAGCCGGACGCTGCGGCGCTGCGCGAGGCTGCCGTTTTCGTTCAGGACGAAGGCCCACTGGCCGCCGGTGTCATCATAGAACGCGCCATTGTCGAGAATCAGACCGCGCCGTTCGCCGCCGATCTGCAGGCGCAGCGGCACGCTCTGGCCGCGACGCACTGCCGCCGGGGCGCCGCCGTCGAAGGCCAGGTCAACCTTGAATTGTCGGTCGCGAACTTCCGGGTACACCTTCATAACCGCAAAGCCTTGTTTAAGCGGCATAGTCGCATCCGGATCGGGTGTGGCGTGCTGTCCGATTAGCACCCGTTGCAAGTAGTGCTCGTCGACCAGGGCCACGACCTTGTAACCATCGATCCGGTCAATCTGGCCGATGCGCTGTCCGACGAGCTTTGACTCCCCAAGATGGGCCTGAAGGGTGGTCAGCTGGCCGTCAAACGGTGCCTTAAGCGTCAGGTTGTCGAGGTTCTGGCGCGCAATATCGAGATTGCGGTTCAGGCTCGTGACCAGCCGATCAACCTGCTCAATCTGCTGCTTCTGCAGAGTCTCATCGACCTGCTGCGCGCGCACCAGTTCGGTCAGCAGCCCCTGCTGCCGATCGAATTCCAGTTTCGCATCCTCGAGGTCCGCTCGGCGCACCACGCCGGAGTTGCCCAGGGGCACCAGCCGCGCGAGGGTCTGCCGCGCCTTTTCGGTCTGAAAGCGGGCATCGATGAGGTCGCGCGCATGCGTAAGCCGCGTCTGCTCGAATTGAAGCTTGGTGCCCGTGAGTCGATCCAGCTGCTCGGACAGCTGCGCCTCGCTGTTCAGCACCTGCAGTTGCAGGTTGGCATTGCTCAAGGTCACCAGCGGCTGACCGGCCTTGACGAAGGCTCCCTCCTCGACCAGCACCTGGGTTACCTGCCCGCCGTTGACGGCATCCAGATACACCGTCTCGCGCGGTTCGACGCTGCCATCGATGGGAATGTATTCCTGAAACACACCGGCCCGCACGGTGCCCACGACGACGCGGTCGGAGCTGATGCGCAAATCGCGCGTCAGACCGTAGCGGATATAGCCGGCGGCGGCCGCACCCAGGACCAGCAGCACGATGCCTGCCGTCACGGCGCGGGAGCGCGTCACCCAGTGACGTTCCAAGGGCCGGTCCATGGCGGTCAGGTCGATGCGCCCAAGTAGCGGCTCCCGCGACAAACGGGTGGTGGTCTCAGGCGGGTCGCGGGTGGCGCGCAGCATGGTGGGCATTACTGTATTATATACCTAACACAGTAAGCAAGTAATACGCTGGCGGCGGGCAGGAGTTGCGGCTATGGTAGAGGCAATGAAGAAGTCGCAGCCACAATGGAACGAGGATCAGCCGATCTATCGCCAGCTGATGGAGCGGCTCATCGCGCGCATCCTCGATGGCAGCTACCCAGAAGGGGAGATGCTGCCCTCGGTGCGCCAGCTGGCGAGCGATTGCGAAGTCAATCCGCTCACCGCTGCCAAGGCTTACAAGGAGCTTGCACGCGACGGACTCATCGAGCGATTGCGCGGTGAGGGGCTGATCGTCGCCAAGGGAACCCGGGAATCGCTCTTGCGACGCGAGCGATCGCGATTCCTGAAGGGCGAGTGGCCCAACCTGCGGGCCCGACTGCGACGTCTGGGTATTGATGTACGCGCGCTGCCCGACCTTGCCGAGGAAAAATAGTGCGCCGCCTCTAGCGTACCTGCAGCGATCCCATGCAGGGCCTGAACACCACTTCACGCGGTTCACCGGAACCCACATCAACGGGAGCGACCTCGGCGCCGATGTCCTGCATGAAGTGACCGACCAGAGTGAGGGTGGTGTCGCAGGCCTGACGCGCAGTGCTCTGCGCCGGTATATGCGCCACAAGCCGCGCCTTCAGCGCCCGCGCCTGCGGCGCCGCCGCCCGCAACATCTCGAGGCAACGATCCAGCAGCAGCAGTTCGGTGGCCAGGGTGGTATCGGTGGCATCAGGATTACCGCCGGGGCGCGCCACGCAGCGCAAATGCAGCAGCGCGCCGGCTTCATCCACGGTATCGAATACGCACACCGCGATGGCACTGTCCAGGCGTGCGCGCAGGATCAGGTCTTCCGTGATTACTTCGAACTGATCGGTCCCAACCAGGATTTCGCGAGTCGATGCGGTCATAAAGGCCGTACGCCTATTTGCGCCAGAAAGTCGGTGTGAACAAAACCAGAACGCTGAAGATCTCCAGCCGCCCCAGCAGCATGGCGAGCGTGCAGATCCAGGCCTGGAAATCATTAAGCGCCTGGTAGGTATGTCCCGGACCCACACCACCCAGCCCGGCGCCAACGTTGTTCAATGATGCCAGTATCGCACCCATTGCGGTTTGAAAGTCGAGACCCGACAGCAGCAGGGCGAAAATCAGCACCGCCGCTGTCATAAAATATAAAAATATGAACGCGAGCACCGAGTTGCACACCCGGTCAGGCACCGCCCGGCCACCGATGCGCACCGGCGCCACCGCACTGGGATGCACCAGAAGCTTCAGCTCCCTGCCGGCCTGGCGCGCCAGAAGCAGGGTGCGGAACATCTTGATACCTCCCCCGGCAGAGCCGGTGCTGGAGACAATGCACGACAGGAACACCATCCAGTAGGGGGCAAACACCGGCCATTTCGAGTAGTCCTGCGACACGAGCCCCGAGGTCGTGGCCACCGAGACCACATTGAACAGCGCGTGCCGCAGCCCCAGACCAAAGGTCGGGTAGGTATGGTGAAACTCGAGCAGCATGGCGATGCCCAGCACGCTCACCGTCAGTACCAGCAGCACCGCGCGCGCTTCGGGGTCGCGTGTGTACGGCGCCAGGGACAGCTGGCGCAGCGCCAGGAAGTGTCGCGAGAAGCTCAGCGAAGCGACGATGATCAGCGCGCACAGGGTGAGTTCGATGGCCGGCGAGTTGAAATAGGCGATATTGGCGTCATGGGTGGAGAAGGCGCCCAGGCCGACGGCCGAAAAACAGTGACAGACCGCATCCAGCCAGGACATGCCCGCCAGCCGCAGCGCGATGATGCCCACCGCGGTGATGGCGCAGTACACCAGCCACAGGGACTTCGCCGTGCCGGTGAGGCGCGGCGTGATCTTGGCGTCCTTCATCGGGCCCGGCGTCTCGGCCTTGTACAGCTGCATGCCGCCCACGCCCAGCAGCGGCAGCACCGCCACCGCCAGCACGATGATGCCGAGGCCCCCGAACCAGTGCAGGGTGCAACGCCAGACATTGATGGCCGGCGCCAGGTGATCAAGCCCGGTCAGCATCGTCGCGCCGGTGGTGGTGAGCCCCGACATGGTCTCGAAATAGGCGTCGGTGAAGGTCAGCCGCCGAATCAGCAGCAGCAGCGGCATGGTCGCCGCGGCGGACATCAGGGCCCAGCCCAGGGTCACCAGCAGGAAGCCATCGCGCGGCTTCAGCTCCCGGGCATGGCGCTTGGTGGCCGCGGCAATGCCGTAACCCACGCCGGCCGTGACCAGGCCGCTCAACAGAAAGTAGCCGGCCGTCCCATCCGCCGCGATCAGCGCCGTCACCAGCGGCAGTGTGAAGGTGGCGCCGAAGGCGGTGAGGATCAGGCCCAGGACATTGATGACGCCGAGCAAGCGCTGAAACCTAGCGCGACGGACCTGTGAACAGCCGCTCGATGGCGTCCACGTGGCGCCGATCCGAGAGGAACAGGATCACGTGGTCATCGGCCTGCACTACGGTGTCGTGGTGGCACATGATCACCTCGTCGCCGCGCACGATGGCCCCGATCGAGGCGCCTTCGGGGAGCTTGAGTTCCTCGACACGCCGCCCGATGACGCGCGAGGTCACCTCGGTGCCGTGCACGATGGCCTCCAGGGCCTCGGCCGAGCCGCGGCGCAGCGAATGAACCTTCACGACATCGCCGCGCCGCACGTGCTCGAGCAGCGAGCCGATGGTGATGGTCTGTGGCGAGATCGCGATGTCGATGCTGCCGCTTTCCATCAGCTCCGCATAGGAGGGCTTGTTGATGAGCGCCATGACCTTGCGCGCGCCCAGGCGCTTGGCCAGCATCGCCGAGAGGATGTTGGCCTCTTCCGAGTTCGTCAGTGCGGCAAACACGTCGGTGCTGTCGATGTTCTCCTCGATCAGCAGTTCCTCGTCGGCCGCATCACCGTGCAGCACGATGGTGTTCTCGAGCAGCTCCGCCACGCGCCGCGCACGCTGCGCGTCGCGCTCGATCAGCTTCACCTGGCTGGTCTTCTCCAGCGCGCGCGCCAGCCGCAGCCCGATATTGCCGCCACCGGCGATCACGATACGGCGCGTCGGACTCTCATCCTTGCGCATCTCGCTCATGACGCCACGTATGTAGTCCCGGCCGGCGAGGAAGAACACCTCATCGCCATCCTCGATGACGGTTTCCCCGTCGGGGCGCACCGCGCCGCCCTTGCGGTAGATGGCCACGATGCGCGCTTCGGTGCTCGGGATGTGTTCGCGCAGCTCGCGCAGACACTGTCCGACCAGTTTGCCGTCCTTGCGCGCACGCACGCCGACCAGCCGCACCTTGCCGTCCGCGAAATCCAGCACCTGCAGGGTGCCCGGATAATTGACCAGGCGTTCGATGTATTCGGTGACCAGCCGCTCGGGACTGATGAAGAAATCCACCGCCAGCGCATCGTCACTGAAGAGCTCCGGCCGGGCCGTGTATTCGGCCGAGCGTATGCGCGCGATCTTGGTGGGGGTGCGGAACAGAGTGTCCGCGACCTCGCAGGCCAGGATGTTCACTTCATCGCTGTTGGTCAGGGCGATGATGATGTCGGCCTCCGCGGCGCCTGCAGCTTCCAGCACCGAGGGGTGGGCGCCGTTGCCGGCGACGGTGCGGATGTCGATGCGGTCCTGAAGGTCACGCAGGATGTCCTCGTTGACATCCACCACGGTGACCTCATTGGCCTCCTCTCGGGACAGCTGGTAGGCAACCGTTCTGCCGACCTGCCCCGCGCCCAGGATGACGATTTTCATGTCGAGCTTGTGTCAGACAGGTTCGAGGTTTGCGTACTGCAGCATAAGCCACTTGGTGCCCTGCTGCTCAAAATTCACCTGCACGCGCGCATGCGCGCCATTGCCTTCAAGGTTCAGTATCACGCCCTCGCCGAACTTGCCGTGACGCACCCTGGCGCCCAGGCCCATGCCGGGCCGACCGTTAACGGCCGGTTCGCGCAGTGCACCGCCGTGCATCGTGCCCGAGGTATTGAAACGGCCACCGATCATCGGCCGGGCCACCGGCACCCGCGCCCGAACCTCTTCAATCAGATCGCCGGGAATTTCCTTGATGAAACGCGACGCAGCGCCGTAGGTGTCCATGCCATGCAGCCGGCGCTGCTCGGCGTAGGTGAGGTAGAGCTGCTGCATCGCGCGCGTCATGCCTACATAGGCGAGGCGCCGTTCTTCCTCCAGGCCCTCGATGTCATTCAACGACCGCTGATGCGGGAACAGGCCATCCTCCATTCCCGACAGGAACACCACGGGAAATTCCAGTCCCTTCGCGGTATGCAGGGTCATCATCTGTATGCAGTCCTCCCAGGCGTCCGCCTGGCCCTCGCCGGACTCCAGCACGGCATGCGCCAGGAACGCCGCGAGCGGCGGCAGGTCTTCGCTCCCCTCGCCGGTAAAACCGCGGGCCGCGCTCACCAGTTCCTCGAGGTTCTCCACGCGCGCCTCGCCGCGATCGGCCTTTTCGCGCCGATGATGCTCGATCAGGCCGCTGTGGTTGATGACATGGTCGACCTGTTCGTGCAGCGCCAGGCCCTGGATTTCGCGCTCGAGGCGCTCGATCAGCTGCATGAAGCCGTGCATGGCTGCGGCGGCCTTGGGTCCCAGCGCCTCGCCGATGCAGGCGCCGGCGCCATCCCACAGGCTCTGTCCTGAACCCTTGGCCGCCGCGCGCACGGTGTCCAGGCTCTTGGCGCCGATGCCGCGGGTGGGCAGGTTGACCACGCGTTCGAACGAGGCATCGTCGCGGCGATTGCCGATGAGCCGCAGGTAGGCGAGCGCGTCCTTGATTTCGGCACGCTCGAAGAACCGCAGACCGCCGTAGACCTTGTACGGAATCCTGGCCGAGAGGAACACCTCTTCAAATACCCGCGACTGCGCGTTGGAGCGGTACAGGATGGCGACCTGACTGCGCTGACCGCCACGCTGGGTCCAGTCGCGTATGCGCTGCAGGACGAACTCCGCCTCGTCGCGTTCATTGAATGCCGCATACACGCGTATGGGATCGCCAGGCGCGCCATCGGTCCACAGGGTCTTGCCCAGGCGTCCGGCGTTGTGGGCGATCAGTGCATTGGCGCCATTGAGTATGGTGCCGGTGGAGCGGTAGTTCTGCTCCAGGCGAAACAGCTGCGCGTGCGGAAAATCGCGCCGGAACTGGTGCAGGTTCTCCACCCGCGCGCCGCGCCAGCGATAGATGGACTGATCGTCATCGCCCACCGCAAACGGGTGCACGACGCTGCCCGCGAGCAGCTTCATCCAGCCGTACTGGATGGCATTGGTGTCCTGGAACTCATCGATGAGAACATGCCGGAAGCGCTTGCGGTAATGCTCCAGCAGCGCCGGCTGGTCGCGCCACAGCTCGAAGGCGCGCAACAGCAGTTCCGCGAAATCCACCACGCCCGCGCGCGCGCACGCCTCTTCATAGTCTACGTACAGGCGAATGAGCTGACGGCGGGTCGGGTCATTGCCGTCCTTGAGGTGTTTGGGCCGGTGACCCTCATCCTTGTTCGAATTGATGAACCCCTGCACCTCGCGGGGCACCCAGCGGTTCTCATCCAGGCCCTGCGCCTTGATCAGCTTCTTGATCAGCCGCAGCTGGTCCTCGGAGTCAAGGATCTGGAAACCCTGCACCAGGCCGGCCTCGCGCCAATGCAGCCGCAGCAGGCGGTGGGCGATGCCGTGGAAGGTGCCGATCCACAGGGTCTGCGCCGGATAGCCCAGCAGAGCTTCGATGCGTCCGCGCATCTCGCCCGCCGCCTTGTTGGTGAAAGTGACCGCGAGGATGCTGTAGGGCGAGACGTTTTCGACCTGGCACAGCCAGGCCAGACGGTGGATGAGCACGCGCGTCTTGCCGCTGCCGGCACCGGCGAGCACCAGCACCGGGCCCACCGGCGCGGTGACGGCTGCGCGCTGTGCGTCGTTCAGCGACGCTAGGATGGGAGACAAATCCATGGGATGCGCATTCTATACCACGCGCGCCCCGATCAAGGCTGGTGAGGCGGGACGTCGGTGACCGAGCGTACGATTTCCACCACCAGGCTGATCAGCACCGGCCCGACCACGAAGCCGATGAAGCCAAAGGCAGTGACGCCGCCGATGGCGCCGACGAACACCGCCAGGGCGGAAACCTCGGCGTGGCGGGAGGTCAACAGGGGGCGGATGAGCTGCTCCCCCAGCGCCAGCAGGCCGCACCATACCAGCAGGAAGATCGCCGCGCCCCAGCGCCCGACGAACATCAGGTACAGTATGGCCGGCACCAGCACCGTGGCGGAGCCGATCGCGGGAATGAAGGAGGCCGCGGCCGCGAGTGCGCCGAAGACCACGGGCGAGGGCAGGCCGATGATGGCAAAGCCGATCCCGATGAGCACGCCCTGCAGCAGTGCCGTCATCGTCGTGCCATAGACCACCGCGCGCATCACGGCCACCAGGTTGTTGATCAGCAGATCGCTGCGTTCGTGTTCGACCGGTATCAGCCGCGCCAGGTGGCGGACGATGCTGCGGCCGTCGAGCAGGGCGAAGAACAGCAGGATCAGGGTCAGCACGAACTGCACGACGGTTCC
>JBARBG010000007.1:0-14575 GCA_049792815.1 Steroidobacteraceae bacterium | reverse complement strand
GTCGAAGAAGATCACGGTGGACGTGCGCGGCGAGATTCTGCAATTGAAGGAAGCCATCAATACCATGGTGGACCAGTTGCGCTCCTTCGCTTCGGAAGTGACGCGCGTCGCCCGCGAAGTCGGCACCGAGGGCAAGCTCGGCGGCCAGGCCGACGTCAAGGACGTCAGCGGCGTCTGGAAGGACCTGACGGACAACGTCAACTCCATGGCCAGCAACCTCACCGGCCAGGTGCGCAACATCGCCGAGGTCGCAACCGCCATCGCCCGCGGCGACCTGTCGCGCAAGATCACGGTGGACGTGCGCGGGGAGATCCTGCAGCTGAAGGAGACCATGAACACCATGGTCGACCAGCTCAACAGCTTCGCCGCCGAAGTCACGCGCGTCGCGCGCGAGGTCGGCACCGAAGGCAAGCTCGGTGGCCAGGCCATCGTGCCCGGCGTCGGCGGCACCTGGACGGACCTCACCGACAACGTCAATTCCATGGCGCGCAACCTCACCGGCCAGGTGCGCAATATCGCCGAGGTCTCCACCGCCAGCGCCCGCGGCGACCTGTCGCGCAAGATCACGGTGGACGTGAAGGGCGAGATCCTGCAGCTGAAGGAAACCATCAATACGATGGTGGACCAGCTGAACGGTTTCGCGGCCGAGGTGACGCGACTGGCGCGCGAAGTGGGCACCGAAGGCAAACTCGGCGGCCAGGCCCTGGTGCCCGGCGTCGCCGGCACCTGGAAGGACCTGACCGACAACGTCAACGTGATGGCCAACAACCTGACCAACCAGGTGCGTGGCATCGTGAAGGTCGTGACCGCCGTGGCCAACGGCGACCTGCGCCAGCGCCTGACCGTGGAATCCAAGGGCGAGGTGAACGCCCTGGCCGACACCATCAACAGCATGACGGACACGCTGGCGATCTTCGCCGACCAGGTCACGAGCGTCGCCCGCGAGGTCGGTGTGGAAGGACGCCTCGGCGGCCAGGCGCACGTGCCCGGCGCGGCAGGCACCTGGAAGGACCTCACGGCGAACGTCAACCTGCTCGCGGCCAATCTCACCAACCAGGTGCGTGCCATCGCCGAAGTGGCCACCGCCGTCACCAAGGGCGATCTGACCCGTTCCATTCAGGTCGAGGCGCGCGGCGAAGTGTCCGAGCTCAAGGACAACATCAACGCCATGATCGGCAACCTGCGGGCCACGACGGAGCGCAACAATGAGCAGGACTGGCTGAAGACCAATCTCGCCAAGTTCAGCCGCATGATGCAGGGGCAGCGCGATCTCGTCACCGTCGGCAAGCTGCTGCTGTCGGAGCTCGCCCCGCTCGTCAATGCCCAGCAGGGCATCGTGTATGTGATGGACAACGCCGCCGACGGGGCGCATCTGCACGAACTCGCCGCCTATGCCGATGAGGCCGGCAATGCCGGTCCGCGCCGCTATGCCATCGGCCAGGGCCTGGTCGGCCAGGCCGCCGCCGATCGTCAGCGCCTGCTGATCACGGACGTGCCGGAGGATTCCATCCACATTTCAAGCGGCCTCACCAACCTGCGGCCGCGCAATGTGATCGTCCTGCCCATCCTTTACGAGGGCCATGTCAAGGCGGTCATGGAACTGGCCTCGCTGGGCGGCTTCACGGCCTCGCATCTGGCCTTCCTCGAACAGCTCACCGGCAGCATCATCGGCGTGGTGCTCAATACCATCGAAACCACGATGCGTACCGAGGGCCTGTTGACCCAATCCCAACAGCTGGCCGGCGAACTTCAGGCCCAGCAGACCGAGCTGCAGCAGACCAATGAGGAGCTTGCCAACAAGGCGAAACTGCTGGCCGAACAGAACGCCGAGGTCGAGCGCAAGAACCAGGAAATCGAACTGGCACGCCGGGCACTGGAGGACAAGGCCGCCGAGCTTGCCCTCACCTCGCGCTACAAGTCCGAATTCCTGGCCAACATGTCGCACGAACTGCGTACGCCGCTGAACAGCATCCTGATACTGGGACAGCAACTGGCGGAAAACGCCGACGGCAACTTGAGCAACCGGCAGGTGGAATTCGCGAACACCATTCACGGGGCCGGGACGGACCTGCTCAACCTGATCAGCGACATTCTGGACCTGTCGAAGATCGAGTCCGGAACGGTGACGGTGGAGTGCGAGGACCTGCAGTTCACCCATCTGCGCGAGACCATCGAACGCAACTTCCGTCATGAGGCCGAGGCCCGCAAGCTCTCCTTCACGGCGGACTTCGATCACCGCCTGGGCCGCGCCATTACCACCGACTCCAAGCGCCTGCTGCAGGTTCTGAAGAACCTGCTGTCCAACGCCTTCAAGTTCACCGAACACGGGGGTGTACGCATCCGTGTGGGCATCGCCAGCGGCGGCTGGGCACCCGAGCACCCGACCTTGAGCCAGGTGCCGATCGTGGTGGAATTCTCGGTCAGCGACACCGGCATCGGCATCCCGCCGGAAAAGCAGCGCATCATTTTCGAAGCCTTCCAGCAGGCCGATGCCGGAACCTCCCGCAAGTATGGCGGCACCGGACTGGGACTGGCCATCAGCCGCGAGCTGGCGCACCTTCTGGGAGGGGAGATCCGCCTGAGCAGTGTGGCTGGCAGTGGCAGCACCTTCACGCTGTATCTGCCGCTGCACTATGTGGGCGCGGCCTACTCCCGCGGAATTCTGCAGACTACCGCGGCGCCGAAGAGTGCGCAGCCGGCATTCCAACCGGTGGTGCTGCCCGCCGTGCGTGCCGAGGAGATCCCTGATGACCGGGACAATCTGGACAGCGGCGAGCCCATCCTGCTGATCGTCGAGGATGACCCGCACTATGCGCGGGTGCTGGTGAACCTCGCCAAGGAACGGGGCTTCAAGGTATTGCTGGCGCGCACCGGCGCCGACGCCCTCATCTTTGCCCGCAAGTACCCGCTGGCGGCCGTGTCCTTGGATGTGTTCCTGCCCGACATGCTCGGCTGGACCGTCCTTAACCAATTGAAACGCAGCAGCGAGACGCGTCACATTCCGGTGCAGATCCTCACCGTCGAAGACGAGCGCCAGTATGGATTGGAGCGCGGCGCGTTTGCCTTCCTGACCAAGACCAGCACCACCGAGGAACTGGAGTCGGCGCTGGATCGCCTCAAGGAGTTCACGACCTCAAAGGTACGACGCCTGCTGGTGGTCGAGGACGACCCGGCCGAGCAGATGAGCGTCACCGAACTGCTGGGTCATACGGACATTGAGATCAGTACCGCGACCACCGGCGCCGCGGCGCTGCAGATCATGCGCAACACTCAGATCGATTGCGTGGTGCTGGATCTGCGGTTGCCGGACGTGTCCGGGTTCGAGCTGCTGGAGGAAATCCAGTCGGATCCGGCGCTGCGGCGCCTGCCGATCATCGTCTTCACGGGGCGCGACCTCTCTGATGCTGAGGAGAATCGCCTCAAGAAGAGCGCCAAGAGCATCGTCCTGAAGGGCGTGCGCTCGCCAGAGCGGCTGCTGGATGAAACCGCGCTGTTCCTGCACCGTGTCGTGGCCGATCTGCCGGCCTCCAAGCAGGCCATGCTGCAGGCACTTCATGAAAGTGATGAGCCTCTCGCGGGTCGCAAGGTGCTGGTCGTGGATGACGACATCCGCAACATCTTCGCCCTGAACAGCCTGCTCGAGCGACATCGCATGCAGGTCATCACCGCCACCAATGGCCAGGAGGCCATCGACCTGGTCGAAAACACCGAGGACCTGTCGCTGGTCCTCATGGACGTGATGATGCCCGAGATGGACGGCTACGAGATCATGCGCCGGATTCGCCAGCAGCCGGATTTGCGGATGCTGCCCATCATCGCGCTGACGGCCAAGGCCATGAAGGGGGATCGCGAGAAGTGCCTGGAAGCTGGCGCCTCGGACTACGTGGCAAAACCCGTCAATACCGACCAACTGCTGTCGCTGGTGCGCCTATGGCTGCATCGCTGATTCAGGACCCGGCATCCCGTCCCGCAGGCAGCGGCGCGGACAAGGTCAACATCCTGCTGGTGGATGACCAGCCGGCACGCCTTCTGACCTACCAGTCAGTACTGAATGACCTGAACCAGAACCTGGTGTGCGTGTCCTCGGGCCTGGAGGCCCTCGATAAGCTGATGCGCGAAGAGTTCGCGGTGGTGCTGCTCGACGTCAGCATGCCGGACATGGACGGTTTCGAGGCCGCGCGCCTGATTCATGAACATCCGCGCTTCGAGCGCACACCAATCATCTTTGTAACCGGCGTGCACATGTCCGACCTGGATCGGCTGCGCGGCTACAAGGTCGGCGCCGTGGACTACGTGTCCGTGCCGGTGGTGCCCGAAATCCTGCGCAGCAAGGTGGCGGTACTGGTCGAACTGTATTGCAAACGTCGGGAACTTGTGGCCCTGAACCGTCACCTGGCCTTCGCCAATGAACAGCTCGCCGAGGCGAATACGGCCCTGCAGGCGGAGAAGACCCGGGAACTGCACGCCCTCAATGAGAGCCTGCAACAGGCCAACGCGAGCCTGGCGCGCGCCAACCTCGCACTGCAGGCCGAGGTCGCCGAGCGGTCGCGGGCGGAGGAGGCTCTCAAGGAGGCCGATCGCCACAAGGATGAGTTCCTGGCGATGCTGGCGCACGAACTGCGCAACCCCCTGGCCCCCATCCGCAATGCCGTGCACCTGATGAAACTGAAGGACGTCGACGACGCGCAGCTGGTGATGTCGCGCGACATCATCGATCGGCAGCTCATGCAGCTGTCGCGACTGGTCGATGACCTGCTGGATGTTTCGCGGATCACGAGTGGCAAGATCAACCTGAATCGCCGGCGAGTCGAGCTGCGGGAACTGATCGATCGTGCCGTGGAAACCATAGCGCCGGCGATCGAGCGGCAAGGACATACCCTCGAGGTCGAAATCCCCAATCCCTCACTGGTCATCTACGGGGATCCGATGCGCCTGACGCAGGCCCTGGGCAATGTGCTGGGCAATGCCGCCAAATACACCGATAGCGGCGGTCGAATTGCCCTGCGCGCGCGACGCCGCCAGCGCAATGTCGAGATATCGGTGAGCGATAATGGCATCGGCATCGTGCCCGAAGTACTGCCTCGCATCTTCGACCTGTTCACCCAGCTCGACCAGAGAAGGAGCCGGCCCCAGGGCGGCTTGGGGATCGGATTGGCCCTGGTGCAGCAAATGGTGGAAATGCATGGTGGCACGGTGAAGGCCTACAGCGACGGCCCCGGCAAGGGCAGCGAATTCGTCATCCGGCTTCCGGTTTCCATCGAACGCAGCATCGCTGAGGATGCAGCGGACCATGGCGCAACGGACTGCGCTGCACAGCTGGAGCCCCCCGATGCGCCAGCGACGCCGGTCACGCAGCGCCGGATTCTCGTCGCCGATGACAACCCGGATGCCCGCGAGAGTCTGGCGACGCTCCTGTCGCTGAACGGACACGAGGTATTTCGCGCCCAGGATGGCAGCGATGCCTGGCTGAGCGCCGAGCGCCACCGGCCGGACGTCGCCCTGCTCGACATCGGCATGCCTTACGCCAACGGCTACGAGGTGGCGCGCCGCATCCGCGGCGAACCGTGGGGCCGCACCATGGTCCTGGTGGCTCTGACCGGCTGGGGGCAGGAGTCGGACCGCCGCCGATCACATGAGGCGGGTTTCGACAGTCATCTCACCAAGCCCGTCGATCCTCAGGTATTGGATGAACTGCTGGCGCACGTCCCCTAGCCATCAGCCTGCTCCTACATCCGCTGCGGGACTTTGCCGCGTGGGTCCGGCGCTGCTCAGCGCTAAGCTGAGGCTGCTTAGCTCGCGGATGTAAAACACCGCCGCTCGAGTTGACTCACCGTCCTGTTCTCGCAATCGGAACCACAATGCCCAATATCACGCGTTCGATTGCATCCTTGACCCTCGTACTGATCGCCTGCCTGCCACACGCCGCACAGGCCCAAAGCCAATCCCCGCTGCAGGAATGGCAGTACGATGGCGGCATCATTCTCGCCCGGCTGTTCGAACCGAACCTGCCCGAATGGCGCGTCATTGCCGGCGCCGCGGCTGAAGTTCAACCGGCCTATGAAGGCGCCCGCGCCTATCGAGTGGCCGGCGGGCCCGTCGTCAACGTCTACTACCGCGATGTCGCCTTCTTTTCCACGGGCGAAGGGCTGGGTTACAACTTTCTGCGCGGCGCTCACTACCAGGTCGGTATCGGGCTCACGTACGACCTGGGTCGCGATGAAAAACTGGACGGCGCCAATCTGAATGGCATGGGTGACATAAAGGCCGCACCGGTTGGCAAACTTTATGGCACCTGGGTGCTTTCCAGGAAATTTCCGATGATTCTGCGCGTGTCGGCCCGGCAGTATATCGGGGGCGCGCAGGGCGCGGTCGCAGACGCCTCGGTGTATCTGCCGCTACCGGGCAGCTCCAGAAGCTTCGTCATGTTCGCGGGCCCATCCATCACGCTCGGCACGGCGCACTATCTGCAGACCCTGTACGGCGTGACCGAGCAGCAGTCCATGACCTCGGGCCACCCCGAATACGATATAACACGCGCCGGCACCAGCCACGCAGGAGTCGGCTTCAGCGCCACGAAGTTCATCGGCAAGCACCTGCTGATCAATCTCGACTCGGCCATCAGCCAGGTGCGCGGAACACCCGCGAGAAGCCCTCTAATCGAAAGAAAGACCGAGCGCGTGCTGGCCCTGTCATTCGAATATCGCTTCGAATCCGGACCCTGAACGCCCACCCGGTTCATATTAATGACGCTGTAGGATGCGACTTACGCCATTTAATGTGGTTCCCCTGAATCGCAGGCGCGGGCAAGCCTGTCATCATTGCGCTCGGGAACGGAAACGGGAGACTCCCGATGACGTATCGAAATACCCTGATTGAACGATCGCGGAATTTCGCATCTGAAAATGCCGAGCCCGAGATACTCGACTATCTGCAGCTGCGAAATCGACGTTGTCTTCAGGCCTGGCATCAGCGTCGCGTGAAATATGCACTCAATGCTGCCGCTCAGGACGCGCACGTGGCACCCACCACGCAAGCAGATCGCAAACACGCCTAGTGGCTCTGTGCACGGGTCTGATGGGAATCATGACCCCGCGGCACGCTTTGAAACCCTTCTACATCAATGACTGTTTGTGCTGGCTGCATCCTGGCTCAAGCCAGCGTGGGGTGGTTCTGTGCTCGCCCATTGGTCTCGAAGATCTCGTGATGCACCGCTTCTTGCGGCGCCTGGCCTGCAACATTGCTGAGGCCGGCATGCCCGCGCTGCGCTTCGACTATCGCGGTACCGGCGATTCGGCCGGATCGGAGACGGACCCTGACACAGTCCAGGCGTGGCTGGCGAATGTGAGGAAGGCGGTTAAGTGGCTGCGGGAGGAGGCCGCAGTCACGCAGGTCATACTGGTTGGCTTTCGCGCCGGCGGTCTGTTGGCCGCACACGTGGCTGCGCAGCTGGGCGACATTGCGGCGCTGGTGCTGGTGGGGCCGGTGGTCTCCGGAAGCGCCTATGTTCGGGAAGCGAGGGCGTTGCGGTCCTTCGAAGCACAATCTGGCGAACCTGAGACTGCGCTCCCATCGCCCTCGGCCGATGACAGCGGCGGCCTGAATGTAGCGGGCTTTCATCTGAGCATGGCGACAATCAGGGATCTGCGGCGCCTTGATCTGCGAGCCCTGACCCAAAGTCCGGCGCCACGAGTGCTGCTGCTGGGCCGATCAAATTCCCCGGCAGACCGGCGCCTGGGCGAGTTCCTGCGCACCTTGGGCGCCGACGTCTCGGTCGGCATCCTGCCCGGTTTCGCCTCCATGCAATGGAATTCAAGTCTCGCGGCTCTTCCACAGGACGCCTTCGCCGGACTGGTCGCCTGGCTTAGGGCCGATGCACCACCCGGTCGCGCTGTCCGCTTCCGCCTTGGCTCCTCCAGGCTTGTGTCCAGCGAGTGGCGTGAGGAACCGGTGCAGTTCGGTCCCGATGAAGGTCTTTTTGCCATCCATTGTATGCCGCGATTCTGCATTCCACGATCCGCCGTCCTGATCGTGAATCACGGCCTCAATCGCCACATTGGTTGGGCGCGGACCTATGTATCTCTGGCTCGAAGGCTCGCCGCTCAGGGTGTCGCCTCACTGCGCATGGACATCTCAGGGGTTGGCGACAGCGCGACCGCCCCCGGCCGTCCGGAACAACAGCTCTACGCGCGCGAGTCCGTCGCGGACGTTAAGGCGGCACTGGATTGGTTGCATCAACTCGACTACGAACAGATAACGCTGGTGGGCCACAGTGCCGGAGCCCATCTGAGCTTCCATACGGCAGTCGAGGATAAGCGTGTAACCGGACTCGCGATGATCAACATGACCCGCTTTGTTTGCGACCCGATGGAACCGGCTGACTATGGGAGGCGCAAGACAATTCGGTCCACAGGCTGGTACTGGTCGAATATCGTGAGTATTGACGTCTGGCGGAGGCTGGCACGCGGCAGAGTTCACGTTATCGCCATTGCCGAGATGATTGCGGGTCGACTACTGCGTCGCGCGGCGGTGAGTCTGATGTCGTTATTCGGAAAAAGCATCCGCGCGAAGGTCGGTCACACCCAAATTTTCACTCTTTTCCGCCAGCTGTCCGAACGTGGCACCAAGGTGCTGCTCATCTACAGCAGCGGCGACGAAGGCCTGGATGAGCTGGCCTTGTACTGCGGCCGTGGCGGACGAAGACTGGCCAAGCTTGAGAATTTTCAGCTGCGGATTATGGACGATGCCGATCATAACCTGACTTCGCGCAGGTCTCAGGAGTTGTACTTCACCTTGTTGGAACGGCACGTCGGCCTCACTCGCCAGACATCGGCTATTGCGGAGCAACCGGCCAGCTCGGCACGGTTGGCCGCCGGGGCATGCTGAGCCCGTGGAAGCTGTGAGTATGTCCGACTTAAGTTCACGCATACGCCGTATTGTCATGGAGTTTGGCTGCCTGGACCTCGCAGCCGAGGATCTCACGGACTACGCCGATCTATACGCCGCAGGCATGACCTCTCACGCTGGTGTCAATGTCCTGGTTGCACTCGAGAGCGAACTGGATCTGGAATTTCCGGACCGCATGCTCAAGCGCGGAGTCTTTGGCAGCATCGCCTCGATACGTGACGCGATCGAGCAGTTGGCCCCGGCTGTGGTCGGAGTGCATTGAATGCCGCGCAATGACCATCGCGGCCTTGGTTCGGCGGCAACAAAGTTCAGCGGCTGCGAAAACGATGCGCTGCTCGATGCCGCCCGCCAGGTAGCGACCGTGGCCGAGGCACATGCGTGTGAGGTGGACGCAGCTGCGCGCTTTCCCCATGAGGCGGTCGACGCCATGAGAGACGCCAAGCTGCTGTCTGCGCAGATTCCCAGGGAACACGGCGGTGGTGGATGCTCGATGAGCACACTGGCGCGAATCTGTTTGGAAGTGGCGGCAGGCTGTGGATCAAGTGGCCTGGTGCTGGCAATGCATTACAGCCAATTGGCGTGCCTGGTGCGCCATGGGATGGCGTCGGGGTTCTTCCAGCGCTATCTGCGAGATCAGGTCGAGCAGCAACACTTGATTGCATCAATCACTTCAGAGGTCGGCACGTACGGCGATACACATTCCAGCATCTGTGCCTTGGAACCAACCTCCGAAGGAGGATTCAGGCTCGACAAAGAGGCAACCACCGGTTCGTATTGCGCATATGCGGACGCCATTGCCGTGACCTGTCGCAGGGATCCACAGGCGCCGCGTAACGATCAGGTGCTGGTGTTGCTGCAGAAGCGCGACTATGAACTGACGGCTACCTCCAACTGGGACACGCTTGGCATGCGCGGCACCTGCAGCCCGGGATTTCGCCTGCGGGCGCAGGCTCGCAGGCAGCAGATCGTGCCCGTTTCGTTTGCCGATTGCTCCGGCCAGTCGATGGTGCCGTATTCCCACGTGCTGTGGGCCGCAGTGTGGTGCGGCATCGCCCAGGCGGCGGCGGCCAAGGCCGGACGTTGTGTGCGTGCCGCAGCCCGCAAACAAGTCGGTTCGGTCCCGCCCTCCGCTGCCCGTCTCGCCGCGCTTGCGACGACTCTTCAGGCCATGTCCGGCAACCTGTTCTCGGTGGCGAAGGAGTTTGATGAGGTTGATGACTCGGCCAATGGCCGTGCCGCGCTGATGTCCATGGAGTGGAGTCTTAAATTGAACAACCTCAAGATCAGCACATCCAATGCGGCACCCGGCGCAGTACACCAGGCACTACAGATCACAGGAGTGTCCGGGTACCGGAACGATTCACCCGCAAGCGTCGGCCGCCATTACCGTGATGCATTGTCAGCGTCGCTCATGATCTCCAATGACCGCATCATGGAACAAAGCGCCTCCATGCTGCTGGTACTGAAGAACGACAGGTTCTGAGCGATGAAGCTCAAGGCGCCGGCAACTACTCCAGAGCAAGCGCTTCACGACGCTCTGGTGTCCAAGGGCGTCATGTGGCCCATGGACGCCCAGGGGGTATTCGGCTATAGCGCAATCTTTGAAGATGTAGTGGATGGATTCAATCGCGTGATCGATGCGATGGCAACTCGTGAAGGGGCGCAGAGGCGGGTATTCCCACCGATCCTCAGTCGCGAGGTGCTGCAGCGCCAGGGCTATATCGAATCGTTTCCGCACCTGTGTGGTTCGGTATTCAATTTTTCCGGAAATGAACAGCAGTCCACAAAGGTGGCGCGGCTCCCCGCAACGGACAAGGCATCGGGTAAATTTCAAACCATGACGGATGTCGCATTGACGCCCGCCGTCTGCTATCCGCTATACCAGACCCTGGGATCAGTCGCGCCGCGCAGCGGCCAGCTGTTTTCGCTTCTGGGGTGGGCCTATCGCCATGAGCCCTCCGACGAACCCACGCGCATGCGGGCGTTCCGGATGCGCGAGCTGGTCTATGTTGGAGCGCCCGATCGCGTGCGTGCGTGGCGCGATACTTGGCTGCAGCACAGCGCCGATCTCATCACAGCACTGGGCCTCGACGCGCGCATCGAGACCGCAGCAGATGCATTTTTCGGGCGCAGCGGCCAGCTGCTCGCAAACAGTCAGGTAGAACTCGGGCTGAAACACGAAATTCTCGTTCCCATCATCTCGGCGCAGCGGCCCACGGCGGTGTCTTCCGCCAATCTGCATACTGAACACTTTACTTCGAAATGGCAGATCCGGCTCGAGGGTGGCGGCATCGCGCACACCGCGTGTGTGGCCTTCGGTCTTGAGCGGATTGCGATCGCACTATTCGGCGTCTACGGAGTTGATCCCAGGCAGTGGCCGGCAGCGGTCCGAAGGCCGTTGTGCCTTGCAATTTAACAGGTTGCTGCAATCCGGCCGCTTAACCTTCCGACAGGGTCAGCAGGATGTCCGAGTACCACGTGCAGTTGAGGCCCAGTGCCTCATCCTCGACCGGGTCGCGGGTGGCCATGTCGAAGCGCGAGGAGTGGATGCCCAGCAACCGGCACGACAGCGCACCCGGCTGCGCCGCGACGCCCGGAACCCGGATCACGACGGGGGCACCGCTGGTGCCCCGGTGGGTGCGTGCATCGGTCAGGAAGTAGCCCATGCCCTGGAAACGCAGCCCATAGGAAGACGCCAGAGAAGCGCGTCGCACCACTGGCATATGATGCAAGGCATCATGAAATCCCAGAGGAAACCCGATCACCAGCAGCGGCGCGCCAATTTCGATGAAGTCCTGATCGACGCAGATGTGTTCGGGCGTAAAGGCACAGTACACGGCTTCAGCCGGCAGCGCGGTCCGATCGATTTCAATGATGGCCACGTCCACTTCGCCCGCCGAATCGGTGGCCTGCCGCCACAGACTCAAGCCGTCACGATAAAGCGGAATGCTGGTCGTTGCTGAGGCGCCCATATCCGCGTGGTTGACGTGCAGCTCGATGGTGATCCAGTTCGGCGTGTGCTTGGCCTCCACGTCGATGAAGACGTGACGACTGGTCACCAGGAACAAGCGCCGATCGCGCAGCAGGAAGAAGCCGGTGGCGGAGGTCAGGCCCTGATTCCCCGAAAACGTGGCAATGCGCGTGCAGGTGAGCAGCAGTGGATCGATTCCGGGAACCGGATGGCCGGCATCCAGTGGCACGGGCCCCACGCCGGGCGCGCCGGGATCAGCCGCAGTCACGCGCGATGCGGCGGATGGCGGCGATCAATTCGTCCGGGTCACCGCCCTTGGGAATGACCGCCACGGCCCCGCCATCCAGGGCGCGGGTGGCGAGCGGATCGATGTCAAAGCCGCTGTGGATGACGATGCGCGTTTGGGTGTTGGCGGCGCGCAGTTGCGGAACCAGTGGCAGGCTGCTCACGCCGCCAAAGAGCAGATCCAGCAGCAGCACGTCGGGTTGACTGGCCGCAATGGCATCGAGCAGATCGCGTTGCTGGGTGATCCGGGCGACGCATTGCAGACCCGGGCTCGCGTCCACCAGTTCGGCGAGCATCATGCACAAGTCGTCGCTGTCATCCGCAATGGCGACGCGCACCAGCCTTGGGGCCGTTTCAGCTGGGGCGGTCACCGGGTCTCCGGGGGATGCTGCAGCAGCGCTGATGGTCGGCAAATTGGCAGATCTCCTGGACTTGATAAGCCATTGGGGACCCGCGCTGCCATGCCGTCCTTCGGGCTGACGCAGATTACCGACGTCAGAGGATTCCCACAAGGAAGGGGGGGTGGCGGCCGATGAAGTTCATGCCAAGCCCCCGTCACAATGTCTGCCTGCCCCGTTATGGCCAAACGGAAGCTTCACAGGTGGCCGTGCCGCTGACCACTGGTCGCCCTGCTAGAATCGGCCTGCCGAGATTGGGGCCCGGCAAGGAGATGTGCTTATGGTACGCGTACTCATTGCGGACGATCACGCATTGATCCGGTCAGGATTGATGCAGCTGCTGCAGGAAGATCGATCAATACGCGAAATGGGTGAGGCGGCTACGGGCGAACAGACTCTGGACAAGCTGCGCGAGAGCCGCTGGGACCTGCTGCTGCTGGATATCAACATGCCCGATCGCAGCGGTCTGGACATTCTTAAACACGTCCGTTCGGGATTTCCCGATACCCGCGTCCTGGTACTCAGCGGTTATCCGGAACGGCAGTATGCCCGCAATGTGTTGCGCGCCGGAGCCTGCGGCTATCTGGCCAAGGATGCGGCATCCGAAGAACTGGTCAAGGCCGTGAAGATGGTCATCCAGGGACGCCGCTACGTCAGTGCCTCACTGGCCGAGCTGCTGGTCAACGACCTTGATGTCGATGCACAACAGCCCATCCATGCGCAGCTCTCGGAGCGCGAGTTCCAGATTTTCTGCAAGATCGCCGTCGGCAAGTCGGTGTCAGACATTGCCGAGGAACTGTGCCTGTCAGTGAAGACCGTGAGCACTTACCGCAGCCGTGTTCTTGAGAAGATGAGCTTTACGAGCAACGCCGACATCACCTCCTACGCCTTGCGCAACGGCCTGATGCAATAGGCGACGCCGGTGTAGGACCGCGACCGATAGCGCGTCGGCGCCCGATGCGTATCCTCAAGGCTGTGATAACGCCCAGCACACCATTGGGAATCTGCCGCAGCGGGGCGCTGCGCATTCTGCTGGTTGAGGATTCGGAGTTGCTGGCTGAGCGGATGCGCGAGCTGCTGGGTCAGATCGCAGATGTCGAAGTGGTGGGCACCGTGGTCGATGAAGGCAGCGCGGTAGCCATGACTCGGGACCGTGAGGTCCACGTCCTCATCCTTGATCTGCAACTCAAGCGGGGCACCGGCTTCGGGGTCTTGCGTACGCTGGGCGCACAGCGGCCCGCGACCATCGTCTTCACCAACTATGCCCTGCCCGAATACCGCCGTTGGGCGGAGCAGTTCGGCGTTGAATACTTTCTCAACAAGTCACTGGATTTCGAACGGCTGCCCGAGGTGATCAGGACGCTGAAGCAGAGGCCTCACTCCTGAGCGGCTGCCGCCAAGGGGGCCAGCACTATGATTTCGGTGCCCTTCCCCGCCGCTGACTGCACCTGGAACTGGCCGCCGATGGCGCGCATGCGATGGCGCATGCTGCCCAGGCCGCGGCTGCCCAGTGTGCGCAGTCGATCGGCCGCCAGTCCCACGCCATCATCCATGACGACCATGCGCAAGGTGTTGTTCGGGTCCATGATCACCGAAATCTTCACCCGGGTGGCGCGGGCATGGAGGGTCACGTTGTGCAGCGATTCCTGCAGGATACGGAACAGCGTGATGCCCACATCCTGCGGGAGCAGCGGCTCCGGCAGCGGTAGCTCCAATTCCGCCTTCAGTCCGGCCGCGGCACAGGTCTCCTCCACCAGCCAGCGTGCCGCGGCATAGAACCCGAGGTTATCCAGAAGCGTCGGCCGCAGCTGTTCAACGACTCGCCGTTTGAAGGCGATGCCGGTCTCAAGGGCGCGCTCGAGGCGCTCCCAGCGCAAGACCACCTCCGGATCCGTGCTGCCGATGCGCCGGCGCAGCCAGGCAAGATCCATCTTGGCGCCCACCAGGGCCCCGCCCAGTTCGTCATGCAGCTGCCGCGCCAGCAGCACTTTTTCGGACTCCACATACCGCTGCAGGT
>JBARBG010000006.1:0-2901 GCA_049792815.1 Steroidobacteraceae bacterium | reverse complement strand
GGCCTGCAGGGCCACCATCACCGCTGCGGCATCCGCGCCCGCCGCCGCCACGGCCACAACGTCACCCTGGCGGACGCCAAGCGTCATCAACGCTACGGTACTGCGCGCATTGGCGGTGCGCCCCGCGACACTCAGGGTCACCTCTGCGTTCAGCGACTGCAGCGCCGCCGCGATCAAGGCCGCGGGCCGGGCATGCAGGCCATGGCTGAAGGCTGCGACGAAACTCTTGCGCAGCACCTGAGCGCCGCTGGGCGCAGTACCGGCGCCCGACCCTGCGCGCGCCTGCACCACAGCCTCCATCAGGAAGTCCCCCGGCGCCAGCACCCGGCCCGTGATCCGTCGCGTGATACTCGCGCCGTCGGTGGGGGACAACACCACGGGTGTCACCGCGCTGCGGGCGCCGCGCGCAATGACATCCAGGCTGAACTTCAGCAGCGGCGCACCGGCGATGACTTGTTCGCCATCCCTGACGAGCAGCTCGAAGCCGCGGTCGCCGAGTTGCACGGTATCGATGCCCACATGCATCAGTAGTTCGGCACCCGGCATGCGCAAGGTCAGGGCGTGGCGTCCTGCGGGCATCAAGACGACCGTGCCGGCGGCGGGCGCGAACAGCACCTCGCCGGTGGGATCGATGGCGACACCATCGCCGGCCAGACCCTGGGCGAAGACCGGATCCGGCACCTCCTCAAGCCCCAGGACATACCCTGCCAGCGGCGCCAGAAGCTGTATGAGACCACTCATGGTGAGTGCAGCTCGAGCCAGTCGAGCAGCCACAGTGGATCCGGCCCGCGCTGCGCGAACTGCAGACACAGATCGTGCACGCCCTGCACCGGTTGCACGGCGAAGGCAGGCAGTACGGTCACAGCGCTCGAATTCCCAGCCGGGGCCAGCGGCAGGCGGGCATAGAGAGCCCCTTCACAGGTATCAAGATGCACCAGCAGTTCTCCCGCGGCAGTCGTCGGGGGCGCAAAGTGAATCCGCTCACGATCCGCGCCGATCTGGAAATTGAACGGCACCCGGCCCACCGCCGCAACCAGGTGGCCGACGGACTTGAGATTCACGGCCTTCCAGATCCAGCAGGGGTTCTCGATGTCCACGGCGAAAATGGCGCGCGGACCGGGCCGCGAAGCACCAGACTCCAGCGCCAGGGGCACGGCCGCACCGCACAAGCTCAATTCAACACTGCTGCGCCGGCCCGCAAGTCCGGAGTAGGTCTGCCAGCGGAAACTCCCGGACAGGGCGCTGCCCTGGGCGAAGGTGGCCGCGACGATGAGCGCGCCGGGCGCGACCTTGAAGGGCCCGCTATAGAGAGTTGAGCGCGCATCAGGCACCGCGCCATCCGTGGTGTAGCGTATATCCCCGAAGTCAGCCTGGTGTGACAGGGTCACCGTGGCGCTTGCGGCATCCGGTGAGTAGTCCACCCGGCCCTCGACTCCGAACAGACTTTCATCGTACGGCAGCCCCAGCTGCCGATAGCGGCGCAGCTGCACGGCCATACGGCGCTCGAAATCCGGCCAATTGCGCGCCGAGGGCTCACTCCAGCCCACTTCAGCCACTGCTGCAAGGCGCGGAAAGGCCATCGCCGCCACGCGTTGCTCGCTGCGCACATGTTCGGTCCACACATTGCCCTGCAGGCCCAGCACATGAGCACGCTGCCCGCCACTCAGATCCGCCGCCAATGGTTCGAACTCATAGACCTCATGCAGGGTGATCGGCAGCAATCGCCCCGGTGGCTCCCAGGCGGCGAGACCCTGCCGGTGATCGAAATACAGTTGCGGATCTGGGGCCAGGACGGTGTCGTTGCCCTGAGCGCTGGCCGCACGCGCCCCGGCCAAGCCGCGCCAGGACATCACGATGGCGCTGCGCGGCAGATCAGGCGTGAGGGTTTCATCCCAGCCGACGACACGGCGGCCCCGCGCGGTCACGAAGCGCGCGAGGCAGGCGTGGACATCAACCGCCGGCGTGCCCTGTGCCGGAACTTCATCGCCGCCCAGGTGGATGTAGGGGCCGGGAAACAGGTCCAGCACCTCGCTAAGGACATCCTCCAGGAAGCTGCAGCTGGCCGCAGTGGGCGCGAACACGTTCTTGAACACTCCCCAGTCCGCGGGTACCGCGCGCACCTCATCCGGCTTCACGCCCAGTGCGGGGTAACTGGCGATGGCGGCCGAAGCATGTCCCGGCACATCGATCTCCGGCACCACCGTGATGTTGCGGCTCACCGCAAGTGCCACCAGTTTGCGAATCTGCGCCTGGGTGTAGAACCCGCCGTAGCGGGTCGCGCCGCCCGCCGGTATGCGCCACGCTCCCACGCTGGTCAGCCGCGGATATTTCAGTATCTGGATGCGCCAGCCCTGATCATCGGTCAGGTGCCAGTGCAGAACATTGAGCTTGTGCAGCGCCATCCAGTCGATGAGCCGGGCAATGAAGGCCGGGGACTGGAAATGGCGCGCGGAGTCGAGCATCAGGCCGCGCCACTTGAGGCGTGGTTGATCTTCGATGAGCTGCGCATCGACGGTGGCAGGTCCCGGACCGCCGCCACGGACCAGCTGCCACAGAGTAATGCCGCCGTACAGCCAGCCGGCCGGAGCATTGGCGGCCACCTCGATACGCTGCGGCGTCACGCTCAGACGGTAGCCCTCGGCGCCGAGCGCCGCATCCTCAAGGCGTCGCAGGACCAGCGCACCATCCTGCGCGGCGCCGACCTTCACGGTGAGTGGCAGCAGGGCCGGCCGGCCTCCGGCCAAAAGGTCCCGCAGACTCGCGGCCGTGGCCCGGGCCTGCGGGTCCGAGGGGGGAACGATGACGGTGAGCGCGGCGCCCACCACGAATATCCCGGGACGGGATGCGACCTTGAGCGGCCTCGGGATCACATCCGGTGAAGGTCCCGGCGCGGCGCTGGCC
>JBARBG010000005.1:0-29160 GCA_049792815.1 Steroidobacteraceae bacterium | reverse complement strand
ACAAGGACAGTGCCGAGATCCAGCCCGGTCCCCACCAGTGCGTCATGTAGCCGGCATAAACCGCTACGCCACCGATCTGTTTGGCGATGTAGGTGCCATCGGGAAGCACGGTCTGGGAATCGAAGCGGTCGTGTGACTGCAGGCCCGCGGACAGCTGGATGAAGGTGGACTCGCCGTTCCACGACAGCGTTCCCTGGGTCTGCACATCCTCTCGGCCCAGCGCGTCAAAGCCGCGCACCACTTCGGGCGCATTGGTCGCGTCGAAGTAGGTCGAGAAGCTGGTCGTGTCCTGAGCCATCTGGCCGGCGGCCTGCAGGCGGATGCGATCGGCAGCTGCGATCACCCAGGCGGGCTTGCCGGTTAGCGCAGCGCTGTCCGAAATCCGGTCGAGGATGCGGGTCCAGGGCATGGGCCACTGGGTGGTCAGATTATCGATGACCCCGGCCAGCGCCAGGGTTTCGATGTCCGAGCGCAGCTGCGCATCACCGACTTCGGCCCAGGGTGCGGCCCGCGCATTGGTCAGCCCGAGGATGAGTACGCCTATGGCCAAGGTGCGAAGTACGGCCCGCGCGGCACTGAGAGTCACAGTCATGGGAGGTTACTTTACCGCAGCAAGCTTACTCAGGCGTATCGAAACAGCGCCTTGAAGCCGTAATCCATGTGGTGCTGGATGTGGCAGTGGAACAGTGACAGTCCGGGCTGATCGGCCACCAGGTCCACGGCCACCCGACCATACATGCGCACAATCACGGTGTCCTTGTGCACTCCGCTGGTGGGTTTGCCGTTCACGTCGACCAGTTCGAAGTTGTGGCGATGCAGGTGCAGGGGATGGGCATCGTCGGTGCGATTGCGGAACAACAGGCGATAGCGCCGGCCCTGTTCCAATACGAATTCGCGCTCGTGGGGATAGGGTTTGCCGTTCACCGTGAACAGGTTGAAGGGTCGGGCGCCATTGGGCACCTTTTCGAACACCATCTCGATGGTCTGTTCGGGCGCCTTGGGGGCGGTTTGACCGCCAAACAGCGTGTAGTCCCAGAAATTGCCCGGTTGCGCCGCCCACTGCGGGGGTCGGTGCTGGCCCGCGTATTCGACCACCACGCCCAGGCCATTCTGGCGCGTGGCGTCATCGGTGGCGCCCAGAATCCACACGCCGGGCTGGTTCATCTGCACCAGGGCGTCGATGCGCTCACCGGGTCCCAGGGTGAGCACTTTCACCGCACGCGGATTGGGCACCGGATTGCCATCCAGTGCCAGCACCTGGAACTCGTGTCCGGGCAGCGCGATGGTGCGGTTTTCTACGGCGCTGGCGTTGAGCAGATGCATCAGCACCCGGCTGCCGGGGCGCACCCGGATCGGCTCTCCGGCCCGCAGCGCCTTGTCGTTGATGGAATAGATCTGGCTCATCACCTCGAGCCCTCCGGGGCGGGTGTCCAGCCGCGCAGGCTTCTCCGGTTGCGGTCCCGGCGCGTCCTGATCGTCCATGTCCACGAACTGATCGGTATAGAAATGTTCCCAGTCGCGAAGCGCCAGGAACACCTCCTGGTCGTAGGCGCCCGGATCACGGCCTGAATCGATGACGACGAAGCCGTACTGCCCGGTGTAGGACCCGCGGTGCAGGTCGCCCATGGCCATGGCATGGGAGTGGTACCAGCGGGTCCCTGCGGGGCGCGGCGTGAAATGGTAGCGCCGGCGTGCCCCGGGCGGGATGACCGGCGTGCCTTCCTCTTCGGCCCCGTCCAGTTGTGCGGGCAGGAACATTCCGTGCCAGTGAACCAACTCCGGTGCATCGGAGTCGTTGATGACATCCACCGTGACCGCTTTGCCCTCGCGCATGCGCAGGACGGGTCCGGGGGAGGTGCCGTTGTAGCCCACGGTGCTCACGAAGTGGCTGGGCGCGATTTCCACGGCCACCGGTGCAATGTGCAAGGTGAAGTCGGCTGGCGGGCCATGCGGACCCGGGTCGGTGGCCCCCATGTCCATCTTGGCCTCGGCGCCAGCCTGCGCCCGCAGCGGCCCGGCGCCGGCCTGGCCCAGTGTCGCTGCTGCCAGTGTTACAAAGTCGCGGCGTCTCATGTGCGGTGCAAGGCTGTTGTCAGGTCAAAAATGGTGGCATGTCGTGACCGTGGCGACAAGCGGCTTGTGACCGGCCGGCGCAGGTTGAAGCGCACCGTTGCATGGGGCAAATCGCTACACTGGTGGCGCAAGCTCACACCGAGGGCGGCGATCATGCGGATTCAAGGGCGGTGGCGGTCGGCCGTGCTCGTCACAACAGTGTTGTGCGCGTGGCTGTGGGTGGATCACGCGCACTCGCAGCAGGACCTGGACAGCCCCGGTGATTCGGGCGAGAAGGCCGAGTTCTACTGGTCGCGGCTGCGTTACACCTCCGCGAATGATTATGGCGGCGGCGGTGGCGGTCGCGCTTTTGGTTATGGGTACAGCTTCGCCGGCTGGTCGCGGGACTATCCGAAGGCCGACCGGCAGTTCCTCGAAGCGCTGAAACGCCTCACCCGTATCCAGATGCGCTCCTACGAACAGGTCGTCGATCTGGACAGCGACGATATCTTCAACTACCCCTGGGTGTACGCGGTTCAGGTGGCCAACTGGTCCTTCACGGATGCCGAGGCCAAACGCCTGCGCGAGTACCTGCTCAAGGGGGGCTTCCTGATGGTGGACGATTTTCACGGCACCGATGACTGGGAGCGGTTCATGACCGGCATGCGCCAGGTGCTTCCGGATCGTCCGGTGGAGGACCTGGCCGACGCCGATGAGATCTTCCATGTGCTCTACGACCTGTCAGAGCGCATGCAGATTCCCGGCGAGCAGTACGTGAACACCGGCCGCACCTATGAAAAGGATGGCTACGTGCCCAAGTGGCGCGCCATACGCGACGCGAAGGGCCGCATTGTGGTCGCGATCTGTCACAACATGCATCTGGGGGATGCCTGGGAGTGGGCTGACATTCCCGAGTATCCCGAGAACTTCTCCTCCATGGCGTTTCGCGTCGGCATCAACTACATCGTCTACGGCATGACGCATTGACGTCGATGTTTGAATGGCTGTTCAAATATCCCCCGGCCGTGTTCCTGCACGGCCAGTTGGTGCTGCGCAGCGCCTGGCCGCGGGGGCTGCTGGTGGCGGGTCTTATCGTGATCGCACTCGCGCTGGCGCTGGTGCTGCGTGGTCGCCACGCCTCCGACACCCGTGTAGCCGGACGCTGGCGCCTGCTCCTGATCTGGCTCGCGCAGTGGACCATGGCGGCCCTGGTTCTGCTGCTGCTATGGCGGCCGGCGATCGCAGTCAGCGAACTGGTGCCACAGGCGAACATCATCGCCGTACTGATCGATGACTCGCGCAGCATGGGCATCCCCGAGCACGGCGTTACCCGCATGCAGCAGGTTTCCCAGGCATTGCAGGGGGACTGGCTCACGCGTCTCGGCCACACCTTCCAGACGCGGCTGTACCGGTTTGATTCCAGCCTGGTCCGGATCGAGGGCTCGGCGGGGACGCTCGCCGCCACGGGTCCTGCCACTCATATCAACGCGGTCTTGAATGAATTCGCCAGCGACACGGCCAGCGTGCCCGTGGGTGCCGTGGTGCTGCTGTCGGACGGCGGTGACAACACCGGGCGCATCGACCGCAACACCATCGAGGTGCTGCGGCAACGCCGCATACCGGTTCACACCGTGGGATTCGGTTCGGCGCAGGTGCCGCAGGACGTCGAGATCGAGTCCGTGGCGCTGACCTCGCGGGCACTCGCGCACTCGCGCGTCACCGCCATCGTCGAGGTGTCACAGTCGGGTTTCGCCGCTCGTCACACCAATGTGACCGTCAGGGATGGGGCAAAACTTTTGGCGACCCGTGAGCTGGTACTGGGTGCGGATGGCGCGACGGTCAGCACCGATATCACCTTCGATCTGCCTGATGCCGGCCCACGGGTGCTGCGCTTCCAGGTCGCGCCACTTGCCGGCGAAGGCAACACCCGCAACAACGAGCTCGCGCATCTGGTCAATGTCGAGGCCGGCCCGCGCCGCATTCTCTATCTGGAAGGGGAGCCGCGCTGGGAATACAAGTTCATCAGGCGTGCCGAGGAGGATGACACGGCGGTGCAGCTGGTCTCGATGCTGCGCATCAGCGAGAACAAGCTCTACCGCCAGGGCGTCAAGGATCCGCTGGAACTCGCGCAAGGTTTCCCGACCAAGCCCGAAGAGCTGTTCGGGTTTGATGCGCTGGTCGTCGGCTCGGTGGATGCCGGCTATTTTTCCCCCGCGCAGCAGAACCTGATGCGCGAATTCGTCGATCGGCGCGGCGGCGGCCTGTTGTTTCTGGGTGGGCGCCAGTCCTTGGCTGATGGCGTCTGGGGTGGTTCGCAGCTGAATGACCTGTTGCCCGTGGTCCTGCCGATGATGTCCGGCACTTTCCATCGCGAATCGGCCACGGTGAGTCTGACCGCCATCGGTGCGGACAGCGCCATCACGCGCCTGGTCGATGATCGCGCGGCGAATCTTGCGCTGTGGAACCGGTTGCCCTACCTCATGGATTTCCAGGATCCGGGCACGGTGAAACCGGGCGCCGCGGAGCTGGCCCAGATGCATTTCAGCGGCCGCACCATGCCGTTGCTGGTCACGCAGAACTACGGACGCGGCCGCACCGCGGTCCTGGCCACCGGCGGTACCTGGCGCTGGCAGATGAGTCTGCCGCTGGGCGACCCCACCCACGCGGTTTTCTGGCACCAGCTGCTGCACTGGCTGGCGTCCGACACGCGCGGTCAGTTAAGCGCGCAGGTGTCAGCAGGCATCCTGCAGGACGACGGCCATGTGCAACTGCTGGCCGATGTGCGCGACCGCAATTATCTCCCCGCCGCCGACGCGGTCGTCAGCGCGCACCTGATCGGGCCTGATCGGCTGCAGGCGGACGTGTCGCTGCGGGCGGTTCCGGGAATCCCCGGACGCTACCAGGCCGACTGGACCGCGCCTGCGGTGGGCATGTACGTGGCGGATCTTACGGCCAATGAGGGCAGCCTCAGTGCCGGCCATGACACCATCGCCTTCCAGCGCGAGGACGGTGTCGCGGAGAACTTCCACACGGGTCAGAATGTCGCACTGCTGAAGTCGCTGGCCGCTGATACTGGCGGCCGGTACTGGTCGCCCGATGAGCTCGCGGGGCTGTCACGCGCCATACCCTTTGCCAACGCGGGTGTCTCGGTGCAGAGGTATCAGGACCTGTGGAACATGCCGGCCCTGTTCCTGCTGCTGCTTGGGCTGCGCATGCTCGAATGGCTGCTGCGCCGGCGCTGGGGGGTCGTTTGATCCGCTTGGCACGCATTGTGGCGTTCGGCGTGCTGCTGGGAGCGGCGGTGGCGCGCGCCGACGTCTACTTCGTGAATGTGTCGGGCCTGGGCGGTGAGCCGGACTACGAGCAGCGCTTCACGGCGCTGGCGGCGGATCTGGACCGCATCACCAAGGCCGGTGGTGCCGCCTCGCATGTGGTGACGCTGTCCGGGCCGCAGGCCACCCGCGAGCATCTGCAGCAGGCCCTGCTTGATATCGCCGGCGCCGCCCATGCGGATGATGTGCTGGTGATCACGCTGGTCGGCCACGGCTCATTTGACGGCACCCAGTACAAGTTCAATCTGCCGGGCCCGGACGTCTCCGCCGAGCAGCTCGCTGCCTGGTGCGACAAAATCGCGGCAACCCGGCAGCTGATCGTCAATACCACAAGCGCCAGCGGCGGTGCGGTGAAGGCATTGCAGCGCCATGACCGGGTGGTGATTGCCGCGACCAAGACCGGAACCGAAAAGAACGCCACCGTATTTGCGCGTTACTGGGTCGAGGCGCTGCAGGATCCCGGCGCTGACACCGACAAGAACCAGCTCATCACCGGCCTGGAGGCATTCCAGTACGCGACCCGCAAGACCGCGGCATTCTACGAGACCGAGAAACGCCTCGCGACCGAACACGCCGTGTTCGAGGAAGGCGGCAGGTCAGCCCCGGTGCGCGATGCCGCCGCCGACGCCGGCGCCATGCTGGCGTCGTTCGCGCTGGTGCGCTTGGGCGGCGACGCACAGCTGGCGACCGATCCGGCCAAGCTGGCCTTGCTCAAGCAGAAGGAGCAGCTGGAACAAAGAATCGATCTGCTCAAGTACCAGCGCGCCGCAATGCCGGCGGACGAGTACCGGGCCGAGCTTAGCCGCGCGCTCGTGGCCCTCGCGAAAGTGCAGCAGGAGCTGGACAAGTGACGACCCGCGCCTGGGCCGGGGTGATGCTGGGCGCGCTGAGCGTGGCCCCCATGTCCCGTGCAGCCGAACCGCCCGCCGAGGTGCGCCAATGCCTGCAGCAGCGCCTGCATGGGCAGGAAGCGGCGGCCCAGCGATGCTTTGCGGCCCTGTCGCGTGCGAGCGCGCCGTATCTGCGGGCGGAAGGTGCCTGGGGCCTCGCGGATTACGAAACCGCCAATGGCGAATTTCGAGCGGCGGTCGCCGCGGCCGACGGCAATGCGCTGTACCGCACCCGCTGGGGGGAACTGCTGCATGAGCGTTTCAACAATGTCGATGCGGTGGGGCTTTTCAATGAAGCGCTGGAGCGCGACCCCAAGGACGCGCAGGCCATGCTGGGTCTGGCGCGAGTCAGCGCGGATGGCTTTGATAACCAGGCGGTGAGCTGGGCGCAGAAGGCACTGACGGCCGATCCGAAGCTGGCCGGCGCGCATGAGCTGCTGGCGGATCTTGCGCTGGAGGACAACCGGCCGGAACTGGCCGCCAAGCAAGCCGATGCGGCACTGTCGCTGGATCCGCAAGCGCTGGATGCGATGGCCATACATGCGGTGATCGAGCTGCTCGAGGACCGCCCGGCGGATCAATGGTGGGCGCGAATCCACGCCATCAACCCCATTTACGGGCCGGGCCTTGCCCTGGCCGCCGAGCATCTGATCCTGAATCGCCGCTATCAGGATGGTGTCGCACTGTACCGCAAGGCCCTGGAGCTGTCGCCAAAGCTGTGGTCGGCGCGCTCGCAGCTCGGGATCAATCTGATGCGGCTCGGGCAGGACGCGGAGGCCCGTGAGCAGCTTACGCAGTGCTACCAGGCCGGTTACCGCAACGACGCCACCGTCAACAGTCTGCGGCTGCTGGACACGCTCAAGGACTTCGCGACCTTCACGGATGCCACCACCATCCTGAAATTGAGTCGCAAGGAGTCAGACCTGCTGTATCCGTACTTTCATGACGTACTGACCCAGGCCATCGATGCCTACCAGACCAAGTACCGCATGAAGCTCGACGGTCCGGTGCAGGTGGAGGTGTATCCGGATCACGAGGACTTTGCCGTGCGGACGCTGGGCATGCCGGGGCTCGGTGCGCTCGGGGTGACCTTTGGCCAGGTGGTCGCCATGGACAGTCCGTCGGGACGCAAGCCGGGCGAGTTTCACTGGGCGAGCACCCTGCGGCATGAGATGAGCCATGTGTTCATCCTCAAGGCCACGCGGCACCGCGTGCCGCGCTGGTTCACCGAGGGCCTCGCGGTGCATGAGGAGACCGAGGCCTCCCCTGAATGGGGCGACTCGATCACGCCGGATATCATCGTCGCCTTGCGCGATCACAAGCTGTTGCCGGTCGCGGACCTGGACCGCGGCTTCATCCATCCCGAATACCCCAACCAGGTGCTGGTGTCGTATTTTGAAGCGGGCCGCATGTGCGATTACATACAGGCGCATTGGGGGCAGCAGAAGCTCCTGGACCTGGTGCAGCAGTTTGCGATTCCGCGCAGCACGCCCGATGCCATCCGCACGGTCCTCGGGATGGACCCGGTGGCATTTGATGCCCAGTTCCAGGGCTGGCTGTATCAGGATACGGCAGCCCTGGTGGCCGGTTTCGATGCCTGGCACAAGCAGCTTGAAGCACTGGTGGGCGAGTCACGCGCGCGCAACTTCGATGCGGTGATGGCCCATGCGGACGCCGTGATCGCGCTGTATCCGGACTATGTCTACGATGGCAACGCCTACCAGCTGCTGGCCGCGGCCGCGCTGGCCCAGGGCAAGGCGCCGGTCGCCCTGGGAGCGCTTAAGCGCTATGTGGAACATCGCGGCCGCGACCCGGCATCGCTGGAACAGCTGGCGCAGCTTGAGCAGCAGGCGGGTGACAAGCCTGCGGCGATCGCCGCCTTGCAGAAAATCAATTTCATCGATCCGCTCTTCGATACAGATTCGCACCGCCATCTGGGCGATCTGCTGATGGACACCCGGGATTTCAGCGCCGCCCGCCGCGAGTTTGCCGCGGTACTCGCCCTGCATCCCCTGGACCAGGCCCAGGCAAACTACGATCTCGCGCGCGCCTGCCACGGCGCTGGCGATGCCCAGTGCGCCATGGACGCCGTGCTGGCGGCGCTGGAAATCGCTCCGGACTTCAAGCCCGCGCAAAAACTGCTGCTGGAACTCACCGCTCAATAACCTGCAAAGAGAATACGCATGACGCAAACCGACATTTCGAGCCTGGATGCTGCGGCACTGGCGGCGCGTGTGGAAAGATTCAGGACGGTAAGGGAAGAAATCCTGACCCAGGTCGGCCGGGTGATTGTCGGCCAGGACGAGGTACTGGATCAGATCCTGACCGCGCTGCTGGTGGGCGGACACTGTCTGATCACCGGACTGCCCGGCACCGCCAAGACGCTGATGGTGCGCACGGTTGCGCAGACCCTGGGGCTGGCGTTCAGCCGCATCCAGTTCACGCCCGACCTGATGCCCGCTGACATCACCGGCACTGACATCATCGAGGACGATGCCGCCAGCGGCCGGCGGCGCTGGACGTTCGCGCCCGGACCCCTGTTCGGCAACGTGGTCCTGGCCGATGAGATCAACCGCACGCCGCCGAAGACCCAGTCGGCGCTGCTGGAAGCCATGCAGGAGCACTCATGCACCGTGCGCGGTGTCCTGCATCAGCTGCCCGCGCCATTTTTTGTGCTGGCGACCCAGAACCCCATCGAGCTGGAAGGGACCTATCCGCTGCCCGAGGCGCAGCTGGACCGCTTCCTGTTCAACACCGTGCTGGACTACCTGGGTGTGGAACACGAGGTACAGGTCGTGGCCCGCACCACCACGACGCAATCGGCCACTGTCGCAACGGTGACCTCGGCCGCCGAGCTTCTGGAATTCCAGCAGCTCATCCGCATGGTACCGGTGAGCGATGAGATCGCACGTCACGTCGTGCGCCTGGTACGGGCCACGCGCTTCAAATCCGAGGAGGCCCCGGAGATCATCCGCCGCTACGTGAACTATGGCGCCAGCGTGCGCGCGGCGCAGTTCATCGTCCTGGCCGCGAAGGCGCGGGCGCTGGCGCGCGGCCGCTACCATGTGGACTTCGATGATGTGCACGCCTATGTGCTGCCGGTACTGCGGCATCGCATCCTGCTGAACTTCCACGCCCAGTCCGATCGTGTCGAGGCCGACGAGATCCTGCGGCAGATGCTGGCGCAGATCCCGCGTCCCTAGGGGCAACGGTGCAGAACCTGCTCGATCCTGCGGTGCTCAATGCCATCTCCGGGCTGGACCTGGTGGCGGCGACCGTGGTCGACGGCTTCGTCGCCGGTCTGCACCGCTCCGCGGACTTCGGTTTCAGCCAGGAGTTCGCCGAGTATCGTGCCTACACGCCGGGTGATGACCTGCGTCACGTCGACTGGAATGTCTACGCCCGATCGGACCGCGCCTATATCAAGCGCTTTCATGGCGAGACCAACAGCCAGTTGATGTTGCTGGTCGATGCCAGCAGTTCCATGGGCTTTGCCTCCCATGCCGTGAGCAAACTGGCCTATGTGCGCTTCATCGCGGCGGCTCTGGCGTACCTTGCGACCCGTCGCCAGCGCGATGCCACCGGGCTGATCGTGTTCGGCGACACGGTGCGCGATTTCGTGCCGCCATCCTCGCGGCAGGGCCACCTGCAGCGGCTGCTGGCCGCATTGATGCAGGCCGAGCCGCAGGCGAAAACCTCCTACGCCGCACCCTTGACCCATCTGCAGGCCTTCCTGCGCCGCCGCGGCATGGTGGTGGTGATGTCGGATTTCTACGCCCCACCTGCCGACATCGTGCGGGCCGTGACGCCGCTGCGCATTCATGGCAATGAGGTGGTGCTGTTCCAGGTGCTGGATCCGGAGGAACTGCGGCCCGATGTGGACGGCTCCTCCATGCTGATCGACCTTGAAACCGGCGCGCAGCTTGAGGTCTCTGAGGACTATGCGCAGGGGCGCTACCGGGAGCGCATCGAGGCGCATGTCGCGGACCTGCGTCGTGAAGCGAGCCGCGCCGGCATCGGCTATCACCTGCTGCAGACCGACCAGCCGCTGGATCAGGCCCTGATGCAGTACCTGCGGTTGCGTACGGGACGGGACTGATGGGCTGGCTGGCACCAGGTTTTCTGCTGGGGGCGCTCGCCATTGGCGTGCCGGTATGGCTGCACCTGTTGAAACGCAGTGCCAGCCAGCCGAAGAAGTTCAGCTCGCTGATGCTGTTTGAGCCGCAGCGGCGCAGCACCACGCGCCGCCGCCGCATCGATCACTGGCTGTTGCTGCTGTTGCGGATCGCGGTGCTGCTGGTCCTGGCCGCCGCGTTCGCCGAGCCCTACGTGCGCGGCCATCTTCCCGGCACCGCGCCGGCGAAGCTGCTGGTGCTGGCAGTGGATACTTCCGCGAGCATGCGCGCCGGCACGCGCCTGGCGGACGCGCGTCGCGACGCACTGGCGGTGGTGGCGGCAAAGCCGCGCGACACCCAGGCCCAGGTGGTGGCGCTGGGTTCACGGGCCGAGAGCCTCACTGAGCAGGTGCAGGACGCTGAGGTGCTGGCCGCGGCCATCCGCGGCATCACTGCGACGGATGCGCGTGGCAGCTTTGCATTGCTCGCGAATCTGGCGCGCACCCTGGCAGCGGGCACCCACATGCCCATCGAGATGCACCTGTTCAGCGACATGCAGGCCACGGGGCTACCGCCGGACTTCAATGAGCTGCGCCTGCCCTCTGGCGTGACACTGGTGCTGCATCCGGTGGGCGCGCCGACCACGGCGAATTGGACCGTGGAGAGCGTGGCGGCGCCCTCGCAGGTGTGGGACCCGACCAAGACGCGGATCGTGGCCACGGTGGCCGGATACGCCACGCCTGCGGCCACCCGCACCATCACTCTGTCGATCAATGATCGCATCGCAAGCCAGCAGAGCATCAAGGTGCCGGCCTCGGGTCGCGCCTCGGTGGTGTTCGCCGGACCTGATATCCCCTACGGCCTGGTGCGTGCCAGCGTGCAGATCGACGGCGCCGATGCCTTGCCGGCGGATGATCGCTACGACTTCGTGATCCAGCGCAGCGAGCGCGTGCACGGCCTGTTTGTGCACCAAAGCTCGGATGCCGCAACCGGCCTGTATTTCCGCTCGGCGCTGGAGTCGGCCGCCGACGCGGCGGTGGTCCTGGATGAAGTCACGGTGGATCAGCTGCGCAATCGTGACCTGTCGGCGTACGCCTTCATCGTCCTCTCCGACATCGCCGGCCTGCCGCCCGCGGCCGAAACGCGCGTGGCGGGCTGGGTCAAGGCCGGAGGGCGCGCGTTGCTCAGCGCCGGCACGGCCGCCGCCCAGCAGCGCCGGATCCCGGTGTTCGATGCCGCCATCCTCGGCTCTCACGATTACACCCGTGATGACATCCGCTTCGCCTCGGTTGCGGCCGTCGATGAGGCGTATGCCCCGGCTGGTGCGCTTTCCGGCTGGCAGGGGATCAAGGTGTTCTACGTCACCCGTGTGGATGCGCCGCAGGCCGAGGTGGGGCTGCGGCTCGCCGACCAGACGCCGCTGCTGCTGGAACGAACCCTGGGCAAAGGTCGTGTCGTGCTCCTGAGCACCGGCTTTGATCGCCTGACCACCGATCTGCCGCTGCATCCGCAGTTCGTCGCCTTCGTCGACCGGCTCGCCAGCTACCTGAGCGGTCGCGGCAGTCGGGTCAGTGCCCTGAGCGTCGGGGATTCGGTTGACCTGCGGCCGGATCCGACGCTTCAGGGCAGTGCCGACGTCCTGGCGCCCGATGGCACCCATCCTCTGGACCTGCGCCAGGCGGCGCAGGTGCGCACCTGGCCGCTGCCGGCGGCCGGGTTTTACGCCATCACGCTTGCGGACTCGCGCCATGACCTGGTGGCCGCGAATGTCTCGCGCCTGGAGTCGGACCTCAGCGCGGCCAGTCCTGATACGCTCAAGCTTTGGCAAGCCTCCAGCGACCCGTCGCCGGCCGCCAGCAGCGCCCCAGTGCCCGGCGCGCCGCCAGTCGTCCGCGACGAATCGGTACACAACCTGTGGTGGTACGCTATGTGGCTGCTGCTCGTAGCAGTGGTTGCCGAATCCCTGGTGGCCAGCCGGTATCTCAATACCCTGCGGGAAACCTCATGAGTGCCAGCGAGGAACTGCGTGACTACGTGGCGCGACTGCAGACGCGGTTGCGTCTGGGCACGGTCGCGCGCGGTGCGGCAATTGTCTGCGGCATTGCCCTGGGCGCCACTCCGCTGCTGGTGATCTTCGCCAACCAGTACGCATTTTCCGCCGCGAGCGTCCGCGGCTCGCGCCTGGTGTTGTTGCTGGTGCTGGCGGCCGGCGCCGTGCTGGGCCTTGCCATTCCCCTGTGGCGGCTGAATCGGCGCCGCGTGATCCGGCGCGCCGAGGCGCGCTTCCCGCAGTTCGAAGAGCGGCTGCGGACCTTTTCGCAGCAGGACGCCGCGAATGGGCCCGCGCCCGGCGCCTTCGGCGAACTGCTCGCGGCGGATACGCTGCGCGTGGCGCACGGCGCACGGCCGGGATCCCTGGTGTCCACGACGCTGCTCGCTGGGCTTCTGAGCTGCGGCGTGGTATGCGTGGCCGTGCTCGCCTGGCTGATCCGCTCCGGGCCCGGCTACATGGGGTATGGCGCGGCGCTGTTGTGGACGGTACCGCGCAGCGGACCGCTCTATGAGCTGCACGTGGCGCCCGGTGACACGACACTGCGGCGTCATTCCGATCTGCTCATCACCGCGGGCGTTGTCGGCCTTACGACGCGCGACGTGCGCTTGCATGTGCGTATCGGCACTGCCGCCTGGCAGCAGGTGATCATGCAGCCGCAGCCGCAATCCGGCGGCTTCCGCTACCTGCTGTCCGCCTTGCCGGACCACGCCGAATACTACGTCGAGGCCGGGCCGCTGGAGTCGGCGCATTTCCAGGCGCAGGTGGCCGATGTCGCCCAGGTGCGCCAGATTCGCGTCACCTATCATTTCCCGGCCTGGACCCAGATGCCGGATCGCATCGAGGAGCGTGGCGGTGACCTGCGCGCGGTCCAGGGCACCCATGCCGAGCTGTCGATTCTGACCGATCAACCACTGGTTCACGGCGCCCTGGTGCTGGACGACGGTCAGCAGCTGCCGCTGGTCGCTGTGACCGGCAATACCTACAGCGTCACGGTGCCCCTGGACAAGGATGGTGAGTACCACCTCACTACTGTGGATCGCCAGCGGCCCACGCGCATCACCGAGGATTATTTCATCGAGGCCGCCGAGGCCGCCGCCCCGCAGGTGGCGATCGTCAAACCGGGCGGCGACTACCGTGCCAGTCCAATCGAAGAGGTGACCATCAATGCCCAGGCGGCCGATGACTTCGGTCTGCGTGAGTTCTCGCTGCATTATTCAGTCAACGGCGGGCCGGATCAGCCGATCAATCTCCTGCCGCACGCCGGCACGCGGCAGGCGCGTGGCGCCGCGGTGATCAGCCTGGAATCGATGAACCTGGTGCCCGGAGACGTCGTCACCATTTATGCCCAGGCCGCCGATGCGCGGGCGCAGTCGCGCTCACAGATGGTCTTCCTGCAGGCCGATCCCTACGAGCGCGAGTTCTCCCAGTCCCAGCAGGCGGGCGGTGGCGGTGGTGGCGGCGGCGCCAATCAGCAGATGGACATCTCAAGGCGCGAAAAGGAAATCATCGCCGGCACCTTCGCCCAGGTTGACGGTCGTGCGGCCGCGGCGCGCCAGGCCGAGCAGGCGAAGTTTCTCTCCGACGTGCAGAACACGTTGCGTGGCCAGGCGATGTCGCTCACCGGGCGGCTGCAGGCGCGCGACCTCACCGATGCCAATGAGCAGTTCAGCGGCTTTCAGAAGGAAATGAGCGCGGCGGCCGATGCCATGACGCCGGCAGCCACGAAGCTTGCGCAGTTGCAGTGGAAAGCGGCGCTGCCCGATGAGCAGAAGGCCCTGCAGCATCTGCTGCGCGCCGAGGCCACCTTCCGGCAGATCCAGGTGGCGTTCGGTAGCGCCGGTGGTGGTGCTGGCGGTGGCAGCATGGGCCGCGATCTGGCGAGTCTTTCGGACCTGGAGCTGGACACGCAGAAGAATTCGTACGAGACCGCACAGTCAGCCTCGCCCGAGCAGCAGCGCGACCAGCAGATCGACGCGGCGTTGCGCAAGCTCGACGAGCTGGCCCGCAAGCAGGAGGAACTGGCACAGGAGCGCCCGAACGCCGCCGATGCCGCCGGTGAGCGCTGGCAGCAGGAAATGCTGCGCCGGCAGGCCGAGGAGCTGCAACGGCAGCTGGAACAGATGGCCCAGAACGGGCAGTCCGGGTCCCAATCGGGTCAGTCGGGTCAGTCGGGTCAGTCGGGAAAATCCGGCAAAGCGGGTCAGTCCGGTCAGTCCGGTCAGTCTGGTCAGTCTGGTGCCGACGCGCAGGCCACCATCCGCCAGGCCATGAACCGGCTGCGTGAGGCGCAGGAGTCTATGCGTCGTGCCGTGGATCAGCGTGATGCGGCCGGTGCCCGCCGTGCGGCGGAGGGACTGCGTGACGCCATGGCCGCCTTGGGCGGCCTGCAGCGCAATCAATCTTCGGGGCATCTGGATGAGCTGGGTCGCAAGGCGCAGCAGCTGGCTGACCGTGCGCGCCAGCAGCAGGACCAGCTGAAGGACCTGCTCGATCATCCGAACGGTTTGGGCCGCTCCGGCCGGCCCGCGCCCAGTGCCGACAGCCTGATCGATGCACGTCAGCAGCTGGCCGATGATGTGGGCCGCCTGGAGCAGTCCTTGCGGGATGCAGAGCGCGAGGCGTTGAAGGGCAGCCGCGATGCCGCCGCGAAGCTGCGCGACGCGTTGAACAATCTCGATGAGTCGGATGTTCAGACCCGACTTCAGCGTAGCGCCGATCTGATGCGCCGAAATTACAACCCCGCAGCGGATTCCTCGGAGAGTGATATCCCCGACGCACTGGCCAAGCTGGGTGAGTCAGTACGCCAGGCAAGTCGTGCATCGGGTGAGGGTTCTGGCGCCGATGAGGCCTTGAGCGCCGTACAGCGCTTCCGCGCCCGCCTGGCACAGGCACAGATGGATGCCGCGGCGCAGCCGGGCCAGCGCATTGATCCCAATGCCCTGGCGCGCGGTGGCGCTTCGGGCCAGGCCCAAAGTCAGGGCCAGGGCCAGGGTCAGGACCAGGCTCAGAGTAAGGGTCAGGGGCAGCGCGGCGAAACCGCCAACGGTGCCATGCGAGCGGGCGGTGTGCGGGATGCCGGCGGGGGCGCCGGTGGCTACATCGACGGGGGCTGGAACGCTGGAAATAACGGCCATGCTGCCCGTGGTACCGCGGCGCCGGATACCGGTCCAACCCCGGCGGACCGGGAAAAGAATTTCGACCAGGGGCTGGCGGACCTGCAGAATCTTCGACGGGCCGTGGCCGATGATCCGGTCGCCAAGCGCCAGGTCGATGATCTGATTCGTTCCATGCAGCAGCTGGATCCACGCCGCTTTCCCGGCAATCCGCAGGTCGTCGATCAGCTGTTCGCTGAAGTGCACAGCGGCGTGGATCGTCTGGAGCTGCAGTTGGGGCATGATCCCGCCGATGACAATCGCGGTGTCGTGCGCAACGCCGAATCGCTGCCGGTACCGGAGGGGTATCAGGACGCGGTGGCCGAGTACTACCGTCGCCTCAGCAAGGGCCAGTAACAGAACCAGCGGGGGGCAAATGCAGGCAATCAAGCTGATCGTGTGCACGACAGTGCTGTTCCTGGGTGGGTGCGTCACCGGCGCGGCGCTGCAGGGCGGCGAGCCGCGGCTGACGGATCGCGATGCGATCGAGGACACCCTGTCACGGGCCAACGTGGGTTTTGAACTCAGTGACCCGGACCTGTTCGCCGGCGCCTTCGCGCCGGATGCCATCTATCGGCTGGATGAGAAGGGTCCGGTGTTCGGTTACGACCGGATGATCTACAAGGGACGCGACGAAATCCGTACCATCATCGCCAGTCGCGTCGAGAAGGCGCGCACTGCGGATCCGAAGACTCTGAGCTACGATCCGGCGTCGTTGCGGCGTTTCAACCGCAACAGTGATGACCGGATCGTCATCATCGATGACACCACGGCGCGACACACCTCCACGTGGATGGTGGTGATGCACACCAATGTCAATATCCACATCTCCGCCATCGGCCGGTACGTGGATACTTTGAAGAAGATCAACGGCAAGTGGCTCATCGTCAACCGCACACGCACCGAATAGACCGCTGATGTATTTCTTCTGGTTCAAGGCAATGGTCCATACATTGCTGCTACCTCCCGATGGGTTGATGATTCTGGCGATACTGGGCGCGGTGCTGCTCGCGCGGCGCCATCGGCGCAGCGGCTGGACCTGCCTGATCATCGCCTTAAGTCTGTGGTGGGTGCTGTCGGTATCGATCGTGGCCGACGGGCTGACCTGGCTGGCCGAGGGCTATCCGGCATTCGATCCGGCCCGGGCGACCAATGCCCAGGCCATCGTGATCCTCGGCGGCCCGGGCTCGCGCGATCACGCGCCCGAGTATGGCGGACAGCCGGCGGTGGAAGTGGATCTGCTGGAACGCATCAACTACGGCGCCCGCCTGTCACGGCTGACGCATTTGCCCATCCTGGTGACCAGCGACCCGCAGAATGTCCAAGCCATGGCGGTGTCCCTGGCACGCGATTTCCAGTTGCCGCCGCGCTGGGTGGACCGCAATTCCCACGATACTTTTGAGAATGCGCGCAATTCCGCCGCAATGCTGCGCGCGGATCATGTGACGTCGATCCTGCTCGTGACCAACTCCACGCACATGCTGCGGTCGGTCCGTGAATTCGCCGCGACCGGGCTTACGGTGACCGCGGCGCCCGTGGACATGTACACCCGCCACGACGATCCGCCATTCCGTTACCTGCCGTCAGCGGACGATATGCAGCGTTCCAACCGCGCCATCTATGAACTGGTGGGCGAACGGGTGCGCGAGCTCTTGGCGGTCCTGCACCTGCGGCGTCAGCAACCTTAGGTGAGCTAGCCGAAGCGGAATCCGGAGATTCGCCAGCCCATCATGACGTCATTGAAGGTGCGGGCCGCCACATCGTCGCCGGCGGCGCCCGCGGCGACCATCAGTGGCAGCAAGTGCTCTTCCGTAGGATGGGCGTAGCGGGCGGCCGGCGCCTGCGACCAGTCGGTCAGGCCAGCATTGCGCGCCTGGACATCGCGCTGACACACCGTCTGCCCCAGCCAGTCATCGAACTGCTGTGAGCCGGGTATGAGCGCGTTGTCCATGGAGCGCACCCGCAGGTTGTGAAAGCTCATGCCGCTGCCGACGATCAGCACGCCCTGATCACGCAGCGGCGCCAGCGCCGCGCCGAGTCTGAGATGCTCAGCGGCGGACAGACCCTGCTTCAGTGACAGCTGTACCAGGGGGACGTTGGCCTCCGGGTAGACCAGCAGGAAGGGCACGAACACACCGTGATCCAGGCCGCGCTGGTGTTCTTCGCTGCAGGCAAACCCCGCGCTCGCCAGCAGCATGCGAACCTTGCTCGCCAGCTGCGGATCGCCCGGCGCGGGATATTTCAGGCGATAGGTGTTATCCGGAAACCCGTAGTAGTCAAACAGCAGCGGTGGCTGGCGCTGCACATTGACCGCCACCGGCTCGGCCTCCCAGTGCCCGGAGATCACCAGCAGGGCGCGGGGCGGATGGGGCAGGGTTGCGGGCAGCGCCCGCAACCAGGCGGCCAGGGTGGTCCAGGGATTGGGGGATGGGCCTGGCCAGTCCATGAAGAAGCAGGGACCGCCGCCATGGGGGATGAAGAAGGTGGGCAATCGGGCCTCGGTAGTCATTGCGGGTCAGAGCATACCGCGTTGGCGGCGCTGCGATCCGGCAGACCGCCTGCGCGGATGATGAAGGCTGCGATCTCGGCAACCCCGATGTCCTTCTTCAGATTGGTGAAGATGAAGGGCCGCGTGCCGCGCATCCTGCGCGCATCCCGGTCCATGACCTCCAGCGAGGCCTCCACCAGTGGCGCCAGATCGATCTTGTTGATGACCAGAATGTCCGAACGGGTGATGCCCGGTCCGCCCTTGCGCGGAATCTTGTCGCCGGCGGAGACATCGATGACATAAATCGTCAGGTCTGCGAGCTCGGGGCTGAACGTGGCCGCGAGGTTGTCGCCGCCGCTTTCAATGAAAATGAGTTCCAGGCCCGGGAAGCGGGCGTGCATCTGCGCCACGGCCGCCAGGTTGATGCTGGCGTCCTCGCGAATGGCGGTGTGCGGGCAACCACCGGTTTCCACTCCCATGATGCGCTCGGGCGGCAGTACGCCGGAGCGTGTCAGGAACTGCGCATCCTCCTTGGTGTAGATGTCATTGGTGATGGCCGCGGTGTCGTAGAGGCGGCACAGGTGGCGGCACAGACGCTCGGTGAGCGCAGTCTTGCCCGACCCCACGGGCCCTCCGATGCCCACACGCAAAGCACCGGTGGCGGCGGAAAGTGTCGTTGCGGCATTGGTGTTCATGATCGGAAGAGCCTTGTGTATTGAGTTTCATGGCGCATGGAACACAGGTCCAGCACCGGGGCGGAAGTGCCCAGATCATCCAGGGCGACGGTAAGGGCCGCCGCTGCAGTATCTGCGACCACCGGGGCGAGGCGGGCCATCGCGATCTGCGCATCGGTCTGACCCAGGGGGATCAGGCGCGCTCCCGAGGACACCAGGTTGGCGGCAAGCACCTGGACGAAGGCGGGGAGCGCGACGGACAGCGCGATGCCGTGGGCCGCGCAGGCCACGGCGACCGCAACGGATTGCGCGATAGGCTGGCCGTGAAGGTCGGCGGCGAACTCACTCAGCCGCGGATGCGGCCAGGCTTTGCGGGTCACGTCGAGGAACGCCGCGCCCTGCTGATGGCTTTCCAGAGCCGTCTCCGAAGTGGCACGAAAGGCTGCGGCCAGCTCGGCGAGCTCGCGCAGCCGCGTCCGCGCGCCGTGCCGCCAGAGCGCTTCGGGTTGCTGGGCCGCACGCCAGGCGTGCGCGAACAACACCGCGTCCACCTTGCCGCCGCCGCGCACCAGGACCGCGGTGACGTAGTCCAGCAGCCCCTCAAGCGTCGTGACCGCTCCGGCCTCTACCGCCCACTCCATGCCATGGCTGTAGCTGAACGCGCCGGTGGGATAGGCCGGCGAACACCAGGCCAGGAGCTGGAACTGTGTGATGAAGGCCTGGGGTCGCGGCTCATCCATGGTGCAGCAGGAGATGATTGCTGTGATAGGCGCCCGGTTCGGGTGTGAAGGGTTCGTTGACATGCGCAACGGTGGCGCCCAGTCCCAGCAGCATGCTCTCGATGACCGAGTCTTCGCGAATCAGGATGCGCCCGGCGGCGATCTGCGCCGGCAGATGACGATTGCCGATATGCCAGGCCAGGCGGGCCAGTAGCGCTGCCTCGGCGGTGATTTCCAGCAGCGGCTCGGCGGCGGCGATCACCAGGATGATGCGGCCATCCTCGAGCCTCAGCCCATCGCCGTCGCAGAGCACGGCGGTGCGTTGCAGATCCAGCACAAATTCTGTGCCGGCCGCGGCGAGAAAGCGCAGCCGGCGCCGATGACGCTCATCGTAGCTGAGCGTGACGCGATCGGCGGGCGGCACCTGCCAGCTGCCCGCCTTCAGCACCTGTGTTGCCCTGAACATCCCGGCGCTCATCAGTAGAGGAAATAACGCTGCGCCAGGGGCAGCACCTGTGCCGGCTCGCAGGTCAGCAGCACGCCATCGGCGCGCACTTCGTAAGTCTCCGCATCGACTTCGATGTGCGGGGTGGCGCTGTTGAGCACCATGTTCGTCTTGCCGAGGGCGCGGGTCTGGCTGACGGCGACCGCGGTGCGCGCCAGGCTCAGCCTTTGCGGACCGGCGGCATCCATGAAGGCGCCACTGACGAAAGTGAGCGCGCTGTTGGCGGCGCCGCGGCCGATGCCGCCGAACATGAGGCGATAGTGCACGGGCTGTGGTGTTGGAATGCTGGCGTTGGGATCGCCCATGGGCGCGGCGGCGATCATGCCTCCCTTGAGGACGAGCTCGGGTTTGGCGGCAAAGAAGGCCGGCGACCACAGCACCAGGTCGGCCAGTTTGCCTACCTCCACTGATCCCACATGGGTGCTGATGCCGTGCGCGATCGCGGGGTTGATGGTGTACTTCGCGATGTAGCGGCGGGCGCGGAAATTGTCACTGGTCGCGCTGTCGCCGGGCAGCGCGCCGCGCTGGCGCTTCATCTTGTCGGCAGTCTGCCAGCAGCGGATCACGGTCTCACCGATGCGGCCCATGGCCTGGCTGTCCGAACTCATCATGGAGAAGGCACCGAGGTCCTGCAGGATGTCCTCGGCGGCGATGGTCTCCTTGCGGATGCGGCTCTCGGCGAAGGCCACGTCTTCGGCGATGCGTGCGTCGAGGTGGTGACACACCATGAGCATGTCCAGATGCTCATCCAGGGTGTTCACGGTATAGGGGCGCGTGGGATTGGTGCTCGAGGGCAGCACGTTGTCGAGCCCGCAGACCTTGATGATGTCGGGTGCGTGTCCGCCGCCGGCGCCCTCGGTGTGGAAGGCGTGGATGGTCCGACCCTTGAAGGCCGCGATCGTGCTTTCCACGAACCCGGATTCGTTGAGCGTGTCCGTGTGCAGCGTGACCTGAACGTCAAGCTGATCGGCCACCGACAGGCAGCAGTCAATCGCGGCAGGAGTCGTGCCCCAGTCCTCGTGCAGTTTCAGGCCGCAGGCGCCGGCGCGCACCATTTCCACCAGCGCCTCGGGCTGGCTGGCATTGCCCTTGCCATACAGCCCGATGTTCATGGGCAGATGATCGGTGGCCTGCAGCATCTGCGCCAGATGCCAGGGGCCCGGCGTGCAGGTGGTGGCGAGCGTGCCGTGTGCCGGACCCGTGCCGCCGCCCAGCATGGTGGTGATGCCGGCATACAGCGCGTGTTCCACCTGCTGGGGGCAGATGAAGTGAATGTGGGCGTCAATGCCGCCGGCGGTGACAATCTTGCCTTCGGCTGCAATGACCTCGGTGCCGGGGCCGACCACAATGTCGACAGCCGGCTGTATATCCGGGTTACCCGCCTTGCCGATTCCGACAATGCGGCCCGCACGGATTCCGATGTCCGCCTTGATGACACCCCAGTGATCCAGGATGACGGCGTTGGTGAGAACCGTGTCCACGGCGCCCGCGGCGCGGCTGACCTGCGACTGGCCCATGCCGTCGCGAATGACCTTGCCGCCGCCGAACTTCACTTCCTCGCCGTACAGCGTGCGGTCCTCCTCGACGATGATGAAGAGCTCGGTATCGGCCAGACGGATACGGTCCCCGACGGTGGGGCCATACATGGCGGCGTAGGCGCGGCGACTGATGCGGTAGGGCATGAGTTACTCCTTCGCGCCGGCTGTGCCCAGTGATCCCATGACTTCGCCGCGAAAGCCAATGACGATGCGGCTGCCGGCGTAGTCCACCAGCTGCACCTCGCGCTGCTGACCCGGCTCAAAGCGCATGGCGGTGCCGGAGGGGATGTCTAGGCGCATGCCGCGAGCCGCTGACCGATCAAAGCGCAGCGCCGGGTTTACCTCGGCAAAGTGATAGTGGCTGCCCACCTGTACCGGTCGATCACCGCTGTTGGCCACGCTGAGCGTAATGCTGCGACGGCCGGCATTGAGAATGAGCTCACCGTCGGCGGTGATGAGTTCGCCTGGAATCATGAGTCACCTGATGGGCTGGTGGACCGTGACGAGCTTGGTGCCGTCCGGAAAAGTCGCTTCGACCTGAATCTCGTGGATCATTTCCGGCACTCCTTCCATGACCTGGTCGCGCCGCAGAATCTGCGCGCCCGACTGCATGAGCTGCGCGACGCTGCAGCCGTCGCGTGCGCCTTCGACCACGGTGTCGGCAATCAGTGCCACCGCTTCCGGGTGATTCAGCTTCACGCCGCGCTCCAGGCGCCGCCGCGCCACCATCGCGGCCATCGCGACCAGCAGCTTGTCCTTTTCCCGCGGTGTCAGATTCATTCATCCCTCCGTGACATCAGCAGTGCCAGACCCTGGGCAGTGTGCGTGAGAGCCCCGCGGCACTGTGACGTATCAGGCCCGCGATGCTCAAGACGCGCGAACGCAGCCGTGGCGGGTCGCTGTCCAGCAGCCTGACAATCAGCAGGCCATCCAGCAAGGTCGCGCCGCAGTCGGCGGCATCCCCCAGTACGGCACGCACGGGATCCACGAGTTCGCCACTGTCCGGCCCGGCATACAGCAGGGTCGCGCAGGCCCGGGCATCCCCATGGCCGAATGGCGCGCGGCGCAATGCGGCAATGTCACCGTCGAGGCGCAGCGCGTCCGCCCAGATCAACCGGCCCGCGCTACGGATGCGCCAGGAATCATGCAGCAGTCCCAGGCGCAGCTCCTCGCCCATGGCCTGCCGTCCAAACACGAGGCTCTCCACGGCGAGCATACGCGCGCCCGCGGCGAGGTCCGCGCGAAACGAACGCCGCAGCCGCGCGCCATTGAACACAATGGTCTCCTGCGCCAGCCATTCGGCCCAGGAATCCGGGCCGGCCTGCAACGACAGCGAACATTGCACTGGCGCGGTACCCGGCAGCGCGCGGTACAGCTTCTCGGCAGCCTGCGTGGCGAGGGTCGCCCGGGCGTGGGCGCCGACTTTGAATTCGACGCAGGTGCGATCACCGCCGGTCAGACCGCCGGTTGTCGTCAGCAGTACGGCTTGCAGCGGCTCACCGGCTTCAACGTCGGGGAACAGCACGCGACAGGGCGCACGTTGATAAAGATCGGACAGCCGGCTCGCGCCGCTGGCGTCGCAGGCGATGCTCAGGGACGCGGCGCCATCAGCCCGCTGGTGACGCAGGGACCGGGTGGGCCGCACCAGCACGGTGCGGGGGGTGGCCGACTGTGTCGATGTCATATTGCCAAGTATTCCATCATCCGGATCCCGGCGGCTGGACAATAATCATCCTGGTGCGCCGAATTCAGCCGCACCTGCACGCGTTCATACGGGATAATGCGCGCGTTCCAAATTCGTAAGTGGCGAGGTCCCTGGCGTGAGAGCGGCGGGTTATTCGGCGTTGCTGTGGATCGGCGTGGCGCTGTGGCCTGCGCCGGGCAGTGCTGCGTCCGTACCGCGCATCCAGTCGTTGGTCGCCCAGGCTGAAAAGGAGGCCCTGAGTAACCCCGGGGCGCTGAATCGTGATGCGCTTGCGGCGCTCGCGCAACTGAAGACCAGCCCGAACCCGGATCTGGAAATCCGCACCCGGCTGCTGCTTTGCCAATATGACTCGGAACGCGATCTCGCGGCCGCCGCGGAGCAGGCCCGCCAGACGCTGCTGCTGCTGCCGCAGGCGCATGACCCGGGTCTGCGGGCCGGAGTCCTGACCTGCCAGGGGGAAACGCGCGAAACCGCCGGCGACAATGCCCAGGCGCTGCAGTTGTTCTCCACCGCGATCAGCGTTGCCAGCGCCGCACACAATGATGAGAAGCTGGCTGACGCGTTAAGCTCGCGCGGCTACCTGCTGGGGATTCAGGGTGCGTACGCGGCCGGTCTGGTGGACCTGCGTCAGGCGCAGGACCTGTTTGACCGCATGGGGCGTCACTATGACGCGGTGTCATGCCGCGAAAGCATTGCCACGCTCTACAGCCGCATGGGTGACAACGCCGAGGCCGCGCATCTGTATGCCGAAGTGCTGCGGATGCAACGGCAGTCCGGCATGGTGCGTGAGCAGGCGGTCACTCTGCACAACCTGGCGCGCGCCTACGAGCGCTCGCAGCAATGGGATCTGGCGCAGTCGGCGTTCAACCAGGCGCTGGAGCTGGCCCGCGGCCTGAGGTACCCGCGCGCCGAAGCCTACGCGCTGCGCGGCCTGGCGGCCGTCAAGATCGCGGCCAATGATGCGGCGGGGGCGTTGGCTGACCTGCAGCGCGCGAGCGTTCTGCAAAGCGGCACTCCCGATGCGCGCCTGGCCGCACAGATCAACCTCGACAAGGGGCGTGCACTGCATCTGGCGGGTCGTCTGACCGAGAGCCTGGCGGCGCTGCAGCAGGCCCGTGAGGTGTTCAAGTCCGCGGACACTGCGGCCGAACTGGTCAGCGCCGATGACGAACTGGCCGTGGTCCAGGCAGCCCTGGGCCAGTGGCGCGCGGCCTACCTGACCAAGGCCGAGGCGGCGCAGCAGCAGGAAGTGCTGCTCCAGCACCAGCTGGATCAGCGTTTCGCCGCGCTGAAAGTCGAGTACGACACCGCCGCGCAGCAACAGGAGAATCGACTATTGCTGCGGGAGAATGCCGCGACCATTGGCGCGTTGGACCAGTCGCGCCGCGTCCGGCAGCTGCAGGGCGTGGTGATCGCCCTGGGGCTGGCACTGGCGGCGGTGCTCATCTGGCTGGTGTTTCTCAACCGCGGCCGCGCGCAGCGCATGGGCAGTCTGGCCATGACTGACGAGTTGACCCAGGCGCCCAATCGCCGCGCGGTACTGTCGCTGCTGAGCGAACTGTTGAAGCGACCCGAAGCAGCCTCCTGCGCCATCCTCATCATGGACATCGACTTCTTCAAGCGCATCAATGACCAGCATGGGCACGCCGCCGGCGATGAGGTGCTGAAGCTGGTGGCCGACGCGGTCCGCAGCCTCGCGACGGCGCCCACGTTCTTCGGTCGCCTGGGCGGTGAGGAGTTCTTGCTGGTACTGCCGGACTCGGGCCTGGCCGAGGCGCGCCGCTGGGCCGAGGCGTTGCGTCTGAAGATCGCCGGCATCGATACCCGGGCTGCGATTCCCGGACACGTGGGCGTGACCACCAGCGTCGGGTTGACGGTGTCGATGCCCGGCACCGATGATCCCGGCAGCATGCTGGCACGTGCCGACCTGGCGCTCTACGCGGCGAAGCGTTCAGGGCGCAATTGTGTGCGCGTGGAGCCGGCGCCTGAAGATGAGCTGCAGTCGGACGCGCCCGGGCCGGGGATACTCGAAGAGACCGCGGTGCTGGAAAGCCCCGTGAAGCGCGGCCCGGGTCAGTGAAAGCTGCGGGTGCTGGCCACCGCCAGCGCCCAGCGCTGCCGACGCGCCGCGGCTTCGTCGCGGCTCATGCGCGGCAGGTACGACGCTCCTGCCTGCCAGCCGGCGGCAATCTGTGCCGGCGTCCAGATCCCCGCTCCGACTCCGGCCAGACAGGCGGCGCCCAGCGCCGTGCTCTCGCTGTGACGCGCGCACACCACGGGTGCGCCCAGCAGATCCGCCTGAAACTGCATGAGCAGGGCGTTGCGGCTGCCGCCACCGTCCACACGCAGTTCGCTCAGGGCTCGACCGGAGTCGGCCTGCATGGCAACGAGCACATCGGTGCTCTGCAAGGCGATAGCCTCGAGCGTCGCGCGCGCAATATGGGCCGCCGAGGTGCCGCGCGTCAGGCCGACCAGTGCCCCACGTGCCTGGGGGTCCCAGTATGGAGCGCCGAGGCCGGTGAAGGCGGGTACGAAGTGCACACCCGCGGTGTCCGGCACGAGTCGCGCAAGCGCCTCGACCGACCCCGAATCCCGGATCAGCCCCAGGCCATCGCGCAGCCACTGCACGGCGGCGCCGCCGACAAACACGCTGCCTTCCAGCGCGTACTGCGGCGCGCCAGATCCCAGGCGCCACGCAATGGTCGCGAGCAGATGCTGTTGCGACTGCATGGCCTGCGAACCGGTATTCAGCAGCAGGAAGCAGCCTGTGCCGTAGGTGTTCTTGGCCATTCCCGGGGTGAGGCAGCCCTGGCCGAACAGCGCCGCCTGCTGGTCGCCGGCGATACCGGTGATGGGCACCGCGCTGCCGTCCAGTGCGGCGCTCAGGGGTTCATCGCCGGGCGCAAAGCAGCTCGGCAGCACCCGCGGCAGGCAGCTGCGCGGAATGCCGAACAGCTCCAGCAGCTGCTCATCCCACTCACCCGAGTGGATATTGAACAGCATGGTGCGGCTGGCATTGCTGATATCGGTGACATGGGCCCGGCCACCGGTCAGGTTCCATATCAGCCAGCTGTCGATGGTGCCGAAGGCCAGCTCGCCGCGCATCGCGCGCGAGCGCGCCCCCGGGACGTGCGCCAGCAGCCATTCGAGCTTGGTCGCCGAAAAATAACTGTCGGGCAACAGTCCGGTGCGTGAACTGATCAGCGGACCGAGACCTTGCGCCAGGAGCGCCGCACAGCGCTCGGCCGTGCGCCGATCCTGCCAGACGATGGCGGGGCCGATGGGCTGACCGCTGTGGCGGTCCCAGAGCAGGGTGGTTTCACGCTGGTTGGCGATACCGATCGCAGCGAGCTCGCCGGGTGCGATGCCCGCCTGCGCCAGCGCCTCGCGGATGGTCGCGGCCTGCGTCGACCAGATCTGCGCGGCGTCGTGCTCCACCCAGCCGGAATGCGGATAGGACTGGGGGTGTTCGCGCTGACCGAGACCGGCGATGCGCCATTCATGATCGAACACCAGGGCACGTGAGCTGGTCGTGCCCTGGTCGATGGCCAGGACATGGGCCTTCGCGCTCACAGGCTGGACACGCCCAGGCCGCGATCGGCCAGCCAGGCGTCAAGGCGCGCTTCACTGTCGGGCGGCAGATGCAGCCCCAGTTTGGTCCGCCGCCAGAGTATGTCGCGCGCGCTGTGCGCCCACTCGAAGCCGCACAGGTAGTCGATCTCCCGTTCATACAGTCCCGGCAACACTTCTTCGCCCATCATCGCCAGGGTGCGCGACGCACCGACGAGCTTGACGATGCGCGTCCCGTAGGCGCGCACATAGCGCTCGCGCACGGCCACCGGCAGCCACGGGAACTGCCGTGCCATGGTCCGCAGGAACACCGCCAGACTCGCGCCGGGCAAGTCCCCGCCAGGCAGCACCGCAAGCCGTGTCCACGGCGCCGCGTCGATCTGCAGGGTCTTGCACAGCCGGTCGACGGCCTCCTCGGCCAGGCGGCGAAAGGTGGTGATCTTGCCGCCGAACACACTGAGGATGGGCGCGCCCCGGGCATCCAGCTCCAGCGCATAGTCGCGGGTGACTTTCGCGGCGTCTGCCGACTCGTCCTCCAGCAACGGGCGTACACCGGCGTAGCTGTGAACCACATCACCCGCGGCGGTTTGCTTCGTGAAATAGCGGTTCACGGTGCTGCACAGGTAGTCCACTTCAGCGGCGCTTATCTCAAGATCCTGGGGCTGCCCGTGATGCTCCACGTCGGTGGTGCCGATGAGTGTGAACTCGCGTTCATAGGGAATGGCAAACACGATCCGGCGATCGGTGTTCTGGAAGATGTAGGCGAAGCGGTGGCGGAACAGCTGCGGCACGATGATGTGGCTGCCCTTGATCAGCCGCACGCTGCGGTGTGTGGCGAGCGTCGTGCGTTCATGCAGGAAGTTCGCAACCCACGGGCCGGCCGCGTTGACCAGGGCGCGCGCATACACGATCGCGGCAGCCGCGCCGCCGCTCGTGGACATGAGCCGCACCCGCCAGTCATCACTGCGGCGCTCGGCATGCTCGCAGCGCACCTGGGTCAGGACCGTGGCGCCGTGCTCGGCGGCATCGCGGGCGTTCAATGCCACCAGCCGGGAATCATCGGTCCAGGCGTCGGAGTAGATGAAGCCCTTGCGGAAGCGCGGATCGAGCCCGGACCCGGCCGGATGGCGGTGCAGATCCACGGCCTTCGAAGCTGCCAGGCGTTTGCGTGGCGCCAGGTGGTCATACAGGAAAAGTCCGGCGCGGATTTCAAACATGGGCCGCAGATGCGCATCATGGGGCATGACAAAGCGCAGTGGCCTGATGATATGCGGCGCGCTGGCCAGCAGCACTTCGCGCTCCTGCAGTGACTTGCGCACCAGCTTGAAGTGCCACTGCTCAAGGTAGCGCAGGCCGCCGTGAATGAGCTTGGTACTGGCCGAGGAAGTGTGCGCGGCCAGATCGTCCTGCTCGCACAGTATTACCGACAGGCCACGGCCCGCGGCATCGCGCGCGATGCCGCAGCCATTGATGCCGCCGCCCACCACGAGCAGGTCACAGTTCTTCTCCATACCGGAAACGAGCGGCATATGCAGCATCTTGCCACGTGCGCCCGTTCGGTCCAATGTGCGCGCCGTGAAAGCCTATCTCGACGTGCGACTGCGACGCATCCATGTTACCCGCGGCGAGCGCACCGTACTGCACGCCATCGATTGGCACATACTTCCCGGTCAGCATTGGGTGCTGGTCGGCGCCAACGGCGCGGGCAAGACCCAACTGCTGAAGCTCATTGCCGGCGCCGTCTGGCCGGTACCCGAATACCGGCCGTTGCGCTGCTATCGTTGGGGGAGGCAAGTGCGCACCACGCCCTATGAGGCGCAGGATGAGATCGCCTATGTGGGTCCGGAACGCCAGGACCGTTATGAGCGCTATGGCTGGAATCACAGCGTCGAGCAGGTCATCGGCACCGGCATCCATCGCAGCGACATTCCGCTTACCGAACTGGCCGCCGCGGACCTGCGCAGCATCGGCGCACTGGCGCGGCGCCTTGAGATCAGCGCGCTCCTGCCACGGCGTTTTCTGACGCTTTCCTATGGCGAGCGGCGGCTGGTGCTGCTGGCGCGTGCGATGGCCAGCCGCCCGCGTCTGCTGCTGATGGATGAACTGCTCAACGGACTCGACGCGACACGGCATGCGAATGCGCTGCGCTTCCTGGGCGCGACCCACGGTTCGCCTCTGCCGTGGGTCCTGTCCGTGCATCGCCCGCAGGATGTGCCCGCCGGCGCCACGCACGCCCTGATTCTCGAGGCCGGCCGCATCACCTATCGCGGACCGTTGTCCCGGGCGCCCCTGGTCAGATGGTTTGCGCGTGCGGCGCGTCCGGCCGGCGCACTGGCCGCGGCGCACCGCGGGCCGTCCGAGGTGCCG
>JBARBG010000004.1:0-17853 GCA_049792815.1 Steroidobacteraceae bacterium | reverse complement strand
ATGCGCACTTGCCACCAGGGCACCAGGGGCGTGGTGGTGCTCTTCTTGCGCGCCATCAGGCCGCCAGTCTGGTATCAGAGAGCTTGCTCACCAGGCACCAGGGAAGCAGCTCGTGGATTTTATTGATGGGGTACTCGGCGATACGCTCGAAGACGTACCGCAAATAGGCTTCCGGGTCTAAACCGCACAGTTTTGCCGTTCCGATCAGACTGTAGAATGCAGCAGCACGCTCACCGCCAGCATCGGAGCCTGCGAAGAGGTAATTTTTCCTGCCGAGGGCGACCGCGCGCAACTCGCGCTCAGCTGCGTTGTTGTCCATCTCGATGCGTCCGTCATCGCAATAGCGGGTGAGTGCAGTCCACAGCGAGAGGGTGTAGCGGATCGCGGCGGCGAGGGGTGACTTTTTGGAGGTCTCCCGACGTAGTGTGGCGTGAAGCCAGGCATGAAACGCCTCAAGGAGCGGCGCGGCACGCGCTTGGCGCACTTCACGGCGCTCAGCGGGCAGCTTGCCGCGGATATCCTCTTCCACAGCATACAAGACGCCGATGCGTTCGAGTGCCTCAAGCGCAGCAGCGGAGCCCTCGGCCGCATTTACGTCGAAGAATTTGCGGCGCGCGTGAGCCCAGCATGCCGCCTCGATCAGTGGTTCCTTCACCCGATCGTACAGGCCGTTGAATCCCCCATAGGCATCGGCCTGCAGAATCCCACGGAAGGGCTCCAGATGAGCTCTGGGCCGCTCGCCCTTGCGATCCGGTGAATACCGAAACCACACCGCCGGCGGATCAGTACTGCCGGCCGGTCGGTCGTCGCGCACATAAGCCCATAGTCGGCCGGTGCGGGTCTTGCCGGTACCGGGTGCCAGAACCCGGATCGGGGTGTCATCAGCGTGCAGCTTCTCGGCGCTCAAGACGTAATCGCCCAGCGCATCGATCAGTGGATCGATGAGTGCGCAGCCGGCGCCGCCCCAGTCAGCGAGCGTACTGCGCTCGAGGTGCACGCCATCGCGGGCGTAGATCTCGCTTTGGCGGTAAAACGGCAGGTGATCGCAATACTTGGCGACCAGGACGTGGGCCAGAAGCCTGGGACCGGCGTAGCTGTGCGGGATGGGGCGAGACGGCGCGCTCGCCTGCACAATCTTCTGGCAGGCCCCACAGGAATACTTGGGCCGGATGTGCTTGATCACCTTCCAGTGCTCGGGCACAAACTCAAGCATCTCCGAGATATCCTCACCCAAGGCGCGCAGTTCTCCGCCGCAATCCGTGCAAGTGCACGAACCGCAGTCCGGCTCATGTACGTGGGGTTCGCGAGGCAGATGATCCGGTACGGGCTTGCGAGCGGGCTTGGAAACCGACCTGGCCGCCGGGCCCTGGGGCGGTGCCGGGCTCGCTGCGGCGTTGGCCTCGAGTTCCTCGAGACTCAACTCTAGTTGAGCGATCTGGGCGTCCAGATGTTCGCTCGATCGACCGAACTTCATACGCTTCAAGCGCGCGAGCTGCAGCTTTAAGTTCTCAATCAGCACATCGCGGGAGCGCAGCTGAGCAGACATCGCTGCCACGGAAGCCTGGGCCGCGCGCAAGAGCTCTTGGAGCGTCGCGACATCGGTTGGCAGTGCAGCTGCGCGTGGCATGAAGCATTATAGCAATGCCGCTCGCGCCACTACACATGAAACACCTTAAAAAGAAGGCGTTTTACACCGAAATATGCGGATCGTAGGTGCGCTCGACGCGCCGCCAATCAATCCCTTCCAGCAGCATCGACAGTTGCGCACCGGTGAGAGTGATCGTGCCGGAGGTTGCCTGTGGCCACACAAACTTGCCACGCTCCAGGCGCTTGGAGAACAGGCAAAGCCCATCTCCGCTCCACCAGAGGATCTTGACCCGATCTCCTGCACGTCCGCGGAAGACGAAAAGTTGTCCGGAATAAGGATCCTCCGACAGCTGGGTCTGCACGAGAGCGCACAGCCCGTCAAAGCCTTTGCGCATGTCGGTGGCTCCGGCAGCCAACCATACGAGCACCCCTGCGGGCAGCGCGATCATCGCGAAGACAGGGCAGCGATGAGTTCCCTCAGTAAGGGCCGGTCCACTGCGCCGTGAATGCGCAAGCGCTGGCCGCCAGCGAACTGCACCTCGACACTGAGTGCGCGATCCGCCTTCGCGGCCTTGGGTGCCGCAGCGCGCTCGGTCGGCAACATCGTGGGCGTGGAAACCTCTACGGGCAGCAACGCCGCCGCTCCGGATCTCACCTCACTGGTGAGTAATCCCCGGCGGTACAATCGCCGCCAGACAGACAGGAGGTTGGCGTTGACGCCGTGCCGCTGGGCGACCTCGGGAACCGAGGCTCCGTGCACCTGCGTCTCCTCGACCATGGAGCGCTTCTCCTCCACGGTATACTTGCGCCGCGGACCGCTTCGTCTGCCCAGCTTATCCGTCATGACCGCCTTGGCTGAAGTCCCCATCTACCCCTACGCGGGCACGTAACTACGTGCCCATCTACTGATGAACGGGCATCATTTAGGTTAAGCAGCGAGCAGGCAATGCGGCCAGATCCGGACGCTTACGACTGAAGGCTCCCCGGAGTCATAGGTATTCCCCAATCGTCGAACGGCAGCTGCGGCGGACAATACCCGTCATTTTGCGACGCAATCGGCCAAGAGCCGCCAGTGAATCACGTCGAATCGGCGCCATAAAGCAGCCGTTGAACTTTGCCCGGTGACAACGGCTCGCCCCGCCAAGCTGCCACGATCTGCCGTTTTTCCGCCTGCGTATCCGCAGGATTGTGGGAGAGCCTAGTGGCAGCCAGAAGGAGCGAGATGGAGGATTCTTTAACATGATCAGGCGAACGAAGTTGCACACGCGAACTTATGCGCATTAGATGCTTACTCGTCCTGCTCGCTGTCATCTTGAGCGGTTGCGGCTCGAAGCCCCCATCTGACTCCGAGCTGATAGCTAAATTTCATTCACACCGGGCCCAGTTTGAGCGCCTAGGTGAATTGGTAAGACAATACCCTCAGTTGTCGACGCTCACCCAGCGGCCTGGCTCCGGATTGCAGGCATTGCATGACGGCCTGAACGGGTCGGCCGTGATTGAGTACAGCTTTCTACTTGAGCGCACAGACACCAACCGATCCCTGAGCGGAATCGATGGGCTTCGTGCGCGTGCGATTTTCGTAGCGTATGACCCGTTCTGCGGATTGGCAGGCTGCACTACGGATTTGAGAGGCTACGCGCTAGATCCGGAGGAGCCGCAGCCCCAGGTGGCCAACCTGTCGCGGTGGAAACCGAGTGATACCCCTGGTTCCGGTTACCTTGCCTTCAGACCGTTGGAATCGGGCTGGTTCTTGTTCCACATGCAACTGTATTAACGGCGCGGCACAACGTTAGCCGTCATGTGCTGCCGATTCGATCCAGAACTTCCAGCACTCGAATTCCGGAATGCGGTCATTGGCAAAAGTCCCCTTTGGGTCAGGAACGTCCCTTCACTCGTGTATGAGCCTCAAAACGTTGGCTTGGCTACCATCAGATAGAAGATCACAAGCACGCCCATGAATGCGGGCCACCCGAGCCCAAGCCACCATCGGTAGTAACAGAAATACCGCTGCGGCAGCGCGGTCCCAGCGGCAGCCGCGACGCCGGACAGGTTACGCATCCTGATTTGCATCCACACCACGGGCAACCAACAACACCCGATCAGACCGTACAGCGCAATCGAGGTCAGCAACCAGTGGCTCCTGATCGGATAACCCGCGATGAGAGTCAACGCTACGCCAGTGACGGGTTGGGTCACGACGGCAGTCGCTGTGAAAACAAAATCCGCCAGTACAACATCTCGAGCAACTGCAGCAATGATCCTTACATCGCCGGTACGGTGGGCCCGCAGGAAAAAGAAAGCTATGCCTGCACCGGTGCCAAACAGGACGGTGGAAGAGAGAATATGAGCCCACTTGAGCCAGAGGTATACGCTGCTCATGCGGCCGTCGATTCGACTTGAGTCGTGATGTCCCAACGCACAAATTCGGATTCAAAAGCCGAAAGTGGCAAGACACTCACGCAGGCTCTGGCGCCCACGGGAACCGGCTCGCCGCGGACCAGTCGCAGGGCAAGTATTGTGGCGGCCATGCAAGGGATCTCAGGGCCATGATTGCCCTTGGCAGTAAGCAGCCAGGTGCGACGCTCGCGCCGACCACCGAGCAGCTCCCCCACAACATCGACACGCATTCCACCGCAGTCGCTGCCGAATCGGTCCAGCCATCGCCCGATGCGATTTAGTCCACCGGCCCAGTCTGCCACAGGGATTGGGATTCCGGCCCGGCGCACACCCGCCAGGGTCCAAAGTGCGAAATGCTGCAGCGGCACTTCGAGAGCAGCCCGGAAGGTTACTGTCTGGACGCCGGGATAGTGTCCGGGGAAGAGAGCCAGGTCCGGTACATCGCAGGCAGCGGCCCACCGCTTTCCAAAGGGAAACGTGAGTCGGACTAGTTCCTGCCAGCCGTAAGCCCTTTGCCATTGACCTTGAATCCACCACGGAAAGGCCAGACCAGCATAGCCGAGTACGGCCGCCATGGTCGCAGTGCCACGCGGTGCGTGCTGCCCAGGTGCGATGGTAAGGTTGATGCTCTCCAACCGCTGGAAAGTCGACCGCAAATCATCAACCACCGCCGATGACAGCGCAGGCAAGGTACTGGCCCCGCTCATGGCAGTGCGATCCGCCGCCCTTGCCGTCTCGTCCAGTGCCGATGCGAACTGCTCCACAAACTCACGACCATCGGCCAAGTCCAGATAGTGAGCACCGCACGCGAGAGTCGCGTCCGCGACTCGATAGTCTTGCCCCTGGAAAGGTCCCGCGCAGTGGATTACCACACACGGTCTCAGAGCCGCCAAATCTCGCGCGAATGACGGCGATTCGATGTCCAGGCACGCACCGCCTACGCCGCCGGGCGCGTCCTCGCGTACAGCTCGAGCGGTAGCGATGATGTCGAGGCCCGGCTCCTGAGCCAGGCGACGACAAATTCGAGCCCCGAAATTGCCGAATCCCCCTAGAACAATGATGCGCCGCCCGGTCAAATTAGGCTCCATTGCCCCGAGCGCCGAATTCGCTGGGTTTGTTCGTCCATAGTCCAGGGGATGAGACTATCTGACCGACGGCGCCCTATCTACGGGTGAGGATTCGCTTCCTGATAGCCGCCGTCCGTGACCGGCCGGTACGGGTGCACAGCGGACTGTCCTCCTTTTCGGCCGTAACCAGCCGCCCGTTTGTATCGTTTTAGAACACTCTCGACAGGTTCCATGTTGTGTCCGGTGCTAGGATGGTCTGTTTGCCGATACGTCTGAGCTGGGAATAAGATGCTTGTGTCCAACCTTCAGGGGATGCGACATGCGACAGATACTTTGGGCCGCCCTGAGCGCCGCGGTGATTGTTCCGATAGTCCACGCACAGACGGCGCCGCCACCCGGTCCGGTGACTATCGACCCAGGCCAGAAGCATGTAGTTATCGACCCGCCGCGTATTCCGGCGGATCCATGTCTGTTTCTGCAGGTTGGTCTTAGTTCGCCGTGCAAATCCCCGCCACCAGCGCAGTCTTGTCTCGCAAGCCAACGCTGTGCTGACCTCACGAAGCAGTCGGCCCACGCCGTTCCGTTGTAGCTGGCAGCCATGGAGCTAGCCTTATACCAACTACCCCCACCCAAGCACCTGTTGATCTTGCTGGTGGTGCTGCTCGTCGCCTTCGCGACGAAGCGGCTGTGGCCGAAACTCTGGCGGGACTGACGTCGCGACGCGAGTTTGGCGGCCGGGGCGTAAATGGCCGCCCGCCTGTTTGTTGCCGCTCATTTCAGATTCCACTCTTGTTCCGGTGCTGGCGGGTATCGCTTGAAATATGCACGCCGGGGTCGGATCAGCTTGCGGCGCCACTTGCGTGATGGGCCGCTCAAGTGCCGTCACCAATCAGCTGCCGGACAAACTCAACTGATAGGCCAGTAGCCCGCGATATGGAGCAGTCCTACATACCGGTGCCGGCCCACTCCGGCCGGTCACTAGCCAGAATTGACCGCCTGCAAGGAGTAGTTCGACGTCAAGTCGGTAATACAGACAGACTCCGCGGCGCAGGTTGAAAACGTCGGATCGCGTCCGTGACGGCATCCGGCAAATGAAAAGATGGAGTCCCGCTTGCTCAATATTCTTCTGCACCACAGCCGCGATGACCGGGCGCCCGCACCTGACGCCGTGATTCTACCGTGCGCGCACGTGGGCTTGGTCCTAGACCCCGAACGCCGCCACTACGTACCCGATGATTGCCCCGCCGACAGCTCCAAATCCAAGAATGGGTGCATAGGCTTTGGTGATGACCGCATCCCCGGCGCTGATAAGGATGCCGAACAGCAATCCCACCGCCCAGCCTGGCCATGCTATGCCAGTCACTCCAGCCCCAATCGCCACACCGACGGAGAGGCGATTGAGAAACGCGCCGATTAGAGCTGCTCGTTTGTCTGGAAAGGTCATTGGCAGCATGGACCCTGCCGCCAAAGCGCCAAATACGATGCCGCAAATGGTCCCCAGTATTATGTGGCTCATGAACTCCCCCCGGTTTCATTAGGACTTCAATTTAGACCACGCCGCGATTCTATGCGCGTAATTCGCCGACGGCGGTACGCCCTGACAGCGAACACTCATGACAGGCGGCCCCGGGTGCAGGATCGCCCGTTGGTCGCGCGGTCCGGCAAGGCTTGTTCGAAAGTCGCGTTTGCCGAACAGATCTGCTCAGTGGGTTTGCGGATTGTCGGTAAGGACGCCCACCTCCTCTTGGGGCTTCTTTGCCAGTAATGCTTTGATGTGTAAGGTACCCATTCGCTTGGTCTAATCTAGCTCCCGAGGGTCCCTAAATGACAACGGAACTCAGATGGCTCGTCTATACAGCGCTGCTGGCTGGCTCGCTTTGGATACCGTTCATCATCGGCGTCAACACAACAAATTTTCCCGGCAAGGATCAGCTCTTCACTCGTCCACCGGACCACAGTGCCATGCCGTCATGGGTTCATCGTAGCCTTCGTGCTCATCAGAATCTTCTGGAGCAGCTTCTTCCGTTCTCCCTCATTGTTCTGATCGGAGCGATTTCGGGCGTCTCGACATCTGTCACCGTCGCCTGTTCGATCATTTTCTTCTGGCTACGCGTGGCGCACGCCATCGGCATGATTTCCGGCCTGGCTCGTATACCCGTGCGACCATTGCTGTACTTCTCGGGGTGGATTGTCATGCTCGTCTTTGCCTGGCAGGTGCTGACAACGGCGGCCTTGAAGTAAATTGGTTGCGACGCCAGTGGTGATCGGTGAACAAAATCGCCGACCAATTGCTAAATATGGTCGACATAGCTTGGCACAGAGGTCCCGATAGCGGTCATCGGCGAAGGACGGGTTCGGGTTGCTCAGCCGCCGTTCAACCGCCCTCGATTGTGCGCCGCCAATACTCCCCCGGTCGAATGATTGGGATCTCATTGATGTGTTGCTTGTCGAGCAGGTCACGGTCGACGCTGATCAGAAGCGGGCAGTCGCCACCAACCGCGGTGCCCAAGACGGGTATATCTGTCGGGTCCCGACACACGTCAGATGGCAAATCGGCTGGCTCAACAACCACGGCGACGCGGCGAAGAAATGCGGCGAGCTGGTTGGCCTCACGTTCGGGGAAGCGGAATTTCTCCACCAGCTTTCGCCCCAGTTCTCCGAGTATGAATTCGGAAGTCACAAGCTCATGGTGCAAGAGCAGATCTTCCAGCAACTCGGCACACACGCCTGCGCGGCTGATGTGAGCCGCGATCAGCACAGAAGAATCAAGCACAATCCTCACTTCTTCTGTAGGACTTCGAAAACATCCTCATCGGTGTTGATCCCCTCGGCCTGTGCGCGGGCGACCAACCTGGACCGTAAGGTGCGAAATTCTGCGACCCGCAGGTATCGCTTCAGCGCCTCTCGCGCAAGATCGCTCTTGGAGATTCCAAGCGCGGCACTTTGCCGTTCGAGGGCCTTGTCCAAATCATCCGGTACCCGCAGGGTCAAAGTGCTCATGTATTACAATGTACTACATCATCATTGAGATGGTAAATTCGCGAGTTGGACGCGTCCTATGCCTCAATTCGTGCAAAATCCGATTGTCGGTTAGCTGACATTCGCGGACGGCCGCTCCGGGTGCAACTTGAGACGGTAGTGCCGCGGCTCCAACTTGAGTTAAACCACCGCTCGCTTAATGGGGAGACGCCAGAACCGTCGGTCGCCGTCATCTGCGCTTACTTGTTCGAAGTAGGAACTATATGACGGCGACGAAGCAACTGCGCGGCGACCCACTAAACAAAGGCGCCCTCGTGGGAATCACCCAGCATCATGCCACCGAGACGTTCGATGACGCCGTCGTTGAGGCCCAGATGCTCGTTGATCACGATGGCATCGCGCAGCAGCGATCCGAGCGGCAGGCTCTCGTAGACGGCGGGCGCGCCCACCGTATCGAACATGAGTTGGGCAACCTCGCGGGCCGTGCGGTGGGCGTGGATGCGCGCCAGTCCCATGTCACGCCGCGATTGCAGCGAGCCGTGTCCGTCTGCTAATAGTTCCGCCCAATAGCGGTTCACGCTTTCATACACCGCCGCTCGCGCGGCACCGTAGAGCATTTGCGCGCGGGCGAGGGCAAACTTGACGCGCGGCAGGTGGCGCATCAAGGTCGGAGGTGGCGGCAGGCTGATCAGCCTCTCTCCGGCTAGCGCAAGCGTTACATCGATCACCCGGCGCATGAGCCCCAAGGGCGTTCCTGCCATCGGGATGAAAACTGTCGCCGAACCGGTATCGGCATACAGCGGGCCGTCGATCGTCGCTGGACCGGCGAAAGTGAACGTGTGGCGCTCGGGAACGAAGACATCCTTTGCCTTGTAGTGATGGCTGCCGCTGCCGGCCAGGCCGATAGAATGCCAAGTGTCCTCGATCTCGAAGGAGGAAGCCGGTGCCAGTATGAAAATCACGCCGGTGGGAGCCGCCGTTTCGGTCTCTAGCGTGAGACAACCGCCGACCATTACGTTCGCATGCGTGCATCCGGAGGCGAACCCCCAGCGCCCGGTCACCCGATAGCCGCCGCGCACACGCACCGCTCGCCCGTTGGGCGGCGCCTGGCCGGCCGTTGCAAAGTCGATTGACGGGTAGAGTTCACGGGCCGCGCCGGCTTCCAGGAACGCGCAGAAGTAGCCGCTGTCCGAGCCGATCTTGACCGCCCACGCAACCGACGGGTCACCATAGGCGAGTGTCTCCATCAGCTCCACCTGCTGCGGCAGCGGCATCTCCGGTCCGCCCCAGGATCGGGAAAACATGATGCGAAAGACACCGGCGACCCTTAGCTTCTCCACGAGGTCAGGCGGAATCCGGCGCGATTTCGCCATTTCACCTGCGCGCTGCTGAATCTCAGGTACTAAAGCTCGGGCATTGGCGAGAATCTCCGCGCTCGTCATTGGCTGATCCACTGGCGCCCACTCCATCGCAGACATGCTGCACCGTGCTTCGACATTTCCATCCGGAATCTTTTGAACGTCAGTTTTACCCCGCCGCGTTCAACGGTAGACATCCTCTCATTTCCAGCGCCGTTGTCTAGAACTGGGCCCGTTTCGAGCCAACTCTCAGTGGGCCCGGAACGCGTGACGGGAGGCATGTTAAATCGGGCCGGCATCTCACTGGCCAGCGACCGCTTTGGCGGAGATCGACAGACGGCCATCGGCCCAGAGCCGCCGCTCGTCACGAAAGCCGACAGGCTCAATAGCGGTCGGTCGAATTCGCAACGTTCGGACCAGCTTCGCAACCGTGGCGCCGGCGGGAGACCACAAAGAAGAAGGAATCCTCCCCGTTGCGCAACGCGTCAGCGTTTCGAAGTCTTCATACCTTCCACGTAGTCTTGCAGCTGATCCAGGCGCTGGTTCCAAACCGCCCGCTGCGCAACCATCCAGTCTTCGGCGGTTGCGAGCGGCTTCGGAACAAGATGAAAGCGGCGAACGCGCCCTTCCTTGCGCGATCGCACCACGCCGCACTGCTCGAGCATCCGAAGGTGTTGCGCAAAGGAGGGTAGGGCCATGCTAAACGGACGCGCAAGCTCGGTCGTCGAGGCGGGTCCCAGCGCCAGCCTCTCGACAACAGCGCGCCGCGTAGGGTCCGCCAGCGCCTGAAAAACGCGACCGATCTGGTGACGCGCCGCAATTCCTCGACCCGCAGTTGCCCGAGTGGCGCCCTCAGTGCCCACGAAGGTACTCATCCATTTTGTCGAGGGTTTGATAGCCGAGTTCGACGGCTCCGAAGCCGATAGTGCCGTCGCGTTGCGCTTTGCTCGGGTGAAGCTGCCGGAGCGTAAGCACTGTCTTACCATCGCTTTGCTGATCGAAGGTAATTGTCACCCTGAATCGATTGGGGTCGTCGTCTTTGTCCGACCCGTGATCGAGAACCAGCCGTTCGTTGGGTATCACCTCTAGAAACACCATTCGACTGTCGAATCGGTGACCATTGGGTGCAATCATGTCAAATCGCCACACCGCGCCGGCCTTGGCTTCGCTGTCTTGGCGCACCTCGCAGCGAAAGCCGCGCGGGCCAAACCATCGGAACATGCGCTTGGGCTCGACCCAGGCACGGAAGACCTGATCCCTAGGAGCGTCAATGACGCGCGATAGGACTATCTCCCGATCGAGCTCTGCGTTGGCGTATGCAGCTTTGGCAACCATGATTCTCAGTCTCCGTGCGCCTGTTAATAAGGTATATGCCTTAGTATCCAGAATGGCATTACTTAGGTCAATACCTATCTATAACTCGGGCTGGTGGACGTCCGCTCTGCCCGGTTCCGGCCGGCAGGTATTGGCCGAGGGCTATGTCGTTTCAGGGTCAAATGTGCCGTTGAAGATACCGACGATAAAGGCCGGAAGAGGCGCACGACCGAGGCCAAGGACAGTGGCCGCGGCATCCCGCAGGGCTCACCCCTCTCACCACTGCTGGCGAATCTGTATATGCGCCGGTTCGAGTTGGGATGGAAGAAGCTTGGCCTTGAGCAGAGCCTCGGCTCTCGCATTGTGACCTATGCGGATGATCTCGTGATCCTGTGCACACGGGGCAACGCCGAACAGGCGCTGACCCGGATGCGCGAGCTCATGGGCAGACTGAAGCTGACGGTCAACGAGGAGAAGACGCGAATCTGTACGGTCCCGCAAGGGACGTTCGACTTCCTGGGATACACGTTCGGGAGGATGTATCAGCGGACAACCGGCAAAGCCTATCTAGGTATGCGGCCGTCCAAGAAGAGCATCCGGCGCACGGTCGAAAAGGTCCATGCGCTCACGAGCAACTCGATGACGTGGCAAGACACCACAGAGTTGGTGGAGCAGTTGAACCGCACGCTGCGCGGCTGGGCGAACTACTTCAAAGTAGGCACCGTCCGCCCCGCGTATCGGGCGCTCGACAACTACACCGCTGTGCGGTTACGCCGGTGGCTGCGTCGCGAGCATAAGACGGGGGGACGCCGGGGCGGGACTTATCCACTCTCGCACCTGTACGGGTACTTCGGTCTCGTACGTCTTGTACAGCTTGGACGCGGCCCGTCGTGGGTGAAGGCGTGAGGTTCTGTCCGAGAGCCGGATGCGGGAGATCTGCACGTCCGGTTCGATGAGCGGGGTGTGAAAACGGAGCGACGGCGAGGGTACTTAGGCGCCGCCAGACGAAAGAGGCGGCAACAGACAACCCAGACCTAATGTCACCGCGTCACATCCCGACTCTACAGCCATTTCAGTCGCTCTCGGCCCAGAAGAGACGTTTGAAGAGCCAACAACCTTGCCCCGCAGCGGCCGGCCACCCCGATTTGGAACGGATATTCGGTAACTCCGTGACGTGCGCCTCAGTTCCAATCGGGGACCAATCAAGCTCCTCCAGCAGCAACTATTATGTAATAGGGATTACATCCGGCAAGACTTCACATGGCTACGAGCGCGCCTTCTTCTCCTGTCGAGCCGGGCATTGACCAGGACGAGGCCAGTCGGCTCGCGGCCCTGCGGAATCTGTGCATACTCGATACGCCACCGGAAGAGTCGTTTGACGGCATTACCCGGTTGGCGGCCAAGACCATGCAGGTCCCAATCCTGCTCTTGTCCCTTATGGATGAATGCCGACAGTGGTTCAAATCCAAAGTCGGGTTGGACGCATCCGAAACTCCCCGCGAAATATCATTTTGCACGCACACCATCAGCGGGCGCGAACCGCTAGTAGTCTGTGACACGCTCCTTGATCAGAGATTCGCCAATAATCCACTCGTAGTCGATGAGCCCCGCATTCGCGCCTACCTGGGCGTGCCGATCTACAGCCGAGCCGGACATGCCATCGGTACGCTGTGTGCCATTGATCGGCGGCCGCGAAACTTTGGTGCAGAACACGTCGAGACCATGAGTAACTGCGCCAAGGCGGTGCAAGGGATTCTGCATTCCCGCGAGTTCCATGCAAGCCTTGAGCGCGGCATCGCGCTGCGTACCGCCGCACTGCAAACCGAGCGGGCCGAGCGGGAACGCGAAATCGCGCGTCGTAAGAAAAGTGAAACCCAACTGCGCGACAGTCGCGAGCGCCAGCGCTTATTTATTGATCATGCACCGACATCAATGGCGATGTTCGACCGGCAGATGCGGTACATCGCCGTCAGTCGGCGCTGGTTGGACGAAAATTTCCAACGCGACGAGGACGTAGTAGGTCGGGGCCATTACGAGGTCTTTCCCGATCTTCCCGACTCGTACAAGTCGCTCCATGCGCGTGCGATGTCCGGGGATGTGGTGCGCCGCGAGGAAGAGCGCGTCGAGCTGCGCGATGGTTCGGTTCGATGGGCGAATTGGGAAATCCGGCCCTGGTACGCCGAGGATGGCAGCGTGGGCGGAATCGTCATATTTGCTCAGGACGTCACCAAATTGAAAATGGCCGCGGATGAGCTTCGCATCGCCGCGGTTGCTTTGGAGTCTCGTGAGGCCATCGTAATTTCTGGTAATGATGACCGGATCCTGCGCGTCAATCAGGCATTCACGGTGCTCACTGGATTCGCTGCCCAGGAGATGATTGGCACGCCGGTTCGCGGCCTGAATGATGCCCGGCAAGATCCGGCGGTCATCCAGGCATTAGCGAGGCAAATTTCCACTTCTGGCCACTGGCAGGGAGAATTGTGGACCCGGCGCAAGAACGGCAATCCATTTATAGCACGGGGCTCGATCACGGCGGTCCGAGCGCCATCGGGCGAGATAACGCACTACGTGAGCTCCTTCTCAGACGTTACCGAAGCAAAGCAGGCAGAGGAGAAGATTCATACGCTTGCTTACTTTGATCCCCTTACCCAATTGCCCAATCGCCGGCTGTTGTACGACCGCATGTCCCAGATCATGGCCGGTAACCGCCGCAGCGGTCGCATGAGTGCGGCCCTCTTTCTGGATCTGGACAATTTCAAAGTGCTTAATGACACGCGCGGCCACAACGTCGGCGACGAGCTGCTGGTCATAGCGGCGAAACGAATCCAGGCCAATGTGCGTGGACACGACACGGTGGCTCGCCTTGGCGGCGACGAGTTTGTGGTCATTATTTCTGATCTGGGGGAGGACGCCCAGGCCGCCGCGGTTTATGCAGGTGCCGTTGGTGAAACGCTGCGTGAGGCGCTGGCCCGACCGTATCACATTGATGAGCGCGAATACCATTCTCCGGCCAGCTTGGGTATAACGCTGTTTCGCGGTGAGGAGGAAACGGTCGAAACCGTGCTCAAACACGCTGATCTGGCTATGTACCAGGCCAAAGGCGCGGGGCGCAACACGGCGCGCTTCTTCGATCCCGCGATGCAGATCGCACTGGATCGACGAAGCGCGCTGGAATCGGATCTGCGCCTGGCGCTGCAGCTCGGGCAACTGCGCCTTTATTACCAGCCGCAATTGGAGCAGGACGGCAAAATATTCGGCGCTGAGGCGCTGCTGCGTTGGGTGCACCACGAGCACGGTATGATACTGCCGGGATCCTTCATTAGCCTTGCGGAAGAGACGGGCCTCATACTTCCTATAGGACTGTGGGTGCTGCAAACCGCCTGCGCGCAACTCGTCGCCTGGTCGAAGAATGCGGCGATGCGTGATTTGCGCCTTGCCGTAAATGTCAGCGCGCTCCAGTTCCATCTACCAGAATTTGTCGCGCTGGTGGCAAATGTGGTGCAGCGGACCGGTGCGGATCCGACACGGCTGACGATGGAGATTACCGAAAGTGTGGTTCTCAAGGATGTCGATGATACCCTGGCCAAGATGAAGGATCTAAAGTCACTGGGGATCCGGTTCTCGCTGGACGACTTTGGCACTGGTAACTCGTCGCTGTCCTACTTGAGCAAGCTTCCGCTTGATGTGCTGAAAATTGACAAGTCTTTTGTTGCAAGCCTGCCGGACAGTCGCAACGACGCTATTATTGCCCAGACCATTATCACCATGGGGACGAGCCTGGGTCTGCAGGTGATCGCCGAAGGGGTCGAGACCGTGGAGCAGCGGGCGTTCTTGCACCTTCATGGCTGCAACTCTCACCAGGGGTACCTGTATAGCCGGCCGCTGCCTTTGCTGGAATTCGCCCAGTTTGTCGCCGCAAGTGCGCAGGGCGGTAGGGAGGCAAGCCCGTCGGTCATAGCATAAGCATTGGCGTGGGATTCCTTGGTTCAATGCGGCCATGGACGCGGCATGCAGAGACTGACCGGTGCATGGAATATCGGCCCTGGTGCTTGAAGGATCGGTTGTGGCCGTTCTCGCCCGGTCGTCATCGCAGATCGCACGTGATTCGGTGAGCGGACCCTGCCGTCCAAGAGCAGGGGTCGCAAATTGAATCCGGCCGTGCGAAACGGGGTCAAGGGGCCATTGTCCCAAGGTATGAACTGGACAGAAAATCGACCCTCAGGTCATTCGGCGCCGTCATGAACCCTGGTCGCGAAAGCAGGGGCTCCGCCGCGCGCTCGAAAAGGACCCAGCTATTGACCCGGAACACGCGGGGGTCGGTGGTTGGGCGAGCCCAGTGCCGGGAATAGCGTGGTTCTGAATATTCAGGCCGCGCTTGACGCAATAGCGAAACGTGTGAAGCACTACGCGCCGGGAGGACCAGCTAGAGGAACAATGCGCAGCTGGTGTTCGACCGCATCAATGACATCCGCCGAAAGCGGTAGATTTCTTCTTTCCTCAGACCACACTTCGTGAAAAAGCGAGACTGTTTCCTTTGCCGCATCCAGAACCAACTGTTCGGGCAGTTTTGCCCAGTCAGCCATGTGGGCAAGCTCATCGAATGTAAGTTCATTGTAATTCTTGGTGCGACTGAATTTTAGCCCAGCGGTGTCATCAGGGATGTACGCCGTCGTAGTTAGAAAGTCATAAGCCGGAGATAGGTGCGGTCGCTTCTGATCGGGATAAATCAGAGACCAGTTTTTTACATGCATATCGGAGTTACCAATAAGGGCGTTGAATACCAGGCGTCGGATGAACTCCTTCAGATCCTCTTGGGAGGTTTCAATTCCGAGCACGGTGGCAATGTTCATTGAGCTTGCTTTCTTGTATTTATTGGCTGGATATACATCAAATACCTGTGCAAAGTCCTCTATGTGCACCGGGACGCCACCGGGGACGTGATCAAATCGCTCGATCGCGAAGGCTTCCTGGTCGCGCAGCGCGCCTAAGCCAGACGGGAGATTTTCGATCTCATTAATGTCCACGAGCTTGATTCGCGGGACGTTTATGCCGAGTTTGGCCGCCAGCGTCATCATCGAGTATTCGTTGCGCGGCACGCCGGTATAACGTTCAGAAGGCAGCTTCACGATCCACGAGCCGCCAATCCCTTTGACCGGAATTGTGAGTCCTCCAGAAGGCTCGGCGATGGCCGAAAACTTGAGCTGCACTCCGGCCAATGAGAAGCGCATTACATCAGATCCTTCGGGGTCAGCTCGCTTTCCGTCGGACTCCGCACGTTCCTCCCGGGCGTATGCTGGCGGAAGCGTGTCTCCTTGGGCGGGTTTGATGCGTAGAGCTCCGGGTAGGTCCTCTCCAAGCAACCAAAGCAGAAAGAACTCGCGATCCGGGTGTACGTCACCGCGCTCAGCCAAGTACTTGCGCAGGTGTCCTTCTGGCAGGAGGTTTGAGAAGAAAGGCATCAAGCGCGTTTGATAAGGCTTCAGCTGCGTACGTAGGGCGCCGTCTTTCGCCTTAAACGACAAGCTCAATGTAGCTCGCGCTTCATCCTCGATATATTGGCTGTTGAAGGCGAAAAGGGTTGTGTCTCCTGCAGTTCGAGTCAACGTACCAACGCTGTTCCCGTGCAAATACACGTCAAGGACTGCAACGGCGTCATTCATGAGATTTCATCCTCTAGCCCATACGCGGCCGGTTGGGCCCGCGGCAGTTGCTGAAGATGCGCGGTCTGTGACAGCGTCTGTCGTAGCTCCTGCAACTGTGCGGCGGCCTTGGCCATATACCGCTGTGCCTGGGGTTGGCTCGTCCTGGCGCGCGCAAGCCAAAAGACAGTGCGGCGTAAAGGCTGAATGGTGGCCGGGCGAAGTTCGGAGCCGCCTTCGAGAAGCGCATGAGCGTCGCGCTTCGCCTGTGCAACTTCCCGACTCTCGGGATAGGCACGCTCGAGCGCACCTAGGTGACGTTCGATGTGCCGCAAAACTCTGATTGGGGAACCACGTACCGAGCGACGCTCAGCGTCCTTTTCCGGTTTAGGTTGGTGTCCCACCGTGAGGCTCTGAACAGCAGGAAGTAGCCGCCGTGGCACTAGGACCAGCTCAAGATCCAGTGCCCGCGCCAGCTGAATCAGGGTAGAGGCGCGAAGGTCAACCTGACCGGTTTCAATCAGCGTTAAGCGGTTTTGCCCAAGTCCAGCGCGATCGGCGAGTTCTTTCTGCGAGTCGCCTGTTGCCAAGCGCGCATCTTTGAGCGCCTGGGTTAGCTGCTTAACGGCGTAGGGAGCGTCCATCAGTACACCTTAATAGGGGTTAAAATCAGACGTTAATACTGTATAGGATATCATAAAAAGCCACATATTCGAATATAACCCTTTAAAAGGTGCTTAAAGTTAACTAATATACTTAATACAGTATAGTCCGTGCCCGACGGGAAACGACGATACTCCTCCCCCTCCCCATGGTCACGGTCGTCATTGCAATGCCTCGCCATTCCTAGCCCAAGGCCTAGGCTCATGCTGATGCTTACCCCCAAAGTGGCTTTGCAACAGTTGCTACCACGTTCAAGGACGCTGCCTCAGTGGAGGTGACACACCTCGTATCCCGAAGCGCCTGGCCCTCGGGCTAGTAGGCGGACGATCCAGGGCATTCGGCGCCTAGGAGAGGCTGTCGAGGCGCCCCGCGCGTCAATGATGGCCAGCGGCGTCGTAAATCGGCGCACTGAGGCAGAAATGACTGTGGATTCAACGTAAGCGTAGGGCAGCGGCACATTGACGCGGGTCAGGCAGCTCGGCGCATCTCTGGCTTTTCGGCAGCAACGTTCCAAGGCAAGAGCTCGTCGATGCGGTTAATGGGATGCTCCGCGATCCGCTCCAGCACGTAGCGTAGGTAGCTCTCAGGGTTCAGATCGTTGAGTTTGGCAGTACCCAGGATCGAGTAGATGACGGCGGCGCGCTCGCCGCCGTCATCGGATCCTGCGAACAGCCAGTTCTTCCTTCCCAAAGCCACCACGCGCAATGCGCGTTCGGCGGCGGTATTGTCTATTTCCAGGCGCCCATCATCCCGGTAACGGGTCAAGGCAGGCCACCGAGAGAGCGCATATCGGATCGCCGATGCGAGTTCGCTCTTCTTCGACAGCGTCGTCAGCACCGCGTGCAACCA
>JBARBG010000003.1:0-11186 GCA_049792815.1 Steroidobacteraceae bacterium | reverse complement strand
TTCCTGGGGCTCATGTACCTGGGTCTGCAGGAGCCGGTCGGGATCTACATCATCCTGGGACGGCTCGCCACGGGGGGCTACTTCGCCTTCTTCGTGCTGATGCCGTTCTACACCCGGCTGGAACGGGTCAAGCCAGTACCCGATCGCGTGAGGTTTGCGGCCCATGCTTAGAGTGAATTGCGCGAAACAGGGCCTGTTGAGCCTCGGATTTGCGGTGTGCCTGATGGCCGGGACGGCGGCGCTGGCGGCCGATGCGTCGGCTCCGGATGCCTCGGCGCCCAACAGCGTGCAGGCCGCCATGGCGATGGGTGCCAAGGCCACCCAGCAGCTTCAGGACGACAAGAAGAAGCAGGAAGAAGAGGAGCGGCTGAAGGGCTTCGGCGGCGACTGGGAATCCTGGACGCCTGAGAACTCGGTGTCCGATACCGCCTCGCTGCAGCGTGGCCTGCGTGATTACGCGGGCTACTGTCGCGGCTGCCACGGGCTGAAGTACGTGCGCTACTCACGTATGGCGGATGACCTGCAGATCCCACCGGATCAGCTTGCGAAATACGTGCTGCCGGCAGGTGCCAAGCCCAGCGACTATGTGATGACGCCGATGCCGTCCGCGGACGCGCAGAACTGGTTCGGCAAGGTGCCGCCGGACCTGTCGCTGATGGCGCGCGAGCGGGGCACCAACTATCTGTACCGGTTCCTGACCACGTTCTACTCGGATCCGTCGCGCCTGACCGGCGCGAACAATCTTCAGCTTGCCAGCGTGGCCATGCCCCATGTGCTGTCCACATTGGAGGGCGTCAAGGTGGCGGTGTTCAAGAAGGTCGGCGGGGAGCAGGTGTTCGATCATTTCGTGCAGGTTGCCCCCGGCAGCCAGTCACATGAGCAATACCTGGCCACGGTGCGCGATCTGGTCAATTTCCTGGACTATGTCGGCGAGCCGGCACAGGTTCAGCGCCGCTCACTGGGCGTCAAGGTGGTATTGTTCCTGTTGGCTTTCACGGCGCTCACCTATCTGCTCAAGCGCGAGTATTGGAAGAACGTCCACTGACGCTCACCCCGGGACATGGGGACACGGAGTAAGCCCTTTGTCGAGCCGACGGTCCATCATGACTCTGTTTTCAGCTCCCAATGATCTGTGGAGCCATCGGACCCGCATTGTGCTGGCAGAGAAGGGTATCGGCATCGACATCATCAGCGTCGAGCCGGGCCGACTTCCGGAGGACCTGCTCGACCTGAACCCCTATCACAGCTTGCCGACCCTGGTGGATCGTGATCTGGTGCTGTATGACTCGCGGGTCATCATGGAGTACCTCGATGAGCGCTTTCCGCACCCGCCGCTGATGCCGGTGGATCCGGTGGCACGCGCGCAGTTCCGACTGGCCCTGCACCGCGTCGAGCGCGACTGGTATCCGCTGGTACACCAGATCGAGGCCGAGCCGGATCGCAAGCTCTCCATGAAGAGCCGCAAGACGCTGCGGGACACCATCGTGCAAAGCGAAGAGCTGTTCAAGCAGCGGCCCTACTTTCTTTCCGACGAGTTTTCGATGGTGGACGCAACCATTGCCCCGGTGCTGTGGCGGCTGCCGTACTACGAGGTCGAGCTGACCTCCGCTGCGATCCTGAAGTACGCCAACCACGTGTTTTCCCGGCCGGCGTTTCGCGACAGCCTGTCGGACACCGAACAGGAAATGCGGGTGCCGTGAGCGACACGTCCTTGCCTGCCAAGCGGCCATACCTGCTGCGCGCCATGCATCAATGGATGACCGACGGCGCCCAGACGCCCCATGTCATCATCGATGTCGATCGGCACGCGGTGGATGTGCCGCGCGCTTTTGTGAAGGACGGCAAGATCGTTCTCAACATCAGCTACGACGCCACTGAGCGCCTGACCATCGGCAACGAATGGCTGGAGCTGGACACGCGCTTCGCCGGCGCCATCCACCACGTCAAGGCGCCCATCGGCGCGATCCTCGGCATCTACGCACGCGAGACCGGGGAGGGCATGGTGTTTTCGGAGGCTGACCTCGGGCCGCAGCCTCCCTCACCGCCCAAGCCACCGGCCGCCGAAGAGGGCCGGCCGCGCCCGCAGCTCAAGGTCGTCAAATAGCTAAGCCTCGAAGGCGTGCCGCAGCCAGTTCACCTGCGGTACCTCGGACTTAAGATCGCTGACGATCAGCACATCGAATCGCACCGGTAGCGCCGCATAGTGGCGATGCTGCTGCAGCAACTGGCTGGCCGCCCGAATGATGCGCCGTTGCTTGAGCCTGCCGATGCTCGCCGCCGCGCCGCCGAAGTCCTCACGGCTGCGGGTACGCACCTCGGCGATCACCAATACGCCCCGGTCGAGGGCCACCAGGTCGATCTCTCCGAGGCGTCGCCGGTAGTTGCGCTCAAGTATCGTGAGCCCGCGCCCCTGCAGGTACTCCAGTGCGACCCGCTCGGCACGCGCGCCAAGCGTTTGGGCGGCGGTGGCGGGCATTCAGTTCAGCAGCCGCGGCTCTCCATTGCGCATCTGCGCCCACATCAGGTCACGCAGCACATGGCCATCGGCGGCGACGGTGAGGTGGCCGGTCAGCCCGTCCACGGCGAGACTGGTGGCGCTGCTCTGTGCGGGGATCGAGCGCAGCGCCGTCGCCATGCGCGCGGCATCGAAGCCGAAGGCGAACAGCATACTGCGGCGCGGACCTCCGCTCGGCCAGGCCGCATTGGTGGCGTCACGAACGCTGTCGACCAGCGCGCCGCCCAGCAGCCACGGAGCATCGGGAAAAATCAGGCCATCCAGATCCTGGTTGGCACTGGCGTTGGGTTCAAAAGCAGCGGCCGTCGCGTAGGTGGGCACGTCGCCAGCAAAGTAGAACTTCAGCTGCTGACGCAGCAGACGTTCGGCCTGCGCCTGTCCGGGAGAAAAGATGAAGCTCACATCACCACGGCGCCGCCACTGGGTGCTCAGGCGAGTGCCCAGCACGGACTCCAGGCGTTTGGCGCGCGCCTCGCTCTCGTTGACGCGCAGCACCTGGCTGATGGCCGGTGCGTAGTCGGTGCTGTCGGCATCGTAGGTGGCGGTGTCCAGCAGCTGCCCGCCCGCAGCGTTCAATTCCTGGGTAAACGCCGCGAGCACCCGCTGCCCCCATTCACCGCTGGGCACCAGCGCAACCCCGGCGCGGTTGCCGTCGGCGACCACACGGCGCGCAACCAGCCGCGCCTCCTCCTCGGGCGAGAGCGCGAACTGGTACAGCGCGTTGCCGGCGGGGGCCGGGCCGGTGAGGGCGTTCAGAACCAGCAGCGGTGGCCGCGGGCCGCTGTAGGCGGCGGCGGCCGCGACTTCCTCCCGGGTCAGCGGGCCGATGATGAAACCGGCGCCATCCGTCGTCGCCTGGTCGAGCGCCGCGGCAATGCTCATCTGCCCGGTGTCATAGACGCGCAGACCCGAGCGTTGCGCCGCGGGCAGCGAGTAGTAGGCCGTCAGAAAGCCATCGCGGACCTGCAGCGCTGCATCGCCCTGGCGGCCCGACAGCGGCAGCAGCAAGGCGATCTGGGGACCGCCCGTCTCCGGCATCTGGGGAGCAGCCCGGCGCGTGCCCGGCACCGTGGGTGCGGGCACGCTCTGACGGTTGATCGGACTGGGGCTGAGTATGCCCGGCGGGGCCTGATCCGGCCCGGATGGCACGTCGGCGCAGCTGGCCAACTGCAGGCCCAGCAGTGCCGCCAGAGTCGCCATGTTCAGATGCAGGGAGCGTCGGGATTCGGGCATGAGTTGCTGTGCCTTGCCTTTCGACGGCAGGATGGGGCCAATACAGGGGATTATAGTGGGCAATCAACCGGGCCGGCTTGAAGTCGTCGCCACTCCGATCGGAAATATGGGGGATCTGAGCGAGCGTGCGCGCGCGGCGCTGGCGGGCGCGGACCTGATCGCGGCCGAGGACACGCGCCGCACGCTCGGATTGCTGCAGCATCTGGGCATCGCCAAGCCGTTGCTGTCCCTGCATGCGCATAACGAGACGCAGCGGCTGCCGGAGCTGCTCGCAAGGCTCGCGCAGGGCGCGCGGGTGGTGCTGGTCAGCGACGCCGGGACGCCGCTGCTCAGCGACCCGGGATTCGAGCTGCTGCGGGCGGCCGTGGCGCAGGGCATTGCGGTGAGCGTGGTGCCGGGGCCCTCCGCCATCACCGCCGCGCTGGCGCTTGCGGCTTTGCCGGTGGAGCGCTTCTGCTTCGAGGGATTCCTGCCGGCGGCGGGACGCGAACGCCGCGCACGCCTGGGCACGCTCGCCACCGAGACCCGCACCATGGTGTTCTTCGAGGCGCCGCACCGCATTGCCGAATGCCTTGTTGATTTGTCAACTCTATTGGGCGCAGAGCGTCCCGCGGTCATCGCGCGCGAACTGACCAAGCTTCATGAAACCGTTTATCGCGGCACCCTTGAGCAACTGCGCCAGCTTGCGCAGCAGGACCCGAATCTGCAGCGCGGTGAAATCACGCTGATCGTGCAGGGTGCGCCGCCGGCGCAGGACGGTGCCGACATGAACCTCATGCGCCGCGCGCTGGAACTGCTGGTGCCCGAATTGCCGCCGGGCAAGGCGGCGGCGGTCGCCGCCCAGCTGTCCGGCGGACGACGCTCGGACGCGTACGCGCTCGCGCTGCAGCTGCGTGGCGAGTATGGTGGCGGCTGAAGTCGGCCGGGCAATCGCTGCGTTTCATCGGTTGGGACGTGGAGGAAAGTCCGGGCTCCCGCGAATAACGTGCCAGGTAACGCCTGGGGGGCGTGAGCCCACGGAAAGTGCAACAGAGAACAGACCGCCTAAGTCATTGCCCGGCAACGGGTTATGGCCGGTAAGGGTGAAACGGTGCGGTAAGAGCGCACCGCGTCGGTGGCAACACTCGACGGCTAGGTAAACCCCACGTGGAGCAAGGCCAAATAGGGAAGCAGCTTCGGTCGCAAGGCTCGAAGCAGCGTCGATTCGTGCGCGCTTCCGGGTAGGCCGCAAGAGGCCTCCGGTGACGGGGGTCCACAGAGGAATGATTGCCCTCGACAGAACCCGGCTTACAGGCCGACTTCTTCTTTTACAGGGGTCCTGAGCGTGACCTACTGTATAAGCTTTCCGCAGCAAGCTTCTGATTGATAAGAAGACTGTCGTTCAAGGCGTCGGCCGAGCGGGCCGATTTGACCATAAGTCGTTGTGACAACGACAAATTTTTCCGCTCATTCAATTGACATATTGGACCGCAGATTCCTATAGTGCCCCCAGGTGGGGAAAAGTGGGCGAAAGTGGGTCTTTCGCTCCGGGGGTCTCGTGTTCCGCGGTGCAGCAAAGGTCTCTCTCGATGTGAAAGGGCGGTTGGTCCTGCCCGTGCGCGTGCGGGATGAACTGGCCAAGGCTGCGGACCTGCGACTGGTGGCCACAGTCGACCCGGACAAGTGCGCGCTGATCTACCCGATCGCGGATTGGGAGCAGCTGCAGGACCAACTGTTGAGCCTTCCGAATCTGAACCCGGAGTCGCGCTGGCTGCAGCGCCTGATGATCGGCTACGCGACGGATTTGGAGATTGACGCTCATGGTCGGGTATTGATTCCGGGTGAGTTGCGTGAGTTTACCGGACTGCAACGCGACGCGATGCTGGTCGGTCAGGGAAATCACCTCGAGCTTTGGGACGAGGGCGCCTGGATGCAAGGCGCACTCGCCTCGATCCAGCCGGAGCGGCGCACGGTCGCGGCTCCGCTGGGATTGGCTGAATTGAAGTTGTCGGCGGGTCTGAAGCGCAGCCCGCCAGAACAAAAGTGATCGGACTCATCGACGAGCACGCCGCAGTGCTCGTCGATGAAGTGTACGCGGCATTGGCGGTCAGGGCGGGTGGGTACTATGTCGATGCAACGTTCGGGCGCGGCGGCCACACGGCACGCATTCTCGAGACCCTGGGTGGAGAAGGCCGCGTGCTCGCGCTCGACCGCGATCCGCAGGCCATCGCGGCGGGCCGCCAGCGCTTCGCCGGCGACCTGCGCCTCACGCTCCAGCACGCGCCGTTTTCGCAGCTTGCGGCTCTCGTGCCGGCGTATGCGCAGGGACGCCCATGCGCAGGCGTGCTCTTTGACCTTGGCGTATCGTCCCCGCAGCTCGATGAACCCGAGCGCGGATTCAGCTTCCGGGCCGATGGTCCGCTCGATATGCGCATGGACCCGACACGTGGTGAGCCGGTTGCTGCATGGCTCGCCAGGGCGGGCATCGACGAGATGCGCGAGGTGATCGCGACCCTGGGCGAGGAGCGGTTTGCGCGCCGCGTGGCGCACGCGATCGCCACCGCGCGTGAGCGCACGCCCATCACCCGCACCGCGCAGCTCGCCGAAATCGTCGCCCGGGCGGTACGCACGCGCGAACCGGGCAAGAATCCGGCGACGCGCACCTTTCAGGCGCTGCGCATGTTCATCAACGATGAGCTCGGCGAACTCACAGCCGGCCTGGGCGCCGCGTTCGAAGTCCTGGCACCCACCGGCCGGCTGGCCGTCATCAGCTTCCATTCGCTGGAGGATCGCGCCGTCAAGCAGTTCATGGCGCGCCACTCCAGCATCGATCCGGCCCTGGCGCGCTTGCCGGTGGTGCCACCCTCGGCCCAGCCGCGCATGAAACTGGTGGGACGCAAGCAGCGCCCCGGCGAGGCGGAACTGAGGCGCAATCCGCGTGCCCGCAGCGCCCTGCTGCGGATCGCCGAGAAGCTGTCTTGAAGGTGTCGCGCACGCTCTACGCCGTGGTGGTGCCGCTGCTGTGGATGGCGGCGCTGGGCTCGGCTGCCGGCGCGGTGTGGTGCAAGCACCGCACCCGCGAGATGTTCATGCAACTGCAGCAGCTGTCCGACCAGCGGGACAATCTCGACATCGAATGGGGTCAGTTGCAGCTTGAGCAAAGCGCCTGGTCCCAGCATGCCTTTGTTGAAAACGTCGCCAGCAATCGCCTGCACATGGCCACCCCGCCGGCGCAGCAGATCAAGATCGTCGCGCCATGAGAGCCAGGAATCCACGTGATCGCACGGCAGGCTCGTTTCGCTGGCGGGCATGGCTGATACTCGCACTGCTGCTGACGGCGGGCGCGGGCCTGCTGGCCCAGGCGGCGCACCTGCAGCTGTACCGCCACGATTTCTATGCTTCGGAAGGCAACGAGCGCTTCTCGCGCGTGGCCACCATCACCGCACACCGCGGCATGATCACCGACCGCAACGGGGAACCGCTGGCGATCAGCACGCCGGTGGACTCGGTGTGGGTGAACCCCCAGGAGCTGGCCCCGGTACCCGAGCAGATCCCGCGCCTGGCGAAGGCCCTCAAGCTCGATCGCCAGGAACTGGTCCAGCGCATCACCAGCAATGAGGACCGCCAGTTCCTGTACGTGGCGCGGCACCTGCCGCCGGTCGAGGCCGAAAAGATTCGCGACCTGGGGATCACCGGGGTCTACCTGAAGCGCGAATACCGCCGCTACTACCCCTCGGGAGAAGTCACCGGCCAGATGCTGGGCTTCACCAATGTCGATGATGCCGGCCAGGAAGGTCTGGAGCTGGCCTTTGATCACTGGCTGGCCGGCACCGACGGGTCCAAGCGGGTGATACAGGATGGCTTCCAGCGAGTGGTCCAGAATGTGGACAGCATTCGCGAGGTCAGCCCCGGACATGATCTGCGGTTGGCGATCGATCTGCGTCTGCAGTATCTCGCCTACCGGGAGCTCAAGGCCGCCGTGCGTGAGCAGAGCGCCAAGGCCGGGACCATGGTCGTGCTGGATGTGAAGACCGGCGAAATCCTGGCCATGGTCAATCAGCCGGGCTTCAATCCCAACGACCGCGACGAAGCCGATCCGGCCGATTACCGCAACCGGGCCGTGACCGACATCCTGGAGGCCGGCTCCACCATCAAGCCGTTCTTCGTCGCCGCCGGCATCGAGTCCGGTCGCTATGACGATCACAGCATCATTGATACCTCCCCGGGCGAGATCATGGTGGGTTCGCACCCCTTCCCCGACGAGCATCCGCTCGGGCGCATCGACATCGCGACCATCCTCGCCAAGAGTTCCAATGTCGGCATGATTCACCTGGCGCTGTCGCTGCCGCCGGAACTCATCTGGACCACGCTTTCAAAGCTGGGCCTGGGCCAGGTCACGGCCAGTGGCTTTCCCGGCGAATCCGCCGGCGTGTTCAGCAACTACGCGCACTGGCGCCCGATCGGCATCGCCACCATGTCCCATGGCTATGGTCTGTCGGTGACACCGCTGCAGCTGGCGCAGGGCTATGCCGCCTTTGGTGCCATGGGTGTCAGGCGCCCGGTCTCATTCCTGCCGGTGACCAGCCCGCCACCGGGCGAGCAGGTGCTCAGCGAGCACACCTGCCGGGAACTGGTGGCGATGCTGGAAACCGTGGTCGCCGCCGAGGGCACGGGTACCAAGGCCGCCATTTACGGCTATAGCGTCGCGGGCAAGACGGGCACCGCGGAGAAGGCCACGGACGGGGGTTACTCCAAGAGTCTTTTCATGTCGGTGTTCGCGGGCGTGGCACCCGCGACCGATCCGCGCCTGGCGGCCGTGGTCGTCATCGATACCCCGAGCGCCGGCCTGCACCGCGGCGGTGACGTCGCAGCCCCGGTGTTCTCGGCGGTCATGGGTCCGGCGCTGCGTCTGCTGGGCGTGGCGCCCGATACCACCCCGGGCGTGCCCGCCGATGAGGCGCCCGCGCCGCTGCCGGTGCATCCGCACCCGGGTAGCCATACGGTGGCGCGCCGATGATGCTGCAGCAATTGCTGTCCGGCATTGTTGATTTGCCGTCGAATGTGGCGATCAGCGATGTGACGCTGGACAGTCGCGACGTGACACCCGGCGCCCTGTTTCTGGCCTGTCGTGGCCAGTCCCGCGGCAGTGGTCGGCACGGCATCGAATTCGCGGCACAGGCCTCCGAGCGCGGTGCGCGCGCCGTGGTCTACGAGACGCCGGCTGCCAGCGAGCCGCGGGCGCTGGAAGCGGCGGCGCGGCTGCTGCAGCGAATCCGCCAGCGCGCCGGCCAGGACGAGGAACAGATCGTGGTTGCGGTGCCGGATCTGCGCGCGCACCTGGGCGTCATCGCCGATCGATTTTTCGGGCAACCGTCACAGGCAATGCATGTGGTGGGCGTCACGGGCACCAACGGCAAGACCACCTGCGCCTGGCTGATTGCGCAGGCGTTGTCACGCTGTGGCCGACCCGCCGCCTACATCGGCACCCTGGGGTATGGCACGGCTGATGCCCTGCAGCCGGTGGCGCATACCACCGCTGATGTGGTGAGCGTACATCGCCAGCTGGCGAGCCTGCGGGCCACAGGCGCGGCGGCGGTGGCGATGGAAGTCTCCTCGCACGCCCTGGACCAGGGGCGCGTGGCTGAAGTGCGCTTCGGCGCGGCGGCCTTCACCAATCTGACCCAGGACCATCTGGACTATCACGGCACGATGCAGGCTTACGGTGCCGCCAAGGCGCGGCTGCTCGCGTGGCCGACGCTGACGGCGCGTGTGATCAACATCGATGACGCGTTCGGGCGCGAGCTCGCCGCGGTCCGCGGCGCGCCGGGCCGCCTGGTCGTCACGGCCCGCGGCACTGACCCGGGTGAGCAAGCGCATGTGCTCGCCACGCAGGTCCACGCCCGCAATGAAGGCCTGGATCTGACGCTTGCGACCTCCTGGGGCGAGGCGCACTTGAGCGTGCCCCTGCTCGGTGACTTCAACGTCGACAATGTACTGACAACGCTGGCGGTGCTGCTGGCGGCGCAGATACCGCTGCTCAGCGCCCTCGACGCACTGTCGCACTGTGTCGCCGCGCCCGGGCGCATGCAGCGGGTCACATCGCCCGCACTCAGCGCGCAGCCCACCGTCATCGTCGACTATGCCCACACGCCGGATGCACTCGAGAAGGCGCTGGCGGCCGCCCGGGCGCACTGCCGCGGGCGCTTGCACGTGGTGTTCGGCTGCGGCGGCGACCGGGACGCACTGAAGCGCCCCATCATGGGGCGCATCGCCGCCACCTGCGCCGATGCTGTGACCGTGACCGATGACAATCCGCGCACCGAGGACCCGGCGGACATCGTGCGCGACATTCTTGCGGGCATCTTCGGCAGCTCCGACACGGTACGCGTGCAGCACGATCGTGCCACGGCGATCCGGGAAGCCATCCGCGGCGCGGCGCCCGGCGACCTGGTGCTCATCGCGGGCAAGGGTCACGAGGATTACCAGATCTACGGCACGACCCGCCGCGTGTTCAGTGATGAGCAGGTGGCACGCGGCGCGCTGGCGGCTGCGTCATGAACGCCACGCTCACAGCCTTTGCACAAAGCTGTGGTGGCCGCCTGGTCGGTCCGGACGCCGCGTTCAATGGCGTGTCGACCGACTCGCGCACCATCAACCCCGGTGAACTGTTCGTCGCCTTGTCCGGGCCACGCTTCAATGGCGAGGACTACGTGGCCGCCGCCGTGGCGCGCGGCGAGGCCGGCGCCGTGGTGCGCTGCGCTGTGGAGGGTGCCGGCAGCCAGATCCTGGTCTCTGACACCCTGGCGGCGCTCGCGAGCAGCGCCCATGCCTGGCGCGCCAGCTTCTCCATTCCGGTGGTCGGTGTCGCCGGCAGCAATGGCAAGACCACGGTCAAGGAGCTGATCTCCAGCATCCTGTCGCAGGCCGGTCCGTGCCTGAGCACCCGCGGCAACCTCAACAATCACATCGGTGTGCCGCTGACGCTGTTCAGGATCCGCGCCGAACACCGTTTCGCGGTGGTGGAGATGGGTGCGGATCGCGCCGGCGAGGTCGAGGCGCTGGTGCGCATCGGGCGCCCCACCATCGGCATCATCACCAATGCCGGCGCCGAGCACCTGGCAGGCTTCGGCAGCCTCCAAGGCGTCGCGCGCGCCGAAGGGGAGATGGTCGCCGGCCTCACGCCCGATGCCACTGCCGTCATCAACAACGATGATCCGTTCGCACTGCTGTGGAAGAGCATGACGCCGGCGCGCGTCCTGACCTTCGGGCTTGAGCCGGGCGCGGATTTCACGGCCGGTGGGCCGCGCACGAGCATCGACGCAACGGGTTTCATCACCCGCTTCTCGCTGCATGCACCACAGGGCAGCGTGCGGGTGGAGCTGCACCTTGCAGGCCGCCACAACCTCATCAATGCCCTGGGCGCGGCGGCCGCGGCCAGTGCCGCGGGCCTGGGCCTGGC
>JBARBG010000002.1:0-1910 GCA_049792815.1 Steroidobacteraceae bacterium | reverse complement strand
GTTATAAGGATCGTATCCTTTTGACCTACTGTGATGCACGAGACACTCGCGAGAAAGGCCCCAAGGACGAGAACGATGACATGATAGTTTCGCTTCAAGAGTTGCTTTAAGAATGTCCACATCAAGGTCGCTCCTCCGCGAGAGGCAAGCCACAGGACTCACTAGCCCGTCTTATTCGCGGCCCAGTGAGAGGTGGGGTATCTGAGCGCTGGGCGCGCTGATCTGAGGCGCCTATTTCATCGCGGTTTTAGGACGGACGGGAGAGGCGCTGGGGGTTTGCGGGACGCGGCGGGTTTGGGGCGATGGCCCCGTGGGTCAGGGGCCGGCTGGGAGGAAGCTGCGGACCAAGCCACGGAACAACTCGGCCTCGGGGCAGGCGGCGGCAAAAGCGATGCGGACGCGGCTGAGGGTTTCGCTGATGCGGGCGCCGATCTTGAGCAGGCGCATGCGCAAGGTGGTGAACTCGGCGGTGGCGAGCGGCTGCGGGTGGGGGATGGCGTCCCGCGCGGTCAGCAGCAGCCAGTAGGCGGCGGTGTGCAGGATCAGGCGAACCTGGTTGGCCAGCGGAGCGCGGCAGCTGGTGCGGTCGGAAGCGAGCTGGCCCTTGTGCAGCTTGATCAGGTTTTCTGCCTGGCCGCGAGCACAGTAGAGGGTGGCGTAGAGCCATTCGGCAGTGCCGCCGTGCAGGTTGGTGACCACGTAGCGGATGTCGAGGCCCTTGGAAGTCGCTTGGATGCGCGCGGCGACGCGGCGGTGGCATTTCCAGGACTTGGCGCCATAGCGGGTCTCGGTGAAGCGGCGGACCATCGGCGCCTGCGTCTCGGCACGCCGCACCCGCACGTCATCGGCGATCGGCTCGACCAGGCGGTCGAGCACCGGGTTGCCGGGCAGGCCGAAGATGTAGTCCAGACCATTGGCTTCGCACCATGCCATGACTTCGGGGCGGCCGTAATGGCTGTCGCCGCGAATGGTCAGGCGGGTGGTGGGCCAGTGGCGGCGGATGCGCCGGACCAGGCGGCGGAGATGGCTGCGGATTTCCTCGCCGGAGGGTGTCGTGCCCGGCCGCAGCAGCACGGCCAGCGGGCGCGCGGCGGCGGTGTCATAGACGTGGATCGGCAGGAAGCAGCGCTCGTCATAGTGCGCGTTGAACAGGGCAAGCTGCTGGTTGCCGTGCACGACATCGCTGGTGTCGTCGATGTCGAGCGTGACGGCGGCGGGCGGACGGGCGTAGCTGGCGCAGTAGAGGTCGACCAAAGCGTAGGTCATGCGCACCACCTCGCGCAGGGCCGGTGCATTTTCCCAGCGCGACACGGTCGGCTGCGAGCACAGATCGACGCCGCTGTCCGGCAGCCGGCCGCAGGCGAGCTTGAAGGCGGGATCGGTGCGCAACTGGTCGAGGTCGTCGGCGTCTTCGTAGCCGCAGGCGATGGCGAGCATGCGGGCGCGCAGGATGTCGGCAACGGCGTGGGTGATCAGCAACGGATTGCGCGGGTCGGCGATCAGACGTGCCAGTTTCTCCGCGATCCCCAACCGGCGTTCGATCACCCCAAGCAGCAGGACGCCGCCGTCGGAAGTCAGACGCCCACCGTCAAAGGCGGCGGTCAGTTTCTTGCGGCCGATGGCTGGAAAGTCGAACGGCAAGACCGTATCGTCGGGCATGGCGGGTGTGGCTCGGTGCGTTCGCGTGGACAGGATGGTCTCAACACCCAATCCTTGAACGCTTTCAGCACCTTACGCGATACCCGCCAGCGAATCCCTGCCATGCCGTGAATAAGATGGGCTAGATCGTGCGCTGTTCCACAAACTCGCGGGCTGTGACTGGATCCGCCATAGCCAGCATTTGCTGATCGGCGGTCCGACGGGGACCGGGAAGTCGTGGCTGGCCTGCGCGCTCGGCCACAAGGCCTGCC
>JBARBG010000001.1:0-34835 GCA_049792815.1 Steroidobacteraceae bacterium | reverse complement strand
GCCCAAGGCCGCGCCGGCGCCGACACCGGTCGCTGCTCAGGCGGCTGCGGCCCCTGCGCCGGCCGCTGGCGCCGGCCTGGCTGCCATCAATGAAAGCGGCTTCTCCTCGGCCCATGCCAGCCCGTCGGTACGACGCTTCGCACGCGAACTGGGTGTGGACCTGGCACGGGTGAGCGGTACGGGCTTCAAGTCCCGGATCACCGAGGAGGACGTCAAGGGATTCGTGAAGAAGGCGCTGAGCGGCGGTGCTGCCCAGGCGGGCAAGGCGGGCGTCGCCGGCGGCCGTGGCCTGCCCAGCGTGCCGGTGGTGGATTTCGCGGCCTTCGGCACGGTGGAGACCCGGCCGCTGACGCGCATCCAGAAAATCTCCGGCGCGCGTCTGCATGCCAGCTGGGTGAACCTGCCGCATGTCACGCAGTTTGATGAAGCGGATATCACCGATCTTGAAGAGCTGCGCGGCAAGCTGAAGACCAAGGCCACCGAGCAGGGCATCAAGCTCACCCCGCTGGCCTTCATCATGCGCGCCTGCGTGCGCGCGCTGCATCACTTTCCGACCGTCAATTCATCGCTGGACGCGAACGGCGAGAATCTGATCCTGAAGAAATATGTCCACCTGGGCTTCGCCGCCGACACGCCCAACGGGCTGATGGTCCCCGTGGTCCACGACGCGGATCGCAAGGACATCTACGAAGTCGCCCGCGCGCTGGGTGAGTTGTCCGAGAAGGCGCGCACGGGCACGCTCAACGTGACGCAAATGCAGGGCGGCAGCTTCACGATCTCCAGTCTCGGCGGAATCGGCGGCACCTACTTCACCCCCATCATCAATGCGCCGGAGGTGGCGATCCTGGGGGTCTCGCGCTCAACGATGAAACCGGTATTCAAGGACGGGGCCTTCGTGCCGCGGCTGATGCTGCCGTTGTCGCTGTCCTATGATCATCGTGTCATCGATGGTGCCCTGGCCGCGAGATTCACGACCTATCTGACGCAGGTGCTGGCCGAGCCGCGCGGCCTGCTCGAGGCGGTGCCTTAAATGAGCACTATCGATCTCGTCGTGCCGGATATCGGCAACTTCGATGCCGTGCCCATCGTGGATGTACTGGTCAAGGTCGGCGACAGCGTCGAAGTCGAAACGCCGCTCATCACCCTGGAGACCGACAAGGCCACCATGGATGTGCCGTCGGCGGCGGCCGGCACCATCACTGAAATTCTGGTGAAGCGCGGCGACAAGGTCGGCAAGGGCGCCATCATCGCGCGCGTGACCGCAGGCGCTGCGGCTCCCGCGCCGGCTCCCGCCAAGGCGGCCAGCGCAGATGCCGCGGGTGACACTGTGCGCATGCCGGCTCCTGATGTCTCGGCCCTCGCGCGAGTGGAGGCGCAAGCCGATCGCAGCACCCAGGTGGTGGTGCTGGGGTCGGGTCCCGGGGGTTACACCGCGGCGTTTCGTGCCGCAGACCTCGGCTTGAAGGTCACGCTCATCGAGCGCTTCGACACCCTGGGTGGCGTGTGCCTCAACGTCGGCTGTATACCTTCCAAGACCCTGCTGCACGCCGCCAAGGTCATCGAGGACGCCGATGCCATGGCGGCGCACGGCGTCACCTTCGGCAAGCCCACGCTGGATCTGGCCAAGCTGCGCGGCTTCAAGAGCGGCGTGGTGAAGAAGCTGACCAGCGGGCTGTCCATGCTGGCCAAGCAGCGCAAGGTCGAAGTGCTCACCGGCACCGGCAAATTCGTCAGTCCACAGGTGATTGCCGTCACCGGACCGAAGGGCACCGAGCGTATCCGCTTCGAATACTGCATCATCGCGGCCGGCTCCGAAGCCGTGAAACTGCCGGGCTGGCCCAATGATCCGCGCATCATCGATTCCACCGGCGCGCTGGAGCTGCCGGCCGCGGGTGGCCGCATGCTGGTGGTCGGCGGCGGCATCATCGGTTTGGAAATGGCCTGCGTCTACGATGCCCTGGGCACCAAGGTCAGCGTGGTGGAACTCACCCCGACGCTGATGCCGGGCTGTGATCCGGACCTGGTCAGGCCGCTGGAGAAGCGCCTGCGGGCGCGCTATGAGCAGATTCTGCTCGGCATCAAGGTGACCGGCGTGGAGGTCACCAAGGACGGCATTCGCGTGAACTTTGCCGGTGAGAAGGCCCCGGAGCCGCAGCTGTACGACCTGGTGCTGGTGGCCGTCGGGCGCTCACCCAACGGCAAGCTGATCGGCGCGGAGGAAGCGGGCGTCAAGGTCAGCGAGCGCGGCTTCATCCCGGTGGACAAGCAGCTGCGCACCAATGTGCCGCATATCTTCGCCATCGGCGATATCGTCGGGCAGCCCATGCTGGCCCACAAGGCCACGCACGAAGCCAAGGTGGCCGCCGAAGTCATCGCGGGGCACAAGGCGGCATTTGATGCGCGGGTGGTCCCCTCCGTGGCTTACACCGATCCGGAAGTGGCCTGGGTGGGCCTCACCGAAACCGAAGCCAAGGCCAAGGGCATTGCCTTTGAAAAGAGCCTGTTCCCCTGGGCGGCCAATGGCCGCTCGCTGTCCCTGGGGCGCGATGACGGCTTCACCAAGCTGCTGTTCGATCCGGTGACCCACCGTGTCGTGGGCGGCGGCATCGTCGGCCCCAATGCCGGCGATCTCATCAGCGAAGTGGCCTTGGCCATCGAAATGGGCGCGGACGCGACCGACATCAGCCTGACGGTGCATCCGCATCCGACGCTGTCCGAGACCGTGGCGTTCGCCGCCGAAGCCTACGACGGCACGCTCACCGATCTGTACATCCCCAAGAAGAAGTAGCGCTAGCGCCGCGTCACCGTACGCGCTACCAACTCATCGACCTTGCGCAGGTAGTCCAGGTCATCGGGCGCGCGCCCGGCGCGCTGGGCTTCCCACAGAGTTTCCGCCAGCGGCATCAGCAGGGCGTGTTCGGCCTCGTGGGCATCGCCATAGTGCTCGCAGAGCCTGCGATGCAGGGCGGCGAAGCCCGCAGGCCGGTCGGTGCTCAGCTGCTCGCGCAGGGCCAGATGCATACCCATGTGCAGGAAGGGGTTCTCACGGCCGTCCTCGGGTGCGAAGTCGGCACGCAGGACTTCCCGACCCGTCTCCAGCCACTCGATGTACTCCGGGTGTTCGGCGATGACCGCCGCAACCTGTTTTTCGAGTGGCTCCAGGGGCTCCTGCGCACGGAACTTGCGCCACGAGGCCAGGTACATCTGGCGCAGCTGCTCGCGGCTTTGGTTGGCAAAGACAGGCATCAGGTCTTGTCCGGAAAGTCGCACAGGTCGCGGATTACGCAGCTCGTGCACTTTGGGGCCCGGGCCGTGCACACATGGCGCCCATGCAGCAGCAGCCAGTGGTGAGCCTGGTGCGCGAACTGCTGGGGCGTGGTTTTGACCAGTTCGGTTTCGACGATCAGAGGCGTGCGGCCCGGGGCGAGACCCGTGCGGTTCGCAACCCGGAAGATATGGGTGTCCACGGCGATGGTGTTCTCGCCGAAGGCTATGTTGAGCACCACGTTGGCCGTCTTGCGGCCGACACCCGGCAGCGCTTCCAGCGACTCGCGATCCGCCGGCACCTGCCCGTGATGCAGGTCGACGAGACGCTGACACAGCCCGATCAGATTGGCGGCCTTGGCGTTGTACAGGCCGATGGTCTTCAGGTAGGGCTTCACGCCTTCGACCCCTAAGCTCAGCAGGGCGCCCGGCGTATTGGCCACGGGAAACAGCTTGGCGGTGGCACCGTTCACGCTCTTGTCGGTGGTATGGGCCGAGAGCATCACCGCGACCAGCAGTTCAAAGGGCGTGGTGTACTGAAGCTCCGAAACAGGTTGCGGATTGGCGGCCTGCAGGCGTTCAAACAGCTTCCTGCGGCGGACCGGGGTGAACCCCTTGCGCTTGAGTTTGCGCACCGCCGCTTGGGTCATGATGTGTGCGGATCGGAGCGGCGCGCCAGCTTCTTGCGCGCCGCCAGCAGCGCGTCACGTTCGGCCGCGCGACGCTGCACCCGCGCCCGGTGCGCGTCATAGCGCTCGCGATTTGCGATCGGCAAGGGGGCGCCTTCGGGCACGGCTTCGACACTCAGGTCCACCATGCTGATGCAATCCACGGGGCAGGGCGCAATACACAACTCGCAGCCGGTGCACAGCGCGGCCACGACGGTGTGCATGAAGCGCGACGCGCCGATGATGGCATCCACAGGGCAGGGCGGCAGGCATTTGGCGCAACCGATGCAGCGTTCTTCGTCGATCACCGCGACGCGCGGCGGCACTTCAACACCGTTTTCAGGGTTCAGCGGCAACACTTCCCGGCCCAGAAGCCGGGCGAGGGCTGCGATGGTCGCGGCGCCTCCCGGGGGGCACTGATTGATGGGCGTCCCCGCGGCGATCGCAGTCGCATACGGCAGGCAGCCCTGGTAGCCGCAGCGCGTGCACTGGGTCTGGGGCAACAGGGCATCAATGGCCTTGACGTCCACGGGCATGGGCCTTCAGGTGATGCGCATGCCGGGCGTGGCGCCAGAATCCGGCGACAGCAGGAACAACCCGTCGCCGGCGCCGCTGGCGCACAGCACCATGCCTTCGGACACGCCAAAGCGCATCTTGCGCGGCGCGAGGTTGGCGACGACAACCGTCAGCCGTCCTGCCAGGGTAGCCGGATCGTAGGCTGAGCGAATGCCGGAGAATACGGTGCGCGTGGCCGCCTCACCCAGGTCCACGGTCAGCTTCAGGAGTTTGTCGGACCCGGTCACGGCCTCGGCCGCGACAATGCGTGCCACGCGCAGTTCGACTTTCGCAAAGTCATCGATGGCGATGGTCGCTGGCGTAGCAGGTTCAGTCACTTTGGGTGATTCCTTGACGGAGTCGAAGAGTTTGTCGAGGGTCTTGGCGTCCACGCGCGTCAGCAGGTGTTCATAGGGATTGATGCGGTGTCCCGCCGGCAGCACCGCTGCGCTGTCTGACCATTGCAGGGGCGCGATTCCCAGAAACTTCTCGGCGCGGGCCGCGAGCTGCGGGGTCACCGGCTTCAGCAGCAGCGTCAGCAGCCGGAACTGGTTGATGGCGACGCTGCACACGGCTTGCAGTTCGGCACTGCGCGTGGCATCGCGGGCGATTTCCCAGGGCGCATGGTCGGCCACGTAGCGGTTGGCGAGGTCAGCCAGGCGCATGGTCAGACGCAGCGCCTGGCCGAAGTCACGCAGCTCGTAGGCCGCGGCGATGACGGGGATTTCGCCGCGAATTTCCTCCAGCACCCCGCTGGTGCCACTGCCCTCCACGGCGCACAGCTGTCCGGCGAAGCGCTGGGTGAGAAAATTCGCGCAGCGGCTGGCGATGTTGACGTACTTGCCCACCAGGTCGCTGTTCACCCGCGCGAGGAAATCTCCCGGGTTGAAGTCCACGTCCTCCACGTTGGCATTGAGCTTGGCGGCGATGTAGTACCGCAGCCAGTCCGGATCCATGCCGACCTCAAGATAACGCAGCGGGTCGATGCCCGTGCCGCGAGACTTTGACATCTTGGCGCCGAGCACCGTGAGGAAGCCGTGCACATGGATGTTGTCCGGCACCTTGTAGGGGGCGCCGGCGAATTTGAGCATCGCGGGCCAGAACAGAGTGTGGAAGTAGATGATGTCCTTGCCGATGAAGTGGATCTGTTCGGTGGCCGGATCGGCCAGAAACGCCTGGAAGGTTTGCGGCTCACCGTTGCGTGCGGCAGCACCCGTGGAGAAATAGTGCTGCAGCGAGGCGAGGTACCCCAGCGGCGCATCCAGCCAGACATAGAAGTACTTGCCCGGTTGATCCGGAATCGGAATGCCGAAGTAGGGCGCATCCCGGGAAATGTCCCAGTCGCCGAGCGTGTCCGCGCCGCTGCCGTCGAGCCATTCGCGGGCCTTGTTGGCGACCTGCGGCTGCAGGTGACCGGGGGCGCTGATCCACGCTTCGAGAAACTTCCGGCAGCGCGGATCCGAAAGCCTGAAGAAGAGGTGATCCGAGGTTCGCAGTTCCGGGACGGACCCCGAAAGCGTCGAATAGGGGTTGATGAGCTCCGTGGGCGCATTGACCGTGCTGCACACCTCGCAGGCATCGGCGTACTGATCCTTGGCGTGACAGTGAGGACATTCTCCCTTGATGTACCGGTCCGCCAGGAACATTCCCTTCACCGGGTCGTAGAACTGCTCGACGGGGCGGATGTCGATCAGGCCGGCCTGCTTCAGGCGTCCGTAGACGTCCTGGGCCAGCGCGGTGTTCTCCGGTGAATCGGTGCTGTACCAGTGATCGAAGCTCAAGGAAAACCCATCCAGATACTGGCGACGCCCGGCGAGGATGCCCCGGACCAGCTCCTGTGGCGTGATCCCGTCGGCCTGGGCCTTGAGCATGATGGGCGCGCCATGGGCATCATCGGCGCATATGAAGTGGACCCTGGAGCCCACCATGCGTTGGAACCGCGCCCAGATGTCGACCTGGATGTACTCCATGATGTGGCCGATGTGCAGGGGGCCATTGGCGTAGGGCAGGGCGCTGGTGATGAAGAGTTTTCGCGACATCCGGCCAGTTTACCGCACCTGTGCCAAGATGCTGCCGATGGCACGCAACGTCGAAATCAAGGCGCGGATTTCCGGCGTAGCGGCGCTACTGCCACTCGCCGCGCGTCTGGCCGACACCGGCCCCACCGTCATCGAACAGGACGACACGTTTTTTGGCTGCGCCACCGGCCGCCTGAAGCTGCGGGACCAGTTCGCCGCGGGGGCCGAGCTGATTTTCTATCAGCGCGCGGACCGCGCCGGGCCCAAGGAATCCTTCTATCTGCGAGTGCCAGTGGCTGATCCGCAGGCCATGCGCACGCTGCTGCAGCTGGCCCATGGCCAGACCGGTCGTGTGAGGAAGCGCCGGGTGCTGTTTGTGGTCGGGCGCACCCGCATACACCTGGATACGGTTGCCGGACTGGGGGAGTTTCTGGAACTCGAAGTGGTGCTGCAGGAGGGCGAGTCCGCGGCCGACGGCGTGGTGGAAGCACAGCGGATCATGGCTGAGCTGGGAGTGGAGCCGCAGCAGCTCATCCAGGGCGCCTACGTGGACCTATGACCGGCACCAAACGCAAGCCCACCGATCCAAAGGAACGTTGACTACTTCGGCACCCCGGCCTGCCACTGCGGCCAGTGAGCGACGATGTTCTGCACCAGCGGCAGGCCCGCATGCACCAGGTTGGCGGTCGAGGTGTGGATGGCGCCGGAGAGCGAGCGTTGCGCGACCAGGGAGTCGAAGGTGCTCTGGCCCGGATAGGGACGATCGAAGTCCGAGCCGGTGCGCAGCACCGCCACCCGATGGACATCCGTCAGACCTGACTGCGCCCCGCGGCTCAAGGCCATCAGGGTCGCGTTGTCCTCCTGCTGCGAAGTGCAATAGTCCCCGTGACCGTCGGTCATCACCTTGGTCCAGCGGGTCGCACGCATGCCCAGCCGCGGCCCTGCCCACCACACATCCCCCGAGGCCGTGTCGCACTGGGTGACCGCGGGCGGCAGGTTGGCGGGCGCGTGCGGATAGGACTTGCGGTAGGCCACCACGTCGGCGCTGTCCTCCAGCGCCGCGTGTCGCGACAGCTGCAGCGCCTTCTGCAGCAGCGCCTCGTCAACCTGGAACAGCTCGGTGCGGTAGTCAAAGCGGGGCTTTTCTGAAGGACCGTTGGTGAGGGTGCCGAAATAGCCATCCGACCAGCCCTGCGGCATCTCGCGCGCATCGATCTCATGGGCAATGTCGACGTCGACGAGGTAGCGCGCCCAGGTGGCGCTGCCAATGGTGCCGTGACCCGGATCAATTCCAGCGATGCCGGCGATCAGGAAATAGGTACGGCGCAGATCAAACTTGCCACTGTAGATGAGCGCCGTCATGGATGCGGCGGCACTGGCGTGACCCATGCCGGTGGTCATCTGGCACACCCCGGATCCCGTGCAGCGTACCAATGGATAGTCGCTCGACAGTCCGGGTACGCGCACTTCGCGGTCAGGCTTCAGGGTGGCGATCCAAGGCTCGCCCTCCAGACTGAACATGCTGACGATCATGACCTTAACCGGGATGGGTGAGTCGGCGAAAGCGGGAAAGGCCGCGCCGCAGCCCAGCACCAGCAGCGATGCGCTGCCGATAAATCTTTTCATGGAGAATTTGGCCATGATCAATCCTTGGAGCCTTGCTTCGAAGAGTGACACCGGGAGATCATTAGCCATGATGCGCACCACTGCAATCCTCCGACGACTCGCGCTGTGCGTCCTGCTGACGGCGCTGGGTATGGCGCGGGTCAGCGCAGCCGACTCGGCCAAGCTACCCGTCAGGGTGGTGGTGGTCACGACCTTCGAGCTGGGTAACGACACCGGCGACACGCCCGGCGAATTCCAGGCCTGGGTGGAGCGCCTGCCGCTGCCGCAGATCATGCCGTTTCCCTTGGGCAATCACGCGCTGCGCTACAACGCGCACAAGCAGGTGCTGGGAATTGTCACCGGTGAAGGCTCACTGCGCGCCGCGGCCTCGATCATGGCACTGGGCCTGGATTCCCGCTTCGATCTTTCAAAGGCCTACTGGCTGGTCCCCGCCATCGCGGGCATTGATCCCAGTTACGCGTCGGTGGGCTCGGCCGCCTGGGCCGAATGGATCATCGACAGAGACCTCAACTTCGAGATCGATGCGCGTGAGATCCCACCGGACTGGTCGACCGGTCATATCCCGCTGGGCCGCAGCAGGCCCTTTCAGCCACCGGTGCCGGACCTCGACCGGCCCAATGGTGTCAACGGTTATCACCTGAACCCGGGACTGGTCGAGTGGGCCTATCAGCTGACGCGCACCGTGCACCTCGAGGACACCGACGCGCTGAAGGGCATTCGCGCCGGCTACGCGCGCTATCCGAACGCCTTGAAGCCGCCCTTCGTTCTCAAGGGAGACGAGGTCTCGGCCTCGGATTGGTGGCTGGGCGAACGCATGAATACCCTGGCAGAGCAGTGGATGGCCTACTGGAGCGGCGGCAAGGGACGCGCCGTCACGACTTCGATGGAGGACTGCGGCATTCTCACCTCACTCACCGCCCTGGCGCGCGACCATAAGGTGCGGCTGGACCGCGTGCTGGTGCTGCGCACCGGCTCTGACTACACGGTTCCCGCCGCGGGTGAAACAGTCACGCGACTCCTGGCCAGTGAGGCGGCCGAGGATGCCGCGCTGTCGGCCTATGTACCCGCGCTTGAGGCCGCCTACCGCACGGGAAGTCCCGTGGTGAATGAGATCGCGGGCCATTGGGCGAAATACGCCGAGCACACCCCTTAGGCTATAAGAATGCTGCATTGAATTGGTGCGCCGTATTCTTCGGTGCACCACAACGGACTCCTGGCTTGACACACCAAGCACGCTGCGCGCTAGCATCGAGCAACAACGAATTGAACGGGGGTGTCCTTTGAATCTGCGCATCCGTCTCCTGATCGCTGCATCACTCTGGCTGGCCGGCGCTGTCTGTGTCGCTCAGGCACAACAAAACGGCGATGCTGCGACTGCAGCGGCCTCTTCGGCACCCATTGCCACCAAGTCCATCTCTGCCGCGACCACCAGCGGCGACATGGAAGAGGTCGTAGTCAATGGCATCAAGCGCGGCGAACTCATCATGCCGACCACGGTCACGTCCGACTCTGCATACGGTCTGGACCTCGGCGTGATGGACACGCCACGCAACAACACCGTGCTGTCGAAGGTGCAGATCGACGCACTCAACGTGCAGAACCCGGGCGGCTTCTCGGCCCTGACGTCCAGCGCCTATTCGGACGCATCATTCGGTCAGCCGAACGTGCCCCGCATCCGCGGCCAGCTCGCTGACGTGTTCTTCAACGGCATGCGCGACAGCTTCACGCTCAACGGCTACGGCGCGCCGATGAGTTTCGTGATGGTGGACTCGATCGACATCGTCAAGGGTCCGGCCAGCGTGCAGGGCGGGGCCGGGGCCGGAGTGGGTGGTTCGATCGACATCACCACCAAGGTGCCCTCGAGCACCAATTTCTCGGCCATGTTCGACGCCGAGGTCGACAGCCAGCAGAAACGCGTGGTGGGCCTGGATGTGGGCGGTCCGATCAACTCGGATATTGCCGCACGCGTGAGCTTCATCAGCAATGACAGCGGCAGCTACTACTACGACATGTTCTTTCATCAGCAGCAGATCTATGCGGTGCTGGTGGATAAGATCACTTCGAACTACACCATCTCCATCAACGGCAGCTTCGTCGACACCCAGTACCGGGAGAACGATGGCATCAACCGCCTCAATCAGGGGCTCATTGACAATGCCACCTACCTCACCGGAGCGCCGCCCCTGGACACGGTCGAGGGCTACGGAACCCTGGTCGACTTGACCGGCAGCACGCGGCTCAATGAGCGCACCATCATCGATGAGCCGAACGGCACGGGCGCGCACTCCCAGCACGCCATGCTGCAGGCCATCCAGACCTATCAGGTCAACGACAATTTCTCGATCGTTAACAATACGTTGTACGACTATATGAATCGCTACAACCAGACCGAGGACTATTACGCCGATGGCGCCATTGGCAGTTATACCGTCGAGAACAAGACCGACTTCAAGGTCAGTTTCAACCTAGGATCGGTCGCCAACCAGGTCGATGCCGGTTTCACCTACCGCTACGCGCATGTGCTGGACATCCAGAACTACGTGAACGAGCCGGTGAGCGTGTTCGATCTGTCCCAGAGTCCCGATACCTGGATTTTTCCCGCGGCCAATCAGGATCCTTCAGGCGGGGCGATTCTCTACACGGGCGCATTCGGTCATCAGCAATACGGCGTGGCGTCCAGCAATTTCATCACGCCGAACACTTCGGTGAATTCCAACCTCCAGGACGCCGCGGTATTCCTCGAGCATCGGCTGCAGATCACACCGCAGTGGAGCGTGCTGTACGGTCTGCGCGGTGATGCGGTGCAGCTGAATGACTCGGACCCGCTCTACTACCAGGTGCTCGCCGATCCGATCGCGAGCGGGTACATGAACGGGGATCCCCCGACGCAGCACACCGCCTGGTATGGACTGTACAACGGCAACATCAGCGTGGTGTACAACCCCAACTCCTGGATCTCCAGCTATCTCACGTACAACAAGGCGCAGTACGTGGATGCCAACGACAACGATGGGTCGATCGACACGCTGGGACTGGATCCGACGACGCAGCTGCGGCAGAAGACGCTGCTGGAGGAGGGGGGACTTAAGTTCGACCTGCTCGGCAAGGCGCTGTTCCTGTCGACGGCGGGTTTCAAGCAGGAGCGTACCGTACCCACAGGGCAGGGTGGCATGGTGCAGTCCCGGGCGCATATCACCGGCGGTGAGGTGGAACTGAACTTCCAGCCCAATTCGCGCTTCTTCGCCACTGCCAGCTACTCCTACCTGCACACCACGCTGGATACGCCGGCGGGCTTCTGGAACTTCCCGGCCCAGCCCGGCACCAACATCGATGGCGCCGGCGGGTCTATCGCCTTTGCGCCGGGTCAGACCTTCCAGGATCCGGGCGTGCCGGAGCATCTGTTCAACGCACTGGTCAACTACAAACTGGAATATGGCCTGGGCTTCCAGGCGAACGTGCAGGTGACCGGTCCGATCCAGACCACGCAGGCGGGCGCGGTGGATGTTGCGGCAACCGAGGCCAACCTGATCAACAACTTCGGCCCCACCTCTTTCATCGGGTACTCCTCGGCGACGGCGCTGGCGGCGCTGCCGGCGTCCATTGCGGCCACCGGCTACTACCGACCGCCCACGATCCCGTGGCAGTACACCATCAACGCCGGGGTGTTCTACAGCTTCCTGGACCATTACACCGTGAAGTTCGAGATCTACAACCTCACCAATGAGCGCAATCTGCAGAACGACTATTCGTTCTACGGCAATGATTTCCTGACCGTGATTCCGCCGCGCAGTTATGACCTGACCTTCACCGCCAAACTGTAGATTGCGTTCGCGTCGCCTGTGCCGCTAGCATCGGGCGGATGGGCGAACTGACCAACGAGCGGGGGTTCCGCGGCACCTTCCTGCATGCGCCGGAGCGCGGCCGGCTGGTGTGTCTGAAGGATGCGCTCATGGTCGTGGCCGCCGACGGCGCCATCAGCGCGGTTCATGGCGCCGGCTCGGCCGCCGCCAGCGCCGAAGCCGAGCGCCTGGCCACGGCCGGCAACCTGGTCACGCTGGGGCCGCGGCACTGGGTTCTGCCGGGAATGGTGGATCTGCACGTCCACGCGCCGCAATGGCCGCAACTGGGCGAGGCCCTGGACCTGCCGCTTCAGGACTGGCTGCAGAAATTCACCTTCCCGTTGGAATCTCGGTACGCGGATACGGCCTTCGCCATCCAGGTGTACGAGTCACTGGTCGCGAACCTTCTGGCCAATGGCACGACCACGGCCATGTACTTCGCCACGCTTCACCTTCCGGCGACCCGGGCGCTCGCCGACATCTGCCTGCGCCACTCGCAGCGCGCCCTCATCGGGCGCGTGACAATGGACAATCCGGATCAGTGTCCGGATTTCTACCGCGACCCTTCGGCCGAGGTCGCCCTGCGCGAAACGCGCGAGTTCATCAGCTATGTGCAGGCGCTGCCCGGCGGCCAGGGCCTGATCCATCCGGTGATCACGCCGCGCTTCATTCCCGCCTGCACCGATGCGCTGCTGGGTAGCCTGGGGAGGCTGGCGCGCGAGACCGGCTGCCATGTGCAGACGCACTGTTCGGAGAGCGACTGGCAGCACCACTACGTGCGCGAGCGTTTCGGCCGCACGGACACGGCGGCGTTGGATTCCTTCGGCCTGTTGTCGCGGCGCACGGTACTGGCCCATGGCAATTTCGTCGACGATGCCGATGCGGCGGTGATCCGCGAGCGCGGCACGGGCATCGCGCATTGCCCGTTGTCCAATGTGTATTTTTCGGATGCGGTGTTTCCGCTGCGGCGCATGCTGGACGCCGGCGTGCATGTGGGACTGGGCACGGATATCGCCGGCGGCGCGAGTCCCTCGGTGCTGGAGAATGCGCGTCACGCCATCATCAGCGCGCGCCAGCTGGAATCCGGCGTGGATGCGCGCCTTGCGCGCAGCGAGCGGCGCCAGCCGGGCGCGCGCATCGATGCGCTGACGGCGTTCTGGCTGGCCACGACCGGCGGCGGCATTGCCCTTGATCTGCCCGTGGGTGTGTTTGCGCCCGGCTACCAGTTCGATGCCTGCGTCCTGGATGTTGCGGCGCCCGGCAGCAATCTGCGGCTTGGCGACGATGAGCGGCCTGACACGGTGCTGCAGAAATTGATCTATGGGGCATCGCGGGCCAATATCAGCCAGGTGTGGGTGGCGAACCGGCGGGTCGTATGAATGATGCTTGCGTAACGGTCCACATGGCGGCCAGTCTCGACGGCTTCATCGCCCGCAGGGACGGGCGCGTCGACTGGCTTGAAACCGCGGACGAATTCGCAGGCGGGGATACCCTCGACCCGGCTTACGTCGAGGCATTTCTGAAGACCATCGACTGCTACGTGATGGGGTCACGGACCTACGAAACCGCATTGGGTTTCGAAGCCAAGGGCTTCGGCTGGGCGTATGGCGACAAACCCACCTTCGTCCTCACGAGTCGCGATCTGCCGCGAACCCGCGACACCGTTAAGTTCCACTCGGGCGACCTGGCGCAGCTGGTGAATGGGCAGCTGCGGCCGATGTTTCGCAGCATCTGGGTGGTGGGCGGTGGTGTGGTTTCAGGTGCCTGCCTGCGTCTCGGGCTGGCCGACGAGGTTCGTTATTCGATACTGCCGATCCTGATCGGCGATGGCATCCCCTTCTTTGAGAACCTGGACCGCGACGTCCCGCTGCATCTGACCGAGGTCAAAGCCTACAAGAGCGGCATGGTGGGGCTGCGTTACGCAGTGCGGGGCCGTTAACCCAGCGCGTCAATTCTTTCGTACCAGCGCTGCTTGCTCGCAGGTTCAAGGAACGAAGCCTCGATGGAATTGCGGGCGAGCTGCGCCAGCTGGACATGCGACAGCGTCAGGGCCTCGGCTACCGCCAGGAAATTATCCTGCATATAGCCGCCGAAATAGGCGGGGTCATCGGAATTCACGGTGACGCACAGACCCTGCTCAAGAAGGGTCTTGAGATTGTGGTCGGACATCTTGTCAAATACCCGCAACCGGACATTGGACAGCGGACACACCGTCAGCGGCACACGCTCACGCGCCAGGCGCGCCACCAGTGCCGGATCCTCGACGCAGCGCACGCCATGGTCGATGCGCTGCACGTGAAGCACGTCGAGCGCCTCCTCGATGTAGGCCGGTGGTCCTTCCTCACCGGCATGGGCGACGGCCAGCAACCCGAGGCTGCGCGCGCGTGCAAACACCGCCGCGAACTTCGCAGGCGGGTGGCCGGCTTCTGAAGAATCCAGGCCGACCGCCGTGAGACGGTCGCGCCAGGGCAGTGCCTGCTCCAGCGTCCGCATCGCATCCTCGGCCGGCAGGTGACGCAGGAAACACAGGATCAGCCGATGGGTGATTCCCGTCTGCGCCTCTGCCTCCTCGAGCGCCCGGGTCATGCCGGTCATCACGACGGAAAGGGGTACACCGCGGGCGGTGTGGGCCTGCGGGTCGAAGAATATTTCGCTATGGACGATGCCGTCCGCGTCGGCCCGGCGCAGGTAGGCGCTGGTCATGGCGTGGAAGTCCGCCACCTCGCGCAGCACCGTGGTGCCCGAATAATAGATGTCGAGGAAGGACTGCAGGTCAACGAAGCGGTAGGCCGCCCGCAGCTCGGCAACGCTCGGGTAAGGCAACCCGATGCCATGTTTCGCGGCCAGCGCGAACACCAGTTCAGGCTCCAGCGTGCCCTCTATGTGCACATGCAGTTCTGCTTTGGGCAACGCCCTGATGAAGTCGGGGGTGGAGAGCGCCATGGGCCAATCATTGCATACGCATTGCCATTGTCGTTAGCATCGACCCATGGGCGAACTGACGACACATGTTCTGGACATCAGCGTGGGGCTGCCCGCCGCGGGCTTGCGCATCGAACTGCATGAGCGCGCGCCGGAGGGCCTGCGGCTGCTCACCAAAGGGGCCACCGGTGCCGATGGGCGGCTCGGGGCGCCGCTGCTGTCCGACGCCCATTTCAAGCCAGGCAGCTACCTGCTGACATTTCATACCGCCGAGTACTTCCGGTCACGGGGCGTGCAGCTGTCGCAACCGGCCTTCATCGAATACGCCGCGGTCCAGATCGGCATCGCCGCGGCGGACCAGCACTATCATGTGCCCCTGTTGATCACGCCCTGGAGCTACTCCGTGTATCGGGGCGGATAGCAGCCATGCCAACCGGTGCCGGAGCGCCCGCCAGCGAAGTCCGTTTCGTGCTGAACGGCCAGCTGGTGCGCGAGCCGGCGCTGCCGTGCACCATGACGGTGCTGGAATACCTGCGCGAGGTGCGCGGTCTCACGGGTACCAAGGAAGGTTGTGCCGAGGGCGATTGCGGTGCCTGTACCGTCGTCACCGGTGCACTCGCGGCGGATGGCACCCGCATCCAGTACCGCGCCATCAATTCCTGCATTCGTTTCATGGCCACTTTGGACGGGCAGGAACTGGTGACGGTGGAGGGCTTGCGCGGCGCGGACGGTGCCTTGCATCCGGTCCAGCAGTCCATGGTCGACCATCATGGTTCGCAGTGTGGCTTCTGCACTCCGGGCTTCGTGATGTCGCTGTTCGCGCTGTACCTTGAAGGCGAAGCGGCTACCCGCGAGCGGGTGCTGCACGCCCTCTCCGGCAATCTATGCCGTTGCACCGGTTATCGCCCCATCATCGATGCAGGCACTGCCATGCATGGGTATCCCGTACCTGCGCACTGGTCCACAGCCACGGCGCGCAGTGCATCCCGATGTGCGGCGCTGGCCGCGCTGGTGCGTGAGCAACCCCTGCGCCTGCCGGGATTTTATGCGCCGCGGACCGAGGAGCAGCTGGCGCAGGAACTGCATGAACGGCCGCAAGCGCTGGTGCTGGCCGGGGGCACCGATGTGGGACTGTGGGTCACCAAGCAGCTGCGCGACCTGCCGCCGATTGTCTACTTGGGCGCGGTGGAATCGTTGCAGCAGATCCAGGCGGACGCACAGGGACTTAGGATCGGAGCGGCCGTGTCATTGACCGATGCCTGGCAGGCCCTGGTGGGGCAGTGGCCCTGCCTGCAGGAGGTCGCCGATCGCTTTGGCTCCCCGCCCGTGCGCAACAGCGGCACGCTTTGCGGCAATCTCGCCAACGGTTCTCCCATCGGCGATGCCCTGCCGACGCTGATGGCGCTGGGTGCTGAAATCGAATTGCGCTGCGGGGCGCACACACGCCACCTGGCGCTGGAGAGGTTCTATCGCGGCTACCAGGAAAAAGACCTGGCGGCCGGTGAGTTCGTGGTGGCGGTGAGGGTGCCGCGGGCCGTGCCCGGCATGCGGGTGCGCGTCTTCAAGCTCTCCAAGCGAATCGATCAGGACATCTCCGCGGTCTGCCTGGCCTGCGCCGTCAGTGTCGAAGCGGGTCGCATCACGGCGGCCCGCGTGGCCCTGGGGGGAATGGCGGCCGTGGCCGCCCGCGCGGCGAGCGTCGAACGGATTCTCATCGGTGCGCCCTGGTCGCGCGCCACCTTCGAGACCGCGGCGCTGGGCCTGGGGCAGGACTTCACGCCACTGTCGGACATGCGCGCCAGCAGTGACTACCGCATGATGGGCGCGGCCAACCTGCTGCGGCGCTTCTACCTGGCCTACGAGCCCGATGCCCTGACGCGCCTCGCGGAGGTCTTGGTATGAGCACCGCCGCCGCACCACCGCACGACAGCGCGCACCTGCATGTGAGCGGCGCGGCGGATTACACGGACGATATTCCGCTGCCCGCCAATGCGCTGCATGGCGCCTTTGGCATGAGCAGCATCGCGCACGGACGGGTGACGGGCCTGGACCTGGCGCCGGTCCGGGCAGCACCGGGAGTGGTGGCGGTTTTCACCGCGCAGGATGTCCCGGGCGAGAACAACTATGGGTCCGCGGTCCATGATGACCCGATATTTGCACCCGGACTGGTGCAGCACGTCGGCCAGCCACTGTTCGCGGTCGCGGCCGACAGTTATCAACGGGCGCGCCGGGCCGCCGTCCGTGCCGTGGTCGAATACCAGGCCCTGCCGGCGATCCTGGATGTTCGCGCCGCCGTGGCGGCCAAGAGCTTCGTGCTGCCCAGCACCGGCCTGACGCGCGGCCGGCCACAGGAGGCCCTGGCGCACGCCGCGCACCGCCTCAGCGGTTCACTGGCGGTGGGCGGGCAGGATCATTTCTATCTGGAGGGTCAGGTTGCGGCGGCCATCCCGCAGGAAGACGGCGGCATGCTGGTGCACAGCTCCACCCAGCACCCTTCCGAAGTCCAGCAGATCATCGCGCACGCGCTGGGTGTGCCCGCCAACCGGGTCACCGTACAGTGCCGGCGCATGGGCGGGGGTTTCGGCGGCAAGGAGACCCAGCCCGCGCTGATTGCGGCGGCCGCCGCGGTCATGGCGCGCGCCACGGCACGGCCGGTGAAGCTGCGCTTGGACCGCGACACTGACATGGAGATGACCGGCAAGCGTCACGACTTCGTGGCCGACTACACCGTGGGCTTCGATGGGTCGGGTCGGATCCTGGCGTTGTCGCTCCAGCTTGCCTCGCGCTGCGGCTATTCGGCGGATCTGTCAGGTCCGGTCAACGACCGGGCCGTGCTGCACGTGGATAACGCCTACTACCTGGAGAATGTCGAAATCGTCTGCCATCGCTGCAAGACGCACACCGTATCCAACACGGCATTCCGCGGCTTCGGGGGCCCGCAGGGCATGCTCATGATCGAGCAGATCCTGGATGAGATGGCGAACTACCTGCATCTGGACCCATTGCTGGTGCGGCGGCAGAACTTCTATGGCGAGGAAAGTCGCAATGTGACGCCCTATGGGCAGATCGTGCTGGGCAATCGCACCGTGCCCATAGTCGATGAGCTGGTCCGCAGCGCCGCCTATCACGAGCGCCGCCAGCAGATCGCGCAGTGGAATGCCACGCAGCCGCACATCCGCCGGGGTCTCGCGCTCAGCCCGGTCAAGTTCGGCATATCCTTCACGGCCACCCAATACAACCAGGCAGGGGCCCTGGTGCATGTGTATACCGACGGGTCCGTGCTGCTCAACCATGGCGGCACGGAAATGGGGCAGGGCCTGTTCACCAAGGTGGCTCAGGTGGTGGCCCATGAGTTCGGTCTGCCCTTGTCCGCGATCCGGGTATCGGCGACCGACACCTCCAAAGTGCCCAATACCTCCGCCACGGCGGCCTCATCGGGCGCGGACCTGAATGGCAAGGCGGCGCAGGCGGCGGCCCAGACCATCCGCGAGCGCCTGGTCCAGTTTGCCAGCGAGCACTTCAAGGTCGGCATCGCGGACATCCACTTTGCCGACGGACAGGTGCAGGTCGGTGAGCGGCAGCTCACCTTTGCCCACCTGGTACAGCAGGCCTATCGCGCACGCGTCTCGCTGTCATCCACGGGGTACTACCGCACGCCGCGCATTCGCTGGGACAACTCCACGATGACGGGGCAGCCATTTTTCTATTTCGCCTTCGGTGCGGCCGTGAGCGAGGTCGCCATCGACACCCTGACCGGAGAGACGCGGCTGCTGCGCGTGGACATTCTCCACGATGTCGGCAAATCACTGAATCAGGCCATCGACATGGGGCAGATCGAGGGCGGCTTCCTGCAGGGCGTGGGCTGGCTGACCAGCGAGGAGCTGTGGTGGGATGGCGCGGGACGCCTGCGGACCCACGCGCCCTCCACCTACAAGATTCCCACCGTCGGGGACTGGCCGGCAGTTGCGAATATCCGCCTGTTCGAAGGCCATCCCAATCACGAGGAGACCATCTACCAGTCCAAGGCCGTCGGCGAGCCGCCGCTGATGCTGGCGATATCAACGCTGCTGGCCATCCGTAATGCCGTGGCCAGTTGCGGTGCCGAGGGCGTCCGGGTGGAACTGCCGGCGCCGGCGACCCCCGAAGCGGTGCTGCGCGCCATCGCAGCGGTGCGCGCATGACGGCCGGTCCTAAAAGCTGGGTGCCGACCGTGATCGAAAGGCTGTCACAGGCGCCGGCGGTGGTGCGGGTGGTAGTGGCCCAGGTACAAGGCTCCACGCCGCGTGAGCCCGGCGCCTACATGCTGGTGGACGCGCTGGGATTGACCGGAACCATCGGCGGCGGTCGCCTGGAATGGGAAGTGCTCGCGGCGGCCCGGGAAATGCTGCAGCGGGGCACGCCTAGCGCGCAACTCATGAATCGGGTGCTGGGCGTCGATCTGGGTCAATGTTGCGGCGGGGTCATCGCCGTGTGGCTGGAGTGTTTTACGCAGCAAAGCCTGGCGCAGCTGCGGTCCCTCGAACCGTGCGTGGCACAGGGCCCGATGGTGTTGTCGACGGCAGCCTCGGCTCAAGGGGTGCGCCACACTCTCACGAGCGGTGTCGCGGCCGAGGCGACTGTGGCGGCGTTGCTGTCTCTGCCGCGTCACCGCGCCACCCCGCAGGTGCTCAGCGCACACGGGGAGATCACCTTCGTCGAGCGCCTGGACGAGGAGTACCCTGCGGTGTGGTTGTACGGCGCGGGGCATGTGGGTCAGGCGCTCGCCGCCATGCTGGTGCAGCTGCCCCTGCGGCTGCTGTGGCAGGATTCGCGGCCCGGGCAGATCCCGGCGGCGGCGGCCGAGTATTCCCGGGTGCGGTCCGCGCCGGACCTGGTCAGAGCCGTGGCCGACGCGGCGCCGGGCACTCACTTCGTGGTGATGACACATGATCATGCGCTCGACTATGAGCTGTGCCGCGCCGTGCTGCTGCGCGCGGATGCGGCCTGGCTGGGACTGATCGGCTCGCACAGCAAGAGCGCCCGCTTCCGATCGCGCCTGCGGCGCGACGGATTTCGCGCACCGACCATTGCCCAGCTGGTCTGCCCGATTGGTGTGACGGGGATCAGCAGCAAGTGGCCGGCGGCCATCGCCGTGGCAATCGCCGCGCAACTGATGCAGAAACTCTCGCAGCCGGCCGCCGAGGCGCCAGCCGCTGCGGCGGGCACTGGGCCGGCGGCCCCCTGCATGGAGGACTGCGGACAGTGCGGTCGCCACAATGAGACCGAAGGAACGGTGGTGACCGAGACGTGAGCGGATATTTGCTGGATTGGGGGAACCTGCTGATCCGTTGGGTACACATCGTCACCGGCATCGCATGGATCGGCTCCTCGTTCTACTTTGTATGGCTGGACAATCATCTTCAGGAACCCGAGCACCCTGATGGTGAGCCAGGCGTCGCGGGCGAACTCTGGGCGGTGCATGGCGGTGGCTTCTACCGGGCGCGCAAGTACCAGGTGGCGCCTGCGGTGCTGCCGCGCACCCTGCACTGGTTCTACTGGGAGGCCTACAGCACCTGGCTGTCGGGCATGGCGCTGCTGGGCCTGCTGTACTTCCTGCAGGCCGACACCTACCTGATCGATCCTGCGGTGCGGATGTTGTCCCAGGGCGCGGCGGTGGCCATTGCCCTGGGGTTCCTGATCGGCAGCTGGCTGGTGTACGACGCACTGTGCCGGTCAGCATTCGGGCGCAGCACTCGCAAGCTGGGAATCGCCGTCGCGTTGCTGGCGTGTCTGCTGGCCTGGGGACTGTGCGCGCTGTTCAGTGGCCGCGGCGCCTTCATCATGTTCGGCGCGGCGCTCGGCACCATCATGGTTGCCAACGTGTTCTTCGTGATCATCCCTGGCCAGCGCGAGCTGGTACTGGCGCGCCAGCAGGGCCGCGCAGCGGATCCCGCGCCGGGGCTGCGCGGCAAGCAGCGTTCGGTGCACAACACCTATTTCACCTTGCCGGTGCTGTTCGTGATGATCAGCAACCACTTCGCGATGACCTACGGGGCGCACTTCAACTATCTGGTGCTCATCGCCCTGAGTTTCGCCGGAGTGTGCATCCGCGCCTGGTTCGTGGCCCGGCACAAGCCCGAGGGGCGGCAGGGATTCGCATCGCTGCTGCTGCTGTTCTTGGGCATACTGGCCCTGGTCATCGTCATCATCGGGCTGTATCCGGACGCAGCGGCCCCGGGACTTGCCGGGCCGGTAACCGCTGCGCAGGCGCAGAGCATCCTGGAGCGGCGCTGCGTGCCCTGCCACTCGCGCAGCCCCACGCAGCCCGGCTTCAGTGCGCCGCCCAATAACATTGTGCTGAATTCGCCGGAGCAGGTGCGCACGCATCGGGACGACATGGCCAAGCAACTGACCCTGCGCACCATGCCGCTGGGGAATGTGACGGGCATGACCGATGAGGAGCGGGCGCGACTGCTCAAGTGGCTGCTACAAGGCGCGAGGAGCTAGGTACATGCTCACCATTGAGGCACTCAATGCCATGCCGGTGCAGGAGTTCACCGCCGCGCTGGGCTCGATATTCGAGCATTCCCCGTGGGTGGCGCAGCGCGCGGCGGCCTTGCGCCCGTTCCGCGACCGTGAAGCCTTGCACCAGGCCATGTGCCGGCAGGTGGCGCAGGCCAGCGTCGCGGAACGGGACACGCTGATTCTGGCGCATCCCAAACTCGGCGCCCGTGGCCGCCAGCGGGCCCAGCTGACGCAGGCCTCGGCACGGGAGCAGAGCCGGGCGGGACTGGATGCCTGCAGCGATGCGGAATTTGCCGAACTGCTGCAACTGAACGAGCTGTATATGGCGCGCTTCGCCATGCCGTTCATTCTCGCCGTTCGCGGCCACACGCCCGAGTCGATTCTCGGCGCAATGCGCCAGCGGCTGGACAACGATGTGGCCGCCGAGCATGCCATGGCATTGCAGCAAATCTATAGCATCGCGGGCTTCAGGCTGAACGATGCCATCATGGCGGCGCCGGATTCTGCCGCACAGACGGCGCAGTAATTGGTAGATTCAGGACAGTATCTAAAGGATCAACGCTCAATGCTGCAGCGTCTGTTTGGTCTTACTGAGCGCGGAACCTCGGTGCGTACCGAGATCCTCGCAGGATTCACCACCTTCATCACCATGGCGTACATCGTCGTGGTCAATCCACTGATACTGGGCGATGCGGGCATGCCCATTGCCGGAGTCGCCGTGGCCACCTGCGTGGCGGCGGGTTTTGGTTGCATCCTGATGGGCCTGCTGTCCAATTATCCGCTGGCCCTGGCGCCGGGTATGGGGCTTAACGCCTATTTCACCTACACCGTGGTCAAGGGCATGGGCATCCCGTGGCAGACGGCGCTGGGCTGCGTGTTTCTGTCCGGTTGCGCCTTTGCGCTGCTGACCGCGGCGGGGGTGCGCAAGGTCATCATCAGTTCGCTGCCGCGTTCGCTGTTTTCCGCCGTCGGTGGCGGCATCGGCCTGTTCATCGCCTTCATCGGCTTGAAGGATGCCGGCATCATTATCGCCGATCCGGGCACCACGGTCGCCCTGGGTCATCTGACGACTCCGACGGCGGCGGTGTCGCTGCTGGGCCTGCTGATCATCGCCGCGCTGCAGACCCTCGGTGTGCGCGGCTACATGCTGATCGGCATCGTGGCCACGGCGGTGGTGGCCTGGATGGTGGGGCTCGCGCACTTCACGCCCGGACACTTCAATCTGCATGACCTGGCAGGGACTGCCTTCAAACTCGACATCCCCGCGGCGCTGAACCTCAAGGGCGGGGTCGGCCTGTCGGTGATCGAGATCATCTTCGTGTTCCTCTTTGTCGACATGTTCGACAATGTCGGCACGCTGGTGGCAGTGACGCGGCGCGCCGGCCTGGTGGCGCCCGATGGCACCATTGCGCGCCTGAACCGTATCCTGGCGGCCGACTCGGCTTCGATGTTCGTGGGCGCGCTGGCGGGCACCAGCCCGGTGACCAGCTACATTGAGAGTGCGGCGGGCGTGGCGGCCGGCGGGCGCACCGGCCTCACCAGTGTGGTCGTCGGTATTCTGTTCCTGGCGACCCTGATCATTGCGCCGGTCGTGCAGGCCATTCCGGTGGCGGCGACGGCGCCGGCGCTGGTGCTGGTGGGCGCGCTGATGATGGGCGCGCTGGCGGAAATCGAATGGTCGGATCCGGGCCAGGCCATTCCGGCCTTTCTCACCGTGGTCATCACCCCGCTCAGCTACTCCATCACCAACGGCCTGGCCTTCGGCATCACCAGCTACGCCGTCCTCAAATTGATCCGTGGGCAGGCAAAATTGTCCGACTGGCTGGTATTCCTGCTTGCCGCGTTGTGCGTGGTCCGGTTCGTCTACCTGGCCTAGGGCGCAAGCAGATCGGCGACCGCCAACGCGACCACCTGCGTGGCCTTGCGCAGGTCTTCCAGCACCAGCTTTTCATCGGCGCGATGGCCGTTGGCTTCCAGCAGGCTGCGCGGGCCGGCGCCGTACAGCACCGTCGGAATGCCGCGCTCGGTGTACAGGCGCGCATCGGTGTAGATGGGCACGCCATTGGTCGGAACATCCTCGCCCAGCACCTCCCGTGCATGACGCTGCAGCGCCGCCACCAGCTTTTCCTGCCCCGGAACGGCAACGAAGGGGCGCGCCAGAAGGATGCGGCGAACGTGCAAGCGGATGCCGGGCAGGGCGCGGCCCTGCTGCTGCAGCCACCGGGTCAGGTCGGCCTCGACCACCTCGGGCGACTCCTCAGGAATGATGCGCCGGTCGATGCGCAGCGTCACCACATCGGGCACCACGTTGGTATTGATGCCGCCCTTGATCAGACCCACGACCAGCGTCGGGTGGTCAATGCCGGGGATTTTCGAGTGCGTGCCGGCGTAGGTCTTGCGCAGCTCGTACAAGGCACCCAGAACCTGCGTCGCCGCCTCCAGCGCATCGACACCGGTATCCGGCCGCGCGGCATGCGCGGAACGGCCCTCGATGCGCACTTCCAGGTGCAGGCAGCCATTGTGGGCGACCACGACGCTGTAGCTGAAGCCCGCGCTGATGGCGTAGTCGGGCCTGGAGATGCCCTGCGCCAGCAGCCACGCGGGTCCGACCAGCCCGCCGGCTTCCTCATCATAGGTGATGTGCAATTCGACGCTGCCGTGCAAGGCCGCGCCGCTCAGCTGCAGTGCCCGCAGCGCATAGGCGTAAGTGGCGATGTCGGACTTGGAGACGGCGACGCCGCGCCCATACATCACGCCGTCGCGGATTTGCGCGCCATACGGATCCGTGGTCCAGCCTTCGCCGGGTTGCACCACATCGCCATGAGCATTGAGCGCAATGGTGGGTCCTTCGCCAAAGCGGTGGCGCACCACAAGGTTGGTGACGCTGACCATGCCATGGGCCCGTACGTCGGCGTCGGGGACCGCAAAGCGCTCGACCGTGAACCCCAGTCCCTCCAGCAGCTCAGCGGTGCGCCGCGCATGCGGCGCGCAGTCCCCCGGAGGATTATCCGAGGGCACCCGCACCAGTTCGGCCAGGAATTGCACCTGTTCGGGGAAGCTGGCATCGATGAGCGCGGCGAGTTTGGCTTTTGCAATCATGTTCGGCGATTGTATCGACGATCGTGGTGCTTTGGTTAAACTGCCTCATGGCCGCAGACGACTATCCCCGGGACCTGATCGGTTACGGTGCACAGCCCCCGGACCCGCGGTGGCCACAGAACGCACGCATCGCCGTGCAGTTCGTCCTCAATTACGAGGAGGGCGGCGAGGCCAGCATCCTGCATGGCGATGTTCACGCGGAGAGCTATCTGCATGAAGTCGTGGGCACAGCGCCGCTCGCCCACGCGCGCAACCTGCAGGTGGAGTCCGTTTATGAGTACGGCAGCCGTGCCGGAGTGTGGCGGGTGTTGCGCCTGGCGCAGGAATTCGGCATCCCGCTGACCATTTTCGCCGTGGCCATGGCGCTCGAGCGTCACCCGGCGCTGGCGCGGGAGCTGGTGGGCCTTGGGCATGAGATCGCCAGTCACGGCTGGCGCTGGATCGACTATCAGAATGTGCCCGAGGATGAGGAGCGGGCCGACATGCGGCGCGCCGTTGAAGTGCTGACACGGGTCACGGGGTCGCGCCCCCTGGGCTGGTACTGCGGGCGCCTCAGTCCCAATACCCGCCGGCTGGTGGTCGAGGAGGGCGGCTTCCTGTACGACGCCGATGCCTACAACGATGACCTGCCGTACTGGGTGAAGCAATCCGGGCGCAATCATCTGGTGGTGCCGTACACGCTGGACGTGAATGACATGAAGTTCGGTACTGCGCAGGGCTTCAACCAGGGTGAGGACTTCTTCATTTACGCGCGCGACGCCTTTGATGCGCTGTACGCCGAAGGGGCGACGGCGCCCAAGATGATGTCCATCGGCTTGCACACCCGTCTGATCGGCCGGCCGGGACGCAGCGTCGCCCTGCGGCGGCTGTTCGCACACATGCGGGCCCAGCGCGATGTCTGGTTCTGCCGCCGCATCGACATCGCGCGCCACTGGATCGAACACCACCCACCCGCATGAACGCACCACAGGCCGCAGCCCGGATCATGCAGCGCCTGGAGGCGCTGGCGGCGCTGACCTGTGATCCGCCACGCCTGACGCGTGTGTTCCTGTCCGCCGAGCACCGGCGCGCCAATGAGCTGGTCGCCGGCTGGATGGGCGAAGCCGGCCTGCGGGCGCGCGTGGATGCCATGGGCAACATCATCGGACGTGTGGAGGGCAAGGCTCGCGGGCTGCCGGCCCTGATGCTCGGTTCACACCTTGATACCGTGCGCGACGCCGGCCGCTACGACGGGATGCTGGGTGTCGTGACCGCCATCGAGTGCGCCCACCACATCGGCGCCGGCCTGCTGCCGTTCGCGCTGGAGGTGGTGGGGTTCGGCGATGAGGAAGGGGTGCGCTTCGGTTCGACCCTGCTCGGCAGCCGCGCCATTGCCGGGACTTTGGATCCCAAGGTGCTGCAGGCGACGGATCGCGACGGCATTACCGTGGCGGCCGCCCTGCGCAATTTCGGGCTGGATCCGGACCGGGTGGCCTCCGCCGCCCGGCGCCGCGAGGAGCTGCTGGCCTACGTGGAACTGCACATCGAGCAGGGGCCGGTGCTGGAGCGCGCCGGGCTGCCGGTGGGCTGCGTCACCTCGATCAACGGCGCCACACGGCTGCAGGTGCGCATGCAGGGGGTGGCGGGCCATGCCGGCACCGTGCCCATGGCGGCGCGCCAGGACGCGCTGGCCGCCGCTGCTGAGGTGATCCTCGCAGTGGAGCAGCGCTGTGCCCGCGAAGAGCACCTGGTGGGCACCGTGGGGCGCATCGAGGCCAGTCCCGGCGCCGTGAACGTCATTCCCGGAGAGTGCCGCTTCACCATTGACGTGCGTGCTCCGGAGGATTCACGGCGCCGCAAGGCGGTCGAGGACCTGCGCGCCGCCGTGGCCGAGGTGAGCGTGCGTCGCGGCATACACAGTAGCATCGAGCTGCTGCACGACTCCGCTGCGGCGCCGTGCGCGCCGTGGCTGATGCAGCAGATCGATGCGGCCATCGCCGCCCAGGGCGTTGCGCCGCAGCGCCTGCCCAGCGGCGCCGGTCACGACGCCATGGCCATGGCGGAGGTAACCGATACGGGGATGATATTCGTGCGCTGTGGCGCCGGCATCAGCCACAACCCCGCCGAAAGCATCACGGTGGAAGATGCGCAGATGGGCTTTCAGACGCTGTGCCGGTTCGTGCGCAACCTTGATCTGGGGCGCCGACCCCTCAGCCCTGGTCCCTGACCGGCTCGAACTTCGCCTTGTTGATGCCCTTCTTGAAGGCTTCCTTGCCGGTGATCGAGCGCTGATCCAGCAGCAGCTGGATGGCGGTGTCCATGGTGCGCATGCCGAACTGCGCGCCGGACTGCATGCTGTTCTCCAGCTGATCGAGCTTGCCCTGGCGGATGAGGTTCGAAGTGGCCGGGGTGTTGACCAGGATCTCAAGCGCCGCCACGCGGCCCTGCTTGTCGGCCCGCTGCAGCAGCTGTTGCGAGACCACGCCGCGCAGTGACGTCGACAGCATGGTGCGCACATGCGACTGCTTGTCGGAGGGGAACACGTTGATCATGCGATCCACGGTCTGTGCGGCGCCGTTGGTGTGCAGGGTGCCCATCACCAGGATGCCCATTTCGGCGGCGGTCACCGCGATGCTCATGGTCTCCAGGTCGCGCAACTCGCCCACCAGGATCACATCAGGATCCTCGCGCAGGGCCGAATGCAGGGCAGAGGAGAAAGTCGACGCATGGTGGCCCACTTCACGCTGGCTGATCAGGCAGCTCTTGCGCTGATGCACGAACTCGATCGGATCCTCGATGGTCAGGATATGACCCTGCACGCGGTTATTGATGTCATCGATCAGCGCCGCAAGCGTGGTCGACTTGCCCGAGCCGGTCTTGCCCGTCACCAGGATCAGGCCCTGGGTGTAGCGGCACATCTGGCGCACGGCCTCCGGCAGCTTCAGTTCATCCATGCTCAGCGCCTTGGACGGGATGGCGCGGAACACCGCGCCCATGCCGTTCAGATGCCGCAGCACGTTGACGCGGAAGCGTCCGCGGTCACCCATGGTGTAGGCGAAGTCGGCGCCTTCCTTGGTCTCGAAGCGGTCGACGGCGGTCTTGGGCATGATCTCGTACAGCGCTTCGCGCACCGCGTTCGGTTCGAGTATTTCGGCGCGCAGTGGCATCAGATCGCCATACAGGCGGATGCGCGGCGGATCACCGGCGATGAAGTGCAGGTCCGATCCGCGCTTTTCCAGGACTTCGTTCAGGTAACTGTCGATGGCCGGCATGGCGTCTACTCCGCCGGCAAGGTCGCGGTGGGGGTGAACGTCGCCTTGGGCAGCACGCTGGTATCGGTCACGAACTTCTGGAACAGGCTCTTGTTGGCGGCGTAGCTGTACGCGTCATCAGGATCGATTTCGCGGGCAGTGATGGCGGTCAGCAGCGCCTGATCGAGCACCTGCATGCCGACGTCACGTCCCATCTGCAGCTGGGTGAGAATCTGGTGGCTTTGGTCGGTCTGGATCAGCTTGGCGATGGCCTTGGTCATGACCATGATTTCGCATATGGCCCGGCGGCCATGACCGTCCGTGGTCTTGCACAGAATCTGGGTCACGACGGCCAGCAGGCTCTGCGACAGGAAGCTCTTGGTCTGTTCGCGCTCCTCCACCGGCAGCGCATCGACCACGCGGTCGATGGTCTTCACCGCGCCGGTGGTGTGCAGGGTGCCCAGCACCAGGTGTCCGGTCTCAGCGGCCGTCATCGCCATGCGGATGGTCTCGGCATCACGCATCTCACCCACCAGGATCACATCCGGGTCCTCGCGCATCGCCGCGCGCACACCCTCGGCGAAACTCGGAATATGGGTGTGCAGCTCGCGCTGGATGACCTGGCTGTTCTTGCTGCGATGAACGAACTCGATGGGGTCCTCCAGGCTGATGATGTTCAATTTGCGGGTGTGATTGAGGTGATCGATCATCGCCGCCAGCGTCGTTGACTTGCCGGTGCCAGTCGAACCGGTCACCAGGATCATGCCCTGGTGGTAGTCGCACAGCTTGGTCACGATGGGCGGCAGTGCCAGCTTCTCAAGTGAAGGCAGTTCGGTGGGGATGGCCCGGAAGGTGGCGCCGACCCCGGTGTCCTTGCGGTAGATGTTGACGCGAAAGCGGCCACCGTCGGCGGACACGTAGGAGAAATCCAGATCGCTGCCGGTGGCGAAGTGCTCGGCCTGGGTGCGCGTGAGGATCTCGGTCACATAGCCTTCCAGCTCCACCGCCCGCAGGTCGCGGAACTTGATGGGCAGCAGATCGCCATGCATGCGCAGCATGGGCGGGACGCCCACCGCCAGGTGCACGTCCGAACAGCCCTGCTGCATGCCAAGTTTCAGGAACGCGTCGATGCGCGCCACAGCCTACCCCTCGCGACCCAACCTGAGGCCGAAGCGGCCCCCCTAGGGTTTTGCCAAGTCTGGGTCACATAATCAATGGCTTGCGCCAGGAATTTTGACCTAACGCACGAAAAAGGGGGTAAATCCTACATAAAGGATTGCAGCGCGCTGCGCAGCTCGTCCATGGACTGGAAGCGCTTGTTCTTGTCGACGGCCATGGCCTTCATGACGGCATCACTCAGGCCCGCAGGTAAGGCGGTGTTGATCTCCGCGGGTGGGCGGGCCCGGCCCTGGACGTGCTGATACATTACCGACATGTGGTCACCGCGCGCATAGGGCGGCACTCCGGTGAGCATTTCGTACAGGATCACGCCCTCGGCATAGATGTCGGCGCGCTCGTCGACCTTCTTGCCCAGGATCTGTTCCGGGGCCATGTACTTGGGCGACCCGATGACATACCCGGTCTTGGTCAGCTGGGTGTCACCCTCGCGGTGTGCGGCCGCCACGCCGAAGTCCACGATCTTCAGCAGTCCATCCTGGTTGATCAGAACGTTGGCGGGCTTCAGATCGCGGTGGACGATGCCTACCTGGTGGGCGACCGTCATGCCGGTGGCGATGTCGCAGCCGAACTGCAGGGCGCGCCGCAGATCCATGGGCTTCTCGTTGACGATCTCGCCGCCCAGCGTGTGGGAGGGGAAGTATTCCATGGAGATCGCATACAGACCCTGGATATACAGGAAGTCGTAGATGCGGATGACGTTCTTGTGCGTGATTTTGCGCGAGTAGCGCAGCTCGTGCACGAAACGCTTCATCACCTCTTCATCTTCGGCGACATTGGGGTTCAGGAACTTCAGAATGAGGCGTTCATCGACGACGGTGTCCTCCATCAGGAGCACGGTGCCGAAGGCGCCCTTGCCGATGCGATCGATGTACTTGTAGCGCCCCTCGATGATGTCGCCGGTCTTGAGCGTCGTGATATCAAGGCGCGCCGGCTCGGCCTGCTTGCGCACCTTCTCCAGCGCCGCTTCGGGCAACACCGTGGTGCCGGAGGGACTCGCGACGGACGCGGGACCGGAGGATGCGGGCGGCCGGGGCGGAGTGCTCGCGGCGGCGCGCGCCACCTGGGCCGCGACCGAAGTCAGGGTTCCGGGCGCCGCCACGGGGCTGCTGCCGGTGCGCACGTCCATTTCGGCCAGGGCCGCGGTGGCCAGGCGCGCCACGGTTTGATCATCCGAGCTGACCTGGGTCTGAAGGCCGGCCCGCACCTGCTCGGCCTGCCGGTCATCGGCAAGCTTCGCCAGCGCCTGGATGGCCTCGATACGGATTTCGCGTTCCGGTCGCGACAGCAGCGGCAGAATGGCATCGATCTGCTGGGCCTCGCCGAGCTTGCCCAGGGCGCGCACCACCACCGGCAGCGCCTGCGCGTTGCCGGTCTTGAGCATCTCCAGCAGCCGGGGCATCGCCCGCTTGCTGCCGATCTCCGCCAGCGCATCGATGGCGCGCTCACTGACCCACCAGTCATTGTCACGCGTGGCCGCGATCAGGTGATCCACGGCCCGCTCGTCCTTGGTCTGATTCAGGATCTCGATGGCGGCGCGCCGGATGTCCTCGTCCTTGTCCTGAACCAGCGTCAGCACCGCGTCGATGACCTTCGGACCGCCGATCTTGCCCAGCGCATCGGCGGCCCGGCTGCGCACCCACCAGTCGCTGTCCTTCAGTGCCTGCAGCAGGTATTTTACGCTGCCGGCGTTGCCCACTTCGTTGAGGACTTCGACCGCCGAGCGCCGCGCGTACTCGTTTTCATCCTTCAGCACATCGATCAGGAAGCGCACCGTGTCGGGATGGTTGGCCTTGATGACCACGTCCACCGCCTTGTTCTGGACATCGATCTCCGGATCGCGCAGCAGCGCGCACAGGCGCTGCACATCGACCAGGTTGTCCATCTTCTGCAAGGCGCCCAGCGACGCGCCACGGATGAGTTTGTGCGGATCCTTCAACTGCGCCATCAATGCGGTCTGCACCTCGGGCAGGTTGAAGCGCGACAGGATGTTGATGATGTGGACGCGGGCAATCGCATCCTTGCCATGCAGGCGGCCGATCAGCTCCGGGACCGAGTTGGCATCGGAAATTTCACCTATGACGCGGAACAGCGCCGCCTTCTCGTTCGGTTCCTGCTGATAGGCCACGGCCAGCAGATCGCGCACGTTGTAACGCGCCTTTTGCGCTGCAACAATCTCCAGCACCGCCGACTTGGAAATGCCGGGCAGGGCCAATGCCTCGAGCAGCAGATTCGGCGGGAAGTTGCGCGAAGTGGTCAGGGCCCAGGAGATGCCGGCGATGACCCGCGGGCTGCCCTCGACGAGGCCTTGCAGAAAACGCGGAAAAGTCTTGGCGCTGATCAGCGCCGAGAGCACATCGACCATCACCACCGTGGTGTTCTTGTCCGCTTCGGGCAATGCGCCCAGGACAGCATCTATCGCACCGGGTCCTAAGTCCTTCAGCCTGGCTGCGGCCTTGTGGACTGCCGGATCATTGGGGCCGGTGCCGGACCGGATTTCAGATACCAGTCTGTCGGCGCGTAAATTCGTGAAGAAGCTCATTCAGCCGACAGCTAACCCGTCTCTCGATCTACCAAGGATTGGCCAACGGTGCGGTCCGACGCCCGTCGGTAACCGATTGATTATGCCACACCGAACCGCGGCTGCTGCGTCAAAGCCACGCATGCGATTACAATCCGGCGCCATTTGCAGACATGATGGTGTTATGAACGATCCGCGCCTCGATCTGATACGCACGGCCCTTGAGAATTATGCCGACCCGTTCCTGGGCGAGACCCTGGGAGCGGCTCAGGCGATTGATGAGATGGTGCTGCGCGAAGGCCGCGTAAAGGTCCGATTGCGCTTCGGATTTCCCGTAGGGGGCTACGCGGATGCACTGGCCGAGGCCCTGCGGGCCTGCGTTGAGCCGGTGGCGGGCGGACTGTCGATTGACATCGAGCTCACCGCGCAGATCCATGCGCACGCCGTACAGCGGCCATTGAAGCCGCTGCCCGGCGTCAAGAACATTGTCGCGGTCGCCTCCGGCAAGGGCGGGGTCGGCAAATCCACGGTGGCCGCGAATCTGGCCCTGGCGTGGGCGGCCCAGGGGGCCAGGGTCGGCGTGCTGGATGCCGATATTTACGGCCCCAGCCAGCCTTTGATGCTGGGCCTGAGCGGACAGCGCCCGAGCGCGCCGGACGGCAAGCACATCACCCCGCTGGCGGCCCACGGCGTCGTGGCAATGTCCATCGGCTTCCTCATCGATCCGCAGCAGCCCATGGTATGGCGCGGCCCGATGGTGACGCAGGCGCTCACGCAATTGCTCGCCGATACGCAGTGGGGCGAACTGGACTACCTGGTGGTGGACATGCCGCCGGGGACCGGGGATATCCAGCTGACCCTGGCGCAGCGTGTGCCGGTAGCGGGCGCTGTCATCGTGACAACCCCCCAGGACATTGCCCTGGCCGATGCCCGCAAGGGGCTGGCGATGTTCGAGAAGGTCGCGGTTCCGGTACTCGGCATTGTCGAGAACATGAGCGTTTATGTCTGCAGCAACTGTGGTCATACCGAGCATATCTTCGGCTCCGGCGGCGGTGCGCGCATGGCCGCGCAGGCCGGCGTGCGGCTGCTGGGCGAACTGCCGCTGGATGCGCGCATCCGCGAGGACGCCGATGGCGGCCGGCCCACGGTGGTTGCCGAACCGGATTCGCGCCGCGCGCAGCTGTATTTCGAGATGGCGCGGCGTACCGGCGCGGCTCTGGCGCGGCGCGCGCGTGACCGCAGCATGGTGTTTCCGAATATCGTCGTCGAACCGTCTTAGAAAGTCGGCGCCCTGAATTGCTTCGCAAGCTTCAGTTCCTGACCCTGATAGCTTGACGCGATTTCCCTGCCGTAGAGTGCGTGCGGGCGCTCGGCCATGCGCTCATATTTCAACCATCCGACACGCTGTCCGTCCTCCAGGACAAAGGGGACCTCATGTGAGCGGACCTCCAGCACTCCGCGGCTGCGACCCACACCCTTGGAGGCGGCGTCCCAGCCAAACCCGGGATCAAAGAAACCCGCGTAATGAACTCGGAATTCCCCCGCCCGCGTGTCGTAGGGAAGCATTTCCGCGGCAAAATCCGGTGGTACGGCAATGGCTTCCTTGGTCATCAAAATATAGAACTCGTCTGGATCGAGAATGAGAGACCCACTGCGGTGAGAGCGAATCGGCTCCCAGAAATCCAGGGGGTCGTAGTCCCGCCTATCCAGATCGATGCGCCGCGTGTGCTTGCGGGCGCGCCAACCGACGAGCCCGCCGTCCTTGCCGGCGCCCTTGAGATCAATTGAAAACGGCAGGAATCCGGTCTTGTCGCCCGCATCCGAGCGGTCGGTGATCTGACGTTCGCTCAGCAATTGCCGCCAGTCGGCGCTGGTTATGGCCTTCGGTTCCTCGCCGCGCGTACGTTGAAACCTGAGCTGATTCAGCTTGGTTCCGGTACGGACAATGACACTGAAGGTACGCGGAGCAATCTCCAGATAGAGTTGCCCCTCATAACCTTCCTCAAGCTCATCGAAATGGGTGCTGCGGTCGGCGATCAGCCTGGTAAGAATATCCAGGCGGCCGGTCGAACTCTTGGGATTCGCGAACGCAGCCACATCGCTGCGCAGCCGCACGGATTCCTGAAGGGGAACGACGTAAAGACGCCCACGTTCCAGCACGGCGCCCTGGCGAAGGTCCATGCCGAAGCTCTCAAAATCGCCATCGAGCTCGCGCATTTTTTCCAGTACCGATGTGTTCTGGCCAGGCAGGAAGCTTGCGTCTATCGGATACGCGACATCACCGAGTCGCAGGTCGATGCTCGCCGGCTGAATCTGGTCCTGGGAAATCTCGGACAGAATTCCAGTCGAGATGATGCTGCCGTTGGCGATCATTTCGACGATCTTTTGGCACGGGAGAATTCCGGTGTACACCGGGGAGCGCGCAGTGACCTCCGCTAGACTGACCACTTCCATCACTTTCCTTTCATTTCATGGTTTTCCCGGGTAGCTCACACTGGCGATGCGCATCGACAGGTCCACGCTGCCTTTGCGGCTGCGCGCGGCCTGCAGCGGCAGGTAATTCATCTTCGGCGCCAGCCACAGGCGCGTGACCCGATCGGATCCGGGCCGGTCGCTGCGATAGACCACGGTGTCCACCGCCCCCAGCGGCGTGTTCAGCACCTCGCTGCGCTCGCGGGTATAGAAGTATTCCTTGGCCTGGTCCTTGTCGAAGAGCTTGAACTGCGTGGGCACCAGACCGTTCTGCAGTTGGCGCATGAGCTCGATCTGCACCGACATGGGGTCCTGGATGCCCGGGTCCAGGGGCTGATCCACCGCATGTTTCTCCGCGGTGCCGTGAACGCGGCCGCTGCCCTGATCGAAGGTGAGGTCGACTTCATCACGGTGATCAGGCGCCAGGCCGCTCTCCTGGTAATGCAGCGGTACCACATGGCCATCGGACAGCGTGAAGGTGCTGCTTTGAAGCAGTGCGTCCGGAAACACCAGGCGAAAAATGCCATGCGCCTTGATGTTCGAACTATAGGTGAAGGTGCCGGGCGTCCCCGCCGCCAGCGTCACAGTGGAGTCACCGGCCGTGATGCCATGCCAGGCCACCTGAAATGTGGCGACAAAGGGCGCCGGCGGGGGTTGGGCAGGCATGGGCGGGGTCAACACCGCAGAGATTGTACAATAGCGCCATGAACCGACCGCATAGATCGTTTGGCCCGCTCACGCTCCTATGCCTGCTGGGCGTGGCCCCGGCCTGGGCCCTGCGTCCGGTACAGGTGTACACCGTCACCGTGCGCGGCGCCTCGGCGGCCACCGTGGTGGCCGATGGCATGCGCCTGGCGCTGGTGCGGGCCACGGGGCGGCGTGACGCGCCGGCCGATCCGCTGCTGGCGCCCATCGTGCAGAACGCCGCGCAGTACCTGAAG